>NZ_JBOHXV010000106.1:0-14682 GCF_050737075.1 Stenotrophomonas sp.
GCCACCCATGGGGTGGCTCTACACCTTCGGGCAACATCAGAAACAAAAAAGGCAGCCCATGGCTGCCTTTTTTCTCATCGATGCAATGGTGCGCCCGGAGAGATTCGAACTCCCGACCGCCTGGTTCGTAGCCAGGTACTCTATCCAACTGAGCTACGGGCGCGCTTGCATTGTCTGGTACTGCATGTTTCTTCAGCCACGCTGGCGTGGCTTTACGCGATGTAATGGTGCGCCCGGAGAGATTCGAACTCCCGACCGCCTGGTTCGTAGCCAGGTACTCTATCCAACTGAGCTACGGGCGCATTTACATCACGTTGTTCTACGACTACCGGCAGCGGCGAAACTGCTGGCCTGTTGATGGTGCGCCCGGAGAGATTCGAACTCCCGACCGCCTGGTTCGTAGCCAGGTACTCTATCCAACTGAGCTACGGGCGCGTCAACAGGAGCGGAATTATGCGGATCGACGCCGCATCCGTCAACGCCTTTGTGAAGAACTTCATTCAAATGAATGAAAAAGCGCCTTCGCCACGGCCTCCGGCGACTTCATCCAGGCGAAGTGATCGGCCCGCGCTCCAAGTGCCGATGCCGTCAGCACCGACAGTGTGGCGTCCACCTGCGGCAGCTTGGCCAGCAGCCCCTGCATGGAGCCGGTGGGGGCGAACCAATCCTCCGCCATGACCACGGCGCTGGCGTGGCCCTGCAGCCTGCGCATGCCGCCTTCCAGGTCCTGGGCCATGCCGATGGCCGCGTAGTGGTTGTTCAGGCCCACCTTCGCCCAGTCGCGGATCAGTCCACGTGCCTCGGTACCGCCGAAGCCCAGCCGGCGTCCATGCAGCACGCCCTGGCGCCGCGCCAGCCACGGCAGGAAGCGGTAGAACAGCGGCAGGGCCCAGCCGCGCGGGGCGGGGAAGGCGCGCCAATACGGCGTGCCGGTGGCCACCAGCCAGAAGCGTGCGAACACCCCCGGGTGCAGGCCGGCGAACACGCAGGCCAGCTGGCCGCCCAGGCTGTGCCCGCCGATGATCAGCGGCGCGTTGCCATGCAGGCGCAGCGCACGCAGGCTGGCGGGCAGGTCGCATTCGAGGATCTCGCGGTAGCCCCAGTCCTGCTGCCGCGACGGGCGCAGGCTGCTGCTGCCATTACCGCGCCATTCGTGCAGGAACACGGCAATGCCGCGCGCGGCCAATGCATCGGCGAAGGGCTGGTAGTTGCGCGCGGACACGCCCAGGGCCGGCAGCCACAGCAGGTGCGCGCGCGGTTGCGCCGGCACGCGTGCGATCAGTTCGAAGCGATGGCCATCCTCGGTCTCGACGGGTATCGCCAGGGCGCGCGTCATGCCGACCACGCCGCGCCGAAGTGGTCGAGCACCAGCACCTCGCTGCGGCCGGGCGCATAACCGCTCTGCAGGCCGCGCGCGACGTAGTCGATCGCCGCCTCGCAGGCGTTGGGCAGCGACAACCCGCAGCACAGCTGCGCGGCAATTGCCGAGGCCAACGTGCAGCCGGTGCCGTGTGCGTCCACCGGCAAGCGCGCGTGGATGAATTCTTCGCTGCTGACGCCATCGAAGTAGCGGTCGATCACCCGCGTCCCTTCGGCCATGTGGCCGCCCTTGAGCAGCACCGCGCCCGCGCCCAGGTCGAGCAGCGCGGCGGCGGCGTCTTCGGCGTCGTCGGCATTCTGGATGCGCCGCCCCAGCAGCAGTTCGGCTTCGGGAGTGTTGGGCGTGAGCAGCGTGGCCAGCGGCAGCAGGCGCGTGCGCAGCGCGTGCAGCGCGCTGTCTTCCAGCAGCCGGGCGCCGCTGGTGGCGACCATCACCGGATCCAGTACCACATGGGTAGGGCGGTATTTTTCCAGCGCGTCGGCCACCAGCGCGATCACCTCGGCGTTGGCGAGCATGCCAAGCTTCACGGCATGGATGTCGAAGTCGGCGAAGCAGGCGTCGATTTGCGCCTGCAGGAAGTCCAGCGGGGGCACATGCACGGCGGTGACGCCGCGGGTGTTCTGCGCGGTGAGGGCGGCAATCGCCGACAGCCCGTGCACGCGATGCGCGGCGAAGGCTTTCAGGTCGGCCTGGATGCCGGCACCGCCGCCGGAATCGGAACCGGCGATGGTGAGGGCGGAGACGGGCGTGGACGGGCTCATGCCGCGATTGTGCGGCCGGGCAGAGCCGGGCGCTACCCGCCGTTGAATTCCACTTCGGAGAACTGGTTGCTGGCCGGATCGAACAGCGCGCCCCAGAACTGGCGGCCGCCATCGCAGACGCGGATCGCTTCGCGCGCCGGATCGGTCTCGCTCTGGTCGGGCAGCCGGAACGCGTTGAGGTAGATCAGTTGTCGGCCGTCCAGCTCGACACCGACGTACTGGCGGTCGAAGTCGGTGGCGCCCGGCACCTGCGCTTCCAGCGTGGGCAGCTGCGCTTCCAGTTGTTCGATCTGCTGGCGGCTGGGCGCCCAGTAGCCGGTGACCCGCCCCGGCGGCTGGCCGGGGCTGGGGCGGGAGCAGGTGTCCAGCACCTGGGAGGCGATGACCGGACGGGTCACCACCCAGGACTGGCCGGCTTTCACGGCAGTCGGCACGCTGGCGCCGGGCCGCGTGTTGGCGGGCGTGCAGGCCGCCGCCAGCGCGGCGAGCGCCAGCGGCAGCACGGCACGGGGAAGGAAACGGTTCACAACACCTCCGAGGCGTAGTCGGCCAGGCGCGAACGCTCGCCACGGCGAAGCGTGACATGCGCGCTGTGCGGCCAGTTCTTGAAGCGGTCCACCGCGTAGGTCAGGCCCGAGGTGGTTTCGGTCAGGTACGGCGTGTCGATCTGCTCCACGTTGCCCAGGCACACGATCTTGGTGCCGGGGCCGGCACGGGTGATCAGGGTCTTCATCTGCTTCGGGGTGAGGTTCTGCGCCTCGTCCAGGATCAGGTAACGCGACAGGAAGGTGCGCCCGCGCATGAAGTTCAGCGAACGGATCTTGATCCGGCTGGCAATCAGGTCGTTGGTCGCCGCACGCCCCCAAGCGCCGCCTTCCTGGGTGTGGGTGAGCACTTCCAGGTTGTCGGTGAGCGCGCCCATCCACGGCGTCATCTTTTCTTCTTCGGTGCCGGGCAGGAAGCCGATGTCCTCGCCCACGCTGACCGTGGCGCGGGTCATGATGATCTCGCGGTAGCGCTGCTGGTCCATGGTCTGGGCCAGGCCGGCGGCGAGCGCCAGCAGTGTCTTGCCGGTGCCGGCGGTACCGAGCAGGGTGACGAAGTCGATCTCCGGGTCCATCAACGCGTTGAGCGCGAAGTTCTGCTCGCGGTTGCGCGCGCTGATGCCCCAGACCGCATGGCTGCCGTGGCGGAAGTCGTTGACCAGCGACAGGGTGACCTTGTCGTTGTCGACCTTGGCCACGCGCAGTTCGACCTCATCGTCGCCGGGCAGGTAGGCGTACTGGTTGGGGTGCCAGCTCTCGTCATCGCTGGCGAGGATCTCGTAGCTGGTGCGGCCCTTGTCGCTCCAGCTGCGCAGGCTGTCGCTGTGCTTCTTCCAGAAGTCTTCCGGCAGTTCGGTCGCGCCGGTGTAGAGCAGGCTGAAATCGTCCAGCGCGCGGTCGTTTTCGTAGTCTTCGGAGACGATGCCGGCGATGGCCGCCTTGATCCGCAGGTTGATGTCCTTGGACACGAACACCACCGGAATTTCCGGGATCTGTTCCTTCAGCGCCAGGATCGCACCGAGGATGGCGTTGTCCGGAATCACCGCGCCGAAACTCTTGCCCGCTTCGAAATGACTGGTCTGGAAGCGCAGCAGGCCCACGCTCTGCTTGCCGCGCAGCTGCAGCCCGTTCGGCCGCTGCAGCGGAATGCCGTCGGCCAGGTTGTCCAGGCCGGAGGCCTGCACCAGTTCATTGAGGAAGCGGCTCACCTGGCGCGCATTGCGGCTCGCCTCGGTGGTGCCCTTCTTGCCATTGTCCAGCTCTTCGATCACCTGCATCGGCAGGTAGACATCATGCTCCTCGAACTTGAACAGCGCGGTTGGATCGTGCATCAGCACGTTGGTATCCAGAACGTAGATGCGCTTGCCTCGGGTCATCGTCATTTCCTGGTGGCAGAACAGGGACAAGCCATCACGACCTGCGGGGCAGGGTGATGGCCATTGTGGGGTGCACATTGATCACTGGGTTTTCGCGGCCTTCAGGGCTTCAAGGACGGATTCTGCGTGGCCGGCCACTTTCACCTTGCGCCACGACTGCACGATACGACTGTCGGGAGAAATGAGGAAGGTGCTGCGCTCGATGCCACGCACCTGCTTGCCGTACATGTTCTTCAGCTTGATCACGTCGAACGCATTGCACAGGGCCTCGTCGCCGTCGCTGATCAGCGGGAAGGCAAAGCCCTGTTTGGCACAGAAGTTGTCGTGGGACTTGACCGAGTCGCGGGAAACGCCGAACACCTGCGCGCCGGCGCGCTTGAACGTCGGCAGCAGGGCGTTGAAGTCGATGCCCTCGGTGGTGCAGCCCGGGGTGCTGTCCTTGGGGTAGAAATACAGCACCAGCCATTGGCCGGCGAGATCGCCGAGGGTGGTGTGTTCGCCGCCGGACAAGGCCAGCGGGAGGGCGAGGGTGGTGCTGTCCAGGGTATCGCCGTTGTTCATGAGGTCCTTGCTTCGGAGCCTGAGTGAAGCGTCTTACAACTGCATGAAACACCGCGCGTTCGTGATGAACGCGCGAAGCCGTCAGAACTTCATCGGGTCCATGATCGCGTCCAGGTTGAGGTGGTCGCAGAATTCGAGGAAATCGTCGCGCAGGGCGGCGATGTGCATGTTGGCCGGCACGCCGATGGTCACCTGCGCGGAGAACATCTCCGCACCGGTCTGCATGGCGCGGTAGCGGGTGCTCTGCAGGTTTTCGATGGTGATGCCCTGGCGGTCGAAGAAGTCGGCCAGCTGGAACAGGATGCCCGGCTTGTCGGCGGCAATCACTTCCACGATGTAGGGCAGCAGGTTGGACTGGGCCTGTTTGGCGCCGGTGCGGTACCAGACCAGCTTCAGGCCTTCCTCGCGCTCCAGGCGGGTCAGCATGGCTTCCAGCTTGGCCACCGAGTCCCACGAGCCGGTGGCCAGGGCGGTCACCGAGACATCGCGGCCCACGGTGGCCAGGCGGGCATCGACCAGGTTGCAGCCGCTGTCGGCGATGCGCCGGGTGACGGGCAGCAGGGGGGACTCCGGATGCGTCGTGTAGGCGTTGATCAGGAGATGGTTTTCGGTCGGCGCAGGCCGCGGCGTGGTGTCGGTCAAGGTGGTTCCGGTAATGCGGGATGAGTCTGAACGGCGCCGGCGACGGCACGTTCACCGGAGTCCAGCATACTTGCCCGCGCTTTCGACCCGCAAGTAACATGCAACGTACGTCCGGCCGCCGTTTACGTGGCCGTCGTCCCCCTTTCTTCCGAGCATCGTTTCCTTGTCCCTTTCCGGTCTCATCACCGCGCTGGCCACGCCTTTCCAGGCCAATGGCGCATTGGATCCCGACGGTTGGCAGCGCCTGCTGCACCTGCAACTGGAGGGTGGCGTTCACGGGGTGGTGGTCGCCGGCTCGACCGGCGAGGCCGCGACCCTGTCCGATGACGAATACGACCAGCTGCTGCGCAGCGCGGTCAAAACGGTGGCCGGGCGCGTGCCGGTCCTGGCCGGCACCGGGCTGTCCGGCACCGCCAAGACGATCGAGCAGACCCGCCGGGCGGCCGCCAGCGGCGCGACGCATGCGCTGGTGGTGACGCCGCCGTACGTGCGCCCGACCCAGGCCGGGCTGATCGCGCACTTCCGCGCGGTGGCCGACCAGGGTGGGCTGCCGGTGATCCTGTACAACGTGCCGGGCCGTACCGGCTGCGACATGCTGCCGGAAACGGTGGCGGAGCTGGCCGCGCACCCGAACATCGTCGGGATCAAGGAAGCGGTCGGCGACGTGGGCCGGGTCCAGGCGCTGCTGGCGCTGCGTTCGCCGGGCTTCGCGATTCTCAGCGGCGACGACGGCACGGCCGCCCGTTCGATCCTGTCCGGGGTGGACGGGCTGATCTCGGTCGGCTCGAACGCACTGCCGGGCGCCTACCGTCGGATGTGCGACCTGGCTGCCGCGGGCGACCACACGGCCACGGAGGCCTGGGACGCCCGTCTCGAGCCGTTCCATGATTTCTGCGGGGTCGAATCCAACCCGATTCCGGTAAAGGCGCTGCTGCACCGTATCGGCATCGGGCACGGTCTGCGCCTGCCACTGCTGTCCTTGTCGGAGGCGCACCACGCTGCCGCCGACCACCTGGCCACCGATATCGGTGCGCTTGAAGCACTTTCCAGCCACTGATGTCAGTGGCCTGACCCAGGAGATTCACATGCGTCAATCCGTTTCCGCCATCCGCGTGCTGTCGTTCGCGATCCTGGCTACCGCCACCCTGGTGGGCACCACCGGTTGCTTCAAGCGCGGTGCCCGCGGCGATTACGCGCTGGCCCCGGAGATGCGTCCGCTGGAAGTCCCGCCGGACCTGAACACCCCGGGCAACAACCCGGCCGCCCAGGTGCCGGTGCTGGCCTCGCAGGCGGCCAAGCCGGCCCCGTCCACGGCAGCCGCCGCCAACAATGCCGGCTTCACGGTGCCGGGCAGCAAGGAAGACGTGTTCGCGAAAGTGGGCACGGCGCTGGAGTCGGTTGAAGGCCTCAAGATCGCCAGCAAGGCCCAGCTGCTGGGCTCCTACGACGTGGCCTTCGAAGGCAGCGACTTCCTGGTCCGCGTGGTCCCGGTCGAAGCCGGTGTCTACATCTCGGCCGTCGACCCGCGTGGCCTGCCGGCCACCGGTGCAGCCCCGACCAAGCTCCTCGGTGAGCTGAAGGCCAAGCTGGCGCAGTAACAAGGCGGGACCTGCGAAACAACGCGGTAGGTACCGACCGTTGGTCGGTACATGCGGTTGCGATTGCAGACTCAATGAGGCTGCCGGGCTTTGCCCGGCAGCTTTTTGCGTTTAGGCGAACAGCTGCGGGCCCGCGCATGGTCCGAGCTGGGCCGGCGGGTGCGGGTTTGTGGGGGACGCTGCAAGTCCCGCTCCGCGGCCCGGCCCAGCCGCCAGCGGCTGTGCGTTCAGTCGCACGCGAGGCAGTGCCTCGCAAGCAGTGCGTCTTCACCCATGTAAGCTCAGTCGCCGCATCCATGCGGCTCATGCCCCCTCAAACCCACCCCCGCCGACCCTTCGACGGTGTGTCGGTGGTCACGGGAGATCAACGGCGGTGCTGATCATTTTCATGCGTTACCGGCCGTGGTGGCGTTCCGTGCCGTCGTTTGGGAGCCGACGCTACCGGCCCAGGCCCATTCGGCGTACCCGCCCCGTAGGGACACGCCATGCGTGTCTGCCGTTCCCATCCGCCCGCGACCATCTATCGGGGGTGGCCGGCGGGTAGCCCCCGGAGGGACGCTAGAAAACATGGATGTTTTCTAGCAGCCCCCAAGGATGGGTTCACGGCGTGTCCCGGAGCGGGGCTGCCTGCCGGGCGCCCCAGCACGGAAAAATGAAACGCTGCTCCGGCTCTTGTCCGCATCCCACAAACAAAAAAGGCGCCATCGGCGCCTTTTTTCGTTTCACCGCTCCAGGTACTGGAGCTTGTCCGGCTTGCCGTCCCATTCGCCGGCGTCCTCGGGCGGGTCCTTGCGCACGGTCAGGACCGGCCAGGCCTTGGCCAGCTCGGCGTTGAGCGCGGCGAATTTTTCCTGGCCGGCGGGCACGTCGTCTTCGGGGAAGATGGCGTTGACCGGGCACTCGGGCTCGCACAGGGTGCAGTCGATGCACTCATCCGGGTCGATCACCAGGAAGTTCGGGCCTTCGTGGAAGCAGTCCACGGGGCACACTTCCACGCAATCGGTGTGTTTGCACTTGATGCAGTTTTCGGTGACGACAAAGGGCATGGCTGGATCTGGATCCGACAGTAAGCCGGACAATTCTAGAACAGTTGCGCCTTTGTCGCAGTGCACGATGCGCCGGAGCCGGTCGGTGCGGTTAGATGCCCGTGCCCACCGGTAGACAGCCAGGGGTCCCGGATGCAGGCAGGTCAGGCCCCGCAGGCCTTTGTGCGCGGGCGTGGACGTGTGAGAACCTGCTGAACGAGCACCCGCTGCGCTGAGCCGTCGCTGTCCCACTCCTGCCAGGACCCTTCATGTCCACCACACTTGCAGCCAACGCCGCCCGCGGCGAGAACACGTCCTTCATTGTGCTGATCAGCTGCGTCGCCACCATCGGCGGCTTCCTGTTCGGCTTCGACAGTGGCGTCATCAACGGCACCGTCGACGGTCTCAAGCAGACCTTCCAGTCCAGCGCGGCCGGGATCGGCTTCGAGGTGGCCTCCATGCTGCTGGGCTGTGCGGTCGGCGCGTTCGCCGCCGGCTGGCTCGGTGACCGGCTCGGCCGGCGCGGGGTGCTGATCATCGCCGCCTTGATGTTCCTGCTCTCCGCGCTGGGGGCAGGGTCGGCGCACAGCTCGCTCGCGTTCGTCATCGCCCGGGTGGTCGGCGGCTTCGCGGTCGGCGCGGCCAGCGTGATGTCGCCGGCGTATATCGCCGAAGTGGCCTCGGCGCGCTATCGCGGGCGGCTGGCCACGGTGCAGCAGATCGCCATCATCAGCGGCCTGTTCTGCGCCTTCCTGAGCAACTACCTGCTGGCCCGCGCCGCCGGGGCCTCCACCGAGGTGCTGTGGCTGGGCCAGGCCGCGTGGCGCTGGATGTTCTGGATGCAGGCCATTCCGTCGGCCCTGTTCCTGGTGCTGTTGCTGGGCATTCCGGAAAGCCCGCGCTACCTGGTGGTGAAGGGGCGCCGGGAGCAGGCGCTGGCGGTGCTGACCCGGCTGTACGGGCCCGCCGAGGCGCAGGCGAAGGTCGGTGAGATCGAAGGCTCGCTGGCCCAGGACCAGCACCGGCCGCGGTTCTCCGACCTGATCAGCAAGGTCACCGGCAAGCTGCGCCCGATCGTCTGGGTCGGGATCGGGCTGGCGATGTTCCAGCAGCTGGTCGGCATCAATGTGGTCTTCTATTACGGCGCGGTGCTGTGGCAGGCGGTGGGCTTCTCCGAGAACGACGCCCTGCTGATCAATGTGCTGTCCGGCGCGCTGAGCATCGGCGCCTGCCTGGTCACCGTGGTGCTGATCGACCGCATCGGGCGCAAACCGCTGCTGTGGGTGGGTTCGGTGGGCATGGCGGTGTCGCTGGCGCTGGTGACCATCGCCTTTGCCAGTGGCTCGCTGGACGCGGCCGGGAAGCTGCAGCTGAGCGATCGCATGGGCATGCTGGCGCTGGTGGCGGCCAACGTCTACGTGATCTTCTTCAACATGTCCTGGGGCCCGGTGATGTGGGTGATGCTGGGCGAGATGTTCCCCAACCAGATCCGCGGCTCGGGCCTGGCGGTGGCCGGTGCGGCGCAGTGGATGTCCAATTTCGCCATCACGGTGACCTTCCCGATCCTGCTGGGCAGCATCGGCCTGGCCGGCGCCTACGGCATCTATACGGTGGCGGCGGTGGCCTCGATCTTCTTCGTGCTGCGCTATGTGCACGAGACCAAGGGCAGGGAGCTGGAGCAGATGGAGGGCTGAGGCCGGCCAACAAAAAACCCCGCCAGAGCGGGGTTTTTGTTGGGTCTGCGCCGCGACTGGTGCTCCCTAGGGGACTCGAACCCCTGTTTTAGCCTTGAGAGGGCCACGTCCTAACCTCTAGACGAAGGGAGCAGGCTTTGTCGCGAACTGCGCAGCGCGCTAGTATATGGACCTCGATGCCATTGGGCAATCCCGAAACTTCAACCGGAAGCGCCAACATCAATTCCTCCGCTACATCACCGTTCAGCCTGCGCGTGATCCCCCGCGACCAGCACACCATCTCCCGCAAGGACATCAGCCCCAACGCCCTGCGCGTGCTGTACCGGCTGCGCGACTCGGGTTTCTCCGGCTATCTGGTCGGCGGCGCCGTGCGCGACCTGCTGGTCGGCGGCAACCCCAAGGATTTCGACGTGGCCACCGACGCCACGCCGGAACAGGTCAAGTCGCTGTTCCGCAACTGCCGCCTGATCGGGCGCCGGTTCCGCCTCGCGCACGTAGTGTTCGGCCGCGAGATCATCGAAGTGGCCACCTTCCGCGCCAACGTCGATGACGGCAGCGGCGACCGCGAGATGGACAACGGCATGCTGGTGCGCGACAACGTGTACGGCACCATCGAAGACGACGCGGTCCGCCGCGACTTCACCTGCAACGCGCTGTACTACGCCATCGAGGACTTCTCGGTGCGTGACTACACCGGCGGTTTCGAAGACGTGCAGGCGCGCCTGATGAAGCTCATCGGCGACCCGGAAAAGCGCTACCAGGAAGATCCGGTGCGCATGCTGCGCGCGGTGCGCCTGGCCGCCAAGCTCGGCTTCCAGATCGACGAGGCCAGCGCCGAGCCGCTGCCGCGCCTGGCCGGCCTGCTGGCCGATGCCGCGCCCGCACGCCTGTTCGAAGAAGTCCTCAAGCTGTTCCTGTCCGGTCACGGCGTGGCCAGCTTCGAAGGCCTGGAACGCTACGGCCTGCTCGATGTGATGTTCCCCGAGAGTGCCGCCGCGCTGCGCAGCAACCGCAGTGGCGCCCTGCGCCGCATGGTGATCGAAGGGTTGCACAACACCGACCTGCGCGTGGCCAACGACGAGCCGGTGTCGCCCTCGTTCCTGTTCGCGCTGCTGCTGTGGCCGGCGTTCTGCCGCGCGCTGGCCACCCTGCAGAAGCAGGGCGTGGCGCTGGAAGAAGCGCAGCGCCGGGCCGCCGACCGGGTGACCCTGCACCAGCTGACCACCATCGCGCTGCCGCGCCGGTTCTCGCTGCCGATGCAGGAAATCTGGCTGCTGCAGGGCCGCTTCAGCTCGCGCCAGCGCAAGCGCGTCATCCGCACGCTGACCCACCCGCGCTTCCGTGCCGCCTATGACTTCCTGGTCCTGCGCCAGGTCGCGTCCAGCGAGCACCAGGCCGATGTGGAGTTCTGGCGCGAGGCCCAGCTGCAGTCCGGCGCCGAGCTGGACTCGACCCTGGATGCGGCACAGGTGGACGGTGAGCTGGACGAGAACGGGGCACCGCGCAAGCGCCGTCGCCGCCGTCGTCGTCCCGGTGGCGCCGCAGGCGAGTAAGTCGTGACCCTGGCCTGTATCGGACTGGGCGCCAACCTGGGCGAGGCCGCGCAGACCCTGCGCGCCGCGTTCGCCGCGATGGACGCCCTGCCGCACACCACGCTGCGGGCGCGCTCGCAGCTGTACAGCACGCCGGCCTGGGGCAACGAGGATCAGCCGGCGTTCGTCAATGCCGCCGCGCTGCTGGAGACCGGGCTGGACGCGCCGGCGCTGCTCGAGGCGCTGCTTGGCATCGAGCGCGACTTCGGCCGGGTCCGTGATGCCGCCGTGCATTGGGGCCCGCGCACGCTGGATCTGGACCTGCTGCTGTACGGCGAGGCGGTCATCGACCTGCCGCAGCTGAAGGTGCCGCACCCCTATCTGCACGAGCGCGCGTTCGCACTGCTGCCGCTGGCCGAGATCGCCCCCGAGGCGATGATTCCGGGGCAGGGCCGCGTGCGGGACGCTGCGATGCGTATCGAGGCCTGCGGGATCGCGCCAATAGGAGGATAATGCGGGGCTTATCGCCACCGGTTATCAGCTCATGAGTACCCACGCAGACAGCAAGCCCTGGACCGTCCCGGCACTGGCCGAGGCCAAGCGCAACGGGCTGAAGCTGGTCATGCTGACCGCCTACGACGCCGGCTTCGCGCGTGCGTTCGATGCCAATGGCGTCGACCTGATCCTGATCGGCGATTCGCTGGGCATGGTGGTGCAGGGGCATGATTCGACGCTGCCGGTGACTACCGACGACATGGTCTATCACACCCGCGCCGTGGCCCGCGTGCTGCAGCGGGCGCTGCTGGTGGCCGACCTTCCATTTGGCGCCGACGCAACCCCCGAGCGCGCGCTGGACGCCTCGCTGCGCCTGCTGCAGGCCGGCGCGGAGATGGTCAAGATCGAAGGCGCCGGCTTCAAGCTCGACATCATCCGCTACCTGGTGGAGCGCGAGATTCCGGTCTGCTCGCACCTAGGCCTGACCCCGCAGTCGGTACTGCGCCTGGGCGGTTACCGGGTGCAGGGGCGCGGCGACGCCGCCCAGCAGCTGCGTGACGACGCCAAGGCCGCCGTCGCCGCCGGCGCCACCCTGATCGTGCTCGAGTGCGTGCCGACCCCGGTGGCCACCCAGGTCACCGCCGACGTGGCCGTGCCGACCATCGGCATCGGCGCCGGCCCGGGCTGCGATGGCCAGGTGCTGGTGCTGCACGATTTCCTCGGCCTGGACAGCGGCCACCGCCGTCCCAAGTTCGTCAAGGATTTCCTTGCCGAAGGCGGGTCGGTTGCCGGCGCCGTCCGTGCCTACGCCGACGCGGTGCGCGACGGCTCCTTCCCCGACGCAGAACACGCCTACGCCTCATGATCGATACCGTCACCGAACTGTCCCGCCTGCGCGCCGTCGTCAACGGCTGGAAGCGCGAGGGCCTGCGCGTTGCGCTGGTTCCCACCATGGGCAACCTGCACGCCGGCCACTACTCGCTGGTCACGCTGGCCCGCCAGTACGCCGACCGCGTGGTCTCCAGCGTGTTCGTCAATCCGACCCAGTTCGGCCCCAACGAAGACTTCACCCGTTACCCGCGCACGCCCGAGGCCGACACCTCCGGGTTGGAGCAGGCCGGCTGTGACGTGCTGTGGCTGCCCACGGTCGAATCGATGTACCCGTTCGGCGTGGCGCTGGCCGCCAGCGTCAACGTGCCCGGCATCAGCGGCTTGCTCGAAGGCGCGCATCGCCCGGGCCATTTCGACGGCGTATGCACCGTGGTCTCGCGGCTGTTCAACCAGGTCCAGCCGGACGTGGCCGCCTTCGGCAAGAAGGACTACCAGCAGCTGGCGGTGATCCGCCAGATGGTGGAAGACCTGGCCTTCCCGATCCAGATCGTGGGCGGCGACATCGTGCGCGAGACCGACGGCCTGGCCATGAGCTCGCGCAACCAGTACCTCAACGGCGAGCAGCGCGAGGTCTCGACCACCATCCACCAGGTGCTGCTGGGCATGCGCGAAGGCTTCATCGCCGGCAAGAGCCGCAGCCTGATCGAAGCCGATGCCGCCGCCGCCCTGCAGGCCGCCGGCTTCCAGGTCGACTACGCCGTGGTGCGCAAGCCGGACCTGTCCGAGCCGGCAGACAGCGAAGACGGCAACCGCGTCGCCCTGATCGCCGCACGCATCGGCACCACCCGCCTGATCGACAACCTCGAGTTCTGAGGCGACCGCGGGTCGCGTTTCGTGCCGTAGAGCCGGGCTTTGCCCGGCTGCTTCATGCATTCTGGCGAACAGCGGGTGGCCAGCGGTTCCTCTGATTTGGCGGGACGATGCCGGTTTGCGGGGGACGCTGCAAGTACGTCCATGTAAGCTCAGTCGCCGCATCCATGCGGCTCATGCCCCCGCAAACCGGCCCCGACCCGCCTTTGACAGTGTGTCGTGGCCATGGGAAAAGCGGTAGCGCCGGCCGTTGGCCGGCGCCTCGTTTCGCCAAGTTCAATGCGTTACCGGGCGTTGATGGGTTCACAGCAGCCGTCTCGCGACCGCCTCTACCGACGATGCGTGCCACGCGACGCGACGCATTCCAGAGGAAGGCGCCCCCGACCCGTCACCTGCCTGAACCGCTGGCAGCGGTCCAGGAGCAGCACCTGCCGCCGGGTCCCCGGGTGATAGAATTTCCCTTTCCTTTACGTCGTCCCGTGCCATGCACCTTTCCCTGCTCAAGACCAAGATCCACCGCGCCACCGTGACCCATTCGGAGCTGAACTACGAAGGGTCCATCGCCATCGATGACAACCTGCTGCTGGCTACCGGCATCCGTGAGTTCGAGCAGGTGCACATCTGGGACGTCACCAACGGTGCGCGCTTCTCGACCTATGCCATCCGCGCCGAAGCGGGCAGCGGCGTGGTCTCGCTCAACGGCGGCGCCGCGCGCCACGTGCAGGTCGGCGACATCATCATCATTGCCGCCTTCGCCACCATGAGCGAAGAAGAAGCTGACAGCTTCCGCCCGAAGTTGGTATATGTGGACGGCAACAACCAGATTTCCCACACCAACGACAGCATCCCGACCCAGGCCGCATGACACAGAACAACGGATTCGACCCGCTCCACTCCCATGCCCAGCGCCTGCGTGGCGCGAGCATCCCCGCACTGATCGCCGCCGAACCGGGCCGCGCACAATCGCTGGGGCTGCGGGTCGGTCCGTTGTATGCCAACTTCGCGCGGCAGAAGCTCGACCGCGCGGCGTTGGATGCGCTGCTGCAGCTGGCCGCCGAGCGCGATGTCGCCGGCGCCTTCCAGCGCCTGTTCCGCGGTGAGACCGTCAACGTCACCGAAGGCCGGGCCGCGCTGCACACCGCGCTGCGGGGCGACGCCAGCGGCGCGCCGGTGGCCGGCGAAGCCTTTGCCACCGCCGCCCAGGTGCGCGCCCAGATGGGCGAGCTGGTGGCCGCGCTGGAGAAGACCAACGTCTCCGACATCGTCAGCGTCGGCATCGGCGGCTCGGACCTCGGTCCGCGCCTCGTCGCTGATGCTCTGCGCCCGGTGTGCGGCGGACGCTTCCGAGTGGATTTCGTTTCGAACGTGGAA
>NZ_JBOHXV010000107.1:0-14605 GCF_050737075.1 Stenotrophomonas sp.
GATCCGCAGCCATCACGTGATTGATCACGCTGTGGCCGCCCTCCGGCATGCGGTAGCTGGTGAGGCTGACAGCGCCATAGGCGTTGAACGTCTCGCCCTTCAAACCAAAGTGGTGGGCGGTGATCTGGGTGAGCGAGCCGCCGAGGGAGTGGCCGGTGACGGTGACATTGGTCGAAATGCCACGGCGAATATCGTTGATCTCTGCTTCTGCAATCGTTCGCTTGGTGAAGGCGAGTGCCTCATTTGCTTGCGGATTGGCTCGTGAAAGTACCATTGCGGCGTCTGTAACGACGCCATCCTTGAAGATTTCCTGCGTGCCTCGATGGGAAACGATTATCTCGTTGCTGTCCACCCGTTGATAAGCAGTGCCCTGATAGCCGCTTCGCCGATCATTGACGTGTTCGATAATCTTGTATTGATGCCCGTTGAGGTAAACCTTTTCCTCCTGGCCAGGCTCCCTCCGCCCAACTGCGCGGTCCTTGTACGCGTCGTCCGCCAGCGCGGCGTAATCCTGGCTGGTAATCGTCACGGCTGCACTTCAACAGCGCTGACTGAAATGGAGAACAGCCTGTCCTGCAGCTGCGAGGTGAACTTGTGCGGGTCAACCTCGCCGCGAGACGCGAAATCGTCAGGGACGGACAAGTCGGGATGGCCCTCGATCGGTCCAACACGCGGGAAGTCATCCTGCGGGTAATACCGCGTATACGTCTTCCCAGCCACCAGCTCCGAAGCATCTACAAACGTCAGGAACCGCGTCTCCTCCTGCGCCCCGGTCGCCTTGAGCAGCGCGCCCGCCCCGGTGAACTCCCACCGGCAGATGCCACGGCCGTAGTAGTCCTGGTCCTGCATCCGGTCCAGGTACAGCGTGCCCTGGTACTCCTCATCGGAAATGCGGGTCAGCTCCAGCGGTTCCTGGCTGGTGATGCGCGATGCGGTGCCGGTGGCAGGCTCGATGTGGCCGCACTGGTCTTCGTTGACCACGTCGTACTGCGCGGTGCCGCGCACGTGCTTGAACGTGCCCGGGGCGCCGTGGATGCGCAAGGTGACCTGGTAGGCCTTGACCGGTGCCGGGTTGAGCGTGGCCAGGCCACGGCCGCCGGCGGCGACATCGGCTTCGGCGTTGGACAGGTCACGGCTCATGGCAGGCTCCGAACGGTTGCAGGCGGTCATCAATAGGGCGGTGAGGCAGAAGAAGGTCAGTCGGTTCAAGAGGGCACTCCAGCCGGCAGAACACAATGGGTGGTGCAGCCGACATCCTATCAGCGCTGTTCGCGCGGCCTGCGCGCGAGCGGTCACGGAACGTGCGGAAACCTACTCGCGTGCGGCGTCGGCCAGCGGTCCGGCGCGGCAGGCCAGTACCAGTTGGGTGACGGCATCGGCACTCATCGGGCGGGCGAGGTAGTAGCCCTGTGCCTCATCACAGCCCCACAGGCGCAGCAGCGACAGTTCGCTGTCGTGCTCCACGCCTTCGGCCACCGTGCGGTAACCGAGCTGCTGCGCGAGCCGGATGATGGCCTCCACCTTCAGCCGCGCGGTGCGCGAACGGGCCAGGCCGGTGACCAGGCTCTGGTCGACCTTGATGTGGCTGATCGGCACTTCGCTGAGGTAGCCGAAGTTGCTGTAGCCGCTGCCGAAGTCGTCGATGGCGATGCGCACGCCGGCGGCGGCCATCGCGCGCAGCTGCGGCAACGCAGCGGGGTGGCTGTGCAGCCACTGGCCCTCGGTGATTTCCACTTCGATCTGGGACGGCGCCAGCCCATGGAAGTGCAGGCGGTTGGCCATGCCGGTCCACAGCTGTTCGTTGTCGAAGTCGCGTGGGGACAGATTCAACGACATCGCGAACCCCGGCAGCAGCCGTTGCCAGCGCGCCGCCTGCTCGAAGGCATGCTCGATCACCCACTGGCTGAGCGTATGCATCAACGCGGTGCACTCCAACACCGGGATGAACTCGCCGGGGTTGATCGGGCCGAGCATGGGGTGGGTCCAGCGCAGGAGTGCCTCGGCCGACACCGGCTGGCCGTCGGTCAGGTCGTAACGGGGCTGGAAGACCAGGCTGAACTGATCCTGGGCCAGGCCGCGCGCGGCATCGGAGGCGAGCCGGTAACGGCGACGCAGATGCGCGTCGCGGTCGGCGGAATACCAGCACCGGCAGGCGTCGGTCTGCAATGCATGATGCATGGCCACCAGGCATTTTCGGACCAGGTCCGCGGTCTCCTCGGGGGTGGCCTGGAAGTCGCACAGGCCCGCATGGAACTGTGGCGACATGGGAATGCTGCCGACCATCAGCGGCCGCCGCATGCGTTCGCGCATGCGCACCATCAACGCCTCGACCTCCGCACGCGACTGGTCCTGCAGGATGAAGGCGAAGCGGGTAGGGGCGACGTGGTAGACCTGCACGTCCTTGAGAATGTCCTGCACGCGCAGCGAGGCCTGGCGCAACAGTGATTCCACCGGCTTCATGCCCAGCGCCTGGCCGGCGTCGTTGGCACTCTGCAGGTCGAACACATCCACCAGTGCGCCGGTGTAGTGGCTGGCGCCGTCCTTGCGGCTGAGAAGGCTGAGGTCGGCCTGGAACTGCTGGCGATTGGGCAGTCCGCTGACCGGATCGCGCCGGCCCAGCGACATCTTCAGTTCCATCTGGTTGACGACCACCCGTGCCAGGGTCTGCAACTGGCGCTGCTCGTTCTCCGACAAAACGCGCGGCGTGCGATCCATCAGGCACAGCGTGCCCAGCGCGATGCCGCTGCGGGTGACCAGCGGCGCGCCTGCGTAGAAGCGCATGGACTCAGGGCCGGTGACCAGCGGGTTGTCGCTGAAACGCGGGTCTTCCCGCAGGTCCTCGATCTGCAGGATGCCGGGCGATTGGATGGCACACGAACAGATGGAGTGGTGGCGATCGGTGCGCTGCAGCGACAATCCCACGCGCGAAATCAACCACTGCGAATCCGCATCGACAATGGAGATGAGCGCGATCGGCGTGCCGAAGGTAAACGCGGCCAGTTCGGTAACCGGGTCCAGCGAACGTCCCGGCGCCGGATCCATCACGTTGAGCGCTTCAATCAGCGCAATGCGTTCCAGCTCCTGACTTCGGTCGAGCATTCCGTGCGTCCTGTCATACGGAGTACACGGCCACTATCGCCCCGGGAATGCGGAGTCGATGTGAAACAGGTTGTTCAGGTGTGAAGCGTTCACACACGCCGTTGCGCTCAGTGCGCGGGTGCGGGCGCCTGCAGCAACGCAACAAGCTGGCGCAGCCGATAGGGTTTCGGCAGGAATTCCACGTGTTCAGGCAGCGGCGGCAACTGCGAGCGCGCATAGCCGGAGGCCAGGATCATGCGTGCATTAGGCAGTGCGGCGGCGACGTGTTCGCTGAGCTCCACGCCACTCATGCCATTGGGCATGCTGATGTCACTGAATACGACGTCGAAACCGCCGGCTTCCTGGATCAGGCGCAGCGCGGTGGGGCCGTCGTCGGCGGTGTGGATCTCGATCCCGAAATCCTGCAAGGCCTGGCCGATCAACTCGCGCAGGTCCTGCTGGTCTTCGACCATCAACACGCGAAGGGGCTCAGACATGCGCGACTTCCTCAATGGCAGGTAACAACAAACGAACGGTGGTGCCGCGCCCGGGCGCGGTCTGGACATCGACGAAACCGTCGCACTGGGACACGAAGCCGAATACCTGGCTCAGGCCGAGCCCGCTGCCCTTGCCGACTTCCTTGGTGGTGAAGAACGGTTCGCTGGCGCGCTCGGCGATTTCCGGTGGCATGCCCTCGCCATCGTCGGTCACCGCGATGGCGACGTAGCGGCGTTGCGTGGGATGGGCCAGGTCCGGTGCGAGGCGCTGCTCAACGTGGGCGGTGATCGTGATCGTGCCGCCCCGTGGCATCGCTTCGCAGCTGTTGAGCAGCAGGTTCAATACAGCGGTATGCAACTGTACGCCATCGGTGGTGATCTGCGGTAGGTCGAAAGGCACTTCCAGACGCAGCAGAATGTTGGCCGGGCAGGCGCGCTGCAGGACCGGCAGCTCCTCCTGGAACAGGCGTGCAACCTGCAGCGGTTCGCGCACCAGGGTCTGGTCGGCCGAGAAGGCCAGCAGCTGGCGGGTCAGCAGCGAGCCGCGGTCGGCCGCCGCCTGGGCCAGCTCGGCCAGTTCACGGGTCCGGGCGTCGGCGCCGGGCCGCAGCGAGATCAGGTCGAGGGCGTTGCCGATGGTGGTCAGCAGGTTGTTGAATTCGTGTGCCAGGCCGCGGGTGAGCCGGCCCACGCCTTCGAACTGCTGCAGCTGCTCGCGTGCGCGCTGGGCGTCCTGCAGCAGGCGCTGGGCGTGATAGCGCTCGGTGATGTCCTGGGTGACCTTGACGAAGCCGAGCAGGGCGCCATTTTCACGCACCGCCTCGATGACTTCGCTGGCGCGGAAGCGCTCGCCGCTGCGTCGCACCCGCCAGCCCTCGCCGACATAACGGCCATCTGCGGTGGCCTGGGCCAGCGTACGCTCGGGCACGCCATGCGTACGTTCCTCGGGGGCATAGAACAGGCCGACATGCTGGCCGATGACTTCCAGGGCGGTGTAGCCCTTGACCCGCTCACAGCCGCGATTCCAACTGCGGATACAACCCTGGGCGTCGAGGAGGTAAATCGCGTGATCGGAAACGTGATCGATCAACAGCTGTAACTGCAGACGATCATCAGCGAGCGGCGCGATGTCGGTGACGGCCTGGACCACGGCAGCGGTTTTACTCCCCCTGTAAGGGGCTGAACCGTAGGAGTCAGGATGTGAAGATAGCGTCAAGAACGGGTCTGAACAGGCAGCCATTTGACGTATAACGCCCCAATTCACGCTTCGGTTACCATCGAACCCCTTTTACGCTGGAACTGTGTGCATGAATGCTGCGCCGACTGCTCGCGACCGCTGGATCTGGCTTGCCTCGGCGGGGCTCATGGGCTTCACCCTGGGCCTGGAGCTGGTGGTGCCGCTGGGCTACGCGGTCTGGCTGACCTACTTCATGGCGGTGGGCATCACCCTGTTCCAGCGCCGGCTGGAGGTGCCGCTGCTGGTGGCGGTCGGCTCGTGCGTGCTGCTGGCGGTGGGCTACCACGTGGCCCCGGCCAGCAACAATTCGGCGTTCTCCTTCGTCAACCGCAGCATCGGCGGGGTGTGCTTCCTGCTGATGGCGCTGACGGTGGTCAAGGCGATCCAGGCGCGCCGCACGGCGGCCGACGCGCTGTGGCTGCAGGAAGGCGAAAACGCGGTAACGGTGAGCCTGCGCGGCGACCCGGAGCCGCGCACGTTGGCCAATGAGGCCATGCGCACCCTGTGTGCGCGCCTGAACGCCGACGTGGGCGCGCTGTACCGCCTGCACGGCGAGCGCCTGGTGCTGGTGGGCGGCGCAGCGCTGCCCTCGAACCTGCCCGAGTCGCTGCCGACCGCCGCCGGGCAGTGGGGCGAGGTGGTCCGCCTGGGCGAGCCGCGCCGGTTGGAGGAAGGCGACAGCGTGCTGCAGATCGAGACCACGCTGGGCCGCACGCCGGTGCACCAGCGCCTGCTCGGGCCGGTAACGGCCGATGGCGTGGTGGTGGGCCTGGTGGAGCTGGGCCGTTCCGGCGCCTCGCCCGCGCGTGCGCTGGAACTGGAGCTGCTCACCCAGTGCGCCGAGCCGCTGGGCGTGGCAATGCGCACCGCGCTGCTGCGCGCCCAGCTGGTGGAACTGCTGGAGGAGACCCAGCGCCAGAGCGAGGAGCTGCAGACCCAGCAGGAAGAGCTGCGCGTGGCCAACGAGGAACTGGAAGAACAGAGCCGCAGCCTGCTGCATTCGCAGGCCAACCTGGAACAGCAGCAGGCCGAGCTGGAGCAGACCAACGTTCAGCTCGAAGAGCGCACCCATGAGCTGGAATCGCGCCAGCAGGCGCTGCTGCTGGCGCAGGGGCAGCTGGTGCAGAACAGCAAGGAGCTGGAGGCCAGCTCGCGCTACAAGTCCGAATTCCTGGCCAACATGTCGCACGAGCTGCGCACGCCGCTGAACAGCTCGCTGATCCTGGCCAAGCTGCTGGCCGACAACAAGGACGCCACGCTGACCGCCGAACAGGTGAAGTACGCGCAGGCGATCCACTCGTCCAACAACGACCTGCTGGCGCTGATCAACGACATCCTGGACCTGTCGCGGATCGAGGCGGGCCACGTCGAACTGGCTGAGGAGAACCTGGCGGTCTCCAGCGTGCTGCAGCGGCTCAAGGACACCTTCGAGCCGCTCGCCGCGCAGAAGGGCCTGGCCCTGCGCATCCAGGCCGAGGCCGACGCGCCGACCCAGCTGGTGGCCGACAGCCAGCGCCTGCAGCAGATCCTGAAGAACCTGCTGGCCAACGCGGTCAAGTTCACCGAACACGGCAGCGTGGCGCTGGTGGTCAGCGGCTCGGGGGCAGGGCGGATCCGCTTCGCCGTGACCGATACCGGTATCGGCATCGCACAGGCGCAGACCGAGGTCATCTTCGAGGCGTTCCGCCAGGCCGATGGCAGCACCCGCCGGCGCTACGGCGGCACGGGTCTGGGCCTGTCGATCTCGCGCGACCTGGCCGCGCGCATGGGCGGCAGCATTTCGGTGTCCAGCGAGCCGGGCCGCGGCAGCTGCTTCACCCTGGACCTTCCGCTGGTGGCGGCGTCGGCACCGCCGGTGGCCGCGCCGGATGTGCGTGCGGTGCCGGTGACGAACACCGTCGTGGCACGGGTGCCGGCCGCGGTGTTCGGTTCGGCGCACGATGCCGCCGCACCGGCGCAGGCGCCGCGCGTGGCCGACGACCGTGGGCGGCGCAGCCGCGCCGGCCGGATGATCCTGGTCGTGGAAGACGACGTGTCCTTCGCCGAGGCACTGGTGACGATGGCGCATGAGCTCGACTTCGACTGCGTGGTGGCCCAGACCGCCGAGGAGGCGCTGGCGCTGGCCACCGAGCTGCGCCCGAACGGCATCCTGCTCGACATCGGGCTGCCCGATGTGTCGGGCCTGAGCGTGCTGGAGCGGCTGAAGCGTGATCCGGCCACCCGCCATATTCCGGTGCACGTGGTGTCCGGGCTGGAGCGTTCGCAGGTGGCGATGGAGCTGGGCGCGATCGGATATGTGATCAAGCCGGCCACGCGCGAGCGGCTGGTCGAGGCGATCCAGCAGCTGGAGGCCACCAGCGAGCGCGACGTGCGCCGCCTGCTGATCGTCGAGGACGACAGCGAGCTGCGCTCCAATCTGCAGCTGCTGCTGGGCCGCGACCAGCTGGAGATCACCGCCGTGGGCACCATCGCCGAGGCGATGGCCGAACTGGGCAGCTCCACCTTCGACTGCATGGTCACCGACCTGGCGCTGCCGGACGGTACCGGCTACGACCTGCTCGAACACATGGCCGGCAACGACGCGGTCGCCTTCCCGCCGGTCATCGTCTACACCGGCCGTGCCCTGACCCGCGACGAGGAGCAGCGCCTGCGCCGCTATTCCAAGAGCATCATCATCAAGGGCGCGCGCTCGCCGGAACGCCTGCTGGATGAAGTGACCCTGTTCCTGCACAGCGTGGAGGCCTCGCTGCCGAGCGACCAGCAGCGCCTGCTGCGCGAAGCACGGCGCCGCGACGCGGTGCTGGACGGGCGCACGGTGCTGCTGGCCGAGGACGACGTGCGCAATATCTTCGCGCTGTCGAGCGTGCTGGAGCCGCTGGGCGTGAAGCTGGAGATCGCACGCAACGGCCGCGAGGCGCTGGACAAGCTGCGCCCGGACATCGACCTGGTGCTGATGGACATCATGATGCCGGAGATGGACGGACTGACCGCGATGCGCGAGATCCGCCGCGACAACCGCTGGCGTGACCTGCCGATCATCGCGTTGACCGCCAAGGCCATGCCCGATGACCGCGAGCACTGCCTGCAGGCCGGTGCCAACGACTACATCGCCAAACCCATCGACGTGGACAAGCTGGTCTCGCTGTGCCGTGTGTGGTGCTCGCGCCGATGAACGAAGCCGAGCTCTTCGACCTGGAACTGCGCCTGCTGTTGGAGGCGGTGTACCAGCGTTACCACTACGACTTCCGCGACTACGCGCTGGCGTCGCTGCGGCGGCGCATGCGCCATGCGATGTCCCGCTTCGACTGCGACACCATGGGCGCGCTGCAGCACCGGCTGCTGCATGAGCCGGAAACGTTCGCGCAGGCGATGCAGTACTTCACCGTGCAGGTCTCGGAAATGTTCCGTGACCCGGCGTACTTCCGCATGCTGCGCGAGCACGTGATTCCGGTGTTGCGCACCTATCCGTCGATCAAGCTGTGGATCGCCGGCTGCAGCACGGGCGAGGAAGTGTGGTCGCTGGCCATCCTGCTGCAGGAAGAAGGGCTGCTCGACCGCGCCATCATCTACGCCACCGACATCAATCCGGAAGCACTGGAAGCGGCCGAGACCGGCGCGTTCGCGCTGGAGCGGATGGCACAGTTCAGCCGCAACTACCTGGAAGCGGGCGGCAGCGGCTCATTGTCGGATTACTACAGCGCCGGCTACGGCAGCGTGGTGTTCGACCGCCGGCTCAAGCGCAATATCGTGTTCGCCGACCATAGCCTGGCCACCGACACGGTGTTCTCCGAAGTGCACCTGGTGTCGTGCCGCAACGTGCTGATCTACTTCCAGCGCGCCCTGCAGGACCGTGCTATCGGCCTGTTCCACGAGGCGCTGGTGCACCGTGGCTTCCTGGGCCTGGGCAGCAAGGAATCGCTGCAGTTCGGCGAGCATGCCGATGCATTCGAAGCCTGCGCGCGCGAGCAGCGCCTGTACCGGAAACTGGCATGAACGAGGCCATCGTGGAGCCCGCATTCGAGCTGATCGTGGTCGGTGCCTCGGCCGGCGGCGTGAGCGCGCTGCAGGAACTGCTGGCCGCGATGCCGGCCGACCTGGCGATGCCGGTGCTGGTGGTGCTGCACCTGCCGCGGGACCGCCCCAGCCGGATCGTGGACCTGCTGGACGTGCGCTGCCCGTTGCCGGTGCGCGAAGCCGAGGACAAGCAACCGCTGCTGCCCGGCACGGTCACCTTCGCGCCGCCGGACTACCACCTGCTGGTGGAGGACCGCCACAGCCTGGCGCTGTCGGTGGACCCGCCGGTGCTGTACTCGCGCCCCGCGATCGATCCGCTGTTCGAGAGCGCGGCGGAGACCTTCGGCAGTGGCGTGCTGGCGATCCTGCTCACCGGTGCCAGCAACGATGGCAGCGCGGGCGTTGCCGCGGTGCGCAGCGCAGGCGGCCAAGCCTGGATTCAATGCCCCGAAGATGCCTTTTCTCCCATCATGCCAGCGGCTGCGCTGGCCCATGCCGGCGCCGATGCGGTGCTGACGCTCACCTCCCTATGCTCGCGCATGAAAGGCCTTACCCGATGAACCTGATCGAGCCCACCACTACGCCAGCCGCCGAGCGCGTGAACCTGCTCATCGTCGATGACGTGCCGCAGAACCTGGTCGCGATGGAGGCGCTGCTGCGCCGCGACGGACTGGACATCCTGTGCGCCGCCTCCGGTGCCGAGGCGCTGGAGCTGCTGCTCGAACACGAAGTGGCGCTGGCGCTGCTGGACGTGCACATGCCGGAGATCGACGGCTTCTCGCTCGCCGAACTGATGCGCGGCTCGCAGCGCAGCCGCGATGTGCCGATCATCTTCCTGACCGCCTCGCCGAACGATCCCGTGCGCGCGTTCAAGGGCTACGAGAGCGGGGCGGTGGATTTCCTGCACAAGCCGATCGAGCCGCACGTGATCCTGAGCAAGGTCAATGTGTTCATCGAGCTCTACCAGCAGAAGCAGCTGCTCAAGGCGCGCAACCACGCCCTGGAGCGCGCACTGACGCTCAACGAGACGATGATGGCGGTGCTGACCCACGACCTGCGCACGCCGCTCTCGGCGATCCTGCTGTGCGCGGACAAGCTGTCGCTGGACCTGCCGGACGAGCCCTCGGTCCAGCAGACCCTCGTGCACCTGGAAAACAGTGCGCAGCGCATGGCGCGGATGGTGGAGCAGCTGCTCGACTTCTCGCGCATCCGCAGTGGCGGCCTACGCATCCAGCCCGGCGAGTGCGACCTGGCCGAGGTGGCTGGTGCGGTGGTGGCCGAGATCGGCCGTGCGCATCCGCAGGCCCGGATCGAGCTGCATGTCGAGGGCGACACGCGGCTGCAGGGCGATCCGGACCGGCTCGCGCAGCTGCTCTCCAACCTGATCGGCAACGCCGTGCTGCACGGTGGCAATGCGCCGGTGAAGGTGTGGGTGCATGGCGCGTCCACCGAATCGCTGTCGCTGCAGGTGCGCAACGATGGGCAGATTCCGGACGCGCTGATGCCGCGCCTGTTCGAGCCGTTCAAGGCCAGTTTCCACGACAGCCGTGGGCTGGGCCTGGGCCTGTTCATCGCCCACGAGTTCGCGCGGGCGCATGGGGGAACCCTGTCGGCACGCAATCTGGACGCGGAAGTGGTGTTCGAGACGCGCCTGCAGCGCCGGGTGCGCTGAGCGGGGTTCGCCCCCATACGCCCAGCAGACGGGCATGGCCCGTCTCTACGGTAAACTGGGTGCCCTGCTGCCGGTGCGTGCCATCGGCAGCTGTACGCCGGAGCCCGCATGACCCCCGCCAGCCGCAAGACGCCGACCCCGCTGATCGATGCCCAGGTGCATGTCGAGGGGTTCGTGCAGGTGCGCGAGGCGCGCCGTTCGGAGCTGGTGGAAGATTATGTCGAGCTGATCGCCGATCTTATCGCCGACGGCCGTGAGGCCCGCCAGGTGGACATCGCGACCCGTCTTGGGGTCGCGCAGCCGACCGTGGCCAAGGCGCTCAAGCGTCTCGTGAAGGAAGGCTGGGCGGTGCAGCGGCCTTACCGTGGCGTGTTTTTGACCCCGGCCGGCGAACAGCTGGCGGTGGAGATGCGCGCGCGCCACCAGACCGTGGAGCGCTTCCTGCTGGCGCTGGGCGTGGACGCAGACTCGGCCCGCCGCGACGCCGAGGGCATCGAGCATCACGTCAGCGAGGCGACCCTGGCCGCGTTCGAGGCCTTCGTGCGCAAGGCCAATGGCCATGGTTGAACGCCTGCCGCCACCGTTGCCGCCGTCGCTGGGCGTGCCGGTCCACGATCAGGACGAGTACTGGATGCAGCACGCGCTGCAGCTGGCCGAACGCGCCGAGCGCGAGTTCAACGAGATCCCGGTGGGCGCGGTGCTGGTCGCCGCCGACGGCAGCGTGCTGGGCGAGGGCTGGAACCTCAACATCGCCGACCATGATCCCAGCGCGCACGCCGAGATCGTAGCGATGCGCCAGGCGGGCAGGGCACTGGCCAACCATCGGCTGCTGGGCAGCACGTTGTACGTGACCCTGGAGCCGTGCGCGATGTGCGCGATGGCGGTGGTGCATGCGCGGGTCGCGCGGCTGGTGTATGCCGCCAGCGACCCCAAGACCGGCGCCTGTGGCAGCGTGTTCGATCTGCTCGGCGATGCACGCCACAACCATCGCGTGGAGGTTCACGGCGGTGTGCTGGCCAAGCAGGCAAGCACGCGGCTGACGAACTACTTCCGGGCCAAGCGCGGCAAACCGCTGCTGCTGCCGGAATAGTCGGGCCATACGACAGCGGTTTTCACGACGGTCGCGCACTGCCAAGGCGGTATCATGGCCGTCTACACACCAGGCCGGCGTTGCGACGCGGGCCCCTGCACAAGGGCAAGACATGGCGGACAACGGCGCAGAAGGCGAACGACTGATCTGGATCGACCTGGAAATGACCGGTCTGGATACCGACAATGACGCGATCATCGAGATCGCCACCGTCGTCACCGACGCGCAATTGAACGTGCTGGCCGAAGGCCCGGAGTTCGCCATCCACCACCCGGTGGAGCGCCTGGAGGCCATGGACGAGTGGAACCGCAACCAGCATCGCCGTTCGGGCCTGTGGCAGCGCGTGGTCGACAGCCAGGTCACCCTCGGCCAGGCCGAGGCCGCCACCGTGAACTTCCTGGCGCAGTGGATCAAGGCGGGCGCCTCGCCGATGTGCGGCAACTCGATCTGCCAGGACCGACGCTTCCTGCACCGTGAAATGCCGCGGCTGGAGAAGTACTTCCACTACCGCAACCTGGACGTCTCCACCGTGAAGGAACTGGCCAAGCGCTGGGCGCCGTCGGTCGCGGCCGGGGTCGGCAAGACCGCCAGCCACACCGCGCTGAGCGACGTGCACGACTCGATTGCCGAGCTGCGCCACTACCGGCAGTTCATGGGCCAGTTGGCGGGCCTGCCCGTCGCCTGACGGTAGCGCCGGCCGTTGGCCGGCCCGAGTCGGCAACGACACAACGACCTGTTCAACACGAGGCGGTTATGATCCGGGCATGAGCCATATCGTCCGTATCGTGCCGCCGCCGCTGGAATCGCAGATCCTGCCCACCTCGCAGGACTGGGCCGACCTTCAGCGAGCCGTGAGCCTGCTTGAATCGCCCACGATGACCGCGCGGATGGCCAACCTCATCGGTTCGCCGCTGGAGTTCGCCGTGAAGAAGCTGCCGCAGTCGGTATCGCGGCGGATCCACGGGGCGGTCGAGGGCGCGCTGTTCAAGTCGGCGCAGGCCGCGCTGTGGAGCATGGACAACACGCCCGGGAAGGCCGCGTCCACGCGCTGGCATAAGCTGGCAGCGGCCACCACCGGTGCGGTCGGCGGCGCCTTCGGCTTCACCGCGCTGTTCCTGGAACTGCCGGTATCGACCACCATCATGATGCGCTCGGTGGCCGACGTGGCACGCAGCGAGGGCTTCGACCTGCGCGAGATGGCCACCCGCCATGCCTGCCTGGAAGTATTCGCCCTGGGCGGAAACTCGGGTGAGGACGATGCCAGCGAGACGGGCTACTACATCACCCGTGGCTTCACCGCCGAAGTGATGCGGCACCTGTCGGCGGAACTGGCCGGCGCGGCGGTCGGCGGCGGCGGGGTGATGATCGGCCTGACCCCGAAAGAGGCCGGCAAGTGGCTGGCCAAGATCGTGGAGAAGGTAGCCGCGCGCTTCGGCGTGGTCGTGACCGAGAAATTCGCCGCGCAGGCGGTGCCGATCATCGGCGCGGTCGCCGGCGCCACCCTCAACACCATGTTCACCAACTACTACCAGGACATGGCGCGCGGCCACTTCATCGTACGCCGGCTGGAGCGCCAGTACGGCTACGAAACCGTGCGAGCCGCCTACAACATGCTCGCCGGCCAGGAAGGGTAGAGCCACGCCCTGCGTGGCTGCACGCGGTCCATCCGGGGCTTGCACCCCCATCATTGCACCCACGGAACAACTGTTTTGCTCCCACAGGCCTGTTTGAACGGCCACCCGATCCCCATCCTTGCCCCAGACTTCCAGCAAGGATTCCCCCATGCTCTTCACCCCCTACCGCCTCGGCGCGCTGACCCTGCCCAACCGCATCGTCATGCCGCCGATGACCCGCTCGCGCGCCGCGGCCGGCAACGTCGCCACCCCGCTCATGGCCGACTACTACGCCCAGCGCGCGAGCGCCGGCCTCATCGTCAGTGAAGGCACCCAGATCAGCCCGCAGGGCCAGGGCTACGCCTGGACCCCGGGCATCCACGACGACGCCCAGGTCGCCGGCTGGCGCAGCGTCACCGATGCCGTGCACGCCGCCGGCGGCCGCATCTTCGCCCAGCTCTGGCACGTCGGCCGGGTCTCGCACGTCGACCTGCAACCCGATGGCGCAGCACCGGTCTCCTCCTCGGCCCTGCAGGCCGACGGCGTAAAGGTGTTCGTCGACGTGGCCGGCACCGGCCCGCAGGGCGGGGTAGGGGAGATGGTCCAGCACTCCATGCCGCGCGCCCTGGACATCGCCGAAATCCCGCAGATCGTGCGTGACTACGCCAACGCCGCCCGCCGTGCCATCGACGCCGGTTTCGATGGTGTCGAACTGCACGGCGCCAACGGTTACCTCATCAACCAGTTCATCGACTCGCAGGCCAACCAGCGCACCGACGCCTACGGCGGCTCCCTGCAGAACCGGCTGCGCTTCCTGCGTGAAGTGGCTGAGGCCGTCGCCGCCGAAGTCGGCGCCGACCGCGTCGGCGTGCGCCTGGCTCCGCTGACCACCCTGCAGGGCGCTGTCGACGACACCCCGCAGGCGACCTATCTTGCGGCCGCGCACCTCCTCGACAGCATCGGCGTGGGCTACCTGCACATCGCCGAAGCCGACTGGGACGATGCCCCCGTCATGCCGGTGGCGTTCAAAGAAGCGCTGCGCATCATCTATCGCGGCACCTTGATCTACGCCGGCAAGTACACCGTCGAGCGCGCCGAGGAAGCGCTGTCCAAGGGCTGGGCAGACCTGATCGGTTTCGGCCGCCCCTTCATCGCCAACCCCGACCTGCCGGCCCGCCTGCAGCAGGGCCTGGAGTTGAACGCGCCGGACAAGGCCACCTTCTTCGGCGGAGCCGAAGCGGGTTTCACCGATTACCCGACGGCAGAAGCGGTCGAGGCGTAATCACGTATCAGTGGTGCCGGAACGGAAGGCGGACACGCATGGCGTGTCCCTACACCGCTCTTTGGTGACTCACCTGTAACGCGTCGAAGGGTCGGCGGGGGTGGGTTTGCGGGGGTGTGAGC
>NZ_JBOHXV010000108.1:0-14563 GCF_050737075.1 Stenotrophomonas sp.
CGCTTCCGCTGTCATCGCGCGGACAACGTCGACACCAACCGCGGCTTCTCGCGGTACAGCTGCGGGTACATCCGCTGCAGCGCCGCTACCTTCGGCTGGTCGTTGATGCGGATGTACAGCGATTCGGGGTGCAGGGTCAGGTAGTTCTGGTGATAACCCTCCGCCGCCACGAACGGCTTGCCACCGTCCACCGTGGTCACCACCGGCGCGGCGTACACGCGCGCCTTCTGCAGCTGCGCGATGTAGGCGCGGGTGGCATCGCGCTGCACGGCGTCGTCGGCATACACCGCCGAACGATACTGGGTGCCGCGATCCGGTCCCTGGCGGTTGAGCTGGGTCGGGTCGTGCGCCACCGAGAAGAACACCTGCATCAGCTGGCCGTAACTCACCTGGCTGGGATCGTAGGTGACCTGCACGGCCTCGGCATGGCCGGTGCCACCGCCGCTCACGCGCGAATAGGTGGCGTCGGTTGGCTGCCCGCCGATGTAGCCGGAAACCGCGTTGTCCACGCCCTTGAGGTGCTGGAACACGCCCTGCACGCCCCAGAAGCAGCCGCCGGCGAACACCACCTGCGCGCGCTTGCCGGGAAGCGCCGGGTTGGCGGCGCCGGTGGGCGCCGGCACCGCGACCACCGCTTCGGCAGCGGACGCGTGTGCGGGCCCCTCCAGGCTGAACACCCCGCCGACGATGAGGGCGGCGATCGCGGCGGCAATGCCGCCGGCCACCAGTTTGTCGAGTGAAACTCGCATCTGCGTCTCCTGGTTCAACCGAAGGTGAAGGCGTAGGCGTGCACGCCCGGGTCGAGGAATTCGATCTCGAAGGTGCGTTCGCCGACCTCGCCGGACTGGCGGATCAACTGGTACAGGCGGTGCTCGTCCACCGTGCCGCTACCGTCGGGCGCCACGTCGCCGCCCGCCGCCGCACCCGGTGCCTGGCCGTCAATGCGCACGCGGAAGCGGACGGGCTTGCCGTCCGCACCCGGCGCCAGCACCAGGTGCAGGTCGCGGGCATGGAAGCGGTAGGCGATGCGCCCGCCGGCCTGCTGCAGCTGCGCGTCTTCGTTGCCCACCGTCCAGCGCCCGCCCAGCGCCCACTGGTTCAACGTCAGCGTGGTCGGCACGGTGTAGTCGGCCGGCTGGTCGTTGCGCTGCCCGCCCGGCGAGGCGAAGTTCTCCGCCCGTGCGTGGCCGAGGTAGGTCTCCGGCGACTTGAGGTTGCGCATGTCGGCCTGCAGCTCCACCCCGTCGCGCGGGGCGCCGGCCTGCATCGCCATCGCCTGGGCCGGTTCGTCCGGCAACGCATGGCCGGCTTCGCGCAGCAGCTGGCGGATGATCTGCTCGGACTGCGCGTAGTTGCCTTCGCCGAAGTGATGGGCGCGGATGCGCCCCTCGGCGTCGATGAAGTAATGCGCGGGCCAGTAGCGGTTGTTGAAGCCGCGCCAGATCGCGAAGTCGTTGTCGATGGCCACCGGGTAGGTGATCTTCAGATCCTTCACCGCGCGCTGCACGTTGCCCAGGTTGCGTTCGAAGGCGAATTCCGGCGCGTGCACGCCGATCACCACCAGGCCGTGGTCGCCATAACGCTGCTGCCACTCACGCACATACGGCAACGCGCGCAGGCAGTTGATGCAGGAGTAGGTCCAGAAATCGACCAGCACCACCTTGCCACGCAGCCCTTCGGCGGTCAGCGGCGGGCTGTTGAGCCAATCGGTGGCGCCGGCCAGCGAGGGCAGCGTGCCTTCCACCGGCAAGGGCGCGCCCGCCGGGGCGTTGGCCGCCATCATCATGGCGCTGCCGGCGGCGGGCTCCTGGCCGGGCAGGGCATCCAGCAGGCCCTGCTCCAGCCGCGAGGTGCTCATCGACGACAACCGGGTCAGCACGCCGGTGTCCCAGCCCATGGCAATGGCCACCACCGCCAGCAGCGCGGCGACGCCCAGTGCGCGACGGATCCACTCGCCCGTGCCCAGGCGCTGCTTGAGCGCGTTGAACACCCGCCCGCCGATCCAGATCGCCAGCGCCAGCGATGTCGCCGCGCCCAGCGCGTAGGCCAGCAGCAGCCCGCTGGTGCCCACGCTGGCGCCCTGCAGCGCGGCGCCGGTGAGAATCAGGCCAAGAATCGGGCCGGCGCACGGCGCCCATAGCAGGCCGGTGGCCACGCCGATCAGCAGCGAGGTGCCCACGCCACCGCGGCCGGCGTCGGTGGCCGCATCGGCCGACGCGCTCAGGCGTGCGCCCAGCCGCTGGAACGGCGACAGCAGGCGGTTGGCCAGGGCCGGCCAGAGCAGCGCCAGCGCGAACAGGGCCATCACCACCAGCGCGATCCAACGCCCGATCTGGTTGGCCTGCGCCACCCACTGGCTGCCCACCGCCGCCAGGCTGGCGACGACCGCGAACATCAGCGCCATGCCGATCAACAGCGGCAGGCCGCTACGCAGGAACGGACGGTCGGAGCGGGCGAACACGAACGGCAGCACCGGCAGGATGCAGGGGCTGAGGATGGTCAGAACGCCGCCCAGGTAGGCCAACACAAGCAGGAACATGGAGAAATCCTTTCAATGAAGATGGAGGGTGCGGAAAGCCCGCCGGGCAGAGCCCGGCGCTACGGTGGTGTGGCGTTTCATGCCGGCGTGAACTGCATCGCCACGCCGTTCATGCAGTAGCGCAGTCCGGTCGGGCGCGGGCCGTCGTCGAACACGTGGCCGAGGTGGCCGCCGCAGCGCCGGCAGTGCGCTTCCACGCGCAGCATGCCCAGCGTGGTGTCGCGGTCCTCGGCGACGGCGTCATGCAGCGGTGCCCAGAAGCTCGGCCAGCCGGTGCCGCTGTCGAACTTGGTGGAGGAAGAGAACAGCGGCAGCGCACAGCCGGCGCAGGTGAAGGTGCCGCGCCGGTGCTCCTTGTTGAGCGGGCTGCTGAAGGGGCGTTCGGTGCTCTGCTGGCGCAGCACAGCGTACTGCGTCGGGCTGAGCTGTTCGCGCCATTGCGCGTCGGTGCGCATCACCTCGAAGCGGCGCGTGGGTGCCGGCGCGGCGGGCGCCGGGCCGCTGCAGGCAGTCAGGCCGAACAGGCCGGCAGCGGCGCCGATGGCGCCCATGCCGAGCAGTCTGCGACGGGTACAACGCATGGCGATCTCCCGGTCTGGATACGATGGGGCCATGCTGCGCCCGGGCCGGTCAACGAATCCTCACGCAGGGTTAAATTTTCCGTGACACATTCAGGTCCGGATCTGGCCACAATGCGATCACTTTCCTGCTGCCCGTCACCGTGCCAATGAGCAGTGCCAAGCGCGTCCTGATCGTCGAAGACGATGTCCACATCGCCAACCTGCTGCGCATGCACCTGCGCGACGAAGGCTATGAGGTCACCCACGCGGCCACCGGCGACGAGGGCCTGGCCCTGCTGGAAGCACAGCCGTGGAGCGCACTGGTGCTCGACCTGATGCTGCCCGGCGTGGACGGCCTGGAAATCTGCCGGCGCGCACGCGGTATGGCGCGCTACACCCCGATCATCATCACCAGCGCCCGGGCCAGCGAGGTGCACCGCATCCTGGGCCTCGAACTGGGCGCGGACGATTACCTCGCCAAGCCTTTCTCGATGCTGGAGCTGGTGGCACGGGTGAAGGCGCTGCTGCGCCGCGTGGAAGCGATGGCGCAGAACGCACGCATCGATGCCGGCGAACTGGCCGTGGCCGGGCTGCGCATCGACCCGGTGGCACGCACCGCACAGGTGGAAGGGCGCGCGCTGGAACTGACCCCGCGCGAATTCGACCTGCTGTACTTCTTCGCGCGGCATCCCGGCCAGGTGTACTCGCGCATGGACCTGCTCAACCAGGTGTGGGGCTACCAGCACGACGGCTACGAACATACGGTCAACACCCACATCAACCGGCTGCGCAACAAGATCGAACGCGACCCGGCCTCGCCGCAGCGCATCCAGACGGTGTGGGGCCGCGGCTACAAGCTGGTCGATGGCAGCGAAGGCGTGCCGGCATGATCCGGCTGACGCTGTCGCAGCGGTTGTCGGTGGCCTTCTTCGCGCTGCTGCTGGTGTGCTGCGGGGCGTTGATGTGGATCCAGATGCGCAGCACCACGGTGCACGAGCAGGAGACCGTGCAGCGGTTGTCGCGCGGGCTGGCCGAGCACATCGCGCGTAGCGGCGAATTGATGGATGGCGGTGGCATGCGCAACGGCGAAGTGCGTGCGCTGTTCGGCAAGCTGATGGCGGTCAATCCCAGCGTGGAGGTGTACCTGCTGGATGACCAGGGCCGCATCCTCGGCCACGACGCACCGACCGGCCACCTCAAGCGCGACCGCGTGGACCTGGCGCCGGTGCAGGCGCTGCTGCGCGACGAGCCGCTGCCGATCCTGGGCGACGACCCGCGCAGCAGCAACGGGCGCAAGGTATTCAACGCCGCGCCGCTGTTCGTGCAGGGGCGCCAGGCCGGCTACATCTACGTGGTGCTGGTGGGCGAGCAGCGCGAGGCGCTGGCGGCCAACATCGCCGCCAATGCCACGCTGCGCACCACGCTGTGGTCGCTGGCGATCGTGGCGATCATCGGGTTGCTGGCCGGCGCGGTCGCGTTCCGCTGGGTCACCCGGCCGCTGCGCCAGCTCACCCGGCGGGTGCAGTCGTTCGATGTGGATGCGGCCGCGCCGACACAGGCGGTGCCGCCCACGCCGCTGCGCGAAGGCGAGCGCGACGAGCTGGCGATCCTGCAGCACAGCTTCGGGCACATGGGCCAGCGCCTGGGCGAGCAGTGGCAGCAGCTGCGCCAGCAGGACCTGCAGCGCCGCGAACTGGTGGCGAACATCTCGCACGACTTGCGCACGCCGCTGTCGTCGCTGCATGGCTACCTGGAAACGCTGGCGCTGAAAGATGCCACGCTGAGCGCCGAAGAGCGCCAGCGTTACCTGGCCATCGCGCTGTCGCAGAGCCACAAGGTGGGCCGCCTGGCGCAGGCGTTGTTCGAGCTGGCGCGGCTGGAGCACGGCGGGGTGGTGCTGGACCGGCAGGTGTTCTCGCTGCCGGACCTGGTGCAGGATGTCTTCCAGAAATTCGAGCTGGCCGCGCAGGCGCGCCGGCAGACGCTGGCGGCGCAGATTCCGCCCGGGCTGCCGGTGGTGGACGCCGACCTGGCGCTGATCGAGCGGGTGCTCACCAACCTGCTGGACAACGCGATCCGGCACACGCCCGAAGGCGGCCGCATCACGGTGACGCTGCAGGCGGCGCAGGGCGAGGTGCAGGTCAGCGTGGCCGATACCGGGCCGGGCATTCCGGTAGCGCGGCGAGACGACCTGTTCCACACGCCGCCGGCGTTCGGCAGCCAGCGGCCGGACAGCGGCGGGCTGGGGCTGCTGATCGTGCACCGCATCCTGCAGCTGCACCAACGTGAGATCCAGTTGATGGACAGCCGCGAGGGTGCGTTGTTCGTGTTCTCGCTGCCGGCGGCGCGGGCTATCTGACGGTCCCCTGCCCAACGTCACGGCGACAACCGGCACTGGGGCGGCGGGTTCGAAGCGGCTGCAATGCACCAGACACCAGCGAGGAGTGAGCGCATGGCAATCGCACCGGGTTCGCATGGCCGCCTGCGCGGCGTGATGTCGCTGCTGCTTGCACTGGGCATGACGTGGAGCGCCGCGGCGGCGGAGGTCTGCCCGGACACCGCGGCACTGGAACCGGCGCGCGCGGTGGTGCGCGACCTGCAACGGATCAGCACACCCAATGGCATCCAGGAGCAGTACGCAACGCCGATCGGCGGCGTGCCGCAGTGGCTGACCATCCGTGGCGAGGACCGCGCCAACCCGGTGATCCTGTTCGTGCACGGGGGCCCGGCCAGCCCGGTGACGCCGAGCCTGTGGCAGTTCCAGCGGCCGCTGGAGGAATACTTCACGGTGGTGGACTGGGACCAGCGCGGTGCGGGCAAGACCTACGCGGAGGCGCCGCCAGAGACGATCGCGCCGACGCTGACCATCGAGCGCTACGTGGACGATGCCATCGAGGTGGCCGAGCACCTGCGCACCCACCTGGGCCAGCGCAAGGTGATCCTGATGGCACACAGCTGGGGCACCATCGTGGCGATGCAGGCGGCGCTGAAGCGCCCGGATCTGTTCCATGCCTACGTGGGCATCGGGCAGATCATCAACCAGGTGGAGAACGAGAAGATCAGTTTCGAGTACGGGCTGGCGCAGGCCAAGGCGCACGGCAACACCAAGGCCATCGCCGAGCTGGAGGCCATCGCGCCGTACCCGGGCAACACGCCGATTACCCGCGAGCGGATCATCACCGCGCGCACGTGGCCACAGTATTACGGCGGGCTGACCGCGTACCGGGATGACTCGGCGTACTACTTCGGCGCGGCCAAACTCTCACCGGAGTACACGGACGCCGACCGCTGCAACATCGACAAGGGCAGCGTGCTGTCGCTGGGGCCGTTGCTGCCGCAGATGCTGAAAGTGGACTTCACTTCCATCACCCGTTTCCCGATCCCGGTGGTGATGTTCATGGGCCGGCACGACTACACCACCCCCACCGCACCGACCGAGCGCTGGTTGAACAACGTGGACGCACCCTTCAAGCAGGGCGTGTGGTTCGAGCACTCGGCGCACATGGTGCCGTGGGAAGAACCGGGCAAGACGCTGCTGAGCCTGGTCCAGATCGTGCGCCCGCTGGCGCGGTAGCTGGCCCAAAAAAAAGACCCGACAGAGGGAGGGTTCTGTCGGGTCCTGGATTGCGTGGGGGGAGGGACCCACGCAAATTCACTTGATGCGATGCAGCATACGCCGAATGTGGTGCATTGCAACAAATTTTTGCCGAAATGGTCCGGATTCAGGTATGTCCGTTGTAAATCAACGACTTACGGTCCTCGGTAACGGCAGCCGGAGGTGCAGGTCTCGTGCACCGTCACCTCGCTCAGCGCCGGCAGCGCAGGCTTGAGCTCGTTCCAGATCCAGATCGCCAGGCGCTCGCTGGTCGGATTTTCCAGGCCGGGGATGTCGTTGAGATAGTGGTGGTCCAGGCGGTCATAGATCGGCTGGAACGCCGCTTTGACGTCGCCGAAATCCATGATCCAGCCGGTGTGTTCGCCCGGCTCGCCTTCCACCTTCAGCTCCACCCGGAACGAGTGGCCATGCAGGCGCGCGCACTTGTGGCCCGCCGGCACGTTGGGCAGGTGGTGGGCCGCTTCGAGGGTAAAGACTTTGAAGATTTCCATGGGCGCATTGTACGGCCATCCAACGAAAACATATCCATCCGGATGAAGAGATGTTACTTTTCGTTATATCCGCATGAAGCGATGTTATTGGCTCGTTAAGGGCCCGGCATGGACTACTGCGGAACTTGTCGTCCACCACCCCCACTGAGTTCATGCCCAAGCACACCCTTCTTGTGGCGGCCCTTTCCGCCGCTCTGGCTACGCCTTTGTCCGCGTTTGCCCTCGACACCGCCGCCGGCCCCGATGCCAGCCCCGACGCCTCCGCCAACCGCGACAGCACCACCCTGGCTGCCGTGCGCGTCACCGGTTCCAACATCAAGCGCACCGACACCGAGACCGCCAACCCCGTGCAGGTGATCGGCCGGCAGGAGATCGAAGCGACCGGCAAGGCCACCGTCGCCGACCTGCTGCGCTCGATCTCGGCCAACACCGGCAACGCCAACAACGAGACCACCAACAACGGCTGGGCCTCCGGTTCGGCCGGCATCGGCCTGCGCGGCCTGTCGCAGAAGAACACGCTGGTGCTGCTCAACGGCCGCCGCCTGGCCAACTATGGCTTCCCGGCCGGTGGCCTGTCCGACACCTTCGTCAACCTCAACGCCCTGCCGATGGTCGCCGTCGAGCGCATCGAAGTGCTGAAGGACGGTGCGTCCGCCGTGTACGGTTCCGATGCCGTGGCCGGCGTGGTCAACATCATCACCCGCCAGAACTTCCAGGGCGCCGATCTCGGCGCCAGTGCCGGCACCTCCGACCAGGGCGGGCTGGACGAACAGAACCTGAAGTTCATCGGCGGCATCGGTGATCTCGACACCGACGGTTACAACATCCTGGTCAGCCTGGAAGGCTACAACCGCGAGCGCCTGGACCAGGACCAGCGCGACCTCACCAAGTCCGGCATCTACACCGACCAGCCCGGTGGCCGCTGGAACGGCTGGTCAGCCAAGGGCGCGCGCTTCCTGGTCAACGGCACCTCGGTGCCGATGCTGGACGCCAACGGCCAGTGCCCGGAAAACACCACGCTGGTGGCCAGCGCGCCGATCGACGGCCTGCCGGGCAACACCTGCGGCTACAACCTCGCGCCGTACACCACACTGATTCCGTCCACCAAGCGCTACCAGGCCTACGTCAACGGCACCTTCAAGGTGAAAGACAACGTGGAAGCCTTCGGCGAAGTGATCTACAGCGAGATCAAGGGCGTGTCGTGGTTCGGCAGCAGCCCGTTCTTCACCCTGGAGAGCGGCCGCTTCGCGCTCAACGCCGATACCGGCCTGGCCGAGCCGGTGTCGTCCAACCTGCCGGCGAGCAGCCCGTTCAACCCGTACGGCCGCGCGATCCCGATCGAGTACACCTTCTTCAACCTCGGCCCGACCATCAAGACCAACCGCTCCACCGCGTACCGCGGCGTGTTCGGCCTGCGCGGCAGCCTGCAGGACTGGGATTGGGAAGTGGGTGCGTTCGGCGCACGCAGCAGCGAGCGCGAAACCGTCTCCGGCGGCTTCGCCAACCGCTGGACCCTGGCCGATGCGCTGGCTACCGGCAGCTACAACCTGCTCAACCCCTCGGCCACCCCGCAGTCGGTGATCGATGGCATCAACCTGAGCACGCTGCGCCCGGCCGAGTCCGTGCTGCAGGGCGTGGACGCCAAGATCTCCGGCGGGCTGGGCAGCACCTGGGCCGGTCCGATCGGCTTCGCCGCCGGCCTTGAATGGCGCCGCGAAAAGCTGGATTCGGAAAACCCGTGGCAGATCGATGCCGGCCTGCAGATCCGCCCGGCCATCGCCGAAGTGCATGGCGAGCGCAAAGTCACCGCCGCCTACGCCGAAGTGAACGTGCCGCTGGCCGAGCGCCTGGAACTGCAGGCCGCCGCGCGCGCCGACCATTACAGCGATTTCGGGGATGCGTTCTCGCCCAAGCTCAGCCTGCGCTGGCAGCCGTTCGACATCCTGCTGGTGCGCGCCGCGGCATCGAAGGGATTCCGCGCGCCATCGCTGTCGGAGAACTCCAACAGCACCAGCATCGCCTACGGCAGCGTGATCGACCCGCGTGACCCGGACGTGCCCGGCTCGCGCCAGAACCCGACCTTCTTCACCGTCGGCAACAGCGATCTGAAGCCGGAGCGCACCAAGAGCTACAACCTGGGCGTGGTCCTGTCGCCGTGGTCCAACACCAGCCTGAGCGTGGACTACTACCGCATCGAACTGGAGAACCTGGTCGGCACCAACAACACCCAGACCCTGGTCACCAACGATGTGCCGGGCGCGGTCACCCGCGATGAGCGCGGCAAGCTGCTGGCGGTGTTCAACCGCTACCAGAACCTGAGCGAGCTCAAGACCTCCGGCTTCGACGTGGAGCTGCGCCAGCGCTTCCCGACCGAACGTGCAGGCGACTTCGCGCTGTCCACCGCGTTCACCCACGTGCGCGACTACAGCCGCCCCACCGTGGTCGGTGGCCCGCTGGTGGACTACGCCGGCAGCAACCTCGGCGCCACCCTGCCCAAGAACAAGGCGACCACCACGCTGGACTGGTCCTATGCCGACTTCCGCACCGCGCTGACCTGGTACTACACCAGCGGCTACGACCAGAAGGCCAGTGCGGCGGCCACGGCGGTGCAGGATCGGGTGGATTCCTACAGCCAGTTCGATCTGTACCTGGCCTACACCGGGCTGGAGAAGCTGACCCTGTACGCGAAGATCCAGAACCTGGCCGACGAGGAGCCGCCGTACGACGCCTCGTTCCCCGGCATCCGCGCGCCGTACGACTTCAGCCAGTACGACCTGCGCGGCCGCTACTTCACCGTCGGCTTCGATTACCGCTTCTAAGAGGGGTTTGCTGTGTCCTTGTTCCATGGTTTGTCGCGTCCCATCACCTGGCTGGTGGGTTCGCTGTGGCTGTTGGCCGCGCCGGCGTTCGCCCAGAGCGCCTATTTCTTCCCGCAGGGCGGTGATTTCGATCCGGCCATTCCCACCCCGCAGCAGTTCCTGGGGTACGAGATCGGCAGCCGCTACACCCGGCACGACCAGCTGGTGGCCTACTTCAACGAACTGGCCAAACACTCGGACAAGATCAAGGTCGAACAGATCGGCAGCAGCTACGAAGGCCGGCCGCTGTTGATTGCCACCGTCACCTCGGCGCAGAACCAGCAGCAGCTGGAAACCCTGCGCCGCCAGCACGTCACCCTGGCCGATCCGGCGCAGCCACTGTCGGCCGCCGGCAACAGCCCGGTGGTGGTGTGGCTGGGCTACAGCGTGCACGGCAACGAGACCTCCAGTGGCGAAGCCGCGCTGCTCACCGCCTTCTACCTGGTGGCCAACCGCAGTGCCGACACGGCGAAGTGGCTGCAGCAGGCGGTGGTGCTGTTCGATCCGGCGCAGAACCCGGACGGCCGCGACCGCGCGGCCAGCTGGCACAACGCGTATGCGTCGTCACCGGCGTCGGCCGACCCGGCCGACAAGGAGCACGTGGAGCCGTTCCCGCAGGGGCGCACCAACCATTACTTCACCGACCTCAACCGCGACTGGCTGGCACTCACCCAGCAGGACACCCGGCCGAAGATCGCCTACTTCCACCAGTGGTATCCCAACGTTCAGATCGACTTCCACGAGATGGGCAAGGACAGCACCTACTACTTCGAACCGTCTCCGGCGAGCATGCACAGCCCGCTGTTGCCGGCGTCGTCGTACGAGTTCAACAAGACCCTGGCCAAGTACCACGCGCAGGCGCTGGATGCGTTGGGCTCGCTGTACTACACCGGCGAGAACTTCGACAACTTCTCGCCCGTGTACGGCTCGACCTATCCGGACTTTCATGGCGCGGTCGGCGTCACCGTCGAGCAGGCCAGTTCGCGCGGACGCGTGCAGGAATCGGTCAACGGCCTGCTGACCTTCCCGTTCACCATCCGCAACCAGGTGGCGACCGGGTTGGGCACCGTGCGCGGTGCGGTCACCGAGCGCGATGGACTGCTGAAGCTGCAGAAGGAATTCTTCCAGTCCGCGCTGAAGCAGGCCGGCCAGCAGCCGGTGAAGGCGTTCGTGTTCGGCGATGCCAAGGACCCCGGCCTGACCCGGCGCCTGCTCGACCTGCTGCTGCAGCACCAGATCACCGTGCAGGCGCTGAGCACGGCGGTGACGGTGGACGGCCAGCGCTTCGAGCCGGGCAGTGCCTACGTGGTGCCCACCGAACAGCCGCAGTTCCGGCTGGTGCATTCGATCTTCGCCGACACGCCGCCGATCAAGGGCGACGTGTTCTACGGCAGCACCTCCTATGCGATCGCCCCGGCCTACGGTGTCGCGTTCGCCGGCAGCCGCAGCCGCGTCGCGGGCGGCGAGCGCATCACCGCCTTGCCGGCCGCGCGTGGCGGGGTGAGTGGTGGCCAGGCCGGTTACGCCTACGTGTTCGACTGGCGCGACTACAACGCCAGCCGCGCACTGTACGCGCTGCAGGCCAAGGGTGTGCTCGCGCGCGCCGCGTTCCAGCCATTCACTGCGGCTACTGCGTCCGGTGAGCAGGCGTTCGCGCGCGGCAGCGTGGTGATTCCGGTCGCCGGGCAGACGCTGTCGGGCGAGGCGCTGCTGGCTGCGGTCGACGAAGCGGCGCGCAGCAGCGGGGTGCAGGTGCACGCGCTGGCCAGCGGCCAGAGCCGCAGCGGCATCGACCTGGGCAGTGACAGCGTCAAGTCGCTGCGCAAGCCGGCGGTGGCACTGGTGATGGGCGAGGGCGTGAGCGCCACCGAGATCGGCTCGGCATGGTTCCTGCTCGACCAGCAGGTGCAGCTGCCGGCCAGCAAGCTGGACCCGGCGCAGCTGGGCAAGGTCAACCTGGACCGCTACACGACCATCGTGTTGTCCGGCGGCACCTACACCGGCGTGGATGCCACTGCGGTGGCCGCGCTCAAGCGCTGGATCAACGCGGGCGGTTCGCTGGTGACGTACGGCAGCGCGGCCAAGTGGGCGATCGAGCAGAAGCTCAGCGATGAAGTGCTGGGTGCCGAAGAGAAGGAACCCGAAGGCGCGCGCCGCGCGTTCGGCGACCAGCGCGACATCGCCGCGATCGAGCGGGTCAGCGGCAACATCCTCAGTGCCGATGTGGATACCAGCCATCCGCTGGGGTTCGGCCTGCCGCGTACCCAGCTGGCGGTGAACAAGGAAAACGGGATCAGCTTCAAGCCCAGCCGCAATGCATTTTCCACCGTGGTGCGCATCGATGAGACGCCGCGGGTGAACGGCTACCTGTCCGAGGCCAACCGCAGCCGCGTGGCCGGCGCCGCCTGGCTGCTGGTGTCGCCGCAGGGGCAGGGCAACGTGGTGCTGTTCGCCGATGATCCGGCGCACCGCAAGTATTGGCACGGTACCGAGCGGCTGCTGTTGAACGCGGTGTTCTTCGGCAACCTGTTGAACCCGACCAAGCCGCGCGGGTAATCCGCGCCCGGTGCGTGGTTTCCGTGGGACACGCATGGCGTGTCTCTACCGGGTGCATGCATCCGGCGATGGGGGCCGTGGGGCGGTGCGCCACCGCGTAGCGCCACGCCATGCGTGTCCCACGGAATCCACCCGGAGACCGAACCACCACACCCCATGTGAAATTTCCGTATTGCGAATCATTCGCGATAAGAATACGATGTCGCCCGCCGGCCATCCCGCCGGCGTCGCGAGCATCCGCCATGTCCCTGCGCCCCGTTGTCGCCCTCCTGCTGGCTGCGCTGGCACTGCCCGCCGTCGCCCACACGCCGTACCTCGCTCCCGCCAGCTTCGAGGTCCGCCCCGACAGCACGGTCACCCTGGATGCCAGTTTCGCCGAGACCTTCTTCGTCCCCGAAGTCGTGTTCGACAACAGCGCGTTCCTGGTCACCGACCCGGACGGCCGGCAGCATGCCCCCGACACCGTGCAGCGGCTCAAGACCCGCGCCGTGGTGGAAACCACCCTTCCGGGCCAGAAGGGCACCTACCGCTTCAGCACCGGCAACCGCCTCGGCGCGGTGTTCCGCACCTGGGAACTCAACGGCAAGACCGGTTCCAGTCGCGACCCGGCCACGCCGCTGCCGGCCGGCGCCACGCTGACCAGCCACTACCAGAGCCTGTCGCGGTCGGAGGTGTACCTCACCGCCGGTGCGCCCACCACCACCGCGCTCACGCCCTACGGCACCGGCCTGGAGCTGGTGCCGGTGACCCATCCCAACGACCTGTACCGCGGCGAACACTTCGACTTCGTGGTGCAGTACGACGGCAAGCCGCTGCCGAACCAGAAGGTCGAGATCCACCGCGCGCTCGGCGACGGCGTCGCCCAGCCGGCCCCGCTCACGCTCACCACCGATGCCGCCGGCAAGGCGCGCTTCGCGCTGGACCAGGCCGGCAGCTACCTCGCGTTGATCCGCTATCGCGGCCCGGCACCGGCCGGCGCGGCGGCGCCGCAGTACGGCAACAACTACACGCTCACCTTCCGCGTTCTCGAACCGTAATCGCGTCCATTCCAGGGGGAATACCATGAAGACCACGTTGCTCACCGCTGCCCTGCTGGCAGCGGTGCTGGCCCCGGCTGCGCACGCGCAGGCCGGCGACAAGGCCGCCACTGTTTCGCCGACCGCTGCCGCGTTCCTCAGCCAGTTCGCCGCCGAGGGTACCGACAGCGTCAGCTGGGCGCAGTTCGAGGCCTTCCGCAAACAGCGCTACGCCGATACCGACCGCAACCACGATGGTGCGGTGGACGAGCAGGAATACGTGGACGAGTACCTGCAGCGCTTCGACGTGCGCCTGGCCACTGCGCGGGCGGGCCACCTCAGGCAGACCGACACCCGCTTCAAGGCCCTCGACCGCGACAAGAACGGTGCGATCAGCCGCGCCGAGTACGATGCCGCCGGCGAACGCACCTGGGCGGGCTACGAAAAATCGCAGGACGCGACCCGCGAGAGCGCGGCCGCCACCTCGCGCGACCCGCTGAAGATACCGACCTCGCATACCGCCAACGGCATGCTAGAGCTGTACGACACCAACAAGGATGGCGTGGTCGACCGCGCCGAGTTCGACGCGGTGCGCGCCGCCACGTTCTCCGCGACCGACGCCGATGGCAACGGCGCGCTGTCGCTGGCCGAATACACCACCGAATTCGAAGGTCGCCTGGACCAGCAGCGCACCCGCGTGCGCGCCGACGCCGAACGCCAGGCGCGCGTGCGCTTCGCGGCCTTGGATACCGACAAGGACAAGCGCATGACGTTCGCGGAGTACCAGGCGTCCGGCAAGCGCATGTTCACCCGCGCCGACAGCAACGGCGACGGCGTGGTGGACGCACGCGATCCCGAGCCGGTTGCCGGCGCGCATTCGGCCAACGGCAACCGCTGAATCCCAACCGGTAGCGCCGGCCGTTGGCC
>NZ_JBOHXV010000109.1:0-14503 GCF_050737075.1 Stenotrophomonas sp.
GCCGGCGCCTCACCGGGCAGCTGTTCGCGTGCCATGAACAAGGCCACGGCGGCGACCGAGGCCGCCAGTGCGGCACCGCCACCCCAGCGCAGCCAGCCACCGCGCCGCTCGCGCGGGACCGGTGCGGTGGCGACCTGCGCAGGCGCAGGTTCGGTGGCAACGACGGCCTGCACGCGCGCGGCGAAGCCGGTCGGCGCGGGCGCACAGGCCTGGCCGCGCAGGACATCGCCGAGCAGCTGCCAGCGTTCGTGGCAGCCCGACAGGGCCTCATCGTGCTCCAGCCGGCGCAGCATGAAGCGCGCCTCGTCCAGCGTCAGCTCACCATCGATCAGCGCCGACAGCTGCTGGCGATGGTGGGCATCGAATTTGTCCGGCGCAGGGCCGGTGGATCCATTGGTAGGCATATCGTGACTCATACGCGACCCTTCTCGCGGGTGGCACTGCCGATGTCCAGCAGCGGCCGGAGTTCGGTGTCGATCGCCTCGCGGGCGCGGAAGATCCGCGACCGCACGGTACCGATCGGGCACCCCATCTTCTGCGCGATGTCCTCGTAGCTCAGGCCCTCCACCTCACGCAGGGTGATGGCCGACCGCAGCTCTTCCGGCAGCGCCGATACCGCCTTCATCACCGTCTGCTCCAGCTCCTGGCGCATCAACTCGCGCTCGGGCGTGTCGGTGTCGCGCAGGCGGGTACCGCTGTCGAACTGCTCCGCATCCCCGATGTCGATGTCATCGGTGGGTGGGCGGCGGTTGTGGGCGGCAAGGTGGTTCTTGGCAGTATTCACGGCGATCCGGTGCAACCAGGTATAGAACTGCGCATCTCCCCGGAAACTGCCGATCGCGCGGTAGGCGCGGACGAAGGTGTCCTGGGCGACGTCCTGACATTCACTCCAGTCGGCGATGTAGCGCCCGATCAGGGCGACGATCCGATGCTGGTACTTGCGCACCAGGACATCGAACGCCGCGCTTTCGCCGCGCTGCACTCGCCGGACCAGTTCAAGGTCCAGCTCCTGTGGTGTTTCAACCTCGGCCATTGGGGGCCGCACTCCTGTCAGCCCAACCGACGTCGGGCAATGAGACTGCCAATCCCGGGAAAAGTTCAGCGCCCGATCACCAGACGCCGTACCAGCTTTTAACCACCGTTCCGTTAAGGTTTCAGATCACGGCCGTGAACCGGGTCCTCCACTCCCCCAGCTATAAGGATTTGACGGGGAGGAAACAACCTCTGGATCATAGCCCCCTTCTCCATACACAACCGGATGGAACGTCCCATGCTCTCAGGCTTCGATGGGCTCCGCTTCTCACATTGGCACCCCGAGATCCGTGACGATGGTGTCGTGGTGCTCAGCCTCGACCGCAAGGACAGCAGCGTCAACGCGATGTCGCAGGACGTGCTGCTGGAACTGGGCGATCTGGTCGAACGCCTGGCCATGGACCCGCCCAAGGCGGTGGTGGTGCAGTCGATCAAGCCGGCCGGCTTCATTGCCGGTGCCGACCTGAAGGAATTCCAGGAATTCGACCGCCGCGGCACCGTCAATGACGCCATCCGCCGCGGCCAGACCACCTACCAGAAGCTCTCCGAGCTGCCCTGCCCCACCGTGGCCGCCATCCACGGCCACTGCCTGGGCGGCGGCACCGAGCTGGCGCTGGCCTGCCGTTACCGCGTGGCGTCCAACGATCCGTCCACCCGCATCGGCCTGCCTGAAACGCAGCTGGGCATCTTCCCCGGCTGGGGCGGCAGCGCGCGCCTGCCGCAGCTGGTCGGCGCACCGGCGGCGATGGACATGATGCTGACCGGCCGCAACCTGTCGGCATCGGCCGCGCGCAACATCGGCCTGGTCGACAAAGTGGTGGCACCGGCCGTGCTGCTCGATACCGCTGTCGCACTCGGCCTGTCCGGCACCACCCGCCCGTTCAAGCAGCGGCTGACTGCGTGGGCCACCAACACCTGGCTGGCGCGCAAACTGCTCGCCGCGCAGATGGCCAAGCAGGTCGCGCGCAAGGCCAGGAAGGAGCACTACCCGGCGCCCTACGCCCTGATCAACACCTGGGCACGCACCGGCGGCAGCGGCATCCAGGCCCGCCTGGACGCCGAGCGCCGCGCCGTGGTCAAGCTGGCCAGCACCCCGACCGCGCGCAACCTGATCCGCATCTTCTTCCTGACCGAACGCCTCAAGGCACTGGGCGGCAAGGACCACGGCATCCGCCACGTGCACGTCGTCGGCGCCGGCGTCATGGGGGGCGACATCGCGGCGTGGTCGGCCTACAAGGGCTTCGAGGTCACCCTGCAGGACCGCGAGCAGCGCTTCATCGACCCGGCCATGGAACGCGCGCAGGCCCTGTTCGCCAAGAAAGTGCGCGACGACAGCAAGCGCCCCGCCGTCGCCGCCCGCCTCAAGGCCGACCTCGCCGGTGACGGCGTGGCCGTCGCCGACCTCGTCATCGAAGCCATCATCGAAGACGCCGAGGCCAAGCGCGGCCTGTACCAGACGCTGGAGCCGAAAATGAAGGCCGACGCGCTGCTGACCACCAACACCTCCTCCATTCCGCTGGTGGAACTGCGCGACCACATCCAGCGCCCGGCGCAGTTCGCCGGCCTGCACTACTTCAACCCCGTCGCGCAGATGCCGCTGGTGGAAATCATCCACCACGACGGCATGGCTCCCGAGACCGAGCGCCGCCTGGCCGCCTTCTGCAAGGCCCTGGGCAAGTTCCCCGTGCCGGTGGCCGGCACCCCGGGCTTCCTGGTCAACCGCGTGCTGTTCCCGTACATGCTCGAAGCCGCCACCGCCTATGCCGAAGGCATCCCGGGCCCGGTCATCGACAAGGCCGCCGTCAAATTCGGCATGCCGATGGGCCCGATTGAACTGCTCGACACCGTCGGCCTGGACGTCGCCGCCGGCGTCGGCAAGGAACTGGCTCCGTTCCTGGGCCTGCAGATCCCGGCCGCCCTGCAGACCGTCGAACAAGGCAAGCGCGGCAAGAAGGACGGCCAGGGCATCTACAAGTGGGACAACGGCCGCGCCCAGAAGCCGGACGTGCCCGCCAACTACCAGGCCCCGGCCGACCTCGAAGACCGCCTGATCCTGCCGCTGCTCAACGAAGCCGTCGCCTGCCTGCACGAAGGCGTCGTGGCCGACGCCGACCTGCTCGATGCCGGCGTCATCTTCGGCACCGGCTTCGCCCCGTTCCGCGGCGGCCCGATCCAGTACATCCGCGCCACCGGCGCCGACGCCCTGGTCGAACGCCTGAAGGCGCTGCAGCAGCGTTACGGCGACCGCTTCGCCCCCCGCCCGGGTTGGGACGACGCGGTGTTGCGCGAGCCGGTGATTTAAGGCGCCGAAAAAATCGCGCCAACAGCAGCCGGGCAGAGCCCGGCGCTACAACGCCACCGAAAGGTGGCGTTGTTTTGAAACAACCTGTTACCCGAACGGGCCATGCACCGCCCCTGGCCGCGTGCCATCCTTTCCGCCTGTCCCCGCCAGCGAGAAAGCCCGCATGACGACCATCATCGCCCCGCGCGTCCATGACATCGGTGGCCTCGAAGTACGCCGCGCCGTGCCCAGCATCCAGGCGCGCAGCGTCGGCCCGTTCGTCTTCGTCGACCAGATGGGCCCCGCCGTCATGGGCGCCGGCGCCGGCATCGACGTGCGCCCGCACCCGCATATCGGCCTGGCCACCGTCACCTTCCTGTGGTCCGGCGCCATCGGCCACCGCGACACCCTCGGCTCCGACCAGGTCATCCGCCCCGGCGACGTCAACTGGATGACCGCCGGCCGCGGCATCGCCCATTCCGAGCGTACCCCGCCGGTGGAGCGCGAACACGACCACCCCATCCACGGCATGCAGACCTGGGTGGCCCTGCCGAAAAACTTCGAAGAGGCCGACCCCGCCTTCTACCACCACGCCGCCGCCACCCTGCCCCAGCAGCGCCGCAACGGCGCCTGGGTGCGCATCATCGCCGGCCGCGCCTATGGCGAAGAGTCCCCGGTCAACGTCTTCGCCGACACCCTCAACGTCGCCATCGACCTCGACGCCGATGCCGAGCTCGACCTCGACACCGGCCACGTCGAGCGCGCCCTCTACATCCTCGAGGGCCAGGCCCAGCTCGACGGCGTCGACATCCCCGCCCAGCACCTCATCATTCCCGAGGCCGGCGCCCGTGGCCGGTTGCGGGCCAAGACGCCGTTGAAGGCGATGCTGCTCGGTGGTGAACCGTTGGATGGACCGCGCCACCTCTGGTGGAACTTCGTGTCCAGCTCCAAGGAACGCATCGAGCAGGCCAAGCACGATTGGGAATCGGGACGCTTCGGCACCATTCCTGGCGACGACAAAGAGTTCATTCCGTTGCCGGAACGCTGAACCCGCTCCTCATCTCCGTCGTGCACCCCCGGTCACTCCTGGAGATGCGCAATGAGCATGGGCAAGCGTCTGGCCGCCGAATTCCTCGGCACATTCTGGCTCGTACTGGGCGGCTGCGGCAGCGCCGTCCTGGCCGCCAAGTTCGGCGGTGATGGCAACCCGCTGGGCATCGGCTTCCTCGGCGTCGCCCTCGCCTTCGGCCTGACCGTACTGACGGGTGCCTACGCGTTCGGACACATCTCCGGCGCCCACTTCAATCCCGCCGTCAGCGTCGGCCTCTGGGCCGGCGGCCGCTTCCCCGGCCGCGACCTGCTGCCCTATATCGTCGCCCAGGTGCTCGGCGGCGTACTGGCCGGCTTCATCCTGCTGCAGATCGCCTCCGGCGGACCCGGCTTCCATATCGATCCCAGCCAGGCCGGCGCCTTCGCCAGCAACGGCTATGGCGCCCTGTCCCCCGGTGGCTACAGCGTGGCCGCCGCGTTCCTGTGCGAAGTGGTGCTCACCGCCATGTTCCTGGTGGTCATCATGGGCGCCACCCACGGCCGTGCCCCGGCGGGCTTCGCTCCCCTCGCCATCGGTCTGGCCCTGACCCTGATCCACCTGATCAGCATCCCGGTCACCAACACCTCCGTGAATCCGGCCCGCTCCACCGCCGTGGCCGTCTTCGCCGGCAGCGGTGCCCTTTGGCCAACTGTGGCTGTTCTGGGTGGCCCCGCTGCTCGGCGGGCTGATTGGCGGCATCGCCTACAAGTGGATTGGCGCCCTGGAGCCGGGCCGTTAACCACATTCAGGATCATTTAAAACGGTTATTTGAAGATCCGGTCACATTCCGTTAAGGTCGAAATCACCAGACCGTCACCTGACGGGTCCTTCCGGTACGCGCATGGGGCATGCGCAGCACATCGGCCAGGGAATGCTTGGCCACTGGAAGCGCCCGCAGGGGACGGCACGGCTACTTGCACACTTGGGGGAACGCATGAAGATCCTGCACGCCTTGATATTCCTTGGGCTGTCACTGACGGCCGGCATCGCCTCGGCCCAATCGGCAGCCAAATGTCCAGCCCTGCCCGAAACCAGCGGCCTGCAGTGGCAGGAGCAGTCTGCGGCCACGTATGTGCTCTGCAAGGCGACGGGCGCAGATGGCCGCGAAGTGATGACCATGATGCTCACCGGCCGCGACCCGGAAATTCCGCTCGCCCGCCCGTTGCGCCAGGAAAAAGGCGCCTTCGCCGGCGAGCCGCTGTATTGGTACCAACCTGACCTGGGCGGGCAGCAACCGCCGGGGTATGCCACGCGCCGGGTGACCGTGGTGAAGCTGGACAAGAACCGCTACGCACAGATTTCGCTGTATGCCGGCGACGCCAGCGAGCTGAGAACGCTGCAGTCGATGTCGCAGGGGATGAACCTCAATCCGTCAGCGGTTGCCGCCGAGCGGTGAATCGTGCCCGTCAGGGCGACGGGGGTGACGCGGCCGGCCCAGGCGATCCGTGGGCCGGCCAACGGCCGGGGTTGCCGGGTTTCAGAAGCGGCCTTCCTGGAAGTCGACGAAGGCCTGCATCAGTTCCTGCTTGGTGTTCATCACGAACGGGCCGTGGCGCATGACCGGCTCGCGCAGCGGGCGGCCCGCAACAAGGATCAGCCGTGCACCGGCGTCGCCGGCGCGCAGTTGCAGCAGCTCGCCGCCGCCCAGCACCGCCATCTCCTGCCTGTCGACCGGCCGCGCATCGTCGCCCACGCCGATCACCAGCGCCCCTTCGAATACGTACGCGAACGCGTTGTGGCCTTCCGGCAGCGCGTAGTCCCACGCCGCCCCGGCATCCAGCTGGATGTCCAGGTACAGCGGATCGGTCGCCGGCTGCACGATCGGGCCCGTGGTGTCGCCCACCTGCCCGGCAATCACTTTCACCTGCACGCCCGGCGCCGGCTGTGCCACCGGGATGCGTTCCGGCGCGAATTCCTGGTACTTCGGGTCGGTCATCTTGTCGCGCGCGGGCAGGTTCACCCACAGCTGGAAGCCGCGCATCTGCCCCGACTCCTGCTCGGGCATCTCCGAATGCACCAGCCCACGGCCGGCGGTCATCCACTGCACGCTGCCCGGGGTCAACAGGCCTTCGTTGCCGTGGTTGTCCTTGTGCCGCATGCGGCCGTCGAGCATGTAGGTGACGGTCTCGAACCCGCGGTGCGGGTGGCTGGGGAACCCGGCGATATAGTCCTCGGCGCGGTCCGTGCCGAATTCGTCCAGCAGCAGGAATGGGTCCAGGTCGGGCAGCGAGGGGCCGCCGATCACCCGGGTCAGGCGCACGCCCGCGCCGTCGGAGGTGGCCATGCCACGAATGGTGCGCTGCACGCGCGCGGGGGTTGGGCTGCTCATATTGACTCCAGCGAAAGGATTCCGGGTACAAGATGGGCGCAGCCTCTGGAGGCGCCAACCGTCATGCCCGCAACCGATTGTTCCAAGCGTGGTGTTTCGTACCCGTGTACGACCAAAGTACTAGCGGCAAGCTTCCGCCTGCGCATTGACCCGGTCACTGCCAGGGCGGACCCTTACGGTGTTCTTCAGGGAGACGCAATCTCATGAAAGGTTTTTCCAAGTTGGGTTGGGCCGCGCTCGCGCTGCTCGGCGCATTCTGTCTGGGCACCGTCGCGTTGCGGCGGGGCGAACAGATCAACGCGCTGTGGATCGTGGTCGCCGCAGTCTCCATCTATCTCATTGCCTATCGCTTCTACAGCCTGTTCATTGCCGACAAGGTGATGCAGCTGGATCCCACCCGGGCTACGCCTGCGGTGCTCAACAACGATGGTCTGGACTATGTGCCGACCAACAAGCACGTGCTGTTCGGGCACCACTTCGCCGCGATCGCCGGTGCCGGCCCGCTGGTGGGCCCGGTGCTGGCCGCGCAGATGGGTTACCTGCCCGGCCTGTTGTGGCTGGTGGTCGGCGTGGTGCTGGCCGGCGCGGTGCAGGACTTCATGGTGCTGTTCATTTCCAGCCGCCGCAACGGGCGTTCGCTGGGTGACCTGGTCCGCGAGGAAATGGGCCAGGTGCCCGGCACGATCGCGCTATTTGGTGCGTTCCTGATCATGATCATCATCCTGGCGGTGCTGGCGATGGTGGTGGTGAAGGCGCTGGCGGAAAGTCCGTGGGGCATGTTCACGGTGATTGCGACGATGCCGATCGCGATCATGATGGGCATCTACATGCGCTACATCCGCCCGGGCAAGATCGGCGAAATTTCGATAGTCGGGTTGATCCTGCTGCTGCTGGCGATCTGGTACGGCGGCAAGATCGCCGCAGACCCGGTCTGGGGGCCGGCGTTTACGTTCACGGGCATCCAGATCACGTGGATGCTGATCGGCTACGGCTTCGTGGCCTCGGTGTTGCCGGTGTGGCTGCTGCTGGCCCCGCGCGATTACCTGTCGACGTTCCTGAAGATCGGCACGATCCTGGCGCTGGCGGTCGGCATCCTGATCGTGATGCCGGAGCTGAAGATGCCGGCGCTGACGCAGTTCGCGGCCAGCGGTGATGGCCCGGTGTGGAAGGGCGGGATGTTCCCGTTCCTGTTCATCACGATTGCGTGCGGCGCGGTGTCGGGTTTCCATGCGCTGATCGCATCGGGTACGACGCCGAAGCTGCTGGCCAATGAGCGCCATATGCGCTACATCGGCTACGGCGGCATGCTGATGGAATCGTTCGTGGCGGTGATGGCGCTGGTTGCGGCCTCGATCATCGACCCGGGCATCTATTTCGCGATGAACAGCCCGGCATCGGTGATCGGTGCGGACGCGGTGTCGGCGGCGCACTACATTACGACGACGTGGGGCTTCACGATCACGCCGGAGCAGTTGGAGGCAACGGCGGCGGCGATTGGTGAGCCGACGATCCTGCACCGCGCCGGTGGCGCGCCGACGCTGGCGGTGGGTATCGCGCAGATCCTGCACCAGGCGATCCCGAGTGGCAGCAACGCGATGATGGCGTTCTGGTACCACTTTGCGATCCTGTTCGAGGCACTGTTCATTCTGACGGCGGTGGACGCGGGTACGCGTGCGGGCCGCTTCATGCTGCAGGACCTGCTGGGCAATTTCATTCCGGCGCTGAAGAAGACGGAGTCGTGGACGGCGAACATCATCGCGACGGCCGGCTGCGTGGCGCTGTGGGGCTACCTGCTGTACACGGGCGTGGTGGATCCCTTCGGTGGCATCCAGACGTTGTGGCCGCTGTTCGGTATCTCGAACCAGATGCTGGCCGGTATCGCACTGATGCTGGGCACGGTGGTGCTGTTCAAGATGAAGCGTGACCGCTATGCGTGGGTGACGGCGGTGCCGGCGGTATGGCTGCTGATCTGCACGACGTACGCCGGTCTGATCAAGATCTTCGACAGCAATCCGGCGCAGGGCTTCCTGGCGCAGGCGCACAAGTTCCAGGATGCAATTGCGAGCGGCACGATCACGGCCCCGGCGAAGACGGTGGGGCAGATGCAGCAGATCGTGGTGAACGCATACGTGAACACGGGGCTGACGGTGCTGTTCCTGTTCGTGGTGTTCTCGATCCTGGCCTACGCGATCAAGACGATCGTGGTGGCACGCCGCACGCCGCAGCGTACGGATCGTGAGACGGAATACGTGGCGCTGCAGCCGCACCAGATGGCGGATCTGTGATGAGCACGGGTCTGGTTCCGGTCGGGCAATACCAGGCGCACCGCCGGATCTGGCGGCGCCTGGTGCAGACGGCACGGTTGTGCTGCGGGATCCCCGACTACGACAACTATGTGCGGCACGTGCTGGAGAAGCATCCGGACCGCACGCCGATGGACTACAAGACGTTCTTCCGCGAACGCCAGGAAGCGCGTTACGGCGGCCGCAATGGTGGTCGCTGCTGTTGATGCTTAATCGGTAGGCCTCGACCGTTGGTCGAGACCGCTTGAAAGCGAAAAGGCGGCGCAATTGCGCCGCCTTTTCTTTCGCTCTGTGTTGCTATCGGCTTTGGCGGGACGGGCGGTGGATTCGCGGGGGACGCCGTGAACCCATCCATGGGGGCTCAGTCGCCGCTTGCACGTGTGCGCTGTCCTGCGCACACGGCAAGACCGGGGTTGGGTTCCTGCCCAACCCGTCGGGCGCATGCGCCCGACCCATGCGGCTCATGCCCCCGCAAACCCACCGCCCGCCCCGCCTTCGGTAGATTGCTGGTGACGGACGGAAAGCTGGGCTCTGCCCAGCTGTAGCGCCGGGCTCTGCCCGGCCGCTTCTATGCTCCCGCCATCCACTTGAGGATCAGGCCGGTCACATACGCCAACCCTGTTCCCGTGGCGTACCCCACCGTGCCAAGCAACACACCCACCGGCGCAAGGCTGGGATGAAACGCCGCCGCTACCACCGGTGCCGATGCCGCCGCGCCAATATTGCCCATCGAGCCGATGCCGAAGAAGAACAGCGGCGCCTTGACCAGCTTGGCCACGATCCACAGCACGAGGATGTGGGTCAGCATCCAGATCACGCCGAGCAGGAACAGCCACGGGCGGTCCAGCAGGGACAGCAGGTCCATCTGCATGCCGATGCAGGCGATGAGGAAGTACAGGAACAAGGTGCCCAGCCGCGATGCGCCGGCAGCCTCGAGCCTGCGCGCGCGGGTGAAGCTCAAGCCCAGGCCGAGCGCGGTAGACAGGAGGACGACCCATACGAAGGGGCTGTCGAGGCTGAACTGGCTGGCCCAGGTGATGTGGGTCTTGAACCACGCGCTGAGCGGTGCGGCGATGGCGTGGGCCAGGCCGACGCCGCCCAGGGCGACACCGACGATGACCATGAGGTCGGTGAGGCTGGGAATGCGGGCGTTCTGGGCCTCGTAGGCGCTGATGCGTTCCTTCATTTCGTCGATGGCGCGGGTATCGGCGCCGTTGCGGGTGTCGATCTGCTGGGCGCGGTTGGCCAGGAACAACAGGACGGCCATCCACAGGCTGGCGCAGGCGACGTCGACGACGGCGAACTGGCCAAAGGTGGTGGCGTCGGTGCCGAATATTTCGCGCATGGCCACCATGTTGGCACCGCCACCGATCCAGCTGCCGGCCAGTGCGGCCATGCCGGCCCAGGTGTCGCCGGCCACGGTCTCCGGATGAATCCAGGACATGAGCTGGAACGAGACGACGGCGCCCAGGATGATGCCGAGGGTGCCGGCGCAGAAGACGATGAGCAGCTTCGGGCCCAGTTTGAGGATGCCCTTGAGGTCGATCGACAAGGTCAGCAGGACGAGGGCGGCGGGCAGCAGCACGTCGCGGGCGATGGGGTTGTAGAGACGGGTGTTGTGGCCGTCGATGATGCCGGCGGTGTTGTAGATGGCCGGGATGAAGTAGCACAGCAGCAGCGCGGGGACCCACGCGAATATCTTCTTGAGTAGCGGAGTCGGACCGCTGGCGGCCCAGAAGATCAGGGCCAGGGTGGCCGCGATGAGGCCAAGGCCAACGATGTCGTTGGTGATGAGGGCGGTACTGGGTTCGGTCGGCATGCGCCATCCTCTGTCGATCGAAAGGGCAAAAAAAAGCGCCGCATAAGGCGGCGCTGGTCTTACCTTAACACTGTCATCACGCGTGGCGACCGCTACATCACCAGACGCGTATCGCCGGGAGCGGGCAGCGATGCACTCAGGTCCAGGATCACGCGGGTACCGCGCGGTTCGCTCTGTTCGATGGTCAGCGCCCAGCCCAGGTGCTCGCACAACCGCGCAATGAGCTCCAGGCCAATGCCGCTCTGCTCGTTGCGGTCACCACGTGCCATGCGCGCATACACGGCGGCGATCTCTTCGGGGCTCATGCCTTCGCCGGGATCCTGCAGGGTCACCACGGCGCGATCGGACACGCTGATGGTGATGGTGCCGCGGCCGCTGTTCTCGATCGCGTTGCGCAGCAGATTGCCGATGGCGGCCTGGACCACGCCCAGTGGCGCGATGATGTCCACGCTGGCCAGGTCCTGCACGGCAATCTGCAGGTCCTTGTCACCCATCAGGTGGCGGTGGTCTTCGATGATGTCGGGCACCAGCTGATCCAGCGCGATGCGCTCTTTCAGCGCGGCCAGCCGCGCCGGCTCGCGGGCGAGCACCAGCAACAGCTGGATGAGCTGCTCCACGCCCTGCGCGGTGCGATGCACGCGCTGCATCTGCTGGCGGGCGCGGTCGGGCAGCGCCGGCTGGTCGAGGGCCAGTTCGGCCGCACCGGTGATCACCGCGATCGGCGTGCGCAGTTCATGGCTGGCCGTGCTGATGAAGACGCGTTCGCGCTCGACGAACTGTTCGTTGCGGGCGAGATAGTCGTTGAGCGCGGCGGCAATGACGTACAGCTCGGAACTGCCGCGCGGGTCGACCTCGACACGCTGCCCCGGCATGCCGGGCTTGAGGCCGTCGATACGCTGGGCCAGCGAACGCAGCGGCTGTACCAGTCGGCTGACGCCGAGCGAGGCCATCAGCACCGTGACCAGGATCATGACCACGCCGGCCAGCATCACCCAGCGGGTGGCGAATTCTTCCAGTTCGTGGAAGTCGTTGATGTCCAGCGCCAGGGCCAGCCGGCCCTGGTTCTCGGTATCGCGCACCATCACGGCGCTGGAACGACCGTTCACCACCACGCCATCGTGCAGGCCCGGGTGCAGCGTGCGCAGCGAGGCCGGCACGCCGGGGCTGTCGTCGACGGTGAACAGCCGCAGCGTGTCCGAATCCTGCCAGCGGTAGTGCGGTTCGTGTTCGATGTGTTTGACGATGCTGTCCAGTTCGGAGTTCAGCAGCGCGCGCCACGCGGAGTGCTCGGCATGTTCGTGCACGTAGTTGCCCACGCTGAACACCGCCAGCGAAATCAGCGCCAGGTAGGCCAGCAGCCACCACCCCAGCCGACGATGCAGCGGCGACGGCTTACGCAGTTTCATGGCTGCCATCTACGGTGGTCGGCCCAAGCCGGTAGCCCACCCGTGGCAGGGTATGGATCAGTTTGCGCTGGAACGGGCCGTCCACGCTGCGGCGCAGCTCGTACACGTGGGAGCGCAGCAGGTCGCCATCGGGCGGTTCGTCGCCCCACAGGGCGAACTCCAGCTGCGGGCGGGTGACAGCGCCGGGGCTGGCACGCATCAGCACTTCCAGCAGCTTGCGGCACGCCGGGTACAGGTGCAGCACCTGGCCATCGCGCTGGGCTTCCAGGGTCGCCAGATCGAGCGTGAGGTCGGCCACCTGCAGCACCTTGCGCGGGTTGCGGCCGTGCGCACGCACCATCAGCGCCTCCAGCCGCACTTCCAGCTCGGGCAGCGCGAAGGGCTTGGTCAGGTAGTCGTCCGCGCCGGCCCGGAAACCGGCGATCTTGTCCGGCAGTTCGTCGCGCGCGGTGAGCATGATGACCGGCACCTCGGAGCCGTGTTCGGCACGCAGCCGGCGCAGCACCTCCGGCCCCTCCATGCGCGGCAGCATCCAGTCCAGGATCAGCGCGTCGTAGGCGTGGGTCACCGCCAGGTGCAGGCCGGTTACACCATCGGGCGCGACGTCGAGCACGTGCCCGCGCGCCTCGAAGTATTCGAACAGGTTGGCGACCAGTTGGCGGTTGTCTTCAATGACGAGCAGCCGCATGCGCAGGTTCCCGGGGTCAGTTGCGGTAATGGTAGCGGTTGCGGTGTCGGAATCCGGTCGCAACTGACCGGTTTCGACCTAATTCCAACGTTTGGTGATACAAACTTGGCGTTTTGGCCATGAGCCCTCACGTGCCCCGGACTCTGCTGCGCCCTTGGTGGCCCCTGCTGACCTGCCTCGCCGTTCTTCTGGCGCTCGCCGCCGGGATCGGGCTGCGCTCACCTTCGCCGCCTGACGAGCCGCGCTTCGTGCTGGCCGCGCGGACCATGGTGGATACCGGCCAATGGCTGCTGCCGCACCGTGGCAGCGAACTGTATGCCGAAAAGCCGCCGGTGTTCATGTGGATGCAGGCGGCCACCCACCAGGTGGTGGGCGACTGGAACCTGGCCTTCCTGCTGCCGTCACTGCTCGCCGCGCTGGCCACGCTGTGGTTGAGCTGGGACCTGGCACGGCGCCTGTGGAACCGGCGCATTGCCTGGTGGGCGGTGTGGGCGCTGGCCAGCTGCCTGCAGTTCGGCCTGATGGCCAAGCGCGCGCAGATCGACATGGTGCTGGTGGCGCTGACCACCCTGTCGCTATGGGGCCTGCTGCGCCACCTCCTGGAACGACCGAATACGCGCGCGCTCTGGATCGCCGGCTTCGCCGCCGGCCTGGGCACGGTAACCAAGGGCGTTGGCTTCCTGCCGCTGCTGGTGCTGCTGCCGTGGGCGCTGTGGCGCTGGCAGACCCGCACACGCCCAAGCCCTGCCCTGCCCCGCGCCCGCTCGCTGCTGTGGCTGCTGCCGGCCTTCCTGCTCGGCACCGCCGTGTGGCTGGGCCCGCTGGGCATCGCCCTGCTCAACGACCCCACGCCCGAACTGCAGGGCTATGCCCGCGAACTGCTGTTCAAGCAGACCGGCACGCGTTATGCCAATGCCTGGCACCACGTGCAGCCTGCCTGGTACTACCTGCAGGTGATCATCACGCTGTGGCTGCCCGGCAGCCTGCTGCTGCCCGCGCTGTTCCCCGCGTGGTGGCGCCGACTGAAGCGCCTGGACGGCCGCTGGTGGCTGCTGCTGGGCTGGTCCCTGCTGGTGCTGCTGTTCTTCAGCGCCAGCCCGGGCAAGCGCGAGGTCTACATCTTCCCGATGCTGCCGGCGCTCTGCGTGGCCGCCGCGCCCCTGCTGCCCGGACTGCTGCGCCGCCCCGGCCCGCGCTGGCTGCTGCTGGCCTACGTGGCCGTGCTGGCGGTCGCCGCACTGGCGATCGGCGGCCAGTTGCTGACCGGCAGCGCCTGGGCGCACACGCAGTTGGCCCGCCGCGAGATGCCCGACAGCCTGCTGCCGGTGCTGGGCTACTGGCTGCTCGGCTTCGGCGTGCTGCTGCTGGCGCTGGTGGCCTGGCTGCGGGTGCGTCGCGCCGGGCTGCTGGTGCTGCTGACCTCGTTCCTGCTCTGGAACCTGTACGGCCTGGGCCTCATGCCCGCGCTGGACCCGTACAGCTCGGCGTCCGCGCTGATGCAGCGGGTGGGCCAGCGCATTGGGCCGGCGGCCGGCTGGGTGGTGGTGGCCTGCGA
>NZ_JBOHXV010000110.1:0-14298 GCF_050737075.1 Stenotrophomonas sp.
GTCCGGAGCGGCCCACCGGCGCGGAAGGCGCAGCGGATGAGACCGGCACCGCCTACACTTCCGCCATGCAACCTGAATTCCTCATCCTTGGCGGCCTGCTGTGTGCCGTCCTCATCCTGCAGCTGGTGGCCCTGCTGCGGCGTTCCGGCCATGGCGGCCTTGAGCAGACCCTGCGCGAAGAAGCGCGGACCGGCCGCAGTGAACTGCGCGAGCAGCTCGAAGGGCTGGGCCGGCAGCAGGACGCGCGGCTGGAAACTTTCGCGCGCGCGCTGACCGACCTCTCCACCCGCACCGACCAGCGCCTGGACCTGCTGCGCGATGCGCTGGGCGAAGACGCGCGCAAGTCGCGCGAGGAAAGTGGACTTGCCCAGGCCGCGCTGCGCCAGCTGTTGATCGAGGACGCACGCCTCGCCCGCGAAGAAACCGGCCAATCGCAGCAGCGCCTCGGTGAATCGCTGGGCCTGCGCCTGCAGGACATGACCCAGCGCAACGAGCAGCGCATCGGCGAGATGCGCGCCACGCTGGAGCAGCAGCTCATGAGCCTGCAGCGCGACAACGCCGAGAAGCTGGACCAGATGCGGGTCACCGTTGACGAAAAACTGCAGACCACGCTGGAAGCGCGGCTCGGTGCCTCCTTCCAGTTGGTGTCCGACCGCCTGGAACAGGTGCAGCGCGGGCTGGGCGAGATGCAGCAGCTGGCCACCGGCGTGGGCGACCTTAAGCGCGTGCTGACCAACGTCAAGAACCGCGGCAGCTGGGGCGAAGTGCAGCTGGACAACATCCTGGAACAGACCCTCACCCAGGAGCAGTACGCGCGCGGCGTCAAAGTGCGCCCCGACAGCGGCGAGATGGTCGATATCGCCGTGCGCCTGCCCGGGCGCGGCCATGAGGACACCCCGGTGTGGCTGCCGATCGATTCCAAGTTCCCGCGCGAAGACTACGAGCGCCTGCTCGATGCGCAGGAGCAGGGCGACGCCGAGGGCGTGCGCGTGCAGGGCGCGCAGCTGGAACGCGCGATCCGCATCCAGGCCAAGTCGATCTGCGACAAGTACATCGTGCCGCCGCACACCACCGATTTCGCGGTGATGTTCCTGCCTACCGAAGGCCTGTATGCCGAAGTGATCCGTCGCCCCGGCCTGGTCGATGTGCTGCAGCGCGAGCACCGCGTGGTGGTGGCCGGCCCGACCACCGTCACCGCGCTGCTCAACAGCCTGCAGATGGGCTTCCGCACGCTCGCCATCGAACAGCGCTCCAGCGAAGTCTGGAGCCTGCTGGGCGCGGTCAAGAGCGAGTTCGGCAAGTTCGCCGGCATCCTGGAAAAGGCCGAAAAGCAGATCAGCACGGTCGGCCGCAGCCTGGGCGAGGCCAGCCGCAAGACGCGCACCATCGAGCGCCGCCTGCGCGGTGTGGAAACGCTGGGCAGCGAGCAGACCGATCTGCTGCTGTCCGACGCGGCCGGCGACGATGACGACACGAGCGCGGAAGAGACCCCGACCGCGCAGGATTGAAACGTGCTGCCGACACACTGCATGCAGCTGATCGGCGATGCTTGCGCTTGCCCCCTTGTTTTCCACCCAGGATTGAATCGATGCGTCTTACCTTGATGTTGTCCCTGCTGCTGGCGCTTGCCGGTTGCAGCACCACGCCGACGGGCACCGATGCCACCGCGACCGCACCCGTCGGCGATGCCGCTGCGGCCAACGCCGACGCAGCGGCCTGCACCGCCGCTGGCGGCGAACTGAAGCCGCTGGGCCGCCTGCAGCGCGTGCAGTGCGTGGTGCCTTATGCCGACGCCGGCAAGGTGTGCGGCGCCAAGGCCGACTGCACCGGGCAGTGCCTGGCGCAGGGTGAGGCCGAGCTAATCCCCGGTGCCAAGGCGAGCGGTGTGTGCCAGCGCGATGTCAGCCAGAACTTCGGCTGCCGCCAGCGCATCGACAACGGCGTGGCGCAGGGCACGATCTGCGTCGATTGATTTCGCTTCTGCAGGGCACATATCCGATGTGCCCTCTTCACTCCGCACAGGATTACCCGTGAGCCAGACCGTCTACGACATTCCCGTCACCACCATCGAAGGCCAGCCGAGCTCGCTGGCCGACTACCGCGGCAAGGTGCTGCTGGTGGTCAACGTCGCCTCCAAGTGCGGCCTGACCAAGCAGTACGAAGGCCTGCAGGCGCTGTACGCCGACAAGCAGGCGGCCGGCCTGGAAGTGCTGGGTTTCCCGGCCAACAACTTCCTGGCCCAGGAGCCGGGCAGCGAGGCGGAGATCCAGCAGTTCTGCCAGCTGGAATACAACGTCAGCTTCCCGATGTTCGCCAAGATCAGCGTGGCGGGCGATGACATCCACCCGCTGTACCAGCAGCTCACCCAGGCCCAGCCGGCCGCCACCGGCGAAGGCCCGATGCGCGAGAAGCTGCATGGTCTGGAAGCCAAGTACCCCGACCTTGCCGTCAACCCGGCCCCGGCCGTGCTGTGGAACTTCGAGAAGTTCCTGATCGGCCGCGACGGCCAGGTCATCGCCCGCTTCGCCCCCGACGTCCCGGCCGAAGACGCCCGCCTGCTGGCCGCCATCGACGCCGCACTGGCCGCCTGATCGGGCATCCACCATCGCTGGCCAACCATCTGGTGGAAAGCCAAAAAAAAACCCCGCCATGGCGGGGTTTTCTTCTGGTCAATTGCCCCAGTTGGGCATCGGCATCGCATCGACCGGGATGGGTGCGTCGTCGTCGTCGTTGCGGCCGCGCTCGCGCTTGCCGCGCAGATCGTTCTGGATCTGGTAGTTGCGGCGCTGCAGCCACGCATCGCGGGTCAGCGCGTACTCGTCCACGGCGCTGTCGCGGATGTCATCCAGTGCCATCAGCTGGGAGCGCATGTCGACCAGCTGCAGGCCCTGCAGGCCGATGCGGAGTTTGTCGTCTTCGATCGTGCGGATCGGCGACAGCGGAATGTCGCCGGCCAGGCCGAACACATCGCGCACGGTACGCGGGCCGAAGAACGGCAGTTCCACGAAGCGCGAGCTGCGCCAGCCCCAGGCACCGAGCGTCTGGCCGAAGTCTTCGCTGCGGCGCGGCACCAGCGCGCGGCTGGCCGGATCGAACAGCCCGCCGATACCCAGCGTGGAGTTCATGACGAACCGGCCCAGGCTGTCCCAGGCATCGCCCGGACGGCCCTGCAGCAGCTGGTTGGTGATGGTGACCGGGGCACGCAGGTTGCTGAAGAAATTGGTCACCCCGGTACGCGCGAAGCGCGGCACCACGTGGGTGTAGGCGGTGGCCAACGGGCGGGCCACGGCGCGGTCGACCACGTTGTTGAACGCATGCACGCGCCGGTTGAAGCCTTCCCACGGATCGTAGGGTGAGCGGCCCGGTTCGGCGCCGTCGGCGCTGGGGGCCGGCCCGCCGTACAGCGCGGCGAAGTCATCTTCCGCGCCGGTCGGCGGCGTATCGGTACCCGTAGCCGTCGTCGCGGCGGTGCCGTCAACACCTTCCGCAGCAACGCCGGTCGCCGCCGCGCCGCCTGCGGCAGCGTCAGTGGTCACAGCGGGCGTACTGGCGTTGGCGTCGTCAGCGACGGCGGGCTCGGCGGCTGCGGGCGCCACGGGCACGCTGGCCGGCGCACTGTCGCGGGCCGGCTTGGCCGCACAGGCGCTGAGCGCCATGGCCAGCAGGAGAAGGGAGGCGGTGCGTATGACGTTCATGTCAGCTCGCGGCAGAAGGGGCATTGAAATCCAGGGACGGCGCCAGCCGGTAGGCGGCGCTGAGTTCGTTGAAGCCGGCAGGTGTGCCGTTGAGGACCAGCGTACGCCCGTTGCTGCGGGCCTGTGCGGTGAGCTCGGCCAGCAGCGCCAAGCCGGCACTGTCCACGCGCGTTACCGCGGTCAGGTCCAGCTCGGTCACCGCCGCAGGCAGTGCCTTCAGCGTCGGCCACAGTGATACCACCGCGTCACGGTCGAGCACGCCCACGACGCGGGCGCGCGAACCATCGAGCTGCAGGCTGGCGTTACTTGCCATTGCCGGCCGGCCCGGCCTGCATGGAGCCGCTACGCAGGTCGTTGGCGACAGCCTTGATGCCCTTCTGGCGCAGCGGGCCGTCGAACTGGGTACGGAAGGTCTGCACGTAGGAGATGCCTTCGATGTTCACGTCGAAGATCTTCCACTGGCCGTTGACGTTGCGCATCAGGTACTCGACCGGGGTCGATTCGCTGCCGGCACGCAGCAGTTCGGTCGCTACCTTGACGCCGCGGTTGCCCGGCAGCGGCTGCTCGCCCTTGAGGCGGAAGCTCGGCTTGCCCTGGATGGTGAGCAGGGCCGAACCGTAGCGCTGCATCAGGTTGTCGGCCATGGCATCGGCGAACAGCTTCACGTCGGCGTCGGATGCACCGCGCGCGTTGGCGCCCAGCACCAGGCGGGCCGCGTAGTCGCGGTCGAAGGTGCGGTTGAGCTCGCTGTCGATGTAGCTGCGCAGCGCGGCCGGGTTCTTGTCGAACTCCGCACGGCGCTGCTGCAGCGTGGTCAGGATGCGGGTGCTGGCGTCGAGCACGACCTTGCCGGCCTGCCCCTGCGGAGCGGCGGCGGCAGCAGGAGTGGCCTGGGCGAAGGACGCCGAGGGCAGGGTGGCGAGCAGGGCCGAAGCGAGCAGCGCCGAAATCAGGGTCTTTTTCATTTCTGCGGTTCCGTTGCCGGTGCGGCTGCACCGGGAGCTTCCTGGGGAGCGGCGCCGGCATTGCCCGGACCGCTGAACATGTACTTGCCCACCATCTGGATCAGATCCACGGCCGGCTGGGTGAAGACGATCTCGTCACCGGACTTGAGCACGTCCGGGTCACCGCCCGGCTGCAATCCGATATAGCTTTCGCCGAGCAAACCGCTGGTGAATATGCCGGCGGAGGTGTCGGCCGGCAGATCCTTGAACTTCGGGTCCAGCTTCAACGTCACGATCGAATCGAAGCGGGTCGGGTCGAGGTCGATGTTGCCGACCTGGCCAACCACCACGCCGCCGATCTTTACCGGCGCCTGCTTGCGCAGCTGGCCGATCTGGGTGAAGCGCGCCTTCAGCTCATAGCCTTCGTTGCCGAAGCCCCAGCGCTGGTTGGTGGACGCCATCGCCAGCACCAGCAGCGAGGCCAGCGACAGCAGCAGGAACGCGCCGACGGAAAATTCGAGTCTGGGACCGCGGATGGCCATGTTCATCTCACCGTATCTGATCAGGTGCCCGGAGCCGAAGCCCGGGCGAAAGGGGTTTGCGCGTCAGCGGAACATCATGGCCGACAGCACGAAGTTGAACATCAGCACCAGCAGCGAGGCGTTCACCACCGCGCGCGTGGTCGCCACCGAGGTGCCTTCAATGGTGGGCTCGGCATGGAACCCGACATACGAGGCGACCAGCGCGGCGGTGCCGCCGAAGATCGCCGACTTCAGCATCGCCACGCCGAAGTCGTCCCAGAAGTCCACGCTGTTGCTCAGCGCCGACCAGAACACGCCGTTGTCCAGGCCAAGCACGTGCACCGCTTCGAAGTAGCTGGCACTGATCGCCAGCGAACAGAAGATGCCGGTCAGCAGCGGCACGGTCAGCACCGCTGCCCAGAAGCGCGGTGCCACGACCTTGGCCACCGGGTCGATCGCCATCAGCTCCAGCGCCTTGATCTGGTCGGTGGCGCGCATCAGGCCCAGTTCGGCGGCGATCGAGCTGCCGGCGCGGCCAATGAACAGCAGCGCGGTCAACACCGGGGCCAGTTCGCGGTACAGCGACAGGCCCAGCAGCGTGGACAGCGCATCGGCGGCGCCGAACGTGGTCAGCGTGCGGTAGCCCTGCAGCGTCAGCACCAGGCCGACGAAGGCACCGCCCACCGCGATGATCGGCAGCGAGCGCGCGCCGATCTTGTAGATTTCGCGGGTCAGCTCGGCCAGGAAGTCGGCGGTGGGCAGCGAGCCGCGCAGCACCGTGAGCGAAAACAGACCGGCGCGGCCCAGTGAACGGGTGCTTTCAACGAACGGCATCAGGCCACCTTCGCGCGTGGCGCGGCATCGAACGGGATCGGGCCGTCCGGCTGCCCGTGCAGGAACTGGCGCAGCAACGGGTCCTGGCTCGACTCGAGCGCGGCCGGGGTGCCCTGGAATACGACGCCGCCATTGGCGATCGCGATCACCTGGTCGCAGATCGGCAGCGTCTCGTGCACATGGTGGCTGACGATGATGCTGGTCAGGCCCAGGCTGTGGTTGAGGCGCTGGATCAGGCTCATGATCACGCCGCTGGCAATCGGGTCCAGCCCGGTCAGCGGTTCGTCGTAGATCATCAGCGGCGGGTCCAGCGCCAGCGCGCGCGCGAGCGCCACGCGGCGCGCCATGCCACCGGACAGTTCGCGCGGCCAGGCATCGGCGGCGGCCAGCAGGCCCACTGCGTGCAGCTTCATGTCCACCAGCCGACGCAGCACCGGGGCAGGCAGCCTGGTATGCGTGCGCAGCGGCAGGCCGACGTTCTCGGCCACGGTCAGGTCGGTGAGCAGCCCATTGCCCTGCAGCAGCACACCGACGCTGCGGCGCATCTCGCGAAGCGCGCTGCTGCCGGTGGGAATGGGTTTGCCGAACAGGGTGACGGTGCCGGCCGCCGGGCGCAGTTCGCCGGTCAATGCGGCCAGCAGCGTCGACTTGCCGCTGCCCGACGGACCGAGCACGGCGGTGATGCTGCCACGCGGTACCGACAGCGAAACGTCGCGCAGGATCGCCCGACCGCCGCGATCAATACGCACGTTGTTCAACTGCACCAGCGATTCTGCGGAAGCCGTCATGGGCGCCATTAACAATTTTCCAACGTTCTAAGATCGTGGTGAGCGGCTGAACAAAACCGAACTGGACCGTGCAGTATTGTCGCATGTCGGGGTGGCCAGCCCCGGCACAACACGGTTTCCGGGCCGCAACAGTGCGTGCCGTCCCAATTCGAGGGCGCGGCCACAGGCGTTACCGGCCGGCAGACGCGTATCGGCGAGGGTCGAGATTGGCGCCGCGCTGCGGCACACTGCCGCGATGACCGACCCCGCTTCAGACTTCCGCCTGTACCACTCCAACGCGCTCGACGTGCTGGCCGCGCTGCTGGCCAGGACCGTGCGCGAACCGGTGCCGGGGCAGTCTATTCTGGCGCCGGAAGTGGTGTTGATCCCCCAGGTGGCCATGCGGCGCTGGCTGCAGTCCACCCTGGCGGCCGAGTATGGCATTGCCGCGAACCTGGAATTCCTGACCCCCGGCGAGTTCGTCGCGCGGGCGCTCAACGCCAATGTACCGGGCGAGCATGACGACCTGACCGCGGCGGCCCTGCGCTGGAAGCTGTATGCCGCGCTGATCGACCCCGCGTTGATGTCGCTGCCGGCACTACGCGCGCTGAACACCTACCTGTCCCACGCCGACCCCCTCAAGCCCTGGGCGCTGGCGGGCGAGCTGGCGGCGGTGTTCGAGAAGTACCAGGCGTGGCGGCGCGACTGGCTGCTGCGCTGGGAGGCCGGCGCGGACGCGCACGACCCGCAGGCCATCCTGTGGCGCCACATTGCCAGTGGCCACCAGTACCGTGCGCGCCGGATCGAGGCGTACCTGTCCCGCTTCGAAGGCAGCGGGAAGACGTTGCCGCAGGGCCTGCCGGCGCGGGTGTTCGCCTTCGCCACGCTCAACATCTCGCCGGACGTGCTGCGGGTGATGGCCACCCAGGCGCGGGTGGGCACGCTGCATTTCTATCTGCCCACCCCGACCCAGGCGTACTGGGGCGATCTGCAGACCCTGGGCGAGAAGCTGCGCAGCGGCGCGCCCGACCCCTTTGGCGAGGAGGCCGGCGAGAACCGCCTGTTGCAGGCCTGGGGCGCGGCCGGCCGCGACTTCATGGCGGTGCTGGGCAGCTACGAGGTGGTGCACCCGTCCGGTGAGATCGCCGCCTATGACGATCCCGAAGACGACGCGCGACCGGACATGGCCGAGGGCGGCTTGGCCGACAGCCTGCTGCACCGCCTGCAGCGCGACCTGTTCCATCGCCGTGGGCAACCCGGTGGCGCGCGCCGCGACGGACTGCGCCTGGACGATCCCAGCCTGCAGGTGCACGCCTGCCACACCCGCCTGCGCGAACTGCAGGTGCTGCACGACCAGCTGCGCGCGCTGCTGCAGGACCCGCGCTTCGACCCGCCGCTGCAGGCGCGCGACATCGCGGTGCTGGCGCCGGACATCGACCCCTACGTGCCGTATCTGGAAGCAGTGTTCGGCGGCCGCAGCGGTGGCGACGAGCACATTCCGTATGCGCTGGCCGACACCAGCCCGCTCGCTGGCGAGCCGCTGGCCGATGTGTTCGTGCACCTGCTCGGGTTGCCGGTGTCGCGCTTCGGCCTGAATGAAGTGCTGGACCTGCTGGCCAGCGCACCGCTGGCCGAGGCGGCGGGGCTGGATGCCGCCGCCTTCGACCGCCTGCACGACTGGCTGCAGGCGGCGGGCGCGCGCTGGGGACTGGATGCGCATCACCGCCACCAGCACCAGGCCCCGCAGGACGACGCCTTTACCTGGCAGTTCGCGCTGGACCGCCTGCTGCTCGGCCATGCCAGCGGCGGCGACGGCGACATTGCCGGCGTGGCCCCGTGGCCGGAACTGGAAGGCAGCGCGCTGGATGCGCTGGACCGCCTGCTGGCCCTGCTGCGCGTGCTGGCGCGGTACCAGAAGACGCTGGGCGAGGCGCTGCCCCCGGCGCAGTGGCGCAGACGCCTGCTGGCGCTGCTGGACGCGTTGTTGCCGGAGCCGCCGCAGGCGGCCAACAGCCAGCGCGCGCTGGAGCGCCTGCGCAAGCTGATCAACGAGTTCGCGCGCGACGCCGAACAGGCCGCGTTCCAGGGCGAGGTGGCACCGGAGGTGGTGCGTGCGCACTTTGCCGGCGTGCTGGCCGAGGCCGACACCCGCGCACCGCTGCTCACCGGCGGGGTCAGCTTTGGTCGCATGGTGCCGATGCGGCTGCTGCCGTTCCGGGTGATCTGCGTGCTCGGCCTGAACGACGGCGACTTCCCGCGCCGCGATCCCGCCGCCGGGCTCAACCAGCTCACCGCCGAACTGGACACCACGCGCCGTCGCTACGGCGACCGCTCGCTGCGCGAAGACGACCGCTTCCTGTTCCTGCAGCTGTTCGCGTCGGCGCAGGACGTGTTCTACCTGAGTTATCTGGGCGCCGACCCGCGCGATGGCAGTGTGCGCGAACCGTCGGTGCTGGTCAGCGAGCTGATCGATGCGGCGGCCGATTACCACCTGCAGCCGGCGCTCGCCGCCGCGCAGCTGACGGTGCGCCATTCGCTGCAGCCGTTCGCGCCGGCGGCCTTCGGCGGCGGCGACGAACCGCGCCGCTTCAGCTACCGCCAGCAGTGGCACCCGGCCGCCGGGTCGATCGGTGGGCAGCGGCGCGCGCTGGCGCCCTGGTTCAGCGGGCCGCTGCCGCCCGCCGAGAACCTGACCACCGACACCGAGCTGAGCCTGGACGCACTGCGCCGCTTCCTCACCGATCCGGCCAGCCAGTTCCTCGGGCTGCGCCTCGGGCTGCGCCTGCCCGACGAGCTGGGCGACGCCGACGACGTGGAGCCGCTGGTGATGGCCGCGCGCGGCAGCGACACCCTGCAGCTGCAGCAGGCGGTGATCGACGCCACCCTGGAACAGGACGACACACCGCTCTACCCACGGCTGCGCGCCCGCGCGCTGCTGCCATCCGGCGCCCTGGGCGAGCGTCAGTTCGCGCAGCTGCAGGCGCAGACCCGTCCCTACGCGCAGGCGCTGGCGCAGTGGCTGGACGGCAGTCACGCCGACAGCCGCCGCTACGAGGTGGACATCGACGGGGTGCGCCTGCATGGCCGGGTCGATGGCGTGCATCCGCACGGCCTGGTCCGGCTGCGCCCGGGGTCGCTCAACGGCCGCGCCGCGATCCGCCACGGCCTGGACTGGCTGCTGGCCAACGCGGCCGGCGACGCGCTGCCGCTGGTGCAGTTCCACGACGGTGGCGACGACGGCCTGGGCCCGCATGTGCTGCCGGCGCTGCCGTCCGTGCAGGCCCGCGAGGTACTGCGCCGCCTGCTGCAGCTGCGCAGCGAAGGCCTGCGCGCGCCGTTGCTGTATGGCCCCTCGACCGGCTGGACGCTGTACACCACCGCCGAGGCCAAGCGCGAAACCGAAGGCTGGTCGCAATGGCATGGCGGCGAACGCCGCTGGAGCGAGGCCAGTGGTGCCGGCTACCAGCTCGCCCTGCGCGGGCGCGATCCCTTCGCCACCCCGGAGAGTTACCGGCAGCTGCTGCACAACAGCTTCGTGGTGTTCACCGCCGTGCGCGAGGGCCGCATCTTCGCCGGCTTCGACGCACAGGAGGCGCAGCCATGAGCACTCTCGACCTCCTCAACGATCCGTATCTGGCGCTGCCGCTGGACGGCGTGCGCCTGATCGAGGCCAGCGCCGGAACCGGCAAGACCTTCACCCTGGCCACGCTGTTCACCCGGCTGGTGGTGGAAAAGGGCTGGCGCATCGGCCAGATCCTGGCGGTGACCTTCACCGACGCGGCCACCCAGGAGTTGCGCAAGCGCATCCGCGAGCGGCTGGCGCTGGCCGCGCAGCTGGTGCAGCGCGCGCCCGGCGACGACGACGGCCCGGACGTGCTGCTGACCCGGCAGATCCTGCAGCGCCAGCTCGCGTTGGGCGAAGAGACGCCGGCCGCGCTCGCACGCCGGCTGCAGACCGCGGCCGACGAGATCGATCTCGCCGCGATCCTCACCATCCATGGCTTCTGCACGCGGGTGCTGCGCGAACACGCGCTGGAAAGCGGCCACACCTTCGACCCGCCCACGCTGCTGCCCAACGAGCGCGAGCTGCACGACGAACTGGCCGCCGACCTGTGGCGCGTGCATGCCAACGACGCGGCCACGGTCGACGCGCTGACCCGGCTGTGGTCCTCGCCCGAGGCGCTGGCGGCCGACCTGCCCACCCTGATCAAGCCATTGCCGCTGCTGCCGCCGGTGCCCGCCAACCTGGACCACGACCCGCGCCCGGCGCATGCCGTGGCCGCGCGCGACTTCGCCGCCGCGTACCGCCAGCACGGCGAGGCCTTCCTGGGCGAACTGTGCGCCGCGGTGGAGAACAAGATCCTCAACGGCAGCAGCTACAAGCTGGCGTGGCTGGAGCCGCTGGCCGTGCAGCTGCACCGCTGGGCTGGCGAGGACGATCCCGCCGTGCCGTTGGAAGTAGACACCGAACGACTGGGCCGGCTCACCGCCGAGGCACTGACCGCGCGCACCAACAAGGCGCACGCCGGCAGGGCCCCGCAGTCGCCGCTGCAGCACGCGCTCGCCCAGTATCTGGCGGCAACCGAGGCGCTGCTGCAGTGGCAGCGCGGCCAGGCCATCGCCTTCCTGCATGCGCTGCGCGACCAGGCACGCGCGCGGCTGGACGCGCTGAAGCTGACCGGCCGCGTGCAGACCTACGACGACCTCATCGACGGCGTTGCCGACGCACTCGACGGCCCGCACCGCGCGGTGCTGGTGCAGCAGCTGCGCGCGCAGTACCGGATCGCGCTGGTGGACGAATTCCAGGACACCGACGACCGCCAGTGGGGCATCTTCCAGCGCGTGTTCGGCGATTCGCCGGAAACCCGCGAGGCCGGGCTCGCGCCGGCGCTGTTCCTGATCGGCGACCCCAAGCAGGCCATCTACGGCTTCCGCGGCGGCGACATCCACACCTACCTCAAGGCCAAGCGCCAGGCCGAGCCCGCGCCGCCGCTGGACCGCAACTTCCGCTCACGCCCGGCGGTGCTGCGCGCCATCCAGGCGCTGTATGCCAATGCCGGCGCCGATGCGTTCCTCGACACCGACATCTGCTTCGAACCGGTGCACCCGGGCAGCACCCGCGTGGATGCCGATTTCCTGCGCGACGGTGTGCCTGCGCCCGGCCTGACCGTGCGCCTGCTGCACAACCCCGAGGGCGGCGCGCTCAAGGCCGACCCGTCGCGGCAACAGGCCGGCGATGCCTGCGTGGCGGCCATCCACCAGGTGCTCAGCGACGCCCGTGAAGGCCGCGCGCTGCTGCGCGGGCAACCGGTGCAGCCGGGCGACATCGCGGTGCTGGTGCGTTCGCATCGCGAAGCCACGCGCATCCAGCAGGCGCTCGGCGCGGTCGGCATTCCCGCCGTGGCCGCCGGCAAGCAGAGCCTGTACGCCACCGCCGAAGCGCAGGACCTGCGCCTGCTGCTGCTGGCGCTGCTGCAACCGGCAGACGAGGGCCGGCTGCGGGCCGCGCTTTCCACCGTGCTGCTCGGCGAAGACGCGGCCGCCATCGACGCGATGGAACGCGAAGGCGACACCCAGCGCAGCATGCAGATCCGCCTGCTGCTGTGGCGCGAACGCTGGCAGCGCGGCGGACCGTTCGCGGTCATCGCCGACCTGTGCGCCGAACATGCCGAACGCCTGCTCGGCCTGATCGACGGCGAGCGCCGCCTGACCAACTACCTGCAGCTGGGCGAACTGCTGCAGCAGGCCGCCGCGCAGACCCTGGGCATGCACGGCCTGCTGGACTGGCTGCAGGTGCAGATGGCGCACGCCGACCAGAATGACGAGGCGCAGCTGCTGCGGCTGGAATCGGATGCGCGCCGGGTGCAGATCATCACTTTGCACAAGAGCAAGGGCCTGGAATACCCGCTGGTGTTCCTGCCGTTCGTGGGCATCGGCGGCGGCGCGCCCAACACCGACACGCACTGCACCGTCTACGCCGACGGCCGCCGCGAGCTGCACTGGAAGCTGGACAAGGACGAGGCCTGGAGCACCGCCAGCGCGCGCAGCACGCAGGAGCAGGAGGCCGAGGACGCGCGCCTGCTCTACGTGGGCCTGACCCGCGCCGAGCACGCGCTGTGGATCGCCGCCGGCGATCTGGCGGGGCTGGCGAAAACCCGGCTGGCGCCGATGCTGTCGGACCTGGAGGCACTGCGCGCCGACCCGGCGGTGGCCGTGGTCGAGGGTCCGCTGGAGTTGCGCCCGCCGCAGCTGGCGTTTGAACGCGACGGCGCGCTGCCACCGGTGCGCCCGGTGACCCGGCGCGTCCCGCACGACTGGTGGGTGTACAGCTTCACCCAGCTGGCGCATGCCGACGCCGGCCACGACACCGACGCGGCCGCCACCGAGATTCCCGCCCCCGCCGCCGACGAACCGGCGGGCGTGGATGTCACCCTGGAGGCCGAACAGGCTGCACAGCCCGGCGACGAGGTGATCGATCCGCGCTTCATGGGCAGTCGCTTCGGCAACGTGCTGCACGACGCACTGGAGAACACCGACTTCGCGCGCTGGGCCGGCTGGCGGGCCGGGCAGCCGGCGCCGGGCGACGAGGCGCAGGTGCTGCGCGCCTCGCTCGGTGCGGAAGGCTATGCCGACGAGGATCTCGACGACGGCGTGGCCATGCTGACCGCGCTGGTCGGCCAGACCCTGACCGTGCCGCTGCCCGAAGGCGGTGCGCTGCACGCGCTGCCGGCCACCGCGCGGCGCGCCGAAATCGAGTTTCACTTCGCCATGCAGTCCACGGCGGTCCCGGCGCTGCTCGCCCTGCTGCACACCCACGGCCTGGTCCGCGACCGTCGCGGCTTCGGCACCCGGCGCCGGCTGGAAGGGCTGATGACCGGCAAGATCGATCTCACCTACACCCACGAGGGGCGCTGGTACGTGCTCGACTACAAGTCCAACCGGTTGCCCGGCTACGACCCCGCACGGCTGGCCAGCGCCATGCAGCACAGCGAATACGACCTGCAGGCGCTGATCTACACCGTTGCGCTGCACCGCTGGCTGCGCTTCCGGCTGGGGGCGGCGTACGACTACGCGCGTGACATGGGTGGTATCCGCTACCTGTTCTGTCGCGGCCTGGATGCCACCCGCGCCGACAGCCCCGGCCTGTACGCGCACCGTTTCGACCCGGCCCTGGTGGATGCCATGGACGCCCTGTTCGCCGGTGGCGAGGATGCCCAGGCCCGGATCGCCGCACGCGCACGGGGGGAGGCATGAGCCTGCTCAATGCGCTGAAGAACGGCAAGGTCCTGCGCACGCTCGACCACGCCCTGGCACAGAGCCTGCGCCGGCTGCGCCCGGACACGCCCGACGCGGTGCTGGCAGCGGCCGCCCTGGCTTCGCTCGCGGTATCGGAGGGGCACGCCGGGCTGGACCTGCGCCAGCCGCAGCGGCTGATCGAGGCAGAGACCGACTGGCCGGCCCCCGATGAGTGGGAACGCGCGCTGCGTGCCTCGCCCTGGGTGGACGAACCGGCCGCCACCGATGTGGCGGCCGACGG
>NZ_JBOHXV010000111.1:0-14284 GCF_050737075.1 Stenotrophomonas sp.
CGACTCCCCATCGCAGACGCCACCGCACCCGATCAGGCCGCAACGCGCTCCTTGCGCGCGGGCTGCGCGTCGGCCAGGCGGAAGCGCCCGACCGATTGCTGCAGCTCGGCCGACTGCGCGTTCAATGCACGTGCAGCGGCCGAAGCCTCCTCGACGAGGGCAGCGTTCTGCTGGGTCACACCATCCATCTGCACGATGCTCTGGTTGACCTGCTCGATCCCTGCCGCCTGTTCCTGGCTGGCGCTGGCGATTTCCTCAATCAGCCCGCCCAGTTCGCCTACCGATGCCACCACGCGCTGCAGGGTCTGCCCCGCTTGGCTGGCCAGTTCACTACCGTCGGCCACCTGGGCCGCGGAGGCCTCGATCAGGCCCTTGATCTCCTTAGCCGCGCTGGCCGAGCGCTGCGCCAGCGCGCGCACCTCGGAGGCGACCACGGCGAAGCCGCGGCCCTCCTCGCCCGCACGCGCCGCTTCCACGGCGGCGTTGAGCGCCAGGATGTTGGTCTGGAACGCGATGCCGTCGATGACCGAGGTGATGTCGGCAATGCGTCGCGACGAGGCCTGGATGCCGCTCATGGTGTCCACCACCTGCGCCACCGCCGCCCCGCCCTGCACCGCCACTTCGGCCGCTTCGACCGCCAGGCGGTCGGCACGGCGGGCATGGTCGGCGTTCTGTTTCACTGCCGCCGTGAGCTCTTCCAGCGACGCGGCCGATTCTTCCAGACTGGCCGCCTGCTGCTCGGTGCGGCGCGAGAGGTCGTCGTTGCCGGCCGCGATCTCCGCCGAGGCGGTGGCCACCGACACCGCCGCCTGCTGGATGCCGCCGACGATGGACGTCAGCTGCGCCACCGTGGCGTTGGCGTCGTCGCGCATGGTGGCGAACACGCCCTGGAACTGGCCGTCGATGCGGCCACGCAGGTCGCCTGCGGCCAGCGCGCGAAGCAGCCCGGACAGGGCGCTCAGGTTGCGGTCGGCGGTGACCATCAGCGTGTTGAGGCCTTCCACCATGACCCGGAAGTCGTACTGGTAGGCCTCGGCGTTGCCACGCACGCTGAAATCGCCGGCCGCTGCGGCCGCCACCAGGTGCTTGATCTCGCCATTGATCGCCTGCAGGCGGTCACGCACGCCGTTGACCGCTTCGGTGATGCGCGCCTTCTCGCCGGGAAGCTGTTCCATCGGCTGCGACAGATCGCCATCGGCGTAGCGGCGGACCAGGTCGACCATGCGCATCTTGACCGAGATGTGCGCCGCAACCAGTTCGTTGGTGCCGGTCACCATCGTGCCGAACTCGCCCTCGAACCGGCTGGCGTCGATACGGTGACTGATCGCGCCTTCGGCATGGCGCTGGCTCATTTCGTTCTGCGCGTGGATGATCTCGCGCAGCTTGTCCTGCATCTGCTGCAGCGCGCCCATCAGGCGCCCCACCTCGTCCTGGCTGCGCACCACGATGCGCTGGTCCAGGCGACCGGCTGCCACGTCGCGTGCCACCTGCCCGGCCTGGGCCAGCGGCACGGTGAGCAGGCGGCGCACCACCAGCACCAGCGCCACGATCACCGCCAGCAGGCCAAGGCCGGAGACCAGGCCAATCTGCAGCATCAGCTTGGTCAGCACCGTCTGCAGCACCGAGGTCGGTTCAAGGCCAAGCACCGTCCACTGCCATGCGCCGTAGTTCTGGGCGGTAACGAAATAGCTCTGCGCCGGCGCCCCCTGCGCGGTGCGCAGGTGCAGCGTGGCCTGGGTGGCCTTGCCGGCCAGCAGCGCATCCAACGCGGCCTGGTCGGACGGGTCCACCAGCGCCGACAGCCGCTCGCCTTCCCCGTTGGCGGCAGCCACCACCGTGCCGAACTGGTCGCCGGCACGCGTATTGACGGCCAGGAAGTGACCCTGCTTGCCCAGCTTGGAGTCGCGCAGCCGCGCCTTCAGTGCGGCCAGTCCCTGCGTGTAGTTCTGGCCGACGAAGGCGATGCCGGCCACTTCGCCGGCGGCGTCCTTGATCGGCATGTAGTGGGTCATGTAATCCACACCGAACAGCCGTACCGGGCCGGCGTAGCCCTGCCCGGCCATCAGCTTGGCGTAGGCCGGGCTGGCATGGTCCAGCACGGTACCCATGGCGCGTGCGCCTTCGGCATTGCGCACCGAGGTGGATATGCGAACGAAGTCATCGCCGTCGCGCACGAACACGGTGGCAACACCGCCACCGCTGGCCTCGGCGAAGCGGTCCACCGCCGCGTCCTGCAGGTTGAGCACCTCACTGCCCAGACGCAGGGTCGGGGTCTGGCGCTCGCCCACCGCCACGGTCTTGGCCGGGTCAACGCTGACATCGCCGGCCGGCAGCATGGCGCGGAACATGCCGGCCATGCGCTCCGTGCTGTCGCTCAGGCTGCGGTCGTACAACTCGACCGAGTCGCGCATCAGCTCGGTGGACGACTGCAGCCCGGCTTCAACGCGCTGCTGGTAGCTGGTGGCGGCCTGGCGGTAGATCAGCACCGCCAGCGCCACGAAGGCCACGGTGGTGATCAGACCCATCAACAGCGCCAGGCGCGCGCCAATGGAGGTAGAGAAAACGGTGGCGGCACGGGTCGTCATCGTTGGTACTCGCGGGGAAGGTGGTGTGAGAGGTACGTCACACTTCTTATCGGCACCAATCTGGTCCTCTTTACGTAAAACGCGCCAAAATCCGCAAACCTTTCGTTTTGCTCAAGTCATTGATTAATACGGAATGTCCTCCGGTTGCATCTTCACGAAGCCAGATGTTCGTTCAGAAATGCGGTCGATTTCCTCAAGTTGCGCCCCCTTCTGCCGCACACGGCGCCGGCCCGCCTGGCATTAGGGTCGGGTTGCCACGGTCGGGTCAGGCTCGACCGAACAAGCAACGCTCGTCCGTGCGCCCGTTGATCGAGGAGATGGATGCACGGCGGACCGCCGCGCATTCCGCCGCTACGCGCCCGCATCGGCGCGCAGCGCGAGGCTCTTGGCAGCGCGGGGTACCGGGCGCTACACTTGCCAACATCGCGGCACCCACGCCGCGTAGCAGTACACATGGGGCCATAGCTCAGCTGGGAGAGCGCGTCGTTCGCATCGACGAGGTCAGGAGTTCGATCCTCCTTGGCTCCACCACATTCCTGCCGGCGTCCTTCGGACGACAGCAAATAAAAAGCCACCCAACGGGTGGCTTTTTGTTTGGGCCGACGGCAATACCCCCGTAGAGCGACGCCATGCGTCGCTGCGGCCGATGCCGATCATTGCCGCGAAGCCACGCACGGCGTGGCTCTACGCATGGGGCCCTGTCCTCGAGGGCATGTCACCAGCATGCTCGCCAGACACCCCCGACCAGCCGCACAATGCGGCACTGTCGGCGCCTGTCGCTGGCGCATGGACACCGAACACACTTTCACAAGGACCCGAACGTGATTCGATCATCCCGACGATGCCCAACCAGGCGTTCGACATGAATCATTGTCAATGGACGTCTGTACTTCGCGCAACGTGCATCGCAACAGCGCTGCTACTGGCAGGATGCGACAGCACGCCTCCCGCCGCTGCCACCGTTTCCTCGGCGTCCGCGCCTGCCGCAGCACCCGGCACATCGCCCGCCGAAGCGCTGGTCAAGCGCTTCAACATGGGTGCGGGTCTGGAGTCGCTGGCGTACGACGCCGGGCGCGGCACTACCACCTTCGGCGCGCTGGCCAGCCAGCATGGCGCAGCGCAGGCCGACCAGCGGCTCCGGGCGGAGATCGCACGCGCCTTGCCGGCGTACCAGCAGCGTTGGGAGCACACGCTGGCATCGCTGTATGCGCGCCACTTCAGTGCCGCCGAGCTGAGCTCGCTGACAACCCAGGGCACCGCCTCACCGTATGCGGCCAGATTCAGAACCGTGCAACCTACGGTCGCCGCAGAGATGCAGGCAGTATCGAAGCCGCTGCTGGAAGCATTGGTGACCGAGGCACTGACCAAGGCAGCGGCCGCATCGGAGTGAAGCAGCGCAAGGTCACCGCCTCACCGCGGCGCGTCCCCTGCCCGCTCGGCGATGGGTCGAACCTGCTGCACCAGCATCAGCAACGTCTTGCCCGGTTCCTCGATCATCACCTCATGGGCGGACTGCTCGAACCACACCAATTGCTTCGAGGGCGCCTTCACCGTCTGGAACCACTGCGCCGCCAGTTCCGATGACACGTTGTGGTCATGCCGCCCCTGGAACAGGAACAGCGGCGTCTTCAGCTCGCGCACCGAACTCATGTCCAGCGTCAGCACCTCGCCCAGCAGGTGCTGCATCGAGAAATCGTTTCCCTTCCAGACGCCGGCCACATCCTCGTCGGTGTACTCGGGCGACAGCTTGATCGCCGCCGCCTCGGCGTCGCCACCGCGGCGGTTGTGGACCATGCCGCCGTAGTGGTTCAACCACTTGCGCTGCTTGAACAGCGATTCCAGCGGCACCGGCGTGCGCCCTTGCGCATACGGGGCCAGTGCCTGCAGTTCGGCCACCGCCTCTGCGTTGCCATCGGCCGTGGCCTGCTGCAGCGTCCAGGCGTAGCCACGCCGCTCGCTCTCGGGCGCGTTGGAAATCTGCCCGATGCCGATGTAGGCATGCAGCCACTCCGGGTGGCGCTGCGCCAACTCCAGGCCCAGGTAGCTGCCCCAGGAATGGCCCAATACGAAGATCTTGTCCTTGCCGAATTCGCTGCGCAGCCAGGCCACCATCTCTTCGCTGTCGGCGATCATGCGTTCGCGGGTCATGGTCGGCGCGACGGTGGCCGGGTCGTTGGCGGCATAGGTCTTGCCGGCGCCGCGCTGGTCCCACTGCACCACAGTGAAGTATTCCTCCCAGCCGCGCTGGAAGTACCAGCTCGTGGGCATGGCCACCCAACCCGGTCCGCCGTGCAGCATCAGCAGCACCGGGTTGCGCCGGTCACTGCCGCGGATCGACACCCATTGGTCGATCCCGCCGATGCTCACCTTTTCCAGCCGCTCCACGCCCTGGTCGGCGACGACCTTGCGCAGGTTGGCGATGATGGCCGTGGCCGCTTCGCGGCTGGCGGGCGCCGGTGGCGTGGACGCCATTACAGGCGCACTCGATACCGCAATGAGCAGCAGCGACAGCAGCATCTTCATAGGGCACGGATCCTGGCGGGCGTGGCGCCGATTGTGGCATGCCCGCGCGCCATCACCAGCCGCGCGAACACGCGCCGCTCGCGCTACCTGGCGGCGACCGGAGTCACCCGGGCGTGTTGTCCTTGCGCTCCGGACGGCGCGTTTCCGCGTCATGGATCTTCTGGTCGGTCTGGCCCGGCCGCTGCTTGGCGACCTCGTCCTGCTTGCGGTCCTGCTGCGCTTCCTGCACGCCCTGCTGCTTGCCGCTCTGCTTGTCGTTGTTCATTGTGCCTGCCCGTTGGTTCCGCCCGCGATGGGCATGCCCACAACGTAGCGACCGGCGCGTGATGCAGGGGTCATGAGCGCGACCTGCGCCACTGCAACGGGCTCATCCCCATCTCGATACGGAACATGTAGTTGAACGCCGAGGCGGAGGCATACCCCAACTCATGCGCGATCGCGGTGGGCGAACGGCCCTGCGCCAACCACTCGATCGCGCGCAGCAGACGCAGGCGGGTGCGCCAGGTGCGCAGGCTCATGCCGGTCTCGCGTTCGAAGTGCCGCGCCAGCGTGCGCGGCGATGCGCCCAGCACGCGCGCCCATTCGGCAACGCCACGCGCATCCGCCGGCTGGTCGTGCAACGCCTGGCACCAGCGCTGCAGGCGCGCATCCTGCGGCCACGGAAGATGGCGCACGTGCTGGCGCTGGCGGCGCAACTGCACCACCACCAGTGCGCTCAGGTGCGCGTAGTACGCCGCATCGTCGTCGGGCCGCACCTGGCCCAGCTCCACGATCAGCTCGCGCAGCAGGGGCGACACGTCCAGCACCGCGCAGCGGTCGGGCATGCCCAGCGTCGGGTCGTCGGCCACATACAGGTTGCGAAACGCCGCCGCACTCAATGCGCCGGTGTGGTGCACCATGCCGGTGGGCACCCATAGGGCCTGCTGCGGGGTGATGACATGGCGTGCATTGCGTGCGGTGACCTGCAGCACGCCCTCGGTGGCGAATACCACCTGGTTCCAGTCATGCGCATGCGGCGGAAACCGCTCGCCCGCGGCCAACTGCTGGCTGCGCGCCATCACCGGCCAGGGCAGCGCGCGCAGTGGCGGCACCGGAACCTCCTTCCAGGGGGCATCGGGGGCGCTGGGGCGGGAATGGCCAGTGGTCGACATAATCCGGCATTCTATCGAAAGACAGCCGCCACGCTGCTGGCCGAGGATGGGCGCGTCCCCCACCGGCTCCGTGCATGTCCACACCCTCCCCGCATTCCTCCACCCTGCAGCCCTGGCAGGTCATCGGCGCCGGCATCTGCGCGCTGGTGCTCACCGTCGGGCTGGCCCGGTTCGCCTACACCCCGCTGCTGCCGCTGATGCGCGTGGACGCCGGCCTCAGTGCCGCCCAAGGCGGCTGGCTGGCCACCTTCAACTACCTGGGCTACCTGCTCGGCACGCTGCTGGTGGCGCGGGTAGGCGACATGCGGCAGAAGTTCCGCTTCTACCGCATCGGCCTGCTGCTGGCGGTGGCCGCCACGGCACTGATGGGCGCCACCACCCAGCCGTGGCTGTGGAGCCTGCTGCGCTTCGTGGCCGGCCTGTCCAGCACCGCCGGCCTGCTGCTGGCGTCCGGGCTGGTGCTCAACTGGCTGCTGGCGCACGGGCAGCGGCCACGGCTGGGGCTGCACTTCGCCGGGTTGGGGCTGGGCATCGCCGTCTCCGGCCTGGCCACGGCGGCGCTGGCCGGGTACGCCAGCTCCAGCGCCCAGTGGGGGTGGCTGGGCCTGCTCGGCGTGCTGTTCCTGGTGCCGGCGTGGTGCTGGATGCCCGCCCCGGCGCTGCCCTCGGCCGCGAGCGCGGCAGCCGCCCCGCCGCCGCCCGGCAAGCGCTGGCGCCGGCTGCTGGTGGCGGCCTACTTCTGCGCCGGTTTCGGCTTCGTGGTCAGCGCCACCTTCATCGTGGCCATCCTGGAGCAGACCGCCGCCTTCCGCGGCCACGGCAGCGCGGTGTGGGTGCTGGTCGGGCTGGCGGCCGTACCGTCCACCTTCGCCTGGGACCGCATCGCCGGTCGCGTCGGCATCATCCGCGCGCTCATGCTCGCCTTCGCGCTGCAGGCGCTGTCGTTCGTATTGCCGCTGCTGGACGACGGCCTGGCCGCCGGGCTGGGCAGCGCGGTGCTGTTCGGCCTGACCTTCGCCGGCATCGTCAGCCTCACCCTCACCGTGATCGGCCGGCACTACCCGCAGAACCCGGCCAAGGCCATGGCCACTCTCACCCTCAGCTACGGCGTGGCGCAGATCATCGCCCCGGCACTGGCCGGCACCCTCGCCCGCGACAGCGGCTCCTACCAGGCCTCCCTGCTGCTGGCAGCCATCATCATGGCCATCGGCATCGTGCTGCTGGCGGTGATGCCGGAGGAGCGCGGCGATCACGCACGCCACTGACGTTGCGCGCGACCTGCAGGGATGAACAAAAATTCATCAGCGGCGCGCACGTGCGATCAAGCACTTAAGCCGCCGCAGCAGGCCCGCAGCAACGAATGTGAAATTTTTTGGTCGAAAGGCTTGCCGAACCCTGCAGACCTCCGTATTATTCGCGTCCTCGCCAGCGGCAACGCAGCGATGAAGTGGCCGAGTAGCTCAGTTGGTAGAGCAGGGGATTGAAAATCCCCGTGTCGGCGGTTCGATTCCGTCCTCGGCCACCATGATTCTAAAAAGACCTGCAGAAATGCGGGTCTTTTTTTGCGTTGGAGTTGGGCAACGTTCTGGACAGGAGCGTACAGCCCGATACCCAACCACCAGACCGCCGGCCAGCACAACCAACAGCGAACTTCTGCTGCCATTGGTCACAGCCCCCTACCCCATTCACAGTTGATATAGTCCACCGGACCAACCGGGGTAACGGTGCGCAACGCATCGGGCAACAACGCAACGCGCTACATGTGGAAAGAGAGGCCGATCGGTCGATGCATTCGTGCCACGGCGAGGCCATGGCCGCACCGCGACAGCCATGAGGAAGCTCACGTCTGCATCGATGGAATGGCACATGCTTGAATCTATCCGGAAGCGGTGGCATCACAGGCAACTGGCGAAATGCGTGGCTATCACAGCCGCGCTCATGGTGAGTGGCGCTTGCCAGACGGCATCGGCAGCCGATGCGTCCCGATTGCTGGCAAATGCCGAGGTCGTCGCACGCTCGCCCCTGCCCCCTTACACCGGACTCGTAGAGACCTGGGTCGTGTTGACCGTGAAAGTTCAGGGCACGGCACAAGATGTTTTGCTGCCCTATTTCAGCGAGGAGCAGTTAGTGCCAGAGGTGGGACGCATATGCGATTTCTCCGTCCATTCCAACGCTGTGAATGGAATAGCGGGCAATCAGGTAGTCAACGGCACATTTACTGTAGTCGACCACACGCAGTGCCATGAGCCGCACGCGTAATGCCGCGGACTCTCACTTCCAAAGCTTAGCCGGCCCGGGGCACACAAACTTACATGAGCTCACCATGACCTCACCCACCGAGTCAGACTCCCTTTCCAGCCTGCTGACCGATTTTGAGGGTTTCAGCAAAGAGGGCGCCATCGTGCTGGCCAAGATCGATGGCGAACGGATGAAGGAGCGCTTCACGGTCATGATCACACATGGCAGGATGGAGGGCGGGTTCTTCAGGAAGGACGGGGACAACCTGCTGGAACTTCTGCAGGAAGCTCGTTCCGCATACCTGGATCCTTCCGAGCGAATGAACCGCCCCGAAAGTGAAATGCCAATCCCCACCTCCAAGCGCAGAGCGCTTCACTTCATCTGGTTCCTCATCACCTTCCTCAGCCTCCTCGGCCTAACCACGCTTGTGATCGCGTCGTTCTTGCCAGCGCAAGTGAGCCCTGGTCAGCTTGGCTATGCAGTGGGGCGACATGGTCTATGGCTGTTAATGGCAAGCGCGATCATCGTCTGGCTGGCCTCTTCCCGCGATTGGCTACCAGGGCCGGGGCGAAACAGCTCTCATGCGCGGCCGCCCACCCCGCGTCGGTCCTAAGCTCCAGAATCGGATTGTTCCTATTGCGCCCAGGTCCGAAGCGACGGATGCTTCGGAGAAGCACACACATCAGAAGGAGTTGGTGATGAGTGAAAGGAATGATCGCGCGCCTCTCCAGGCCGTTTCCGTGCATCGCCGTAAGATTCGCCATACGGTCGACACCGACCCGCCGACCGGTACCACGCGCACCAAGCGGCCCCTGCCATAGGTCACCCTGCCCCGACCCCTTCGCGCTTGATATAGTCCGCAGAACCAACCGGGGAATCGATGCGCAATGCGTCGAAGGTTGGGCCGCCAAAAGCTTGAAACGTTGCATGTAAAAAGTGGGGCTGTTCGGTAGGAGCGCTCATGCCACGGCAAAGCCGTGGTTGACGCACTGCCGCAGCCATGAGGAACCTCACGTCTGCATCGATGGAACGGCACATGCTTGAATCTATCCGGAAGCGGTGGCATCACAGGCAACTGGCGAAATGCCTGGCTATCACAGCCGCGCTCATGGTGAGTGGCACTTGCCAGACGGCATCGGCAGCCGATGCGTCCCGATTGCTGGCCAATGCCGAGGTCGTCGCACGCTCCCCCCTGCCCCCTTACACCGGACTCGTAGAGACCTGGGTCGTGCTGACCGTGAAAGTTCACGACACGGCACAAGATGTTCTGCTGCCCTATTTTAGCGAGGAGCAGTTAGTGCCAGAGGTGGGACGCATATGCGGCTTTTCTGTCCATGCAAAGGCGATAAACGGAATTGCAGGCAATAGAGTAGTCAACGGCACGTTTACTCTCGTTGACCACACGCAGTGCCATGAGCCAAACGCGTAATCCCGCGGACTCTCACATCCGACACTTAGCCGGCACGGGAAACACACAGATGGAGCAAATACCCAGCGATGTGAGTGGTGCGCATGCCTTGATAGCGCTGATCGCTCATTTTTCGAGGCGAGGCGGCATGCAATGACCACTTACCGTGTAATCGCGGAAGGGCTGTTCGTGAACGCCCCTGGAATCGATGGCTACTGCGGGTTCTACACAACGCTCTTCATCAGCGCAGATAGCTTTGACAGCATGCTTCATCGCGCCGAATTGATGCTGAGGAATAGGCAGGATGCATTCAACATCACGCCCGTAAATGGCAGCATCATCAAGAGTCACTATCTGGCCTTCAGCTGCGCAGAAGTCACGGATAGCAGCTTTGAATTCGACGACCAGACAGGATCCGGATTCTCGTTCTTCACCATCACCGGCTGGGATCGAATCCACCTCCCTACACGGCACTTGTTCCTGCGGGCTTTCAAGCCCTGGAAGCTGCTTGCCGGCCAGCCGTCAGAGGTGAAGCGCCTCAAAGGAATTTCTGCGCAATGAACACTCCAATCATTGTGCGCGCCAAACTCATCAGCTCAATTGCGACCGTCATTGGCTGGTGGATGGCGTTCCTTTTCTCCCTGGGATGGACGTCGACAAAGCTGATCATATCCAACTCCGTCACGGCCATCGACTTTGCCTTTCCCCTTTTACTGACATTGTTCGTTATTTGGTCATCAGGTACTGCGGAAACCTTTGGTTGCGAAATTCTCCACACGCTGTACTCCGGTGCTGGCGTAAACAACGGCGGATGGGCTATATCTTTTCAACCTCGATCATCAGACTCCCTTCAATGGTGCATCCGATGAAATTGAATAAGCCTCATCGCCTTGACGATCCTCTTCACCAATTCCGCATGGTCATTGCGGGCGCAGTTGCTCTCCTGATTATGGGCTGCGCCACCACGACAGGGCCAGTGAGGCTCGAGGATCGATCATTCGCCAACAAGCTTGGCCTGAAAAATTGCAAGGTGTCGATTCCACTAAGCCCGAGCGAGGCTATTGAGGTCGGGAGGAAGTGGGAGACCTATCCAACTCCAGAAAAAGACCCAGATTGGATAAAAATGCTGTCTATGCAACAGCCGGGCGATGAGCTGCGCCTAATTTCTTGCAGCGAAGGAAATCCGTACTTTTACGCACTGATTCGAAATGGCGCGGTGATCCATAGGCACTTATTGCCGGTATTGGATTAGCTGTATGGAACTGTACATGACTGACTCAAAAAGGAAGCTGGGGCATCGCATTGAGCTTGCGAAGCGCTTCGCGCTCACTGCCGCGCTGATGACGAGCGCTGCTTTCCCGACGGGATCGGCTGCCAATGAATCGATAGCGCTAAGCAACGTCGAGGTCGTCGCACACTCCCCCCTACCCCCCCTTACACCGGCGTGGTAGAGACCCGGGTCGTGCTGACAGTGCGAGTAAAGAGTACGCAACAGAATCTCCTGGTGCCCTACTTCAGCGCAAACCAGTACCTGCTGGAAGCAGGAGGCGCCTGCGATTTCATTGTCCAACGCGAGGCGATAAACGGGATCGCGGGCAATCGAGTGGTCAGCGGCACGTTTAATGTAGTCGACCATACGCAGTGTCATGACGCTCGTTCGTGATGCCGCAGAGTCTCGCTTCCAGGGCCTGGACTGACAGCAAGGGATCGCACAGATGGAGCACGACCCCCATGATACGGAAGGCACGCAGCAGCTGAAAGGCCTGATCGCGGGCTTCATTGAAGGCAACATCGATTGCTGCACGTTCCAGGCCCTTTACCTGGATCGGCTCAAGCACTGCAAGCAGCTGGCGCCGGGAGAGTTCGAGATCTTTGGCAGCCTCTTCGGCGAAGCCAGCACGCTTACCAGCGACCCGGGTTTACTTAACGATGGATCTTGCTTTTTCCTGGATGCACAAAGCCTGAAGATGCGCGCACGAAGTGCCGCCATCGAACTACTTGCCACAGCCAACGTGGCGGACACGCATGGTGACACGTCCGGATTTGCAGCTGTCTTTTCCCAGCAGCGGTTCGTGGCTCTGGTCTGCGCCGACGACACCGCGTCGATGATGCGATCTAAATCGCGGCTTGCACTCCTGCTTGGCCCCACCTGCGTCGAGATCTGCTGTACGGGATTGCTTTCAACCGAACTCGAAGATGAGATCGATTTCGACATCGAACAGAGAGGTTTGTTGCACATCATCACCACCGCCATTCCGAATGCACGGGAAGCGCACTCGTACGCCACTACAGCAGCCCGCCTCAACGGCGCTGGCCTCAGAATCATCCGCCCCACCCTACGCTGAACACATCGAATGCAGGACTGCGCAATGCGAACTACTCCCTCCACTGAAGCGATGAAGTCCGTGACCGTCGCGCCACCAAACTCCCTGATTTTCATCATGGATCACGCGTTCGGCGAGACCCCGGAAAGCATGGGCCATGGATTGGTGACCAGCACCGACAGCTGCGTGGCAGTGGCAACGTTATGCGAGTTCGACGGCGCAACAACGGTGATTGTTGGAGCGGACCCACAGGGCGTCGGAGCTGAAATATTGGTCTTCGATGGACACCTGACTGTCCCAAGCAAGCAGCTTTCCGTGTGCAGCGCACTTGATGAGAAGCTCCTTAGCATGGACATCCCCACATCTCACGTTCACCTCAAAGTGTTCGCCAATGACGCGACCGAGCCGAATTTCATCGCCATACTCGTAAATCATCAACCAGCAACTCAAGCCAGCACGGATCTTTGAGGACACCGCGTGGGGCGATCCGAAAGAGACCACCCCCTGAAGCCAAACAACGAATGCAGAGAGCAGCCTTATGAATACTCAGATCATTACGCGCGCCCAGCTGATCAGCGCACTTTTGACGGCGATTGGCTGGTGGATGCTGCTGCTGTTCTCCGTGGGATGGACGTCCAAGAAGCTGATTGCATCCGAGCCAGTCACGATCATCGATTTCGTCATTCCATTTGTCCTGGCACTCGTGGTTGTCAGGTCAAGCCGACGATATCGCTATTTTCGCTCTCTTCTGTCCATCGAGGAGCTAAGCGATAGATGATCCCCGTCGAATCCACAAGAAATCACAACTGACCTGCGTTGCAAGCGATGCGACACCGCAGGAGTTGAAAAGGTGGCTCAAGGCCTGGTCGGTGCCGCTTCCGATCGCGAGCTCTAAGCGTCTTGCGAAATCTGACGCCCTCAATACGGCCGATGAATACGCTGGCAAATTCGGGGCCACCATCATTGCTTTTTACGGCGCCGCAGCGGCGAACATCCTCAGGACCAATAATGACGAATGAGCAATTGAAACGCGCTCGCCTCAAACAATGCGCCTTGCACCATATGATCGGAATTGCGTTCATTGAGATACGCGCAACAGATTCGATGCCTGACGCCAGAAAATTCGCAGGCCTGTTTCACAACCTGCCAATGCGCTTACTGAAATGCGCAACCAGTGATGACTACGATGCAGAGCTCCTGGAGCTACTCAATAGAAGCAAGCGCTACAACATGGAAGCGTACATTCGAGATCTTATATTATTGTCAGAAGAAGCCATGTTAGAAATAGACTTTGAAGGTGATCGACCATGCCACTGCGACGAGGATTGAGCGCAACGATGTCTAGGGCCAACTCGACTAAGGACTGAGTGAGGCCACCATCGTTGCGCGCCACTAGTTTTCGGATGGAGACGACGATGAACGAGAGCAAGCTGGGCGATTCAATGAACAATCCGCCTGATATCCATAAAGTTGAAGTTGGTGAAGAGAAGTTGTCGACTGCGACACCTGAATTAACGAAGCCAAGCTTCGCGGCTGGCTAAGTTACACACCAACCTTGCTCATTAGCACCCTGACCGCAGGGACAGCAGCGACGATTCCCTAGGGCCGCACGGGGCAACAACGATGTCAGATGAACAACTGAGGGCTGCGTGCCTCAAGCGAGACGCTTTGCACTACCTGCTGGCATCTGCTTACATAGAAGTACGCGTAGCAGATTCACTGCCGGCCGCGAAGAAGTTCGCAGACATATTTCACAACCTGCCAATGCGCCTACTGAGATGCGTGACTAGCGAGGACTACGATGCAGAGTTCCTTGAGCTACTTAATCGAAGCAAACGCTACAACATGAATACCTACATGCAGGAACTTATGCTGTTGGCAGACAAGGTTGTATCAGAGGAAGGCTTTGGAGATGACCGACCAAGGCCTGAATCGCCCAGGGTTCCGTAGACACCTCGCGGCCATAAACTATGGCTTAGGCGGAGGTGGTTATGAGTACGAAGCGGTACACCGATGAGTTCAAGATCGAGGCGGTCCGGCAGATCGTTGAGTACG
>NZ_JBOHXV010000112.1:0-14276 GCF_050737075.1 Stenotrophomonas sp.
CCTCTTTCCAGTGGGTGCGCTGGCTGCTGATGCCCACCATTGCGCGGTTGTACGCCTCGCGCGAGAGCGTGCCGGCGTCAACAGATTTCTTGAGCTTGGCCTCATCGGCATCGAGCTTGACCAGCGCCGCATGGGCTGGATCGTAGGCGCGCAACAGTTGCTGCACCTGGCGTTCTTCCTTGGTTCGCGCGGCCACCATCTGCTCTTTGCCCGCGAGCAGCTGTTTTTCCTGCTTATCCAACTTGCCGAAGATTTCAGCCTGTTCCTCGGTCGATACCAGACCAGCGCGCACGGTGCGATCGAGCAGCTGCTCGGTCTCGGCCAGGTCTTCGAAGGAGCGTGCGCCGCGCTCGACGCGCTGCTGCAGTTCTGAGATGGACTGGATCTGCGTGGTGGTGGCCGCCTGCGATGCGTAGGCCGCCTGAACCGCCTGGCGCGAGGCCTGCGCCTGCTCGGCGGTGGCAGCAGCGCGACTGGAATCGGCATCGCCCGCCGCCCGACTGGCGGCCAGCTGGTCCTGTAGAGCGCGCTGGTAGGCGACCGAGGCCTGCACCACCTGGCGAATGCGGGCGGCGGCCTGCTCGGCCGTTTCACCCTCTCGCTGCAGGCCAGTGGCGGCGTCGTTGGCCGCCTTGCCGACATCGGCGATGCTCTTGGCGTCCTTGCTGACACCGGAAAGTGCTGTGGATGCGCCCTTGGCTGACTTCTCTACACCGGAAAGGCCAGATTCCACCGTCTGCAGAGCGCCGGCTGCCTGGTCAAGATCCGCACGGATCTTGAGTGCAAGTTCCAGATTGCCGTTGTTGCGAGCCACGGGCGGTTACTCCAAGTCTTTGAGCAGCTTTTTTGCTGGGTCGCCGCCTGCGAAGGCGGCGTTGATATCGACCAGTCGGCTACGCCTGGCGCGCCGTTCCCGGTTGTCCTCTTCCTTCAGGAAGAGCATCAGCTGCCGCTGGGTGAGTCGTCCGATATCGGCCGGGCCTCGCCCGTATCCAGCGCGGATGAGGGTTGCGTAAACCCGGCCCCAGCCAACGACCTGGCCACTTTTTCCTGCGCGGCCTTGCGCAACACGCGGCGGATAAAAAAACTGGCATTGGCCTGCCACCAGAGCAGCGCCAGAAAATCACCGTCCTGGTCGTTCAGCCCGGTCACCCATTCGGGCTCTACGTTCGCCGCGATCGCGATCAACTCCAGGACGACCTCGATGTGGCTGGCCAGCACCTCGCTGATGGCATCGAAGCCAGGCGGCACATCTGCGTCGGCGATCAGTACGTGCAGGTCATCGGTGAGGGGCTTGATCTTCGGCGCCAGCCGCGCCCCCTCGATAAACCCATACTCGCGGACCATGATTTCCCGGCCGGCGATCACGGTGGATCGCTCGGGATGCAGAACGTCCAGGTCATCGGGGACGCCCGACTTGGGCGCCCCCGGCTTCTTGGTGCGGTCGACCTTACGGGCCATCAGCCGGCAGCCTTCTTCTGCAACATGCGACCGAAACCGCCCAGGGCCGCATCAGCTGCGCGGGTGGTGTCGTACAGGACAGCTGCGCTCAACGCCAGGTTGCCGTACTCCTGGTTGATCAGCCCCAGCGAGCTGACCGGATCGAAGCGCGTGCGCCACAGGTCGATGATCACTGGCTCTTCGGTTTCGGTGTTGATCCCGTCGAACTGCAGGAACACCACCTTGCCGGGCGCCGAGAACAGCACGATGTTCTCGGCCGCCGCGTAGCTGTAGGCAGCCTTGAACGGTTGCTGCAGGGAGCCGACGTTCTTCATCTCCACGATGTTCTTGCCGTGGCCGACCAGCTCGTAGTTTGCCGGCGGGACCGTGGCCGGGGTCGTGGCGCTGTCGGTGAGCACCAGCGCGCTGGCAAACGGATGGTCCAAGCGGATCTGGTCGCCGGCCACGAGTGCTGCGGGGAACACCTCACCGGTCACGGTGGAAGCCGTGATATCGGCCAGCGACGCCTGGAACCCCAGCGCCAGATTGGCGGAAGACCAGTAGTCCAGGGTGAGGTTCAGGGCGGCAGTGGTGCCGGTGGCGAGACGACCGATCTGCAAGCGCTTGCCCGAGAACGATTCGTTCTTGTCGGTATTGCTGGTGGACAGCTCCAGCGTGGCCTCCGGGACGTTGCCGACCCAGCGCATCTTGCCGATCTTGCCGGCGGCGTCGACCTCACCGAGGCGGATGTAGCCCTGCAGGGAAAATAGCGTACCGCTCATGATTACTTCTCCTTCGTGGCGGCGACGATTTCCTGAGCGACAAGCCAGTCGCGCTCCGGTTCGGTCACCTTGATCTTGGCGCCGACCGCATATGCGGTACCGGCATGGGTGTGGTTGGCGTTGAGGGTGACCTCAACCAGCTTGGGGTCCGGCTTTTCGCTCACGTCTTAGCTCCTCCGATGGAGTGTTGGGTTTGGTAGACGTCGGCCCACAGCGCGGTGCCGGCGTCGTAGTCCTGGATATCGCCCTGCAGGAGCTGGCAGGCACGAGCACCACGCACGTCGGGCACCCACCCAATCAGCACGCCACGGGTGGCGCTGAGCATTGAACTGAGGTCGTCAGCGACCTGGGCCCCGCGCTGCTCGCGGTAGTTGCGCACCGCCAGCACCACCGCAAAGGTCACCACCATGATCTGGCGCACCTCCGCCATCTGGCCGCGCGGGGCGTGGCCCGGTTCGTTGGGCTGGCCTTTCTCACGGGCCAGCACCACATAGGCGCAGGGTGCTGGGAAGTCCTGCAGGCTGGTGATCGACTGGAAGTCGGCCGAGCCTTCGACACTGCGCAGCGCCTTCACCGACGTGCGCAGGCGGTCCTGGACCACGCGAACATCGAACGGGGCCGCGCTCATTCGCCGTAATCCCGCAACGTGTGGCCACTGAACTGGCGATCGGGGGCACACCATTCCGGCGAACCACCGCCTGCTGGCGGCAGCGGGTCATCCATGCCCAGGCTGAACTTGCCGTCCCGGGTCAGTTCCAGGAACTCGATGGCTTGCTGGTAGTCGCGGACCACCGGGTCGGTACGTTCCTGGGTGTTGACACGATCCTTGTGCAGCAGATACCTGGCGATCCAACGTGCCCAGGTCGACACAATTCCCGGTACCGGGTTCAGCGGCACCTTGTAGGCGACCGGCTTACGCATGACCAGGTAGCCATCGATCACGCCATCGGCATCGACCAGCGCGGTGGCGATGACAGCCAAGGCCTCATCGGCCACCAGGATGTCGTCCGGGTCGAACTGACTGCGATCCTCGCTGCGCAGGGTGGCTTCCATCAGATCGTCAGCGACAATCCGATGCCGCTCCGGCGTAGCGACCTGCGCCAGCTCGCGGGCGAGCTTGGCTGCAGCCAGATGGGTGGGAGTGCAATACATGCGGCGGGCCTACTCGGTATCGTCCGGCAGCTCGCCGGGTTCATCGCCCAGGACACCAGCGGCCTGGTACAGCGGGGCTTCCTCGATCGGCAACTCGATCCAGGCCGGCGGCTTCACGACATGACCGCGGAACTTGAACGGCGTCAGCACTTCGAACAATGCCGTGGGCAGCAGCCAGCTCGGAGTGGGGTTTGCCAAGGCGGCGACATCCGCGCCATCGGCCAGCATCATCTGCTGGGTGACCTGGTTAGCAGAATCGGAGTCCGCCTGACCGATGGATTCGGCGGTGGCGACCAGCTGTTCGCCAGCCTGCAGGTCATCGCGCGGCGGGGCAGAATTCTGCGGTGCCGCAGTCAGTTGTTCCGCCGAGGCGGGATCACCCACGCCAGCATCTTGCTGGGCAGCCACACCCAGCGCACTGGGGTCCTGAGCTACAGGATCCGGCGTTGGTGTCTTGTCGGGTACGACGGTGGTGGTGCTCTGGCGCTTGGCCACGGACGTTCTCCTGGTGGGTAATGCCGTCTCTCCGGCTGTCACGCATGATTCGGCTGTGCTCCGCACTGCCAAGGTCCGCGTTCACCTCTTCGCCGCCCCGCTGTGAGTTCGATACGGGCGGCGAAAATGCCGGCGTTCCATCGCCGGCCGTTCGATCAGTCACCCGCACCCTGGATCAGGTAGCCGCCTGCCATGCCTGCAAGCACCGGGGTGGCATCATTGCTGACGCCGTAGATCCAGCTCTTGGCGTTCGGGTCCCAGTACGGAACCTCGACCAGGGGCATGCCTTCGATGCGGTAGCCGTAGCCGTAGCTCGGCTCTTCGATATTGGCGTTCACATCCGCGCCGGGGCTGACATAGGCCAGCACGGCCGACGTGCCCCAGACATCGCTGAACACATCATTCGTACCAGCGACGACCCCGCCGCCCACCACGATGTTCTCGACCTCGAAGATCTGGCGGAGAAGATCCAGGGTCACCTTGCGAATACCGGTATTGGCGGAACGGTCAACCAGCTTCGGGTGCTGCTTGAGGTTCTTGAACGCCTTGGCCGATAGCAACATGGTGTTGGGGTACAGACCGATACTGCTGCGCACCGCTTCCTTGCCTTCCTCCACGTCCTCCGCCGGGTTCGAAGCGCCGTTGGACCAAATATCGGGACCGGTCAGCGCGACCTTGTGATCGTTGTCGTAGTTGGCGGCGCTGGTGGCGAGCTTGGCGCTTTCCACTTCGTATTCCAGCGCGAGCGATCGCAGCACCGTGTTCACCGCGCGGCTGCCCAGGTTGATGCCAGGCACCTGGCTGGCATCGCGCATGTGCTCACGCGGCACGACCGCTTCCAGGGCGCTGGGGATGATCGTGTAGGGCTTGCCCTCGTAGCCGAAGCGGATGCGCTTGGTGGCAGAGCCGGGCGCGCGCTTGGAGCTGTAGACCTTGAAGGACTCCTTGCCGAACTCGATCGCCTGCCCACCGTAAGCGCCAACATCGGCGAACGGGAACAGCGAAGTGGCCACCAGCTGCGCCTGGCGATAGCCACGGGCATGCTCGGAGAGGATGGGATCGACCACGCGAATCTGGCCGGGGGTCATCTGTGCGGACATGTAAATCTCCTGCGGCGGTTGCCGGTCAGTTCGGGATGAGGATCACTTCGAGCACGTCGCCAGCGGCGGCAACGGCACCAGGCACAGCGCGGGCGACGACCTTGCCGGCAGTGGCGGTGACGGCCTTGCCATCAGCGCCGACTTCGATAGCAGCGCCAGCAGCGATCGCACCGCCTGCGGTCACCTGGGTGGTGCCCAGGACGTCCACCGGCGCAAGTTCGCCAATAGCTGCGTTGGAACGGGAGACGCCGACCGAATTGCCCGCCGCGCTGGCCACACCACCGGTGGGCGAGACGAAACGGTTGGCCGTCAACACGGCGGTGGCCAGCACGGAGAGGGTCAGCAGGGAAATGTTCTGGGACATGGTTGGCTCCTGGGGAAGTGGATCAGCCGCCGACCGCAGCGACAGCAGCGGCCCAGGTCGCGCTGGGGTGCTGCAGCTGGTAGGCCTTGGCCTTGGTGAAAAGATCGGCGCGGCCGGCGTCGACCTGCGTGCCAGGGGGCGAACTGAAGTTGGCAACACCGGCGGGCTCGCCACCACCCGATTTCTCGGCGAAATCGACCGCCTTGGGCAGGCCCGTCAGCAGTTCGCGCAGGACCTGGTCCGCCGGTTTGCTGACCTGACCATCGCCCTCGGCGAAGTTCAGCGGTTCGGCGCCGGCCGGCAGCGCGAGCAGCAGCTCCACGATGGCGGCCTTGTTACGCGGCAGCACCTTGCCATCGGTCACCAGAACTTCCGCGAAGGCGGCAGCGTCCTGGCGGCGGGCGGCCTTTTCACGATCGGCAAGGGCCTTCTCGCGCGCATCCAGGTTGGTAGCCTGCTGGTCGAGCACTTGCTTGCGCTCGGCGAACTGGGCGGTGTCTTTTTCTTGGGACATGGGATCGTTCTCCGGTCGGATCTGGTCACGGTTTGTGGTCACCGCAGTGATGACATTGGCGAGGTGGATCTGCTGCTGGTGGGCAAGCGGATTGCTTTCGGAATAGCTGAGGGAGTTCCTGGGCGCGTCGTCGTCGCGTGTGGCTTGTTCGATCGAGCGGATTTGCCACTGCGGGATGACCTGGTCAGCGGCCTCCAGGCCCTCCTTGTCGATCAGCCAGTCGCGGAAGCGTTGAAACAGGTCGGTCAGGTTCCAGCCGAGCGAGGTCAGCGACATTGCGAAGCACGCGCTTTCCCCAGCGTCGGAGAAGGAGGCCGACTTCAGGCCCTTGATGGCCGGCGGCTGGGCCCCGAGGAAGCCAATGTGGCGCAGGTAGAACTTGCCTGGGGTCGGATTGCCCGGCGTATCGGGCAGGAAGATCGAGGCACTGATTTTCTTGAAGCGCCCGGCATTGACCATCTCGGCAAAGGTGGCATCGACTTCGTGCGGTTCGGCGAACAGCAGGCCATCGCGCGATGACAGCGCCTTGCCCCAGCCATAGGCCGGGTCATCAGTCTTGGGGTGGCCAACGACGATGGGCGCCTCGTGTAGCGCAATGTCATAGCTGTCGGCGATCTGCTGCACGTCCGCTTCGCTGAAGGTCAGCGTGCGGCCGTCCTCGGCAACATGGGTGCCGGCTTTGAAGATCTGCAGTGCGGCGGTGGGCTTGTTCATGGCGCCAGTTTTCCCGGCTTGCCGCCCACCGTCTTTGAAACTGGTTTCTAGGTTTCCCAAGCTCGCGCGCGCGAGCGGTGCGCCTCCCACCGTACCTGCAGCTCGTCAGCGGCCAGCAATCGCCCATAGCGTGCTGTCAGACACTTCCCGACCCCGATGCACGTGTGCGTGTGGCGGACAGAGCACTGCGGCCCGCTCGCGCGGTTCTACGCGGTCACTCGGAAAACAGACCAGCCAGGTGATCAGAGGCGATCGCAACGATTTCGCGCTCGTCATCGAGCGACAGGCCCAGCCAGGGACGTGCCGTCATGTTGTACTGGTACGCAGGCACAGTGACCCACTGGGCGAAGTTGGATTGTTTGCGCGGGACGAAACGATTCCCGACCTCACCGCTGCGGTCCTGGCGGAAGTAAGCCTGCGTGGATCTGGCAGGCCGATTGATCTGCCCGCCGAACTGATGGATGGCGCCGTAAGGCGCATTTGTTCCAACGAAGAGCGTGTCGCCCACAACCTGATGCGCCAGCTGGTCACCGAGCATGTGGAAGTCGAACTTCAGCATCGGCACGCCGGGACGCTTACGGTCCTTGTATTTCTTGTAGGACGGCGACAACGGCGCCCAGGGCGATCCATCTGGCGCTACCTGACGGGCGGCACGATCTCGGGTCGCGCGGAGCAGGTACTCGCCAATGTCTGAAAGCATCAGCCGCAGTCCGTCGGCACGCATGGTGCGGACGGCCTTGGCGATACCGGGGCTGGCGGTGTCTTTGGTGATTTCGATGTTCGCCATCAGAGCTTCCCCTGCAGCAGCTGCAACGTGCCGTTGGCCAGTTCGCGTTCGAGCTCGGCCGTCCCTACCACCCGCGACTGCGCAAGCACCGTATTGGCACCACTGTTGGACACGGCCACGTCGATGACCAGGCGCTGGCGCCGGCCGGTGGCCAGAACGTAGCGCAGGTGACCGGCGATCACGTCCAGCAGCACGGCCAGCGGGCTCGCCATGCGAGCTGGCAGCTCGGCGATAGCAAGGGCCACTGCGCCGGGTGCAGCTGCCGGCAGTTGCCCGGCCAATACCTGGATCGCGGCGGTCGCTGGCTGCAGGCCCGCCTGCAGAACGCGCGGCACCAGCTGCGGAGACACCGCGCCCACCAGGAAGCGTGCGGGGTGGCTGACACCGGAATCGATGGCGGCCGTCCATCGTGAATACCCCGCCTGCAGGGCATTGGCTGCGCGAGGCAGGGCCAGGCTCTGCGCGGCACTGGTCGCCGCAGGCGTAGCGGGCAACCGGGTCGTGGTTTCCAAGGCGCTCTGCAGGGCAGTATCGAGCTGGCCGGCAAGCGACGGTGGTGTGACCGGGCCGCCGCGACCGCTTGGCCAGTGCTCTGCACTGGCCCCAGGCGCATAGCCAAACCCCGGGTCGACGCCGGCCGGGGTCAGTACCTCTCTTGGGCCGCCCGGGCTGCGCTGCCCGATCAGCACCGGACGCATCTCCGTCGGTGGTGCCTGATCGGGGCCGTCCTTGCCCAGCCGACGCAGGTCGCGCTCATTCAGCGCATCGACGTAGCACTGGCAACCGTAGCCATTGGCCGGGAAGTGCCAGCGCCACCACGGATCATCGTGACGCAGCACCATCCCGTTCCAGGACACGTGCAGCTCGCGCGGATGCTCCACGGCATCGTTGTGGTTGTAGCGCCAGAACGGGCGGACCTTGATCAGCTCCTGCAGTTGGGCCCAGCGGCCGGCGTTGTAGCTTTGGCGCAAGTTGGTTTCGTAGATGATCCGCGACCGCCAGTTGCGGCCGCCGTTGTAGTCCCAGCCATGCGTGGCCACGATCCGGTCGAAGTCAGCGCGGAACTGCTCCAGCGTCCGGCCCTCGGTGATGGCCCGCTCGATCACCTGCTGGAAGTCGGCCAGCAGTGCATCACGATTGGCACCGGCCACCATGAAGCTGGTGTCGTGTTGCGCACCCCATACGTCCAGATAGCTTTCGGTGAGCACGTTCGCCTTGCGACGGAAGAACTCAATCTGCTCCTGGAAGGGTAATTGGCCGTAGCCGATGCTGGCCATCGATCAGGTTCCGCTGCCCTGGACGTCGAACCGACCGGCCAGCGTCGCGGCAGTGAGCGCATCGGCCATCGCGGCGGCATAGTCGTCCAGGCCCATGTCCGGATGCAGCTCGAACAGACGATCACGCAGCGCTTCCAGCGAGTCCACCTCATCCACAAGCCCGCGCACTTGCTCCACCCAGCCGCTACCAACCGGCGTCAAGCGGCGATCGAGCTGGCTTGCCAGCGGTGCCGACGGGTCTGGCGGTGCACGGCCGCCATCGGCAAAGGACGCTGGGTAGTGTCGCCGCAACAGGTTGAACACGGTATGGCGTGCATCTGCAAACTGCGGCCCGTCCAGAGCTGTCGGCGGCGTGGCCGGCTCTGCAGGAGGCTGCACCGGCTCGTAGTTGGGGCCGTAGGTCTGGTCGATGTAGACCGATCTGGGGCGGTAGCCCAGGCGCAGCAACTTCTCGTCGCGGCTGGCCATAGCGTCGAGGTCGGCGGGCTCTTCCGTGACGCGGAACACGCGCGGGATGGCGGCACCTGGGAAGTTCCACTCGGTGAGCCAGCGAGCCGGCCCGTTGGTGAAGGATTCGCACACCATGTCCGCATCGGCCTTGATGATGTCCGCACGCACCTCCCGCTGCAGCTGGTCGTTGCCGAGCTTTCCTGGTGTTCCCTGGGTGCTGGCGGTCTGTCCAAGCACGACCTTCTGGATGGTGGCGTCCATGTAATCCTGCATCGCCTTGTAATCGGCGGTGCCGCTACGCCCGGCTTCCAGCAGCGTCAGCTCCATGCCCTTGGGCATGATGATGCCGCTGTCAGTCTGGATGGCGCGGGTGGCTTGCAGCAGTTTTCTGCGCTCGGCGTCGGTGGCGTCGGCCTCGTACTTGCCCACCGCTGTGGGCATGCCGAACTTCTCCAGGAAGATCAGCCAGAACTTCAGCCCGTTTCGCTTGAACAGCACCGGCCAATACAGCCAGTGTGCCAAGCCCAGGCCATAGGGCTCATCGTCGTGATCGGCGCCGCAGCAGTAGTTCCAGAAGTACGGTGCGGTCGCCGGCACGCCTTCGGTCATCTGCGACTGGGTCAGCAGCCGGAGGTCGCCCTCTTTGCCGAAGCGGAAGCGGCGCCGATTGCGCACCTTGATGGCTTGCAGGCCGATGCGACTGCCGTCGACCTTGTAGAGGATTTCGGCCGGGGCGTAGCCGTAGAACACCCCGAAGAGCATCTTGCGAGTGACGTTGTCCCAGCCGACATTGTGCAGCTGCTCTTTCAGGTACTCGGCGGCCTGGCGGTCGATGCGCTTCTCGCCACCGGGTTCCACCTGCCATTCGCAGGCCACCACCGAATCCTGGCGTGACCCGAAGGTGGTTTTGACCTCCGGGTCGGACAGCACCTGCTCATAGATCTGCAGGTCATAGCCACCGCGATTGCGCAGCACACTATCGAAGGGCAGCAGCAGCGGCCCGGTATAGCCACGGGTGATGTCGATGCCATCGGCGGTGGTGGCGATCTCGCGGCCAATCTCGGGGTGTGGGGTGGTCATACGAATCCTCCAAAATCATTGCCGCCGGTCACGGTTCCGAAGCCCTGGTCGGTCATGGCGGCCGATACGCCATCTGCGTGGCCGTCCCCGATGTAGGCACGCTGGCCAGTGGACTGAAATTCAACCGGCACGTGGGCCACGTGGTTCAAAGCCGCGAACTGCATCAAGGCACCCGCGATCGCACCGTCACCATGACGGACCAGCTCGGCGTCCTTCATGTCCTTGCGCTCCAGCTTGGGCACCATCGGGATGCCGTCGACGAACTCCACAGCGCGATGGTCATCCTCCAGCGAGGCGTCCCTGGGCAGGGTGATGTAGCCGTCTTCGAAGAGTGCGATGTACTTGTTCATCCACTCGCCGTACCAGGGCCGCGACAGGGTTACCTCATGGACCGGGCCGCCGTCATACCGCCCGGTCTCCTTGTTCAGCTCGGCGCGGCCGTACCTGTCACCGGTGTATTCCATCAGGGTCTGGCCTGGGCCGGTGGCATCACCGGCGAAGGTCCAGTTGTTCAGATAGTCCAACAGTGCCCACAAGATCTGCTCCTGTTGGCGGGTGGGTGCGTTGGCCAGCTCGATCAGGAAAGGCACGTCGCGGCGTAGATCCTGGCTGATCTTTGCCGGCACGATCACCGAGAAGTGGCGATGGCGTGCGAAGTCCATGCCCACCGCCCAGCGACCGCTGGCGCCCTCTGACGCTTGCTTCATCGCCGGCACCAGGGTGATCGCGATCCAGGAGGCACACCAGATCTCGCGCTCCTTCTCCGAGCGCTTGGGGAAATCATCATCGAACACGATGCGCAGCACCGGTCGGATCTCGGGCATGGCCCGTTCGATCCACACTGAGGGGATAGCCGAGCCATCGCCGTCGCGGGGGATGACGTCCAGTTCTTCGCGCATTGCGCCCTTGCGCGGGCCGTAGGCCGAGCGGATGCCGGTGTACCAGTCCCTCTTGCCGTGGGGTGTGGCCGGCACACCGCGCATGGCGCACACGCGCTCATACAGGCCATTGGCCACCGCATCATCGAATGTGATGCGAATGACGCCGGCACGCTTGCCATAGCGCCCGGCCTGAACGTCTTGGACAAGCTGGTTGAACGGGTTCTTCTTGCCGCGATGGGTGGACCAAACGCGGATGCGACCGCCCCAAATCAGCAGTGCGGTGGCCGATTCAAGCACCTTGGCCACGTCCCGATGGAGCGCCGCTTCGTCAATATCGACCACGCCCTGCAGGCCGTGGATGTTCTCCGGCCGCGAAGACAGCGCGGTGATGCGGTAGCCGCTGGCGAAACGAACGCGGAATGCCTGGATCTGGCGGCTGGTGCCGTCGGGCAGCTGGTCGTGAAAGATGTGTTGCTCGATGCGAGTGGCTTGGCCGCGGGCGATGATGGGCGCGAACTTGGCCACGTAGCCAATGAACTCCAGGCCCTTCTCCCGGGTGTCAGCCATGTACCAGACGTTGTCGCCGCCGGCATCCTTGGCGGTAGCGGCGGTGACCGTATCGGTGAGGGCCTGAGCGAAGGTGATGCCGGTGCGGCGGCCCTTCTCGCACACCGCGATGTCCAGATCCTGCTGCATGCGGATCCACTCGGACTGATGGGCCATCAGCACGCCGACCGCGCCCGGGTCGAAGTCTTCCGCCACGCTGCGCACGCTCTCAGGCAACTCATCCCAGTCCAGGACTCGCTCAGTATCTGCCAAGGGTGCAGGCACACCCATCTACTTCACTCCCATCAGGACCGTCTTGCGCCAGAAACTCGCGTCGCCTGCGGACAAGCCACGGGCAATCGCTGCCGATTCGACGCGCTTGGCCGCTTCCAACAAGGTCTTCTCGCGCACATCACCGGCCCACTTTTCGCGGATGATGGCCGCGCGCGTCAGCTCGGAAATACTCTTGGCGGTCTTGGCGTACAGCGCGATGCGCTGTGCCGGCGAGATCTCATCGGAGTCCTGCTCGGCCGCCTCCTGGAACTCCAGAAGCGCTTCGAACAGATCCGTCTGCACCAGGCCGATGATCGCGCTGCCCCGATCCACCGCGTTATCCGGTGCCGTGGCGGCCACCATCTTCATCGCCTCGGTGCTGGCGCTGATCGCTGCCAGGCGGCGCTTGAGCTTCTTGGCGCGCTCGTTGACCGTCGTCTTGCTGATCTCAAAGCCCTGTTCGGCCAGCCATTCGGACAGCGGCACGCTGCCACCAAAGGCGTTGGCCACCAGTCGGCGGTCCAGCTCGGCGCGCAAGTCCGCCGGCAACAGGTCAATCTTGCTCACGGGGGGCATGCGATCACCAATACTTGGGCGGGCGGGCAATGCCAGGGCCGCAGTCGATGCTGTACTCCACGATGTCCACGCCATAGCGCATCAGCTCGGCCGACCAGGGGCCGGAGGGCGATTTGGTGATTTGGATGAGCCGACGCCCGCCCAGGTAGTCCAGTTCGCGGCGCACCTCCAAGCCGGTGGCGTCCGGATACATATCCTGCGCGGCCCCGACCAGGACCGATTCGGCCATCGGATACGGGCGCGCGCGGTTGAGCACCAGCAGCATCAGCCAACGCAGCTGCTCGCGGCGCAGCTTGTCCATGTCGATGCCATTATTTCCGTGACTCACGGTTGGTTCCCCTTGATATGCATGTGCTTGATCTCCGTGGCCACCGCATCGAGCTTGGCTTCAATCACGCTTTGACTGCGGACGAAGTCTTCGCGGCGCACGTATTTCTCGGCCAGTTCCAGCCGGACATTGGTCAGGTCGCTTTCGACCTTGCGCCATTGGTTGCTGTCATTGATCAGAATGGCCATCTGCGCATCGGTGCGCTGCTGGAGCTGGGCGACAAGCCAGCGGCCGCCTGCAAACAATGCACCGACCAGCGTCAGCCCGATGCCTGCGAACCAGACCAGGTAGATGGGTTGCACCTCAACGATCATGGTTCGGTTCCAACTGGGGGGGCGGCTGCGTTGGTGAGGCTTCGGACGGTGCCTTGGCAGGCACGGACCTGGTCGTTGGCGTCGCGTCCGACTCGAACAAGATCGCCCTGATCCTTTCTTCGTAATTCGGCGAACGCATCACGTTCGACGGTGGCAGCGGAGGCTGTGGACAGACGGGCGGTCTCACAAGCGGCCCACTGGCGACGCAACCGCAGCACCCCAGAATCGATATCAGCCACAACGCGCGCAGGCAGGGCTTGTGCATCTTGACGGTCCTCTTCGTGTTGAGTGCCGATGCGAGCCATCGTGCGTGCACCAGCCTGTTCGATGGCCCTGGCACCCCGCTCATCTTCAAGCCGGGCCTGTAGCCCTTCTGAGAGACTTCGGGCGGTCTCGGCATCTGCGTGGGCACTGATCGCTTGGCCGCGATAAAGCAGCGCGGCTGCGATAGCGACCAGGAGCAGGAGCACCAGCAGGCCCAGGGCGGCCGACATTGCGCGGATCATGCGGCGCGCCCCTCGCACATGGCGCGCTCGGCGGCACGGCGGCGCTGCAGCCCACGGTACGGCTTGCCTCCAGCGTTAACCCACAGGCTCAGCTGTGCGCAGGCCAGGTCCCAGCGCCCCTGATTGGCGTACTGGCGAATGCGAGGCTGACTGCCATTACGCAGCGTGCACAACCCGTCCTTCACTCCAGCGCCACCTGGCCCAACATTGAACGCGAATGAAGTCAGCGCGGCCGCCTGGTAGTCCGTCATGGGGACATCAATGCAGCGCTGCACCGTCTGCCAGGCAGTGCCAAGATCAGATTCCAGCAGCTTCTGGCATTCCTGCGTGGTGTAGGTGCGCTGTTCGACCAGCCCGGTGTGGCCGTGGCAAACGGTCATCTTGCCGATCACATCCCGGTAGGGCTTGGCTGAGTAGCCTTCCCACGGCTGAACAAGACCCAAGGCCAAGGCCAGCATTGTGGCCAGCGTCCCCCCGACAATCGGGAGCGCCTTGCCTCCACCAGGTTGATCGACTGCTGCCACGCGCCACCTCCAAAGGAAAGATGGCCGACGGTCATGACGAGGAGTGGCCGCCGGCCCGTTGCACCACCGGGCGCAACAAATCGATGGCGCCAGTCTCCCTATCCGTTAGGGCAGCGTCTTTGAAACTGGTTTCGAGGAATTCTCCCCGCGCGCGCGGGAGAGTGGGCCTTCAA
>NZ_JBOHXV010000113.1:0-14264 GCF_050737075.1 Stenotrophomonas sp.
GCCCATGGCGGGCAACCACGGAACCCGGAATACTGCGCAATCAGAACCGCGCGGTAGCGCCCACGAAGAAGGTGCGTGCACCACCGTCGTAGGTGTTGCCTTCATCGATGGTGGACACATCGCCCGCGTTGAGCACGCCCGCACGCAGCGTCAGGTGTTCATTGACGTCATACCCGGTGACCAGGTCCCACGTTGTGTAGGCCTTCGCAAACGTCGAACTGGTGCTCGACACCAGCTGTTCGCCGATGTGCTGGGCGCTCAGGTTCAACGACCACGCATCGCTCACCTGCCACTCCAGCGACGTGTTGGCGGTGATCTTCGGCACCACCAACAGGTTCGCACCCGTGGTGCGGTTCTTCGACTCCAGCATGCGGGTGGCGTTGGTGGTCCAGCTCAGGCGGGCATGCAGCGGAATCGTGACGCTGGCCTCCACGCCGCGCGTGCGGGCCTTCTGGATGTTCTGCGCCACCGTCCACCAGAAGCCGTTGACGAAGCTGGAGTCGTAGCCGGGAATGTCGCGCAGTGGCACCTGTTCGATCTTGTCGTCGAAGTTGGTGAGGAAGTAGGTCGCCGAGGCCGACCACTCGCCCCGATCGAAGCCGACGCCCAGCTCGTAGTTGGTGCTGGTCTCCGGTTCCAGGTTCGGGTTGCCGGCCATGTAGCAGCCGGTGGTGCCATCGGCACTGACCGACCGGCTGGTCCAGCCCTCCACGGTCAGGCTGCGGCAGCCGTTGCCGCCCGACTGCGTTGCCGCACCGGCGCTGCCCTGTTTCAGGTTCGGCGCGCGGAAGCCCTGCGACACGCCGCCCCGAACGGTCCAGGCATCGGCCGGGTGCCACACGCCGTAGATGCGCGGGCTCAGGTTGTCGTCGTAGTTTTCCGTGTTGTCCCAGCGCAGACCCGCGGTCAGGCTGAAGCGCTCGTGCAACGCGATGTGGTCTTCGGCGAACAGGGCCCACGAGGCGGCCTCGTTGGTGGGGCTGATCCGGCCGCTGCCGCTCCAGGTCACCGGCACGGTGCCGATGGTGTCGCCGTTGCGCAGCTGCTCGCGCTTCCACTGCCCACCGACATTCAAGCGGTGTTCGACGCCCAGGTGGAAGCCGGTGGCGAACGCGGTGTCGAACACGGTTTCCTTGGAGTGGTTGCCTACCTGGCTGTCCTTGTCTTCGTAATCGTTCTGGGTCAGCGTGGTTTTGGAGGTGCTGGCGTCGCCGTAGCGCCCGTCATGGGTCACCACATAACCGGTATGCACCAGCTTGGACAGGCCCCAGGCGCCGACGTCGCCGCCACCACTGTTGCGCTGCACCCCATGCGTGGCCTCGAAGCCCACGGTGTGGTCGTCCGTAACCGCCCAGTTCAGCAGCGCATTCGCGTTTTCGGCCTTGTTGCCGGGCGTCTGGCCGCGACCACGGTCCGACTCGCGGTCGGTGACGTTGGCGCCCACGCGCAGGCCCAGGGTGTCGGTCAAGGGGCCGCTGAACAGTGCGCCCATCTGCGTGGTGTTGCCGCGTGTGTCGGAATCGGGCTTGCTGTAGTTGAAGGTCACCGAGCCGCCCCATTCCGGCGCGATCTTGCGGGTGATGATGTTGATCACGCCGCCCATCGCATCGGAGCCATACAGCGACGACATCGGGCCGCGCACCACCTCGATACGCTCGATCATGTCCGGCGAGAGCCAGTTCAGATCCTGCGGGCCCAAGTCGTCGCGATAGTTCACGCCCGACGAATTGCCCTGGCGGCGGCCGTCGATGAGGATCAGCGTGTACTGCTCGGGCAGGCCGCGCAGGCGAATCTTGGACTGCGCACCGGACAGCGCATAACCACCGGTCACGCCCGGTACGGTGCTGAGCAGCTGGCCGATGCTGGAGACCGGTTTGCGCTCGATGTCTTCGCGGGTGATCACGCTGATGCTGGCGGGGGCGTCGCGGATCCACTGCTGGGCGCCAGTGGCGGTGACCACCACGGTGTTCATGTCTTTGGTATCCGCAGCGGCGTCACCGGCGGCGTGGGCCTGGGCGGAGAGGGTCAGTGCGATGGCGCCGGCCAGAACGGCAGCAGCGTGGACGGAACGGGGGGAGAAAACGTGCATCGAGCAAACTCCTGAGTAAGAGGGTCCGCTGGCGATGGCTGGGACGTCCATGTGGCGTGTTTCAAACAACGTTCACAATGGTATCACGACGCATTCGCGTTTGACACATTGCGACATATGGCCGCGTCCGCGTGCCGCATCAGCAGGCACACACGCTGCAACACGCCGCCAAACGTGCGCCTGCCCGCACTCGTAAAAAGAAGGCTCCGCATTCCTGCAACCGGCAGGGGTGCTCGAACCCAAGGAGTGCTTCCATGACCATGAACACCACGCAGGCAAGCGAGTTCGCGACGACTGCGCTCGCAAAGATATCGAAGCTGTTCTACGCCGGTGCCACGCCCACCACCTGCGACATGCTGATGGTGGGCAAGGTGATCTCCGAAAAGGGCGCGGTGCCGAACGGCAACCTGACGCCGGTCGACGATGGCATGGGGCTGGTTGTCAGCGAAGGCCTGCTGGCCTTGAAGGACAACATCACCATCAAGTTCGCGATCGGTCATGAGCTGGGTCACGGCACCAGCCTGCATATCCTGGGCGAAGTCGGGCTGGCCGGCATCAGCGGCCAGGCCACCGAGGTGATCGCCGACCTGAGCGCCGCCTACATCCTGGTCGAGCTCGGCCACACCTGGACCGAGGTGCTCGCCTCGATCGGCAACTGGCGCACCACGGGCATCTTCGACCCGCACGTCAGCGGCCACCATCCGCCGGGCGACGAACGCGTGGCCCATGTAAAGAAGCTCAAGGACCTGATCGAGCAGAAGGTGGCGTTCAAGACGGCGGCCTTCCAGATCTGCAATCCGTTGCCGCGTACCTGAGGCAACCCGGTCCGGCTGCGCCTGCGTGACGGCAGGCGCAGCGTTCGCGCCTCACCAGTCGGTGGGCGCGTAGTCCTTCAGGAACTGGCCCCACACGTGTTCGCCGGTGTTCACGCCGTGGATGATCGGGTCGACGATGCGCGCGGCGCCATCGACGATGTCCAGTGGCGGGTGGAAGCGCTCTTCCTCCACCTTGCGTGCGGCGATCTCGGCCGGATCTTCATCGGTCACCCAGCCGGTATCCACGCTGTTCATGTGGATGCCGTCGTTCTGGTAATCGGCGGCCGAGGTGCGCGTCATCATGTTCAACGCGGCCTTGGCCATGTTGGTGTGCGGGTGGCGGGTGGTCTTGAAGTTGCGGTAGAACTGCCCCTCCATTGCCGACACGTTGACGATGTGCTTGTCGCGCTCGGGCGTGCGCAGCATCAGCGGTTTCAGGCGCGCATTGATGATGAAAGGCGCGATGGCATTGACCAGCTGGGTCTCCAGCAGCTCCACCGACGGCACTTCAGCCATCAGCAGGCGCCACGAATTGCGCCCGCGCAGGTCCACCTGCTGCAGGTCCTGGTCCAGCCGGCCTTCGGGGAACAGATGTTGCTGGCCCAGCAGCTCATCGGCCAGCAGCGGCACCTGTGAAAGTTCGGCAGCGCGGGTCAGGCCGTCGGCACCGGCGGCGCTGCGGTCCTGCAGCGTCGGCAGCGCGTCGTCCGAACCCAGGCCCAGCATTTCCGGACTGCGCAGGCCTTCGTACTGGCCCACCAGCTTGCGGATCGTCTCGGGCAGGTCGTGCAGCGCCGCGGTCTCGCCGGCCATCATGTGCGCGTAGAACTGCGGCGGGCGGCGCACCGTCTGGCAGGCGTTGTTGATGATGAAATCCAAGCGCGTGCGCGTGGCCAACAGCTCATTGCAGAACGCTTCCACGCTGGGCGTGTGGCGCAGGTCCAGGCCGTACACCTGCAGGCGGTGGCCCCATTCGGCGAAGTCGGGCTCTTCGGCATAGCGTGCCGCCGAATCGCGCGGGAAGCGCGTGGTCACGATCAACTGTGCGCCCGCACGCAGCAGCTTCAGGCCCGCTTGGTAGCCGATCTTGACGCGGCCGCCGGTCAGCAGTGCCACGCGGCCGCGCAGGTCCGCGGTCTCGGTGCGCTTGAAGAAGTTGAGCTCGGCACAGGCCGGGCACATCTGGTCGTAGAAGTGGTGCAGCTGGGTGAACTTCTGCTTGCACACATAGCAATGGCGCAACTCGGGTGAGTGCACCGGCTCGGGCGCGGCCTGGGCGTTCTCGCCGTTGTGCGCGTCATGCAGGCCCGCGGCGTGCGGCGGGAAATAGTTCGGCGTGCTGAACACCGGCTTGCGGCGCAGGGCACGGATGCCGGTCTGTTCCAGCAGCGCCTCGGCCTTGCGCACCTTTTCCTGGTGGCGAACCTTGGCCTGCTGCTTGAGCATCGCCCGCCGCGCCTTCGGCTCGGGGTGGTAGACCTTGGCCACGACCTGGTGGAAGCGCACGCGATCATCTTCCGGCAGCGTGTCGAGTACGGCACGGTCGGCTTCGATCGCCTCCAGCAGGTCCAGCGCGGCGCGCAGGCGGTCGGTCAGGGGCAGGTCGTCCTGGGGCAGGGCGTCGGCGGGAGAAGAGGCGATGGCGTTCACGTTGGATCCGGAGGTAACGGCAGCTGCAGCGGGCCGCTATTCTCCCTGATCTGGCGCGTGGATGCTGGCGGGGCCTGAACAGCGGCGCTTTTTGGGGGTGTTCTGGCAGGCCCGACGGCGTTTTGAGGGCTGTGTCACACTCCCGCGTCAGAGGCGGGGCTCCCGAGGGGTTGGGAGCGCGACGGCCCGCCGTACGATCCACATCTATGGAACAGCAACTGCCGGCCAGCGCGGGCGGTGCCTTATTGGGGAAAGGGAATGAATCGCACTTACCGGTTGGTATGGAACAAGGCCCTGCGCGTGCTGCAGGTCGCTTGCGAGCATGCATCCGCCCACGGAGGTGCCGCCACCGGGGCCAGCGATTCACCCCCGCGCCTCAACCTGCTCTGGTTGGCGTTGCTTGCTTCAGGCGGTTTCGCCGCTGCCGGTCCGGTAGTGGCGCAGACCTGTGTGCCCAGCGCCAGCAGCGGGTGCAGCGCACCCGGCGGCGGTGTTCCGGTCTTTGCCACCGGTGACGCGGCCGGCAGCGGTGGCGCCGGCAATGGCATGGGCGGCGCGGCCCTGCACTACGACGTTACGCTGGCACCGGCCAATCAGGCGGCAGGCGGCCAATCGCTCAACGGCGCGGGCGGCGCGGGCGCCAGCGGCGTACAGACCAGCACCGGCGTGACCGTGCTCGGCGGCGCCGGCGGCGCGGCCGGTGATTTTTTCGCGGGAACGCTCGGCCAGGGGGTGAGGGGCGGCGATGGCACCAGCCACGGTGACAGTCCCAGCGGCGGCGGCGGCGGCGGTGCCGGCGAGTATGCAACCTATCCCGGCCTGAGCTTGGCCAGCGGCACGAACCTGCTTGGCGGTGCAGGCGGCAACGGCGGCTCCATGCTGGCGGGTGATGGATTTGGCGCGGGCGGCGGCGGCGGCGGCGGTGCCGGCATCATCAGCGTCGTGTCGAACTTCACTCTGGGCCTGATCCAGGCTGACATCTCCATCACCGGCGGTGCAGGCGGCCGCGGGGGCGACAATACGCAGCCGGGCGCGGCGTTCAGTGGCGGTGGGGGTGGCGGTGGTGATGGCGTGCTGCTGTTCGGCGCGGCACCGTACGTCAGCAACGCAGGCACCATCACCGGCGGCGCAGGCGGTGCCGCCGGCAGCGCAAGCAGCCCGGTTGGAACCGCGGGTGACGGTGCTTCGGGTGCCGGCATCCGCGCCTTGAACACGGGTCTGACCCTCAACAACACCGGCACCGTCCGTGGCGGCGCATTGACCGGCAATGGCGCGGCCGGCGCCGGTGTCATCACCCAGGGCGGCGCGACGATCAACAACAGCGGCACCCTGGCAGGCGGCGCCAGCGGGGCCGGCTACGCCTCGGCGGTGGTGTTCAACGGCACGGGCAGTACGCTGAACCTGATGCCCGGCTCGGTCATCCACGGCCTGGTGGAATTGAACGCCAACGCCACGGCGACCCTTGCGAGCAGCACGACGGCCACGCTGGACGGGGTGACGCTCAACGGTGGAACCGCCGCAGTGCGTCTGGACACGGGCAGCGTCGGCAACAGTCTCACCGTCAACGGCCTGCTGTCGGGCACCGGCAACGCCAGCAGCAGCGGCACAGGCAACCTGGTGCTGCGCGATGTCAACCTCGTCGGTGCGCTGGCGCTCGATCACATCGGCGGCACTGTCATCGGGGGCAACGTCACCACCACCGGTGCGCAGTCCTACACGGGCATGCTCGCGTTGAACGCCTCGCGGGTATTCAACAGCGACGCGACGATCGACTTTGTGGGTGGCTTCTCCGGCATGGGCAACATCAGCGTCACTGCCGGCGGCAACATCACGGCCACTGGCGGGGTGATTCTCAGCGGCTCGGGCGCCTTCCTGGCCACGGGCAAGGACATCTCGCTGAGCAATGCCGGCAACCAGCTGTTCGGCCAGATGAACGCGGCCGGCCGCAACATCACGTTCGTGGCGGCCAGTGCCCTGCTGGTTTCAGGAATCGATTCGACCGGCAATACGGTGTTGGCCAGCCCAAATATCCTGCTGTACGGGGACGTGCAGACGCAGGGCACGCTGACGTTCAACGGCGGCAGCGTCACCCAGGTCGCGGGCGGGGTCACGGCCAGTACCGTGGCAGGTACGCTCAGCGGCGACCTGTCGCTGAGCGGCGCAGGCAACGTCATCAGTACGCTGGGCACGCTGGCGGCGCGGGACGTCACCCTGGGAGGCGTCACCCCACTGACCATCAGCGGCAACGTCAACGTGCGGTCCATCAATCTTTCCCCGGTCGCGCCGACCACGCTGACCGGCACGCTGCAGTCGACCGGCAATGTCGTGCTGCCGTCAGGCGGTGAGCTGCGGGTGGGGACGGGCGCAACGTCTGGCGAATTGAACGGCAACATCGCCAACAACGGCACGCTGATCTTCAACCGCTCCAATGACAGCGCGTATGCGTACGCGCTGTCCGGCAGCGGTGCGGTGCGCAAGCAGGGCGCCGGCACCTTGTCCTTCGATGGCAGCTCCGCAGGCTTTACGGGTGCGACCACCGTGGAGGCGGGTCGCCTTGTGGTGGGCAGCAGTGCCGGCAGCAGTGCCACCCTCGGTGGCGCGGGCCTCACGGTGAACGCGGGGGCCACACTGGGCGGCCACGGCACGCTCGATACGAATGTCGTGGTGCAGAGCGGCGCCCGTCTCGCGCCCGGCAACAGCATCGGCACCTTGACCGTCACGGGCGATCTGCAGCTTGAGCAGGGCGCCATTCTCGATTTCGAGCTGGGCGCTCCCAACGCCGCTACGCCGTTCGCCGCCATCGGCCAGGGCGACAGCGTCGTGGTCGGCGGCAACCTGAGCATCAACGACGCGGTGCTCAACGTCAGTGACGGCGGCGGGTTCGGTGCAGGTCTGTATCGTCTGTTCACCTGGGGCAATACCCTGATCCTGACCAATGGCGGCTTCGCCAGCATTCCGCAGGGCAATATCCTGCAGATACTGGGCGCCAGCCGGCAGATCAACCTGATCGTGCCGGGCAATACCCCGCTGTAGTTCTGGAACGCCAACGGCCAGGCATCGGCCAACAGCGCGGGCGGTGGCAGTGGCGTGTGGAGCAACACCGCGCCGGTGTGGACCGACGCGCAGGGCACGCTCACCGCGAGCATGTCGCCGAACCCCGGCAATGCCATTTTCGCGGGTGACGCGGGCACCGTGACGGTCAGCAACAGCAGCGGCGCGGTGTCCACCCAGAGCCTGCAGTTCGCCAGCGACGGCTATGTGCTGAGCGGCGATGCTCTTACCTTGGTAGCTGACGCTCAGGGTGCCACCCCGGTCATTCGAGTGGGTGATGGCAGCGCACTGGGGGCCGGCTACACCACCACCATCAACAACGTACTCACCGGCACCGCCGGCCTGCAGAAGACCGACCTCGGCACGCTGGTGCTGACCGCCGCCAACACCTGGACCGGCACCACCCGCGTCGCCGGCGGCGCGCTGTCGGTCGCCAGCGAAAGTGCGCTGGGCGATGCCAGCGCCGCGCTGCTGCTGGACGGCGGCGTGCTGCAGGTCACCGGTACCGCGTTGGACCAGTTGCAGCGAAACGTGACGCTGGGCGCCGCCGGTGGCGGATTCGATATCGCCGATGCCGATCACACGTTCGTGCTCGACCACGCGCTGAGCGGCAGTGGCGCGCTGCTCAAGCGCGGTGATGGCACGCTGCTGCTGCAGGGTGCGCAACAGTACTCCGGCGGCACGGTAGTGGACGCGGGCACGCTGCAGGGCGACACGGAAAGCCTGCAGGGCAGCATCGTCAACAACGCAGCGCTGGTGGTGGAGCAGGACGGCAATGGCACGCTGGCCGCCGATGTCTCCGGCACTGGCGCGCTCACCAAGCGCGGCACCGGCACGGTGCAGTTGGCCGGTACCAATACGTACACCGGCGGCACCTTCATCGAGGCCGGCACGCTGCAGGGCAGTGCCAGTGCACTGCGCGGTCCGATCCAGAACGACGGCACGCTGGTGCTCGACCGCAACGAAGACAGCGTACTGGCCGACGCGTTCACCGGTAGCGGGCGCCTGCTCAAGACCGGCACCGGCACCTTGGTGGTGCAGCAGGCCCAGGGTTACGCCGGCAGCACGCAGGTGGAGCAGGGCACCCTGGTGGTGGGCGATGCCAGCACCGCCAACGCGACGCTGGGTGGCAGTGTCAGCATCGGGCAGGGTGCGCGTCTGCAGGGGGTTGGCCGGGTGGGCAACCTCGACCTGCAGGGCACGCTGGCCCCGGGCAATTCCATCGGCACGCTGCACGTCAGCGGCAACGCCGTGCTGCAGGCGTCGGCACGTTACGAAGTGGAGGTAGACGCAGACGGTCGCCACGACCAGCTGGCGGTGGACGGCACGACCACCATCCTGGGCGGGTCGGTGGTCAGCCTTGCTGATGGCGCGGCGTGGAATCCCCTCACGCGCTACACGCTCATCACCTCGCAAGGCGGGGTGACCGGCAGGTTCAACACGGTAAGCAACAACCTGGCCTTCCTGACGCCCACGCTGGAGTACGCCCCCACCTCCGTGACGCTTGCACTGGCCCGCAACCAGGTGGCGTTCCCGGCGGTAGGTACGACCTACAACCAGCGCAGCACGGCCACCGCGTTGGAAAGCCTGGGCAGCGGCGCGCTGTACGACCGCGTGGTGGTGATGGACGAAGGCAGTGCACGCCAGGCGTTCGATGCCTATTCCGGCGAGGTGCATGCCAGCACGCAGGTAACACTTCTGGACGATGCCGCCCGGGTCCGCCGCAGCCTGGCCAACCGGTTGGTGGATGCAGATGCCGGCGATGTCAGCGCAGGCGGGCCCGCCAGTGGTTGGGCCACGGCGTGGGGCCACCGAGGCCGCAACGACGCCGACGGCAACGCGGCACTCGGCCGCCAGCAAGGCACCGGCTGGATGGCCGGCGCGGATCTCGGTTTCGAGAACGATGCCGTGCTCGGCGTAGCCGTTGGTCAGGCACGCAGCACGCTGGAGGTCGACGCGCGCAGCGCGGACGCCCGCACCAACAGCAAGTACGCCAGCCTCTATGGCGGCGTCGGGTTTGGCGCCTGGGCGCTGCGTGGCGGCCTGACCGGCGGGCGAACCGACAGCCGCGTCCAGCGCTGGGCAGCCGACCAAAAGCTGCATTCCACCGACGATGCACGGCTGTGGCAGGGCTTCGTGGATGTCGCCCACGGCGGCACCGTGGGACGCCTGCACCTGGAGCCGTACCTGAACTACGCACATGTGCGGCTGGAACAGGACGGCTTCCAGGAATGGGGCGGCGACGCCGCGCTGGTCGGCGATGCGCAGACGCGCACGCTGGACATCGGTACGGCCGGCCTGCGCACGCAGTGGCACCTGGAGTCGCGCTTCAGCACAGCAGTAGTGCTGAATCTGGGCTACCAGCGCGCATGGGGCGACACCATCAGCGAACTTTCCCAGCAGTTCGCCGCCGGCGGCGCGGCGTTCCTCGTCAATGGTCTTCCGGTGGAAGAGAAGGCCGGTGTGGCCGAGCTGGGCTTCACCACGCAATTGACGCCGCAGGTGGAGTTCAGGGCGGACTACCAGGGTCGCTTCGGCTCAAGCGTCCGGGACCAGGGCGCGCAGCTGACGGTCAGGGCGCAGTTCTAATCGTGCAAATGTGAGACGGGGCGGAATCCGCCCCGTCTGAATCACGCCTTCAGTCGCTGGAACCGCGAGGCACCGGGGTCAGCGCCGGCTTCTGCCAGGTGCGGTCCACGACCGCCTTGGCCGGGCTGTAATTACGCAGCACCAGATAGAACGGGCCGGCCGGAGCAGGCAGCCAGTTGGCCTCTTTGTCCGTTCCGGGCGAGGCGTGCTGGATGTGCAGCGTCAGGCCGCCATCGGGGTCGCGCTTGAGCTTGGGCAGCATGGCCGAATTGATCAGGTAGCGATTCAGCGGATTGTCGACCAGCAGTTTGTTCTTGCCGTCGTACAGCGTGACCGACCAGAACGCATTGGTGGGCGGCAACTGATCCTTGGCGAAGCGCAGCACATAATCGTGTTGGCTGGCATCGGCCGGCGCGCCCTGTGCATCGACGAAGTAGCTCTGGTAGTCGGCCTCGGAGGCGGAATTGCCGAAGATGCCCAGCTTGGCCCCGGCGAAACGATACAGGTAGTTGTTCTTCAACGCCGCGCGGGTGCCGAACAAATCGGCACTGGCAACCTTGGCGGTATTGACTTCGGTGGCGACGAATTGCTCCAGCGCCTGGTTGGCATCGGCGATTCCGCCGGCCAGCGCGTCGCGGTCGGCGGGCGGCAGCGACGCCTCGTCGAACGGCTTGCCGGGCGCTATCCCGCTGGCGGCGAACCGCTGGCGCAGTTCGGTTTCGCTGGGGTCCGCCGGCGCGAACTGCAGCAGGAAGTTCAAGTAGGAGAAGAAGCCGGGCCCATTGGCCTTCTCGGCGTCATACGGCGGGAATGAGACCGCCGGCGCCGGTGGTGGCGCCGCGGTGCCAAGGAACGCGCTGAGCGGCTGCACCTTGTACTGCGCCTGCAGGCGTTTGACGTTGGCCAGATCGGCGGGGGAGAACAGCTGTGTACGGAACAGCGCGTAGGCGAGCTGGGTTTCGGCGCGGAACACCTCGCGCACGCCCTTGGGCGTTTCCCCCTTCCAGTCCGGGCCGGCGATCATGAAGGCGCCGGCCTTGCCCTCGGTCACCGAACGGTTGATGTAGGCGAAATTGTAGGTGTACAGATCGATCAGCTGTACCGAGAAGTAGCGCTTGGCGTCGATGGCGGGAACGCTGATCACCACCGGTTCGGCGCGCAGGTCCATCCACAGGAAGGAATAGGGCGTGTCCGAATTGGGGGTGATGATCGAGGTGTCCTTGGGCGTTGCCACCGATCCGACGCTGCCGATTTCGTTGAAGCCGGCGTGGAAGTTCGCGCCGCCGCGATCCACCGCCTGCTGGTACATCGATTTGTACCCCTCCACGATCGGGAAGCCCCAGATGTAGGCATCCTTGGCCGTCGCGCGCAGTTCGCGGGTATGCGCGGCATCGGCAGGCGCGGGCGCCGCCGCCTGCGGTGCGGTGGTCGCAGCCGGTGTCGGGGCCGCCGCGTCGGAATCACGCTTGCCGCATGCCACCAACGCGCACAGGCCAAGCAGCACTGCGCCGAGGCGGACGATCGGAGACGTAGCCATGGGGGCACGTTGGCGAGGGAGGGGGTGCGAATGAGCATGATGGGGCGCTCATCCACGTTCCACCGCAATTCGTGCAGGCCGCCTGGGTAAAACTACTTAGTGGCCTAGATCCGGGCAAGGCTGGCAATGGCAAGGACAACGGTGGCGGCGGTCACCACCGTGAAGTACAGCCACCCCAGTGCGGTGAACTTCAAGGTGGTAACCAGCCACGATTGGCCATACACCCGCCGCTGCATGATGAGCAGGTAGCACGGCATCCACAGCACCAACAGCGTGATCAGAACGCCGATGATGATTCCGGCCCCGGGCACGGCGGTCATCTGCCCGCCCAGCATCGACAGCAGCAGGATGCCCAGCAGGGCGACACACAGGAAGGCATGGCTGTACAGCGCCACCACCAGGTGCTCCAGATACAACCGCCCACTGCCCAGGTAGAACACCTTCAGCAGCACCGCGAACAACGGCACCAGCACGAACAGCGCCGACGGCACCGCGCCGAAGAACGCATTGACCAGCAGCTGCGGCCGTTCGCTGATGCGCGGCAGGTTGAGGCGGATGGTCTCGGCCTGTCCGGTCAGCCAGCGGTTGGCGAAGCCGGGCAGGAAGCTGATGTCTACAGGATCGGACCCGTCGCCAGGCGTTACCTGGACCGGTTTGGCGGCAGCCTTCGTTGCGGCAGGCGCTGACGCGGCGGGCGGATGCTCCTTCAGCTCCCGCTGCCGCCGGGCCGCCTGCTTCTCGACCTTGGCGATGGCCACATCGATCGGCGAGCGCAGGGATTCAGGCATCGTGTTGCGTGACTGCTGCAGCGGTGCCAGCAGGGCGCGACGGACATGCTCCACCTCGTCGCTCGTGGTGGCATCACGGAACGCGCCCGGCACTTCCGGCGGCGTACGGGTCTGGTTGATGAAGGTGCCGGCATCAACGTGCACCGCCAGCCGCGCGACGAAGAAGGTGAGCACGCTCAGGATCACGAACAGCCGGATCGGCGGGATGTACCGCGTCCGGTGACCGGCCAGATAGGCGGCGGCCAGCCGGCCGGGCAGCAGCAACTGCTGCAGGGTGCGGAAGATGCGCCCATCCAGGTGCCAGAACGATTCGAATACCTCCTCCACCGCATGGCCGAAGCTGCGGACCGGGCTGTGCGCCGACTGCCCGCAGTGGTGGCAGAAGTCGCCCTGCAGCGGCGTCGCGCAGTTCTCGCAGGCAGTCGGGTGCGGTAGAGCGGAAGACATGGGTGGTCTGGCCAGGGTGCGGAAGGCCCCTACGATAAGGGCGCCCCCCGCGCCTTGCCAGTGCCTGTCCCACGGGCCTTTGCGCCCCCTTGGTGATGGATCGGCGTCACCACATCGGGCTGCCAATCGAGCATGTCGGCGGTTGCGATTCAGCTGACTGCGTGATGAACGCCACGCTTTACGAAAGATTTCTCCAATTCTTTTCAGGTCCGTCTGACATCAAACAATTGCATGTTCAAGGACTATGCGGCCGTGATTTCCATTTCGTGAGATAGCTCGCATATGAACAAGATTTATCGGGTAGTCCGCAATGCGTCGACTGGCAATTGGGTCGTTGTTTCCGAGTTGACCCATGGTCGCGGCAAAGGCAAAGGCGGTCGTGCCAGCAAGCCGGCACTGCTTGCCCTGGCCATGGCCATGGCCTCGCCTGCAATGGCGACCAGCGTCGATTGAGCAGTGACGGTACCCGGTAGCGAGTCTTCGCCGTGGACGCTGGGTGATCGTCTCAATGTTGGCGATATAGGCATCGGCTCGCTGAACGTCACCGCCGGTGGCACGGTCAGCAACCTGGTCGGCTCGATCGGTGACAAGGCAGGCGCGCAGGGCACCGTCACCGTTGATGCGGCAGGTGGCGCGGCAAGCTGGAGCAACAATGGCACCCTGTATGTCGGCAACAACGGTTCGGGTGATCTGCAGATCGCCAATGGCGGCGTAGTCACCAGCACCGCAGGCCAGGTCGGCATGGTCGCCGGCTCCGAAGGCAACGTGGAAGTGGACGGCGCCGGCTCCAGCTGGACCATCGCCAGCACCGCGGCGACGCCCGTTCCGGGCAACCTGAACATCGGTAACGCCGGCAGTGGCGAACTGAGCATCACCAACGGCGCAACCGTCAGCAACGGCGCGGGCAATCTTGGCGTTGCCGCCGGCTCTACCGGCAAGGCGACCGTGGGCACCAACGGCGTCTGGAACAACACGGGCGCGCTTACGGTCGGCAGCCTCGGCAGCGGCGAACTGACTATTCTGAGCGGTGGTGCGGTCAACAATGCGGCCGGCTCCATTGCCAATGGCGCCGGTTCCACCGGCACCGTCACCGTCAGCGGTGCCGGATCGACCTGGACCAACCGCGGCCTGGTGCGTGTTGGCGGCGCCGCCAACAGCAACGGCACGCTTGTCATCAATGATGGCGCCGCTGTCACCAGCACCACGGGCAGCCTTGGCGCCGGTACGGGCGCAACGGGCAACGCGACGATCAGCGGCACCGGTTCCAGCTGGAAGACCACCAGTGGCACCTTCAATGC
>NZ_JBOHXV010000114.1:0-14253 GCF_050737075.1 Stenotrophomonas sp.
TGATCGACGAGTACCGCAGCGACATCGACGGCCTGCGCACCGGCGCCACCGTCCTCTCGCGCGGCGTTCCGGGCGGCGCGATCGACGCATACGACAAGCTGCGCGGCCCACTCGAACCGGGCGAGCCTGCGCGCCGCGACACGGAGCAGCGCCGTAGCGAGCGCGACAGCGCACGCATGGACGAGCCCGACCATCCCGGCTACTCGTTGTTCAAGGATGCCCAACGCGGCGTACACGAACAGGATGCCCGCGTCGGCCGCACGCCAGACCACGCCAGTGACCAGCTAGCAGGGAGCCTGGCCACCCAGATGCACGCTGCCGGCGGAAAGCGCATCGACGCCGTACTGATGAGCAATGACGCGGCCAACACGTTCGCGGTCCAGGGCAAGGTAGACGACCCCGCACACCTGAGGGTCTCGGTAGCCACCGTGGCGGCCATGAACACGCCGCTGGAGCAGAGCAGCCGGCAACTGGAGGCCAGCGCCAGCAGCCAGCAGCTGGACCAGCAGAACCGGCAGCTTGCCGAAACGCAGACTGCCGCGCGCAGCATGAGCGCCTGACGCCTCCGGCAGTCCCCGGTGGCGTGAGATACTGCAGCACACTCAGGAACTGACCCCATGTCCAATCTGGCTCCCCTCCCCCCGCTGACGCCCGGCCGCTACCGGCACTTCAAGGGTGGCAACTACCAGGTGCTGGGCGTCGTGCGCCACAGCGAAACGCTGGAGCCGCTGGTGCTGTATCGCCCGCTGGACGCGGATCTGGGCGTCTGGGTGCGGCCGTATGACATGTTCAGCGCGCAGGTCGAGGTGGACGGAGTACTGCGTCCGCGCTTTGCACTGGTAAGCGCCGACTGACAGCGCCTCGCGCAGGCCAAAGAATGCCCCAAAGAAAAAGCGCCCCGAAGGGCGCTTTTTCGATTCCGTGCGTATCCCCCCTTACGGCGTGGCGCTCTGCCCTGCCACCGCCGTGGTGTTGACGATGTACGGGTCGCGCCCGGCATCGGCATAGCCACTGCAGGCCATATCACCCGGCGCCACCGGGTCGCAGGTCCACAGGCTGCGCGGCAGCGTGTCGCGCGTTTCAAAGCGCTCGCCGTTCCACACCAGGAACCCCAGATGCAGGCGGCCCCACTCGCCATAGGTGCGCGGCTCGGCCTTGCCTTCGGCGCTCACGTCCGCATACCAGCGCAGCGCCGGGCCAAACTGCAGCTTGCCCGCGTCCAGCTGCACGCTTGCCGCTTCCACGCCGTAGCGCTTGCGGTCGGCATCCGAGACCAGCGGCTGGGCCGGCATGACCTGTTCGGTGATGTCCTGCGGAATGGCACCCGCGGTGACCTGGTACACGCGCTGCTGCACCAGTGCCTCGCGGCAGCTGCCGGTGGACAGGCGCATCGTCTCGCCGCCGATGTTTTCCGGATGGCGACCGTCAACGCAGGTAAACGGACCAGAGACCAGGTACACCGTGGTGGCCGGATCTGCCCCCTCGAACGAACGCACCCACATCCCGTTCTGCACCGCCAGGAAGTCCGGGCGCTGGCCGTAACCCGGCACCGCCTTGAACCACGCCTTCTGGCTGACCTGGCGCTCGCGCGCGGCGCGCGGCAGCAGCAACTGCTGCTCCGGAATGGCCTTCAATACGTTGGCCAGGTGCGCGGGCATGGTGCCCTGGCAGGCACCGATCAGCAGGTTGTCCTGCGTCGCCAGGCGCGCGGCCAGATCGTTCGGGCAGCGGGCGCCCAGCTGGCGCTCGATGGCGTTGTTCTCGTTGGCAAGTACCGGCACCACCAGCGGGCGAGGCACCGGCGGCGCGTCGGGTGCCGGTGCGGTCACCGGCTCAGACGGCGCGGCCGGCGCCGCGACGACAACCGGCGCCACCGCGCTGGACGCCGCTGCAGGCACGCTGGCCGCATCCGACGGAGCGGCAGCTACAGCCTCACCCGGTGCGTCTGCGGCGGTGACGGGCGCGGCTGCGGCTGCGGCGACGGGAGCTTCGACGGCGGCGGGCTCAACGGCGGGCTGCGGCACTTCGGCAGATTCGGTCACCGCCTCCATCACCGCGTCTTCGGGCATGTCGGGTGCGACCTCAACCGGCGCCGGATCCTGCGCGGGAGCAGCCGACTCGGCAACGACCGCAGGCGCAACGGCCGTGTCTGACGCGGGTGCGGCCACCTGCTCAACGGTCGCAGCGGCAGGCTCGTCGGCATCCGTCACGGATTGCGCGGACGCGCTGCCCAGCGCAAACGGCAGCAGCAACAGCAGCGACGTGTAACGACGGGCACGCACGTGCCGGGAGTAAAGCGAACCTTTTCGCATATTTCATCCTTGAATCTGGAGTGGAATTTGGTGGACCGCAGCGATGCCATCGGCCACGAAGAAACGTTCGCCTGAACCGACAACCGTATGCTCGAAACCGTGCCGTTCTCTGGTTGCGCGCAAAACCCCTTTGCGTGCATCCCCATCCATCGCCGCATTGCTGACCGCGACACCCTACACCAGTCGTGAAATCCGCGTCGCGACCAGGCCGAGAATATTTGAATTAGATCACAACTTTGAACACGCTTTGGGTTCAAACCAGTCAATTCCGTCGTTTGCCGCACCGCAGCGCGTGACCACGTTCTGTCACAAAAGGCTCAAGCAGGCTTTGAAGCCACTGCCACAAGCGGCACGTTTCTCTGTAGGGGATTTCCTATACGAGTTCCGATCGCTTGCCGTTATCGTGGGCTGCACCACCGCGCCACCCGCACAGGACGTGGCCAGGCAACCTGGATGACGCCATGAAAAAGACACCCCTTCGCCCTAGCCGCGTTCGCTGGACGCTGCTGGCAGCTCTCGTCATCGGCGGCGCTGCCACCGCCCAAGGCACCCCGGCCGGCTTGCCGCCGCCAGGCACCATGAGTGCCCAGATGCCCAAGGACGTGGACATGTACTTCAGCATGGTCGTCAGCGATGCCGCGCAGCAGGTCAGCCAGAACATGGGTGTGAGCGCTGCCGAGGCGCGCATCCGCACACTGCAGGAATGCCGCGAGAAACAGAAGGACTGCGTCGAGCTGGTCACCTTTCCCATCCGCAACCACTGCATGGGCATTGCGGTAGACAAGAAGCCCAGACCGAACGTCCGCGCACTCTTCGTCAACGTGGCCGAAGTCAGCAAGACCAAGCCCGGCGAACTGGCGCGTACGTCGCTTGCCCAGTGCAAGTCCGGTGGTGGCACCCAATGCGAGTCGCAAAGTGACTACTGCTTCTAAGCGCCCCTTCATCCTCTTGGCAGCCCTGCTGATTGCGGCTTCGCCGGCATTGGCCCAGAGCGGCGCGCAGGCAGAGATGCAGCGTCACGCGCAGGCCGTCAACAACTACGAAGGCTGGAGGCGCAACCAGGCCTCCGGCGCCTACGTCGACCAGGCCGAGGCTGCAGCCGCCGCCCAGATCGCCGCCAACTTTCGTGCTGCGGAGAAGGAAAAGATCCGCAAGGATGCCGTCCGCGATTGGTGGGGCGTAGTCGTGGTCAGTACCGACGATGGCGCCTGGAACGTGGAGCTCAACGGCCACGATCAGGCCGACGCCACGCTGGCCGCGATGAAGAAATGCAAGGGTGTCTGTTCACCAGTGCTTTCGTTCGCCAATTCCTGTCTGGCGCCGGCTTACAGCACCCAGGGCGGCCTGTACTGGAGCCCCGGCGAGACCCGCGAGCTGGCAAGTGCGGCCGCCACGCAGGCTTGCAGTGCCGCCGGCGGTACGGGCTGCCAGAGTCCGCCGAAGGAAGCGATCTGCTCGGGCTGGAAGTACGCCTACCGGGCCGTCGACCGGTTCCTGCACCGTGCCGACCTGACCGCGCGCGGCGACGTCGCACCGGCGAAACTGATCGAGTTCCCGGGCGCGAAGGAGTACATCGCCAAACCACCGGCACGACGTGGCACCTCCACCGCCAAGAAGGCCATCAACGCCGACGCGCCCACCGACCCCATGCGGCCCTACGCAGCAGTGTTCGCCGAGCAGCGCGCTGAGGGCATGACGCGCATGGCGCAGCCTTGGACCGCCATTGCCGCCGGCAGCGGCCCCAAGGCCTACGCCATCCACTGGGGCCTCAATCAGCAGGACGCGAGCGACACGGCACTAAGCAAGTGCGGTGGCGGCGACTGCAAGGTGCTGGTGGCCGTGCCGCACGGCGAATGCGCCGTGGCCATTCGGGTGAATCTTCCCAATGACCGCGTGGCCAGTTTCGGTGGCCGCGGCGCTACCCTGGACGCCGCGGAGGAAGCGGCCCTGACCGATTGCATCGGCTCGGGCGCCAAGGCCTGCCCGATTGTCTTCAATGAGTGCATGAAGTAACCGGGGCGGCGTTGCTGCCGGGCGTGGCTCAGCCGGAGCGGATCGAAGATGGCGCGTGCGTCATCAATCTGGGCCTTCACTTCCTCCAAGAGTTTCGCCTCCTTGGCGAACACCATAGCGTCTGAGAAGAACTTTTGAATATCACCCACGATGGAAGTGATATCGATCACAGGCGCGCCCGCACTGACGCTCTGCGTTGCTGTCATCGATGCAATCGCGAGCACGCATGACAGTGCTCCATCCCGGTTCCGCAAGCAATGCCATCGGCCATGGGATGACGTTCGCCCAACCCGGCAACCGCACGCCCGAAACCGTGGAGACCCCTGATTTCACTCAAAGCGTCCCTTTGAGCGCGCTACCAAACATCGCCGCATTGCCAACGGCGACACCCTGCACCAGGCGCGAAATCCGCGTTGCGACAAAGCCTAGAACATTTGAATTAGATCACAACTTTAAACGCTCATCTTGCTCAACCCACCTTAAGAGCGGGTGCTCCTGCCGCACTGCGGCGCCTGCCACCGTATTATCACCGACGCCGTGGCTAGGAAATCTCCTATACGCATGCAAGCTACTTGACGCTATCGTATGCGAGGAACACTGACCGTCTGGTCACCGCGAGACCAATCAGCTTGGGGAACATCATGAAAAATACACCGCTTCGCGCTACCTGGGTCCGCTGGATGCTTCTGGTCACCTTGGCCGTAAGCAACGTTGCCAGCGCTCAGAGCAACACGGGCGGCCTTCCGCCACCAGGCACCATGAGTGCTCAGATGCCCGAAGGGATGGAGTTGTTCTTTAGCATGTCGATCAGCGATGCAGACCAGCAGGTAAGCCAGAACATGGGTGCGAGCGCCGCCGAGGCCCGCCTACGATCGCTTCAAGCGTGCAAAGCCAAGTACAAAGGCTGCGTGGAGCTGGTCACGTTCCCCATCCGCAACCATTGCATGGCTATCGCAGCTGACACGCAGGCCAAGCCGAATGCCCGCTCCCTGTTCGTGAACGTGGCCGAGACCAGCACGGCCAAGCCCGGTGAGCTGGCTCAGAAGTCGCTTGAGCAGTGCAAGGCCGGTGGTGGCGCCACATGCGCCTCGCAGAGCGACTATTGCTTCTAAGCGACCGAAGCGGCCAGGCGTGTTGTGCTGGTCACCGTCCAAGCGCCCACTTGAGCCCAAGCGTCTGAACAACGTCGCCCGCCACCTCTGCGTTCGGGTCGCCCCTCAGCGCCGCACGGGCGACAATATTCTGCCGGGACTGCATGGTTGATATGTAGGCATCGTAGCCCTGCATCCGGGTCGACCATTGCTGCGCCATGACATTGAGCTGACCGGTCAACCGGGCGGTGTCGCTGTCTGCGCCCTGCACCCCACCCGACGTATTTCCACTCTGCTGCCTCGCCTCGAACACCTTCAACATGGCGGTTTCAGCCTGCTCGATCGTGGATTCAAGAAACAGCACCGTTTCGTTGTACTTGCGGTTCTGCATCATCTGAATGTTCACGCAGATCTGCCGCTGCTGCTCTTCCCATACTTCTCTTCTTCCAAATCGCAGTGCCGGCAGTACCGCCTCCATCTCCAGCCCAGCCGCTTGCTTGCCGCATGCCTCCGAAACCAAGTGATCTGCATTCACTGTCCGAAGCACTGTACCTTCCGGCAAGCCCATCGAGAAGCGGATCGGATCAAGAATGGCACGCGCATCATCGATCTGTGCCTTGACCTCCTTCCAACGGCTTGCCTCTTTTGCGTACTGGGTAGTAGCGTCCATCCACGAGCGAAGTTCACCCAGGATGGATGCGATGTCGACCACTTGCATACCGGCATACGCGCTTTGCGTGCTCATCGCGACTGTGACAGCAAGCGCGCACACAAACTGGCGCAACCGCCTTGGACCGTGCTGAAATCTCCCCGTGCTACTGAAGCGCTGCATGGCAATCTCCCGTATTGGCCGACGGCCACAATGCAGTACCAGCGGCCTCCAGGGAATTCGATTCTTTCTCTTGATTTCACGGATTTGGTTTACGCCCACTAACGCGGAAGCGCGATCACGGCCGGCGTCCGGTGCACACCCGATCAAGATATGTCGTGAGTAACCCCGTCTACTTCAGGCACTCGCTGAGCACGATCGGGCAGGCCCTTTCGTTTGAACCGATGCAGTCGGACAAAGCCACTTCCTCGGCCTCTGCCGAGGTGCTGCCGAGCCCAGCGAAGCTTGCAAAGCGTCCGCCCGGCTGCGGCGCCCTGATGACGACAAAACATTGGCCATGCGATGCTGTCACCAGAATGCTGCAATCCGCCCCACAATTGCTAAGAGCGTTCTCTTTGGCGTCCTGCTCCGAAGGTGCCGTTCTGGCATCGAAGGCGTTACTGCGGGCACTGGTGGCGATGGCGATCCACTGCTTGGCCAAGCGTGTCATGCCTTCTGCCTGCGGGCTCAGCTCCTCATCGGTCCAGTCGCGGGTCGAGCCGTCCTCGTTCTTCAGCTTGACGGTCGCCATGGCAGTGGCGGCGCCGCGCCGTCCCAGCGGCTTGGCGACATACTCCTTGGCCCCGGGAAACTCGACAAGCTTTGGCGGCGCCACGTCACCCTTTGCCTCCAACAACAGCCGATGCGAGAACCGCTCACGGCCGCTATAGGCATACTTCCATCCTGAGCAGAAGGCTTCTTTTGGCGGGCTTTCACACCCAGTGCCGCCCTTCGCAGTGCAGACCGCAACCGCACCAGCGGCTGCTTTCTCGCGGGATTCGCCCGGGCTCCAGTACATACCGCCTTCACTGCTATATGCCGGCGCCATGCAGGAGTTGGCGAACGACAGCACCGGCGTGCAGGTGCCTTTGCACCGGGTCATGGCATCGACCGTGGCGTCGTTCGTCGTCTTGGCGTTGAGCGAGGCATTCCAGACACCATCCTGCGTGCTGACTACAATCACGCCCCACCAGTCACGCGTGGTGTCCTGGCGGATCTTCTCTTTGTTGGCAGCCCGGGCAGCCGCCGCGATCGCGGTTGCCGCCGCATCCTCCATCTGCGAAAGATAGCTGGCGTTGCCTGGACTCTGCTGCCAAGCACCTGCTCCGGGGATGGGGGCGCAGCCCTGCACACCTTGCCCGCCTACAGGGTATTGCCCTGGAGGACACGCACCTTCAGCTCGGACACCGCTGGAGAGGATGAGTAGAAAGATCGCTAATACAATTTTCATCGACACCTCACTAAAGAACACCTATCTCCAAAAGACTGGAACTATCGCGCCACTAGAAAGCCTCACACCCGTACATTCTAAACACCGAATAAAGAATGGTGCATTCTTGACCGGAGTCGAAGCCTTCGCAGTGCTTCATCGAACGCTTTTTCGCAATTTCGATATTCGCCGTCGCGCTTTTGACTGCCTGGCCTACGTAGCCCTGCAGACTCTTTGGCCGGAATTCATATGGCGGAGCGCACCGAAATCCTGCGACGCGCCGCAAATGAAAAAGAGGAGGCTCATTGCTGAACCTCCTCCTCGATAGTTCCCGCTGGCGTTTAATCAGAAAGCTCTAAATTCAGACATGCTGCAGGCCGAGTACACAATGCTGCAGTCTTGACCCTTCCCAGCCGCTTGGCAGAGCTTCAGCGCATTGGATTTCGCCAACTCCAGAGTCTCGGCAGCTGCATGAATTGACTCAGAATCAGCTCCGCCAAGACGCTGACGACTTTCGGTTGTGGGATCTGCGATAGCTACACACTGATTGTAATAGGCGACCCTCAGCTTGCATTTACGGCCACCAGCTTGCTCGCAGCTTTTCACGGCTGCTGCAGTAGCTTCCCGCTTCGACTTATATGAAACCGCGGTTCCGGTTGAAAGGCTCGATGTATCTTCGGCGACCGCCCCCCACCTGGTCTCCCACTTGCCTGTCGGCCTGGGCGAGGATGTAGCCGCCCCCCCGGACGCGCCCGGAATCGGAGCGCAACCCTGCACGCCTTGCCCACCTATTGGGTACTGTCCGGGAGGGCATGCACCCTCAGCACAGACACCGTACGAGAGGATGAGCAGAAAGATCGCTAATACAATTCTCATCGGTACCTCACTAAAGAACATCTATCACCAAAAATTTTCATCGCGTCGGGGCGTTGCCCAACTCTCCCGTTCTGGGCGTATTCCCCGTTTCGGGAGGGCCAAAGTTTCGCGGCGTCGTGTCTTGGTAAGTCGCCATTGAACTGCGCCCGTCAGATGAATCCGAGTTGCGCGTCTGCTGCGGCGTTGAGCCCGGCGGCTGGCCCTGCGGTCCGGCCGCAGCCGAGCCACCTATCTGCGAATATGCCATGAAGCCACCCAGCGTGCCTTGGAAGAACATAGCCGCCATTGGGGGCGCAGTCAGGATCAGGGTAGTGAGGATCAACCCCATACCGCCCTGCTGCATCGCCTGGCTCGTGAACCCGTCCGACCCTGCGCCGTCCAACAACCATTCGTTGACCGCCGCTCGCGCCCAGAACGAAATAGAGACGCGGATGACCATGTCCAAGGCAATGGACACCATGGCAGCAAGCACCGCCATCGAGAACATGGTGCCAATTCCATAGAACAGCCAGCGCTTGAACATATCCTTGGTCTGATCAAACAGCAGGCAGAGAATGAACAGCGGCCCCAAGCCAATGAACAGCGCCATGGCGATCTTGTAGAGCAGCAGCATCGCACCCGCCACCACAGCCGGGCCGCCGGTACCCATACCGATGAAGAACTGCGCCTGGGTTTTCTCGTCGCTCAAACTCGGGTCATCGATGACCTTGATGGCGTCCACACTCGAAAGCGCAACCTGCATCCAGCCCAGCGCCTGGTCGATCTGCTTCTCCGGCGGATCGTCCTTGCCGGTGACCACCGTGGTGATTACGCCCTTGACGTCGTTGGTCAGGAAGTCCTGGATGCTGGTACCAAACATGGCCATGCTGGTGGCGACGCTTACAATCAGCGCGGCCCGGGCCATATTGGTGACGAGTGCCATCATCGAATCGCGGCTCTGACCAGTAACGATGCGGTACCCCTGGATGAGCACCCATAGGGTCATCAGCACCAGGGCGATGCCCCCCACCCACACCATCATGTTGTTCAGCAGTTCAAGCCCGAACTGGTTGATGCGCTTGTCGAGGTAATCGAGAATCAGGCGGAAGAACACGAAGTCGCCGATCGACTGGATACGCGTCGCGTACCCAAGCAGGTCCTGCAGGCCTCCTGAAAAGTCAAAATTTGCGATCGTATCGAGCTTCATATCCATAGTCCTTTGGTGTTGCCAGCTACCCATGCGCGCACTGCTTTCTGCACCGCGGCGTCTTCATGCATCAATCGATGCTGAGTGCGGCCTTTAACGCGATGGTCTGCACCAGATCGGCAGCAAGCTTGTTCTGCTTGCCCTTTAGCGCGGTCTTGGCCAGCAGATTCTGCCGACGCTCCATGGTCGCGATGTATGCATCGTATGACTGCATGCGGGTCCCCCACTGCTGGGCCAACATGTTCAGCTCGTTGTTCAGTCGCGTGGCGTCGCTAGTGGTCGCCGACACGCCACCGACGGAGTTCTTGCTGTTGTTACGAGCAAGTAGAACTTCAATCGCGGCGTCCTGGGCCTGCTTGATGGTCTTGTCGAGGAACTCGACAGAGTCATTGAACTTGCGATTCTGCATCATCTGGATGTTCACGCAGATCTGCTGCTGCTGCTTCTTGATGTCGCTGTTCAGGTCGATGCCCAGCACCGACATTGCCGTCGTCATATTGAAGCCCATGGCATCCCCACCGCAGGTTTCCTGGACCAGATACTTGGGGTCCACCTTCTCAAGCTTCTCGCCTGCAGGCAGGCCGATGGCAAAGTTCAAGGCGTTGAAGATGTCGCGGATACTGTCAATCTGCTGCTTCCACTCATTCCACCGCACCGCTTCCTTGGCGTACTCGGTAGTATCGGAGATCCAAGAGCGGACCTCACCCAAGATAGAGGTGATGTCGATGACGGGCATGCCCGCGTAGGCGTTCTGCGTGCCCAGCAGCATCGCGATGCTCAGTACGACCGCACGCATGCGCGTGCGCTTGGCCGGACGAGTCGTGGTCGTGTTGTTGGTCGAGATGTTCATTGCACCCTCCAATGTCTTCTTGCTCATGGTCCGTATCCTTACGTCAGGCCGCGTCCGAGCTGGCCGCTGCCGGCTTGCCCGATCCTTTGCGATTCTTGTAGAACTCTTCCAGCCACTGCTCCGGGGTCAGCTCGCTGACCGGTGTGCGCGCCCGGGCCGATGCGGTCTGCAGCACCCGGTGCATGATGTCGATGTTGTCGGTCGAGGCCGAGATCACCGACAGAATGTCGTCCATGCCGCGCAGGTTGAGCTGGCACACGCTGGAGGCGTGGCCCTGCTTGACCAGGAAGCAGCGCGAGCGCTCGTCCAGCGCGGTGACCACGCGGAACTCGGCCTCGGTCAGCTTCAGGCCATCCATGTAATCGGACTTGCTGGCATTCGGGTTCGGCAGCAGGATCAGCGTGGCGGTCTGCTCGATCAGCGCGGCGGAGATGTCGCTCTTCAGCGCGTCTTCCGGGCTCTGCGTGGCGAAGATGCCCAGGCCGTTCTGCTTACGGATGGTCTTCTGCTTGTTCTTGGCGAACTCCTTTAGGCCACCCTCGCCGTCCAGGATCTTCCAGAATTCGTCCATCACGTAGATCAGCGGGCGACCGTCGATCAGCGACTCCAACTTGTGCAACAGGTAGTTGATCACCGGCACGCGCACTTCGGGGTTGTCGATGATGTCGGTGTAGTCGAACCCGATGATGTTGGCCTTGCTCAGGTCGATGGTATCGACCGGGTTGTCGAACACCCAGCCCAGCGAGTTGCCCGACGTCCATCGGCGCATGCGCGCATACAGGCCGTCGTCGCCCATGTTGGGCAGGCTCTTCTGGAAGTTGGTCATGCTGCGAAGGTGCATCGGGGTGTCGAGCATGCTCTCCACGCCGCGGTAGATGTCTTCTTCCTCGCGGGCGCTGTATTCCTTCTTGCCGGCCAGCACCTTGATCAGGTCGGCCAGGAACTGCACGTTGGCTTCGTTGTTCTCGCACTGGAACGGATTGAAGCCGGTGGCCGAGCCGTTCTCCAGCGCCAGGTAGTTGCCGCCGCAGGCGCGCACGAAGATCTCCGCGCCGCGATCCTTGTCGAAGAAGAAGATCGTCGGCGACGGCTCGTACTTCTGCACCTGGCTGAGCAGGAAGTTGATCAGCGCGGTCTTACCCGTACCGGACTTACCAATCACCATGGTGTTGGCGATCGCCTTTTCACCCAGCGAATTCTCCGACGGGTGGGTGGCGTGGAAGTTGAAGTAGTACGGCTGGCCGTTGGTGGTCTGCAGGGTGGTAACGCAGTCGCCCCACGGGTTGTTGTGCTGCTTGCCGGTGGCGAAGTTGTGCAGCGGCGACAGTCCCAGGAAGTTCAGCGAGCTCAGGTTGGCCAGGCGCGTACGGTAGCGCCAGTTGCCCGGCAGCTGTGCGTAGAACGCGGAGGTGACCGCCAGGTCTTCCTTCACCGAGACGAAGCCGGCGTTCGACAGTTCCGCACGGGTGCTGGCCACGTTCTGCGAGAGCTTGGCCTGGCTGTCGCCGTATACCGCCAGGGTGTAGTGGTACTCGCCCAGCACGAAGTTGCCGGACGAGAGCTGGTCCATGGCCTGGTCCAGCTCGATGATCTGGCTCACGGCCTTGTCGCCGGAGGAGATCATCATGCCCTTGGTGCGGTCGAGCACCTTCAGCGCGTCCTGGCGGCCCATGGGGCTGAAGGAATGAGTGACCACGCACTCGAAGTCGAGGTACTTCAGGCCGTTGAGGATGCCGGGGTACGTGCCCTCGGCAAACTCCTTGATATTGAGGATCGCGCCGAAATGGTTGACGCCATTGGGCGTAGCGATCACGAAATCGCCGGTCTTGGCCGAGAACATGTGCTTGCTGACCGGCAGGAAGTCCTTGATCGGCGCCGACAGCACCGGCACCGGCTCGTCGATGCGGTTGATCAGGTAGCCGAAGAACTCCAGCGTCTCGGAGAAGACGATACCGTTCTTGGCTTCGTACATGCCCAGGCGGTACGGGGCGTAGTCGCGGATCACCGCTTCCACGTTGCCGGCCAGTTCCATCAGCTTCTCGATGGCCTGGGCCTGTTCGGCCTGCAGCTTGCCGACATCGGCCGACTTCTCCACGAACCGCTTGCCGGTCACGACCGGGCGGTAAAGCATGGTGAGGTACAGCTCGTTCTGCATGATGCGCTGCGAGGACAGCATGCCCATGTACTGGTCGGACACGTCCTGGTTGAACTTCTGCTTGAAGCTGCTCTTGCCCTTCAGGGTGCGGCGGCGACGGATGTCATGGGCCCAGAAAGCCACGTTGACGAAGTCGGGCGCGCGCAGCGTCTGCAGCAGGCGGTTGAAGGTGTTGTGCTTGTGCTCAAGCTCCCACTCCTCGCGGCCCACGAACGGCAGACCCTCCAGATGCCAGGTCAACAGATAGTCGCCGCCGGTCGTCTTGACCACGTTGGTGGACACGTGCGACGACAGCGGGATGAATTCGGCAATGGAGGTGTCTGGGCTGAACATGCTGCGGATTCCGATGAGGGGTCTTCGGTAAGTCGGAATGGCCCGGGCAGAGGCTGCCAGGGCCATTCCGGCACCTCAATCCTTGGGTGCCGGTTTGGTGCGGTAGTGATTCGGGCTGAACACCCACATGCCGTCATGATCCTTCACGTTGCGGACCCTCAACTTGAACTGCAGTCGAAGACCCATCAACCGGAAGATCATTTCGTCGCGCTTGGCCATGTGTCGCATCACGAACACGGCCACTGGAATGGAAGCCAGGTACCAGAAGTTCGTGTAGACACTCAGCAGGAACAGGCCACCCACGACGAAGAAGAACGGCACGTAGGGAACGCCCATGAACATTGCCGGGCGCGTACAGCCACGAAAAACGACGTTCTTATGCACTGTAGTGCTGCAGGACGTTGGTCACCATCGTGGTGCACGAGCTGTTGTCCGAGCTGTCGCCCAGCAGCATGCTGGCGATCTGGCCGGCCGCACCGATCAGCAGGCCACCGATCAGGATCGGCGCCACGTCGGCAATGCGCTTGTGCGCGAAGGCGATCTGGTAGCCGGCGAAGATGACCGCGATGGTGACCACGGCGATGGAGGCGATGCTCAGCAGGCCATTGATGCTGTTGAAGAAGCCGCACACCTTGGTGTCGGTACCACCAAACTCCTGGGCAAAGGCCTGCGGGACGAACATGGCGCCGACGAAAGCGGTGGCCATCAGCACGGTCTTCAGCGTGCGCTGGGCGTTGACGAGATCGAGGTTGAATCGCTTCATGGGTGGATATCCTTGTTGATGGGCTTGCATTACTGAGTGGCCAATCGGGGGCTTGGCCGTGCCGCGCCCGCGTCAGAAGACGAAGGCTGCATCCCCTGCGGGAACCGGTGGTGCCACCGGCACGGGGGCCGGCGGGGTGTATTGCGCGGTTGACGACGCCGTGGGCACGGGCGCATTGCGCTCGCTCCACGGCCTGAGCATGACGGGGCCTTCGGCCGTGCCACCCTGCGGCGGCGCAGCGATCGGGGCCTGCATCCGCACCTGCGGCGGCGGCGCGGGAGCGGCCTGCGGCATGGCGCGATCCACGGCGCCCAGCACGACCCGCGACAGCGCGGCGTCGGCCAGGTTGACCAGGCTGCCGCGCGCCATGGCGGAGGTGGACGGATAGACGACATAGGCACGTGCCGGGTCGTCCGGCAGCGCCTGGACCTGCGCCTGCGCGGCGGCCACGCTCTGGGCGACCACACGACCCTGAGCGGGCGACTCGAACTGCGGGTGATGTTCGATCTTCACTTCGCGGCGGGTGCTGCGCGGCAGTACGTTGATCGGCGCGACGCCGTCGGCCGCCGCCACGCGCTGGCTGCGCTGGATGGAGT
>NZ_JBOHXV010000115.1:0-14224 GCF_050737075.1 Stenotrophomonas sp.
GCTGAGTGGAAAGCGCTGGACCGGCTGGCGCTGGTGCCTCAGCCGGGTCCTACCGTCGGCATCGATGCCGACGGCCAGGCGGTGTCGCACCCGCAGTTCCGCAGCCGCGTGCAGGGCTGGCAGCAGGCCTTCGCCCGCGCGCCCGGCCGCGACTGGGCGCTGTACTTCGACGACACCCTGGACTTCGCCGCGGCCCTGCTCGGGGCCTGGCATGCCGGCAAGCGCGTGTTCCTGGGCGGCGACAACCTGCCTGCCACGCTCGACAGCCTGGCCCCGCGCGTGGCCGGCTTCGCCGGGGATGTCCCCAGCCGCTACGCGCCGCTGCAGCCTGATTCCGACCCCGATGCGTCCGCCCCGCTGCTGGCGCTGGACGAAGACGCGCTGGAACTGGTGGTGTTCACCTCCGGCAGCACCGGGGCGCCGACCGCGATCGGCAAATACCTGCGCCAGCTCACCCGTGAGGTCGACGCCTTGCAGGCCGCCTTCGGGGACCAGCTGGAAGGCGCACAGATCCACGGCACGGTGTCGCACCAGCACATCTATGGCCTGCTGTTCCGCGTGTTGTGGCCGCTGGTGGCCGGGCGCGCGATCCTGCCGCGCCGCTTCTTCCATGAAGACCTGATCAGCGCGTTGGGGCAGCAGGATTCGGTGCTGGTGGCCACCCCGGCGCACCTCAAACGCCTGCCGGAACAGCTCGACTGGCCCTCGCTGGGCGGGCGGCTGCGCGCGGTGTTCTCCTCCGGCGGGCCGCTGCCCACCGACGCCGCCCTGCAGGCGCGCGCGCTGCTCGGCGTGGCGCCCACCGAGGTGTTCGGCAGCAGCGAAACCGGCGGTATCGCCTGGCGCCAGTGGAGTGCCGAACAGCCGCAGTGGCACCCGCTGCCGGGCGTGGCATGGCGCATCGACGACGGCTGCCTGTCCGTGTCCTCGCCGCACCTGGCCGAGGACGGCTGGTGGCAGACCCAGGACCGGGTGGAGGCCGACGCCGGGCGCAGCTTCCGCCTGCTCGGGCGCGCCGACCGCATCGTCAAGATCGAAGAACGCCGGGTGTCGCTGGACGCGCTGGAACAGCAGCTGTGCGCGCACCCGTCGGTACAGGAAGCGCGCGTGCTGGTATTGCCGGGCGCGCGCGAACAGCTTGCCGCCGTGGTGGTGCCGCGGGCCGCCGGCGTGGCGCAGTGGGACGATGCCGAGCGCCGCCGCCAGGCCCAGGCGCTGGGCGCGCACCTGGCGCAGAGTCATGACGCGGTGACCCGCCCGCGCCGCTGGCGGTTCGTCGACGCGCTGCCGTTCAACGCGCAGGGCAAGACCACCGCCGCCGCGTTGGGCGCGCTGTTCCGGCCGCTGCTGCCGGCGGCCGAGTGGCAGCAGCGCGACGCCGTCGCGGCCGTGCTGGTGCTGCCGCTCGAGCCGGACCTGGTCGCCTTCGATGGCCACTTCCCGCAGGCGAAGATCCTGCCGGGCGTGGTCCAGCTCGACTGGGCGATCCACTACGGGCGCCAGGCCTTCACGATGCCGCCGCGCTTCGAGCGCATGGACGCATTGAAGTTCCAGCACGTGGCGCGCCCCGGCGACCGCCTGCAGCTCACCCTGGGCTGGGACGCGGCGAAGTCGGTGCTCAGCTTCCGCTACGTGTCCGACCATGGCGTGCACGCCAGCGGCCGCGTGGTGTTCGGCGATGCATAGCAGCAGCGCCGACACCGGGATGTTCTCGCCCCTGGTGGTCATTCCGGTCTACGACCACGAGCACGCCATCGGTGCCGTGGTCGACGGCGTGCTGGCCAGCGGCCTGCCGTGCCTGCTGGTCGACGACGGCTCGCACGCGGCCTGCGCACAGGCGCTGCAGGCGCTCGCGCAGGCACACCCGGGGCGGGTCAGCCTGCTGCGTCTGGACGTGAACCAGGGCAAGGGCGGCGCCATGCTGGCCGGCTTTGCCGAGGCCGCGCGACGCGGGTACTCGCACGTGCTGCAGATCGATGCCGACGGCCAACATGATCCGGCCGACATTCCGCGCTTCGAGGCGCTGGCCCGCCAGCATCCGGCGGCGGTGATCTGCGGCATTCCCTGTTACGACGAGAGCGTGCCCAAGGCGCGCCTGCATGGCCGCTACGCCACCCACATCTGGGTCTGGATCAACACCCTTTCGCTGCAGATCCGCGATTCCATGTGCGGCTTCCGGTTGTACCCGCTGGCCCCGGTGATCCGCCTGGTGGGCGAGGAAACCATCGGCCGGCGCATGGATTTCGACAGCGAGATCCTGGTGCGGTTGTTCTGGCGCGGTGTGCCGGTGATCAGCCTGCCCACCCGGGTGACCTATCCCAGCGACGGCATCTCGCACTTCGATGTGTGGCGCGACAACGTGCGGATCAGCCGCATGCACACGCGCCTGTTCTTCGGCATGCTTCGGCGCGCGCCGCGCCTGCTGTGGCAGCGCGTCGGCGGAGCCGCCCGCGCATGAACCCGCAGGCACCGGCCAACGCCCCGCATTGGGCCGACCTGGGTGAAACCACCTCGGCTGCTGGCGTGCTGTTCCTGTGCTGGGTGCACCGCTGGTTCGGCCGCTGGCCGTTCCGCCTGTGCGTGTACCCGGTGGTGCTGTGCCACTGGCTGGGCAACCGCGTGGCCCGGCAGGCGTCGATGCAGTACCTGCAGCGGCTGCAGGCGCATACCGGTGTGCTCGGTGGCACGCCCGGGCGCTGGACCAGCCTGAAGCACTTCGCGCTCTTCGCCGACACCCTGCTGGACAAACTGCTGGGCCTGGGCGGCCGCTATCCCGCCCAGCGCATCCGCCTGCAGCGCGATCTCATGCTGGAAAAGATCGCGCGCCGCGAAGGCGGGCTGATCATCACCGCGCATATCGGTTGCCTGGAACTGTGCCAGGTGCTGGCCGAACAGGTGCCGGGCTTCCGCATCACCGTGCTGGTGCATACGGCCCACGCGCAGCGCTTCAACCGGCTGATGCAGCGGCTCGACCCGCTCGCCTCGGTCGAACTGATGCAGGTCACCGACATGGGCCCGGCCACTGCCGTGGAGCTGCAGCGCCGTGTGGAAGCGGGGGGGTTCGTTGCCATCGTCGGCGACCGCGTGCCGCTGCGCGGCGGGCGCACCGTGCCCGCGCCGTTCCTCGGCCACACCGCGCAGTTCCCGATCGGCGCCTATGTGCTGGCGTCCGCGCTGGCGTGCCCGGTGTACACCATGGCCTGCCTGCACGAGGGCGACGGCTACCGCGTGCGCTTCGAGCATTTCAGCGACCGCATCGTGCTGCCGCGCGGTTCGCGCGATGCCGCGTTGACCGCGCAGGCCGAACATTTCGCCCGGTGGCTGGAACTCCAGGTCACCCAGGCCCCCTTGGACTGGTTCAATTTCTTCCCCTTCTGGGATCAGGCATCTCATGGCAAGTAATTCACCCCCCATCCGCTTCGGCGATGCGCCGCTGACCATCGAAGACGTGGTCGCGCTGTCGCAGCGCCGTGCCGAGGCCGTTGTCACCGACGATCCCGCGTTCACCGCACGCATCCAGCGCGGCGTGGATTTCCTCGACCGCCTGCTGCGCGAGGACGGCGTGATCTACGGCGTGACCACCGGCTACGGCGATTCGTGCACGGTGAACATTCCGCCGGCGCTGGTAGCCGAGCTGCCGCATCACCTGTTCACCTATCACGGCTGCGGCCTGGGCCGTTTCCTGGACGAGCAGGAGACCCGCGCCGTCATCGCCGCGCGCCTGGCTTCGCTGTCGCGCGGCATGTCCGGCGTCAGCCACCCGCTGCTGCAGGGCCTGGCCACGCTGCTGCGGCATGACGTGCTGCCGCTGATTCCGGCCGAAGGCTCGGTCGGCGCCAGTGGCGATCTCACCCCGCTGTCCTACGTGGCGGCCGTGCTGTGCGGCGAGCGTGAGGTGATGTACCAGGGCGCGCGCCGCCCGGCCGCCGAGGTGCTGGCCGAGATCGGCATGGCCCCGTTGCGGCTGCGCCCGAAGGAAGGCCTGGCAATCATGAACGGCACTGCCGTGATGACCGCGCTGGCCTGCCTGGCCTACGACCGCGCCGATTACCTCACCAGGCTGGCGACCCGCCTGACCGCGTTCAACGTGCTGGCCAGCGATGGCAACGCGCACCACTTCGACGAGATGCTGTTTGCCGCCAAGCCGCACCCGGGCCAGATGCAGATCGCCGCGCGCCTGCGCCAGGACCTGCACAGCGACCGCCCGCCGCGCAACGAACAGCGCCTGCAGGACCGCTACTCGCTGCGCTGCGCGCCGCACGTGATCGGCGTGGTGCAGGACGCGCTGCCGTTCCTGCGCCAGTTCATCGAAACCGAACTCAACAGCGCCAACGACAACCCGCTGATCGATCCGGAAGGCGAGCGCATCCTGCATGGCGGCCACTTCTACGGCGGCCACATCGCCTTCGCGATGGATGCGTTGAAGAACACCATCGCCAACCTGGCCGACCTGCTGGACCGCCAGCTGGCGCTGGTGGTGGATGCGCGCTTCAACCATGGCCTGCCGGCCAACCTGTCGGCGTCGACCGGTGCGCGTGCGCCGATCAACCACGGCCTGAAGGCGCTGCAGATCAGCGTCTCGGCCTGGACCGCCGAAGCGCTCAAGCAGACCATGCCGGCCTCGGTGTTCTCGCGTTCCACCGAATGCCACAACCAGGACAAGGTCAGCATGGGCACCATCGCCGCGCGCGACTGCCTGCGCGTGATCGAGCTGACCGAACAGGTCGTGGCCGGCATGCTGATCGCCGCGCGCCAGGGTGTCGCCCTGCGCCAGCGCGTCGGCATGAGCGCCACCCTGCACGGCGACCTGGAAGTGATGTACCAGGACCTGTGCGAGCGCATCGCGCTGGTGGACGAAGACCGCGCGCTGGATGGCGAACTGCGTGGGCTGCTGGACGATATCCGCAGCCAGCGTTGGGGGTTGTATGACTGAGCAGGACCTGAGTTTCGAGGTGGCCCTGTCGCCCACCTTCCACGACTGCGATCCGATGCACGTGGTGTGGCACGGCAACTACTTCAAGTACTTCGAGATCGCACGCTGCGCCCTGCTGCAGCGCTACGACTACGACTACCCGCAGATGCGCGACTCCGGTTACGTGTGGCCGGTGGTGGACGCGCGGGTGAAGTACATCCGCCCGCTGCTGTACGGGCAGGCGTTGCGCGTGCGCGCCACCATCACCGAATGGGAAAACCGGCTGAAGATCGCCTACGAAATCCGCGACGCAGAGAGCGACCAGGTGCTCACGCGTGCGCACACCATCCAGGTCGCGGTCGACGCGGCCACCAACGAAATGCTGTACCTGTGCCCGTCGGTACTGTGGGAACGGCTGGGAGTCCAGGCACCATGATTCGTCTTCTGCGCACGCTGGGCGTGCTGATGCTGTTGGCCCTGGCCAGCCCCGCCTTCGCCGCCCCGGCGGCCAACGTGGACCTGGTCAAGCAGCGCGTGGCCAAGGTCACCGTGCTGCGCGGGGAGTTCAGCCAGGACAAGCAGGTGGCGGGGTTCAAGAACCCGCTGCGCTCGCAGGGTCGCTTCGTGCTGGCCCAGGACCATGGCGTGATCTGGACCACGCTCAAGCCGTTCCCCTCCGAAGTCGTGGTCACCCGCGACCGCATCCTCAGCCGCCAGCGTGACGGCAGCAGCCGGGTGGAGCTCGACGCCAAGCAGCAGCCGGCGATGCGTTCGGTCAACGCGATCATGTTCGCGCTGATGAGTGGCGATGCGCAGGCGTTGTCGGCGCAGTTCGTGGTCAAGGTCGAGGTGCTGCCGGACAATGGCTGGCGCATGCAGCTGACCCCGCGCTCGCCGATGCTGGCCAAGGTCTTCAGTGCGCTCGAGCTTAGCGGCGACCGCTACGTGCGCGAGGTGCAGATCACCGAGGCGAACCAGGATGTCACCCGCATCCATTTCGCCGCGCTGAGCGAGTCCCCGGCGCAGCTGAGCGCCGATGAGGGCCGCAAATTTGAATGAGTCGTTGAATTCGACCTGGCGCGAAAACGGCCGGCTGCAGCGTGCCTGGCGCTGGTTGGCGATTGCATGGCTGCTGGTGCTGGTCGGGCTGGGCGTGCAGCAGTGGCAGCTGTGGTCGAAGGAGTCGCGGATCGACACCGACATCCTGGCGCTGCTGCCGCAGGATGCACACGACCGCCTGCTGTCCGACGTGACCCGGCGCATTGCCGATGCGAACTCGCGGCAGGTCGTGGTGCTGCTCGGTAGCGCCGATGCCGCGCAGACCAAGGCGGCCGAAGCTGCCTTCCGCAAAGAAATGACGGTAGAGCGGGGCTCTGCCCCGCTGGTCCAGGAATCCGGCTCGATCGAAGGCTGGTTCGATGAGGCACGCGCGTTCTACGCGCCGTACCGCGACCGCCTGCTGACCGACCAGCAGCGCCAGCGCCTGCAGGACGAACCGGCCGACAGCCTGTCCGAGTCCGCACTGGCCGCGCTGTACGGCCCGATGGGCGCGCCGCGCCTGACCGAATGGCGGCAGGATCCGCTGTCGCTGTGGCCGCAGTGGTGGCAGGAACGTGCGCTGGGCTCCGGCCTGCGCATGGGCGACGACGGCCTGCTCGAAGCCGACGGCAAGCACTGGTCGGTCATTCAGTACGAGACCCTGGGCTCGGCGTTCCAGCTCGATGGCGAACGCCATATCGACCTGCTGCTCGACGCCGCCACCGCGGCCGCGGCCAAGCACGCGCCGGGCCTGGAAGTCCTGCGCGCCGGCGTGCCGCTGCATGCCGAGGCCGCCGCGGTGCAGGCCAACCGCGAAATCAACACCATCGGCTGGGGTTCGCTGGCGGCCGTGCTGCTGCTTGTCTGGCTGGCGTTCCGTTCGCTGCGCCCGATCCTGTTGGTGGCCGCCTCGCTGCTGATCGGCTGCGGCGTCGCGCTGGCGGTCACGGTGCTGGTGTTCGGCAAGGTGCACGTGCTGACCCTGGTGTTCGGTGCCTCGCTGGTCGGCGTGGCCGAGGACTATGGCATCCACTGGTTCGCCTCGCGCCAGGCCGAACCGGCCGACCGCCGCTGGAAGCTGCTGCGCCACCTGCTGCCCGGCCTGTGGCTGGCGCTGGTGACCAGTGCGCTGGCTTACCTGGCGCTGGGCCTGGCCCCGTTCCCCGGCCTGCGCCAGATGGCGCTGTTCTCGGTGGTGGGCCTGGCCGGTGCGTTCCTGACCGTGATCTTCTGGTTCCCATGGCTGGATGGTGGCGAGATCCGCAGCACCCGCTTCGCCCGTTGGCTGGGCGCCACGCTGGAGCGTTGGCCACGCCTGCACGGGCGCCGTCCGGTGGGCCTGTTCCTGGGCGTGGTGGTGGTGCTCTCGGGGCTGGGCATGCTGCGGCTGACCGCCGACGACAACCTGCGCAGCCTGCAGTCCTCGCCGATGTCGCTGATCAACCAGCAGATCCGCATCAGCCAGATGCTGGGCATGCCCAGCCCGGCGCAGTTCTACCTGGTGCAGGGCGACAACGCCGAACAGGTGCTGGAACGCGAGGAAGCGTTGATCGCGCGCCTGCGCGTGCTGTCGGCCAACAAGCAGATCGGCGGCTACCGCGCCATCAGCGAGTGGCTGCCGTCGGTGCAGCGCCAGCGTGCCGATGCGGCACTCACCGCGCGCGTCGAACCGCAGGTCTTGGCGGCCGTGGGCGAAAGCGTGGGTGAAACCCTGCAGCGCCCGGACTACGCGGCACAGGACCTGCAGGCCGACGCCTTCCTGGCCTCGCCCGCAGCAATGCCGTTCCGTCACCTGTGGCTGGGCGAAGTAGGGCAGGGCATGGCCTCGGTGGTGATGGTGGACGACCTGTCCCGCGCCGATGCGCTGACCCTGCTCGAAGCGCAGGCCAAGGGCATCGACGGCGTGCGCTGGGTCGACCGCACCGCCGATTTCTCCGCGCTGCTCAAGCATTACCGCAAGCTGATGAGCGCGCTGCTGCTGGTGGGCATCGTGCTGGTGTTCGCGGTGCTGTACTGGCGCTACCGCGCGCAGGCGTGGCGTGTGTTCGCGCCCACCCTCGCGGCCGGTGCGCTGACACTGGGCCTGCTCGGCCTGTTCGGCCAGCCGCTGCAGCTGTTCAACGTACTGGCGCTGATGCTGCTGCTGGGCATGGGTATCGACTACGGCATCTTCCTGATCGAACACCGCGGTGACGCCAGCGCCTGGCTCGCCGTGTGCGTGGGTGCGGCCAGCACCTGGCTGTCGTTCGGCCTGCTCGGCCTGTCGGCCACGCCGGCGCTGCGCGCGTTCGGCCTCACCCTGCTGTTCGGCATCGGCCTGGTCTGGTTGATCTCGCCGCTGTTCCGCCCACCGCCTCACGACGCACCGCACTGAGCGACCGCGTTACCCCCCCACTATCGTGATCAAGGATGCATCGATGAACGCAGCACTGGAAACAACCGAAATACTGGTGATCGGCGCGGGTCCTGCCGGTTCCGTGGCCGCCGCCATGCTGCGCCAGCAGGGGCGGCAGGTGCTGATGCTGGAGCGCCAGCAGTTCCCGCGCTTCTCCATCGGCGAGAGCCTGCTGCCGCAGAGCATGGAGTACATCGAGGCGGCCGGCCTGCTGCAGGACGTGGTGCAGGCCGGGTTCCAGTACAAGAATGGCGCGGCCTTCGTGCGCGGCGAACGCAGCACCGAGTTCGATTTCCGCGACAAGTTCTCGCCGGGCTGGGGCACCACCTACCAGGTGCAGCGCGCCAACTTCGACGACGTGCTGGCGCGCGGCGCCGAGCGCATGGGCACCACCCTGCGCTTCGGCGATGAAGTGCTGTCGGTCGAGCCGGGCAGCCCGGCACGCGTGCAGGTGCGCCGCCCGGACGGCAGCGAGTACACCATCGAGGCCGGTTTCATCCTCGACGCCAGCGGCTTCGCGCGCCTGCTGCCGCGCCTGCTCAACCTCGAATCGCCGTCGAACTTCCCGGTGCGCGGCGCGATCTTCTGCCACGTGCGCGACCACATTCCGGCCGACGCGAACTTCGACCGCAACAAGATCCTGATCACCACCCATCCCGAACACGTGGACGTGTGGTACTGGACCATCCCGTTCTCCAACGGCTGCTGCTCGCTGGGCGTGGTCGCCGAGCCGAGCTTCTTCGAGAAGTACGAAGGCACCGACCTGGAGAAGCTGCAGGCCATCGTCGGCGAAGACCCCAACCTGACCCGCCTGCTGAAGAATGCCGAATGGGCGGTGCTGCCGGTGCGCACCATCACCGGTTATTCGGCCAACGTCAGCTCGCTGTGGGGCGAAGGCTATGCGCTGCTGGGCAATGCCGGCGAGTTCCTGGACCCGGTGTTCTCCTCCGGCGTGACCATCGCCTTCAAGTCGGCGCAGCTGGCCAGCGAGTGCCTGGCGCGCCGGCATGCCGGCGAGCAGGTGGACTGGGAGCGCGAGTTCGCCATTCCGCTGCGCGCGGGCGTGAAGACCTTCCGCCGCTTCGTCGAAGCCTGGTATGCCGGTGGCTTCCAGAAGATCATCTACCACCCCGACCCGCAGCCGGACGTGCGCCGCATGATCTCCTCCATCCTGGCCGGCTACGCCTGGGACACCAATAATCCATACGTGGCCGACGACAGCGGTCGTCGCCTGCGGGTGCTGGAGGAACTGTGCACCGGCTGATCCTTGCCCTGTTGCTGGGCGTGTTGCTGGCCGCCTGTGCCAGCACCCGCATGCCCGCCCCGCTGGTCCAGCTGCCGACCCTGCAGCTGCCGCCGTCGGCATTGTCTGCGCCGCTGCAGCTGCAGCAGCGCCTGCAGTTCCGCTTCGGCACCCACGAGCGCGAGCTGGACGCGCTGCTCGAAGCCGACGGCCAGCAGGTGCGGCTGGCCGTGCAGGCCATGGGCCAGACCGGCGTGCGCATGGTCTGGGACGGGCACACCCTGGAACAAACCCGGGCACCGTGGCTGCCGCCGCAGGTGCGCGGCGAGCGCGTGCTGGACGACCTTCAGTTTGCGCTGTGGCCGGCCGATGCCATCCGGGCGGCGTTGCCGGACGGCTGGACCCTGGTCGAATCCGGCGGCAGCCGCCGCCTGGAGCAGGGCGGAAAGGCCTGGCTGGTGCTGGAGCCGCTGGCCGACGGCCGTGTGAAACTGCGCAACCTGGCCGAAGGCTATGAACTGGTGATCGAATCGTTGGACATGGGGCAAGGGCAATCGTGAGCAGTACCGCTGTATATCTGAACGAACTGGGCGTGGTCTGCGCACTGGGCAACGGACGCGCCCAGGTGCGCGACGGCCTGTTCGCCGACCAGCCCGGTGGCCTCCGCGACAACGACACCATGTTCCCCGGGCGCACCCTTGCGCTGGGCGAGGTCGACGGCGCGTTGCCGGACCTGTCGGCGCTGCCGGTGGCCCTGCGCGGGCGCAACAACGCCTTGCTGGAAAGCGCGCTGCAGCAGATCCGCCCGGCGGTGGACGCGGCCATCGCGCGCTACGGCGCCGAGCGGGTGGCGGTCATCATCGGCACCAGCACCTCCGGCATCGGCGAATCGGAAGACGCGCTGCGCCTGCAGGCCGCCGAGGGCCGTTGGCCCGACGATTTCCACTACGCACAGCAGGAAATGGGTACCTCCGCGCGCTTCGTGCGCACCCGCATCGGCAGCAGCGGCCCGGCCTGGACGCTCTCCACCGCGTGTTCGTCCAGCGCCAAGGCGCTGATGTCGGCCGCGCGCCTGCTCCGCGCCGGCATCGTCGACGCCGTGGTTGCCGGCGGCGCCGACTCGCTGTGCCGCTTCACCGTGGCCGGCTTCAGCGCACTCGAATCGGTGTCGGCCGCCCGCTGCAATCCGTTTTCTCGGCACCGCAACGGCATCAACATCGGCGAAGGCGCGGCCCTGTTCCTGATGACCCGCGAACCCGGCCCGGTACGCCTGTCCGGCTGGGGCGAATCCTCCGACGCGCACCACATGTCCGCGCCGGATCCGCAGGCGCGCGGCGCGATCGATGCCATCCAGCAGGCGCTGGACCGCGCCGGTTTGGCGCCCGATCAGGTCGACTACGTGAACCTGCACGGCACCGCCACCGGGCACAACGACGCCATGGAGAGCCTGGCCGTGGCCGCGGTGCTGGGCACGCAGGTGCCGGCCAGCTCCACCAAGCCGCTCACCGGCCACACCCTCGGCGCGTCCGGTGCGATCGAGGCGGCGCTGTGCTGGATGACCCTGGCCGACAACCCCGGGCAGCGCCTGCCCACGCACTGGTGGGACGGCCACGGCGACGACGCGCTGCCGGCCTTGGCCCTGGTCGCCCCGGGCACACGCGCGGCGCAGCCGCCGCAGCACGTGCTCAGCCACTCGTTCGCCTTCGGCGGCAGCAATGCCGTGCTGGCCCTGGCGCGGAGTTGAGCATGCAGCTGCCCACGGACATCGATTCGGTGCTGCCCCACCGCGACAGCCTGCGCCTGATCGACCGCGTGATCGACTGGCAGCCCGAGTCCATCGTGGTTGAAGTGGACGTGCCCACGCACGGGCTGCTCACCACCCCGGACGGGGTGCCCGCCTGGGTCGGCGTGGAGTACATGGCGCAGGCGATCGCCGCCTGGGCCGGGTGCCGCGCGCGCGCCGAAGGCCGCGAGCCCTCGATCGGCTTCCTGCTGGGCACGCGGCGCTATACCGCCCACCAGCCGGCCTTCACGGCGGGCAGCTGCCTGCGGGTGGAGGCACACTGCGAGCTGATGGGCGAAAATGGGCTGGGCATGTTTGCCTGCCGGATCCTGGCAGGCGATGTTGAATTGGCGGTTGCCAACGTATCGGTGTTCGAACCACGCGATGCGATGGCCTATCTGGAGAGTGGAGAGGCATGACAGGGAATCTGACGGTGCTGGTGACCGGCGCCAGCCGGGGCATCGGACGCGCAGTTGCGCTGCGGGTCGCGCGCGATGGCTTCGACGTGGTGGTGCATTGCCGAAGCCGTATCGAGGAAGCACAGGCGGTGGTCGCAGACATCCAGGCACTGGGCCGGCAGGCCCGCGTGCTGATGTTCGACGTGTCCGACCGTGAGGCCGCGCGCACCGCGCTGGAGGCCGACGTCGAGGCCCATGGCGCCTATTACGGTGTGGTCTGCAACGCCGGCATCGCCCGCGATGGCGCGTTCCCGGCGATGCCCGCCGAGGACTGGGACGCGGTGGTGCACACCAACCTGGACAGCTTCTACAACGTGTTGCATCCGCTGGTGATGCCGATGGTGCGGCGGCGCAAGCCGGGCCGCATCGTCACCCTGTCGTCGGTGTCGGGGCTGGTCGGCAACCGTGGCCAGACCAACTACAGTGCGGCCAAGGCGGGCATCATCGGCGCCACCAAGGCACTGGCGCTGGAACTGGCCAGCCGCGCGATCACCGTCAACTGCGTGGCGCCGGGCCTGATCGAGACCGAGATGGTCAACGAAGAAGTGCTCGAGCACGCGCTCAAGCTGATTCCCGCCGGGCGCATGGGCCAGCCGGACGAGGTCGCGCACGCGGTGTCGTTCCTGCTGTCCGAATCGGCCGGCTACATCACCCGCCAGGTGATCTCGGTCAATGGAGGCATGGTCTGATGAGCCGACCCGATCGTCGTGTTGTCGTTACCGGTGCCGCCGCCATCAGCCCGTTGGGGCATGACTGGCCGAGCATCCGCGCGCGCCTGCATGCACAGCAGAACGCCGTGCGCTACATCCCCGGCTGGGAAATCTTCGACGGGCTCAACACGCGCCTGGCCGCGCCGGCCGAAGACTACGAGCTGCCCTCGCACTACAACCGCAAGACCACCCGCAGCATGGGCAAGGTCGCGGTGATGTCGGTGCGCGCCACCGAACTGGCACTGGAGGCGGCCGGCCTGCTCGGCCATCCGGTGCTGCGCAGCGGCCTGGCCGGCGTGGCGTACGGCTCGTCCTCGGGCAGCCATGAGGCCACCGCCGAATTCGGCCGCATGCTGCACGAACACACCACCGAAGGCATCAGCGCAACCACCTACCTGAAGATGATGAGCCACACCTCGCCAGTGAACATCGGCGTGTTCTTCGGCTTGTCCGGCCGTGTCTACACAACCTCCAGCGCCTGTACTTCAGGCAGCCAGGGCGTGGGCTCGGGCTACGAGGCGATCCGCAGCGGCAAGCAGACGGTGATGGTCACCGGCGGTGCCGAACAGCTCGATGCCACCGCCGCGGCGGTGTTCGACACCCTGTTCGCCACCAGCGTGCGCAACGACGCGCCGCAGACCACGCCGAGCCCGTTCGACGCCCACCGCGACGGCCTGGTGCTCGGCGAGGGCGCCGGCACGCTGATCCTGGAGGAGCTGGAGCATGCGCAGGCGCGCGGCGCCACCATCCTGGCCGAAGTGGTCGGCTACGGCACCAACAGCGACGGCCAGCACGTGACCCAGCCCACCGCCGAGACCATGGCCCAGGCCATGCGCCTGGCGCTGGAAGATGCGGGGCTGGAACCGGACCAGATCGGCTACGTCAACGCGCACGGCACGGCCACCGAACACGGCGACATCGCCGAGACCCAGGCCACCGCGCAGGTGTTCGGGCCGGGCATGCCGATCAGCTCGCTCAAGAGCTACGTCGGCCACATGCTCGGTGCCTGTGGTGCGTTCGAAGCCTGGGTCACCATCGAAATGATGCGCGAAGGCTGGTTCGCCCCGACCCTGAACCTGCACGACGTCGACCCGCGCTGCGGCGCCCTGGACTTCATCCGTGGCGAGGGCCGTGCGCTGCAGACCGACTACGTGATGAGCAACAACTTCGCCTTCGGCGGCATCAACACCTCGTTGATCTTCCGTCGCTGGCAAGACTGATCACTTACCGAGCTTCACCAACAAGGAGAACGTTGAATGCGTCGTTTTGCCCTGATTGCCACCGCCGCCCTGCTCGCCGTCGCCAGCACCGCCAACGCCCGTGAGACCCGTGTCGAACAGTCGTTGCGCGCCCTGATCAGTTCCCAGGAAGCCAAGGATGCCGGCATCGACGGCAGCGTCCGTTTCTACCTGGCCGGCGAGAAGGTCAACGTCCAGCAGCGCCTGGGTGAAGACGTGACCAACAAGAAGACCAACGCGGCCAACAAGAGCGACGAAGTGGCCTGCCAGTGGGTGGCCCTGTCGGCGCTGAGGGCGCTGCAGGACGGCGCAAAGTCGCGCGGCGCCAATGCCGTGGTGGACATCGTCAGCTACTACAAGCGGAACGAGTTCAAGAGCACCACCAACTACGAATGCTATGCCGGCGCCTTCGTGGCAGGCGTCGCGCTGAAGGGCACGTACGCGAAG
>NZ_JBOHXV010000116.1:0-13633 GCF_050737075.1 Stenotrophomonas sp.
CCTATACCCAAATTGCAACCAATCCGGTATAAGCTGTTTTCCCGATGGAGACAGACACTACACGCTTAGGTCTGATCGATACCGGAGCCTCGTCCGCCCCGGTCGACGAAGTATCGCCAATCGCCACGCTGCACCGGCCTGGCAGCGTACGGCTGCTGTCCCTGGACGCCCACGGGCGCGTCCTGGACTGGATCAACTGGCAGGACGCCGCCTGCCTCTACTCGCGCGATGCCGTTGCCTGGACCCTGGGCGACCCCTGCCTGCACATTCATGGCGGCATCAACCGGCTCACCGGCATCCAGAGCGGGGTCGACCTGCACCCGATCATTGCCGCGCGTGGCCACGCCCGTTCGCGCGCGCTGGACCCCACCCCGAACCTGTCCAACCAGTCGCTGTTCGCCCGCGACGCGCACCTGTGCATGTACTGCGGCCAGCAGTTCAACCGCCCGCAGCTCACCCGCGACCATGTCATGCCCATCTCCAAGGGCGGCCTGGACGTCTGGGAGAACGTGGTCAGCGCCTGCTTCCACTGCAATTCGCGCAAGAGCGACCGCACCCCGCAGCAGGCGGGCATGCCGCTGCTGGCGGTGCCGTACCGGCCCAGCTGGATCGAACACATGATCCTGTCCAACCGCAACATCCTGGCCGACCAGATGGCCTTCCTGAAGGCGCAGCTGCCCAAGCGCTCCAAGCTGGCGGCCTGAACTGCGTCAAACTGACGCAGGCATCCTCACCGTTTACTCACCGCAGTGGCGGTTTGCTTGCCCCACCCCGGTTTGGGGGCGAAAATAGGCGCTTAAGAAGAAGCACGATAAAAATGATCGATTCCGCACGCTATCCCCGCCTGTCGCGCATCCAGAATCCGGATGACCTGCGCAGGTTCGACGAATCCGAACTGCCCGCCATCGCGGACGAACTGCGTGCCTACCTGATTGAATCGGTGGGCAAGAGTGGCGGCCATTTCGGCGCTGGCCTGGGCGTGATCGAACTCACCGTCGCCCTGCACTACCTGTACCAGACCCCGGTTGACCAGCTGGTGTGGGACGTGGGCCACCAGACCTACCCGCACAAGATCCTGACCGGCCGCCGCGACGAGATCCACACCGTCAAGCAGAAGGACGGCGTGGCGCCGTTCCCCAAGCGCGAAGAGAGCGCGTTCGACACCTTCGGCGTCGGCCACTCCTCCACCTCCATTTCCGCCGCGCTGGGTATGGCCATCGCGCGTGCGCGTGAAGGCGACGACCGCAAGGTCGTGGCCGTGATCGGCGACGGCGCGATGACCGCCGGCATGGCCTACGAGGCGCTCAACCATGCCGGTGGCATGGACCCCGAGCCGAACCTGCTGGTGATCCTCAACGACAACAACATGTCGATCTCCGAGGCCGTCGGCGGGCTCACCAAGATGCTCGGCCGCGCCACCGGCAGCCGTACCCTCAACGCATTGCGCGAGGGCGGCAAGAAGATCCTGGGCGACAAGAAGAAGTCGCCGTCCGCGCGCTTCGTCAAGCGCTGGGAAGAACACTGGAAGGGCATGTTCGTGCCGTCCACGCTGTTCGAGGAAATGGGCTTCCACTACACCGGCCCCATCGATGGCCACGACATTCCGGCCCTGGTGGCCACGCTGAAGACGCTGCGCACCCTCAAGGGGCCGAAGCTGCTGCACGTGATGACCACCAAGGGCAAGGGCTACGAGCGCGCCGAGGGCGACCAGATCGGTTACCACGCAGTGGGCCCGTTCGACCCGGACAAGGGCCTGATCGCCAAGGGCGGCGCCAAGAAGCCGACCTACACCGACATCTTCAGCGACTGGCTATGCGACGCCGCCGCGGCCGAACCGCGCCTGCTGGGCATCACGCCGGCCATGCGCGAAGGCTCGGGGCTGGTGCGCTTCAGCAAGGAATACCCGGACCGCTACCACGACGTGGCCATTGCCGAACAGCACGCGGTGACGCTGGCGGCGGGCATGGCCACCCAGGGCGCCAAGCCCGTGGTGGCGATCTACTCCACCTTCCTGCAGCGCGCGTACGACCAGCTGGTGCACGACGTGGCGGTGCAGAAGCTGGATGTGCTGTTCGCCATCGACCGTGCCGGCGTGGTCGGCCCGGACGGCGCCACCCATGCCGGAAATCTGGATTTGAGCTTCCTGCGCTGCGTACCGCACATGGTGGTGATGGCCCCGTCCGACGAGGCCGAGTGCCGCCAGATGCTCAGCACCGGCCTGCAGTACGCCGGCCCGGCCGCCGTGCGCTACCCGCGCGGCAGCGGCACCGGCGTTGCCGCCGGCACCGACCTGTCCACGCTGGAGATCGGCAAGGCCGAGCTGCGCGTACAGGGCAGCCGCATTGCGCTGCTGGCGTTCGGCAGCACCGTGCCGGCCGCAGAGGCGGTGGGCCGCGAGCTGGGCCTGAGCGTGGTGAACATGCGCTTCATCAAGCCGCTGGACCGTGCGTTGCTGCTGGACCTGGCCAAGACCCACGAAGGCTTCGTGACCATTGAAGACAACGTGGTAGCCGGTGGCGCCGGTTCCGGCGTGGCTGAGCTGCTCAACGCCGAAGCGGTGCTGCGCCCGTTCCTGCACCTGGGCTTGCCGGACAGCTTCCAGCATCACGCCAGCCGCGAAGACCTGCTGGCCGAAGCCGGCATCGATGCGGCAGGTATTCGCGCCGCGGTGTTGAAGCGCTGGCCGACGCTGGGCAGCCAGGCATTGAGCGCGTAAAACCGCGACGCCAAAACCCCGGTAGAGCCACCCCATGGGTGGCTGCGCATTACATCTGGCACCGCGAAGCCACCCATGGGGTAGCTCTACCGTTCCGGCGGTGCGCGGCCACGCAGGGCGTGGCCATCTGGCACCGCGTGGACACGCATGGCGTGTCCGTACGCGTTCGGGGCCGGGTTACCTCACCTCGAACTGGCCACGGCAGCCGCCGTTGACCCATACGCCATCGCGGTCGAAGCCCCACGTGCGGCCTTCAATGCAGGCGGTGCGTGAGGTCTGGCGGACCAGCCGCACGTCGCGGCGGATGCTCACGTTGCAGCGGCGCAGGCGCTGGTCGTTGGAATCGCAGCTGATCACCTGGCCGCCACCACCCCAGCCGCCGCCGTTGTTGCCACCACCGTTGCCACCCCAACCACCGCCGCCGTGCGACGGGCGCCGGCCTTCGGCAATGAACTCGGCGCGGCAGCCCTTGGTGACCCACACCCCGTTCCGGGCCTGGCCCCAGGTATCGCCCTCGATGCACGGCGAGCCCGAAATCTGTCGTACCAGGCGCGCGCGTCCCTGGATGGGGCACTGCTGGGTGCGGCCCTTGACCGACTCGCAGCGCACCGGGCCGTCGTTGTAGCCATCGTCGCGGTACCGGTCGTACTGCTGCGCCTGAGCGGCACCGCCCAGCACCAGCAGGGCCGGCAACAGGGCCCACACCCACTTCTGCGTTCCGTTCGCCATCGCCTCGCTCCTCATGCCTTGCCTCTGGTCCGTGTCTGAATAGGCACAGGATCGGGCAAGCGGAGCGCTTCGCCTATAGGCCGAAGGTCGCGGATTTCATTCGCGATTCAAGTAGCCGACGCGCAGCTGACCGGCACGGGCGTGATTCAGCCGTAGCGCACCACGTCCACGAACGCGTCCTGCACTTCCACCCGCACGGAAATCCCCCGCCCGGTTTCAGCATGCTGTTCACGGGCCAGGTTGTCGGCGAAGTCGAAGGCCACGGCACCATCGATGAACGCAGCCGCTTCATTGCGGCTGGGGTCAAGAACACGCCAGCGGCGGTTTGCAGGATGATTTTCATGGTGCGCTCCGGGGGGCCTGTTCCTTCCCCCGCACCATACGGCCGACGCCGGCACCGAACTATCGGATTAGTCTGATATTGGCGCCGGTCCTACCCCCAAATCCGAACTTGCCCGATGGCGGCCACCGGCCCGCTCCCTCCTGGGTTGTCCCCGCGCATCCCTCCGTGACCATCAACGTCAGCTGCGCACGACCTCAGCGGATTCCACCGGCAGGCTCATCACGAACCGCGCGCCGCCGCCGGCGGCTTCTTCGGCCACGATGCTGCCGCCATGGCGCAGCATGATCTCCCGGGCCAGGTACAGGCCCAGCCCGCTGCCACTGCCACTGGGGCGCAGCCGATGGAACGGTTCGAAGATCGACTGCCGCGCCTGTTCGGGCACGCCATCGCCTTCGTCACTGACCGACAGCACGCCGCCGGCCTGCAGTTCCACCACCACCAGGCCGCGCCCGCCGCCGTGGGCGATCGCGTTCTGCAACAGCCCGCTGATGACCCGGTGCAGCGCATCGGGATCACCGCGCACCCAGACCGGCGCCTCCGGTGCCTCCACCGCGAATTCGTAGCCGGCGTCGATCAGCAGGGGCGCGACATCGGCGGCCACCTCCGCCGTCAATGCGGCCAGGTCGATGCGCTGCTGCTGGCTGCGGTGATGATCCAGCCGCTGCAGGTCCAGCAGCTGCTCGGCGATGTTGCTCAACCGCCCCAGGTCACGCTGCAGCCGTGAACGCACCTGGCCCGGCGGCAGGTCGGCAATGCGCGTGGCCAGGATGGCGATCGGCATGCGCAGCTCGTGCGCGGCGCCCACCAGGAAGCGGTCCTGCGCGTCGTAACTTTCGCCGATGCGGCGCACCGCCGCGTTAAAGGCATCCACCAGCGGCACGATCTCGCGCGGTACCGCATGCGTGTCCAGGCCCCGGCCGCGTTCGGTGATCTGGATCGCGGCGGCCTGCGCGGCCACCCGGTTCACCCCGCGCAGCGAACGGTGGATCGCCCACGGCGCCACCACCAGCGTGATCACGATCAGCGGCAGCGTGATCCAGCCGCCCAGGTAACCGATCACCACCAGCATCTGCCGCCACAGCCCACGATGCGGAATGCCACCCAGCATCACGTGGATGCGGCTGCCATCGGGTTCGGTCACCCACACCCGCATCGCCAGCTCCACGCCATGGGTGCGCGTGCGCACGTCGGTGGGCTCCACGTGCTGCAACTGCTGCACCAACGGGCGGAAGGCAGACGGCACGTTGCCCTGCTCCATCCGCCTGCCCTGCTCGTCGGCGGCGGCAAACCAGAACGACGCGGGACGATCGGGCACCGCGGCGTTGACCGCATCCCAGTCCACCCGCAGCGCGTCGCCATCGATGTGGATCGCCTCGGCCACCGATTGACTGGTTTTCCAGTCGATGTACGCCGCGCCCCGGTCGCCATACATCAGCACCATGCCGGTCAGGCCCACGGCCACCATCGTCATCTGGATCAGGCAGATCTTCCAGGCCAGGCTGAAGGACAGCGAGCCGGGTTTGAGGAACTTCATGCGGTTTCCTTGAGCAGGTAGCCGATCCCGCGCATCACGTGGATTTCCACCTGCGCATCGGCATCGGCCAGCGCGCGGCGCAGCTTTGACACATGTGCGTCGAGCGCGTTGGACTGGATCTCATCGTCGAAGCCATACACCGCCTCCTGCAGCGCCGCCCGCGCCACCGTGCGGCCCTGACGCAGCGCCAGCGCTTCGAGCACCAGCAGCTGGCGGCGCGGCAAGGCCAGCAGCGCAACGTCCACGCTGGCCTGGCGCGCCACGAAATCGAACTGCAGCCGCCCCAGTGCCAGCACCGGCAGCGTGATCTGCGCCGGCCGCCGCGAAATGGCGCGGATCCGCGCCAGCAGCTCTTCCACCGCGAAGGGCTTGGTGAGGTAGTCGTCGGCGCCCACGTCCAGCCCGACCACGCGGTCGGCCACCGAATCGCGCGCGGTCAGCATGATCACCGGCAGGTTGGGCACGTGGCTGCGCGCCACCCGCACGAAGTTGGCGCCATCGCCGTCGGGCAGCTGGCGGTCCAGCAGCAGCACCTGGTGCACGCCGGCCTTGAGTGCTTCGGCGGCCTGCGCCATCGACACCACCACGTCCACCACCATGCCATGGCGGCCCAGGCTGGCCTGGATCGCGTTGGCCAGTTCGGGGTCGTCTTCGAGCAGCAGGATGCGCATGGGCGGTGCAGATACAGGGCGGAGGGGGCCGATGGTACCGCGCTCTTTGGCGCAACGTTCCGACAATGTCCGGGCGCCATCATGGGGGTTTGATCGCCCCCAGGAGCAGTACCCCATGCAGATTGGTTCACGGAAGACGGCAGTAGCGGGCATCGCCCTGGCAAGCCTGATGGTCAGCGGCAGCGTGTTGGCCCAGGCCGCCCCCGGGGCCAAGCCCCGCAGCAGCGTGGGCCTGGCCGTTGCCGCGCAGAAGTCGCCGTATGCCGGCTATGACACCGACGTGCTGCCCGTGCCGGTGATCAACTACGAAGGCAAGAAATTCCACTTCCGTGGCGGCAGCATCGGCTACACGCTGTTCAACACCGAAAGCACCGAAGTTTCGCTGCTGGCCTCGCCGTACATGATGCGCTTCAAGCGCAACGACACCGACGATGTGCAGCTGCGCCAGCTGTCCAACCGCAGCATGTCGGCGATGGCCGGCGTGGCGGTGCGGCACTCTGCGCCGTGGGGTGTGCTGCAGGGCAATGTGCAGGCCGACATCAGCGGCCACGGCGGTGGCCTGGCCGCCGATGCCAAGTACGCCTACCCCATTCCCACCGGCCGGGTCATGCTCATTCCCGGTGTGGGCGCCAACTACGCCAGCAGCAGCCTCAACGACTACTACTTCGGCATCAGTGCCGAAGAAGCACAGCGTAGCGGGCTTGCCGCCTATCGCGCGGGTAGCGGCGTGGCACCGTACATGGACCTGACCGCTGTCATGCCGCTGGGCCCGCACTGGACCGCCACCGCGTCGCTGCGCCGCACCCTGCTCTCCAATGCGGTCAAGGACAGCCCGATGACCGTGGGCGACCACATGGATTCGGCCGTGCTCGCCCTGACGTACGGGTTCTGAGCATGCGCCCGGGCATCGTACGACGCGTGGCCACGCTGGCGCTGCAGATCGAACCGGACCGCAGCCGGGTACTGCAGTGGATCCTGCATACCCCGCTGCCCGCACTCGGCAGCCAGACCACCTTCGAGCTGGCCTGCAACGGCCAGGGCGAGCGTGTCATCGCACTGCTGCGTGACGTGCTTGCGCACCCCGGCGCTTCGCCGCCACAACTGCCACAGGCACACGCCGCGCAGTAACCCGCGCGCTTCCGGCGCGCACCAAGGAGTCCGCATGAGCCGTCCTTTCCTGTTGCTCGATACCAGCGAACCGGCCGACGCACCGGCGCTTGCCACCGCGCTGGTCGAATTCGACCGTGCCGTGCAGCGGCTGGTGGACCAGGACCCGGACGTGCATGGGCGCTTCTCGCGCGCCTATGTCACCGCGCTGTTCCGCGCCTGCCTGCTGCCGCACGACCCGCAGGCAGGCGCACCGCGCGGGCGGCCCGATCCGGAGATCGCGCAGGCGCTCAAGCATTGGATCCAGGCACAGCTGCTGCGTTACCCGGGCGAAGGCGATGACCATCGCCTCACCGCCGCGCGCCGCGCAGCGCACGGCTTTTGGTTGCAGTCCATGGCCTGCCCCATTGACGACGATGGCCGCCCGCGCGCGGCACGCCTGCTCGATGGCCTGCTGGCGCTGACCCGCCCGGACTGACATCCGCAACGCGCCGTCACGGCGCGTTGCACACGCACCGCTAAGCTGCTGCCGTTTCCCGCAGCGGATGTAGCAATGCGTAACTGGATGGGGCTGTTGCTGGTCACGTTGGCCCTGCCCGCATGGGCGCAGCAGGATGACGAAGAGACACCCGCCTTCGACCGCCCGGGCCTGGGGTTCGCGGCCTCCACCCTGCCGCGCGGCGGCGTCGCGCTGGAGCTGGGCCTGCCCGATTATTCCCGGGACCGCGACGAGGAAGGCACGCGTTCCACCCAGTACGGCACCGATATCCGCCTTCGCATGGGTCTGGGCGCGAACCTTGAGCTGCAGGCCTTCGGCAACCCCTGGAACCGGCTGCGCGAGGCACCACGCAATGCGCCGGCCACCACCACGCGCGGCGCCGGCGATACCGGCCTGGCCCTGAAATACGCGCTCCCCACCGGCTCGGACCGCCACGCGCTGGCACTGCTGGCCAGCAGCAGCTTCGACACCGGTTCGCGCGCGTTTGGCGAAGGCGGCACGCAATACGAACTGGGTGCCAGCTACGAATACACCTTCAACGACCGCTGGACCGGCGCGCTGTACGCCAACGCCACGCGCGGCGCAGGCGACGATGCCTTTACGTGGTCGCCCAGCGTCAACATGGCCGTAACCGACAGCGTGAGCGCGTTCGTCGAAGCCGGATTCACCCACACCAACGGCGAGCCGTCCACCTCCGTGGCCGGTGCGGGCCTCACCTGGATGGCGACCTCGCGCATGCAGCTGGACGCCTCCTTCGACCTCGGTCTGGACCGCAACAGCCCGGATCTGCAGGCAGGACTTGGGGTGTCGTTCTACTTCGAGTGATTGTTGGGCGTGTTCGGAGTCATGCGATTGGGTGCCAACCGCAACTCGTTTGATTGAAAGGTGCAGCCTGCAAGGTCATCGTGGCCAGCTAACTCCGCGTTATCGGACGGCAAGCGCCATGCGACTCCCACCCGTTGAGCAATCCCACCCTGCCCCTGAGTCAGGCGAACTGGAGGTGGCGGGCGCGGAATCCGCTGCCGACGCCTTCGATGCGGTGCTGCGGCAGTTGCAGGATGAAGGCGAGATGCCTTCGCACGAGGAGGATGACGATGAAGCGGCCCGGGAACGTCGCCGGGCTGCGTGGCCGGAGCAGGAAGATGCACCTCGGCGGCCTTACCTGGACAACGGCTTCTGGGTACTGCCTGACCTGCGCCCGAGCGTGCCGCGAGCGCCTGCGGTAACCCGCAGGCCGTTGCTCGCGGCCACGCCGGCGGTCATGTCAACTGACCTTCTTGGCCACCGTCATGCCCAGCAGGAACAGGATGACGGCGATGATGATGCCTGCCCAGAACAGGAACTTGGCCACGCCGATGGCCGCGCCACCGATGCCGGCAAAGCCCAAGGCACCGGCAATGAGGCCGATGATGGCGAAAATGATGGCCCACTTGATCATGTTGTTCCTTTGCCCCAATCGGGATGAATGACAGGCCTTCACGCTAGCGATCCGCGCGTCCCCCACTCGTGAATGGGCCGCAGGCGGCACGTGAAAATGGCGAACCCTTCACAGGCCCTACCAGAGCTTCTTCACACTGTCTGTAGGGTTTTTCCGACGAACGGTAGGCGCCCGCCTTTTGGGACAATGCGCATCTCGTTGAATTTGCTGCATTTCGTCGCGAAGGATCATCACACCACTGAATGTGTGACCGTTGCCGCAATTTCACAGCTTGGTCACAATGATGACGTCCCACCCAACCATCAGATGCCATGCGCGCATTCGTCTCCAAGCAGCACCCCGCACTGCTCAAGGTCTATTTCGCAGCCTGTTATGTAGTGCTGATTGAAGAAGTGATCCGCGCCGTCACCTGACGCGATCACAGCCTGCGCGCGTCAGCGCAGTGCCGCGGCGTCACCTTCACTGCCTGTGCCTGCCGCGCTGCCTGCCGCCTGCAGGGAGTGAAGCGCGCGATCCAGGTCGCGCATCCGGAAGGGCTTCTGCAGGCCATAGCGATGGCGCAGGGGTTCCGGGATCGCACTGCGGTCGTAACCGGTCAGAAACAGATACGGAATACCGCGCGCCTCCAGCGCCTCGGCCACCGGGAACGACGGTGTGCCGCCCAGGTTGACGTCCAGCACCGCCACATCGATGGCCGCACGCTGCAACGCCGCCAGCGCATCGTCCACCGTGCCCGCCAGCGCGACGACCTCGTAGCCCAGCTCCACCAGGCAGTCTTCCACCATCATCGCCACCAGCGATTCGTCCTCGACGAGCAGCACGCGGGCGTTCATGGGCGCGCCGCCTCGGCCTCTACGGCCGGTGGTATCGATACGCGGTAGCGCAGCCCACCCGGCTCGAAGGCCAGTTCCACCTCGCCGCCCAGGTCATGCTTGAGTCCGCGCTCCAGCAGCCGTGCGCCAAACCCCAGCTGCGCCGGTGGGTGCACCCGCGGACCATCCCGCTCCTGCCAGGTCAGTTCGATGCGCTGCTGCCCGTTCACCTCGTGGCGCTTCCACTGCACGCACACCCGCCCTTCCGGCGCGGACAGCGCCCCGTGTTTGACCGCATTGGTGCCCAGTTCGTGCAGCGCCATGGACAGCGCCACCGCGCGGCGCGGGTCCAGCCGGCACGCCTCGCCATGCACGTCGAAACGCTGGCCGTCACCCGTGCCGTGCAGCGCTGCCACTGCACCCACCAGCTCGGTGATGTCGGCGCTGTGCCAGTTTTCCCGGGTCAGCACGTCGTGTGCGCTGGCCAGCGCGATCAGGCGCTCTTCGATCTTGTCGCTGGCATCGTCCAGCCCGGCCGCGCTGCGCAGCGTCTGCCGCGCGATGGACTGCACCATCGCCAGCGAATTCTTGACCCGGTGGTTGAGTTCGTTCACCAGCAGCTGCAGGTGTTCTTCATGCCGCTTGCGTTCGGTCACGTCGCGGGTACTGCCCGCAATGGCTTCCACCTGCCCGTCGGGCCCGATGACCGGGGTGAAGATGTAGTCGTAGGTGCGCACGCCTTCGGTGACGTGCGGGAATGGCACATCGCCGCGCACCGGCAGCCGGGTGGCAATCACCTGGTCGATCTCGGCATCGTGCATGGCCGCGTGCCACGGCTCATAGCCCAGCTCCAGGCAGGTCTTGCCCATCGCCTCGCTCCAGCGCAGCCCCCACATGTCCAGCAGCGCCTTGTTGGCGTAGATGAAACGGTGCTGCAGGTCGAACACGTAGGTCAGGTCAGGCGTGGCCTGCAGGAGTGCCTCGTAGATGCGCCACTTGGCGGTGTTGTCTTCCTGCTCCAGCAGCACGGTGCGGGCCCTGTTCATTTCCGTGCAGCATAGGAGCGGAGGCGTGAAAGCTGGATCACATTCGCCGGAGTTCGTGACCGCGGAACCAAGAGCAGACACGCATGGCGTGTCCCTACGACGGAATCAACACCATCTCCATCGGTTGATAGACCAGCCCCGCGTATTCTCCGACAGGTCCGGCCACCCGGAATCCATAGCGCTCATAGGCAGAAACCGACCCCAACGACGCGCGCACTGTAACAATGTCGCCACGTGCGCAATCGAGCAGCGCCTGCACCAACGCCCGCCCTATCCCCTGCCTCTGGCAATCGGGCAGAACGAACAACGTGGCCACATGCTGGCCACCCACCAGTTCCGCCACGCCCACCACGCGGCCGTTGGATTCGCATACGACCATGTCGTTCTCATCCGACATGCGGCTGGCGAATCCCTCCACCGACACGATGCCGGTGAAGGTCTCCACGCCCAACGGCGACAGCGACGGGGCGACGGACGCCATGAACGACGCCATGCATACGGCGCTGGCCTCCGCCATATCTTCAGCGCGCAATCGTCTTGTCGTCATGTGTCTCTCCTCAACTCGAGCATGGGCGGCCTGGCCCTGCTCAGGATAGCGGGCGTGCACCAGTGAGGGTTCGCTCGATACGGGCGAACCCTCGGGTTACATGGAGTCAATCAAGCTTTTCCGTAGGTTCCGCGGCACCCTTGCCAAGCGGCTCAGGCAGCAGGTGCGGTCCCGTGGAGTGCAGATGCAGGGTGTTGCCGTCACTTGCGACGGCGATCACCGCCGGCACCGAATTTCCGTACTGGTCGAAATACGTGACTTTTCCGAACTCAAAGCTTTGCTTCAGGTCGTGGGTGGCACGGTGTTGCACTCGGGCTGCGTTTGCCTGCCCGGGCCGGGTGTTCACCTTGAACTTGCAGCCCCCCGTAACGCCCGGGGGGAAGATCACCTCACGCGGTTGACCCACCTGGAACGCCACGCTGCTCATCCTCGGCCAGCCTGGCTGTGGCCAGCTGTAGAACGGATGATCGGCTGTGTGGTTGTGATGAATGCTGTCAACGATCCGCAGGTCCCCAACATCGAACTTGATGAAGTACATATCCACATCGTAATCGGGGGAATCGCTGGTCTTGATCAGGTCCTGGCGATCGCCCATTTTCAGCGTGTCCCAGTCATGCACCAGCGGCGCATGCGCCGATATGTTCATCCAGCTTTCAAACGGTCCAGGACAGGTCGTGTATGAGACACCCGATGGCGAGGTTATCTTTGCGGCCACCTTGTACCTTCCCACCGTGGTGCAACTCACCCAAAGCGACTGCTCTTGAGCGTCATCAGGGAAAGCATGATTTTCCCGCCTGGGCTCGAAGATCTCCGCAAGAACGTCACCTTCGAGCAGATCCAAGCTGATCTCATATAGGGCAGACTGTTCGCAGCTGGTTGTCACGCTTTCCGGAAGCGGCGCGCCTGTGTCGTAGGCAACAAGCGTGATGCGCTTGAGCTGGCTTTCAGTGAGGGTCACGACCTCGCCGTCCTTCTCCGCAATGATCTCGATTTTAACCTGAGCCTGCTGCCTGCCATTCGCATACACAGGGGTCGTTACCGTCTCCGCATGGTCGGGATGCAATTGAAACAGCACAAGGTCATCCCAGTCCGTGTCTACATCGGCCTTGCCGGAACTGCCACCCGCATTCGATGTCGTACTCGCGTTCATCGTCGTTGCTCCCATTGCATAGGCGCAAACAGGCGACCGTCAGGGCGGGCACGGAGAAAGCAAGGGCCTGCGCTGCTGGACAGCACTGCTCGCTATTCACCCCCGTGAGTGGCTGACGCTAGCGCCAGCGATGTTATGCCGCCGTGACCCTCCGCCACTTGCCGCTGCTCTCGTTTGAGCCAGGCCAGAATCACCCAAGGGCAGATGCGACATCCGCTTCAAATTGACGGACGCGAAGTGAGATCCAGTCTTGCAGATCGCTCCTTTTCGCGTTGACAGCCTACGCGTGCAACAGCAGCATCCGCGCGTCGCCGCACAATCGGCGACCGGGATTGCAGCCCGAAAGCAGAGGACGCACCGGCGCCCAACGAAGCTTGTCCGTAGGGCGATGGTCTCAGTGTTTTTTTGAGGAATCCCGCCATGGAATACGACCCCTTAGCAGCCCCTACCCTCAACACCATTGATATCGCCAGCGAGCTCGGCGTCTTCGCCGATGCGATGGACTGGGACAGCGCCCACTGGGCGGCTCTTGTTGCTTACATCGAAGACCAACTTGATTACTCGGGCAGATCGTTCGGCGAAATGACGGTCCACGACGTTCATTGCGCCATCTGGACGAAGGGCCCCAAGGGCAACCACATTTCCCAAGTGGAACGCCTCATCGGCACCGAAGATCGCGCCAGCCATGAGGTTTTCCGCATCGCCCGCAGGATGCTGCGCATCTACGACCTCCGAATGGCCGAGCTGCTCAAGTTGTTCCAGGTGCTTCAGTGCTGCCCTGGAAAATTGGAAGACCTCTCAGTGAAAAACCTGCTGGCACTGATCGACATGGTGGACGAGGACGCTGCCCCACGCTATGTATTCCCGCTAACGTAAGCGTCTCTTCCGGGCGGCTCACTTCAGCAGCAGCGTCACCTTCGCCTCGAGCAACGCCACCAGCTGCGGATCCATGTACCGGTAATCATCGGGTATATCCAGGCAGTGCAGTCGCTTGTAGGCGAGCAGACGCGAGAAGCTCGCCTGCAACCGATGCTGGTGCTT
>NZ_JBOHXV010000117.1:0-13538 GCF_050737075.1 Stenotrophomonas sp.
AGGACGTACTTGCGGCGACCCCGCAAACCCGCACCGTCCCGCCAAGCTTGGGTGCCGCTGGCCACCGGCTGTTCGCCCGAATCCAACAGCGACACGAATCGTGTCGAGTATCCACAGCGCAAATAAAAACCCGCTTTCGCGGGTTTTTATTTGCTGCCCCCTGCGACGGTGCCGGCGGCGTCTATTTCGGCCTGGGCGCGGGCCGCGTACAGCGTGCCCGGCGGCGGTTGGCGGCTGAAGAAGGTATGCACGCCGTCCAGCACCGCACCGGCGATCTGACGCTGGTACGCCGGGTCCATCAGGCGGCGCTCTTCGTCCGGATTGGAAATGAAGGCGGTCTCCACCAGCATGGCCGGCATGTCCGAGGTGCGCAGCACCGCGAAGTTGGCGCGTTCGATGTTCGGCTTGTGGTTCTTGCCGATCCGCTTCAGCCCACCCAGCACATGCCCGGCGGCGTCTTCAGAGGCCTTCATGTAACCGCTCTGGGCCAGATCCAGCAACACGTTCGCCAGGGTGCCTTCGGTCTGCTGCAGGCGCACGCCACCCACCAGGTCGGCGGCGTTTTCCTTGTCGGCCAGCCAACGCGCACGCTGCGAAGAGGCGCCCTTGGTCGACAGCACGTAGACCGACGAACCGGTAGCGGCGCGGTTTTCCGCCGCGTCGGCGTGGATCGAGATGAAGATGTCCGCCTTGGCCGAACGCGCCTTCTGCGCGCGCATCGGCAACGGAATGAACACGTCGGTGTCGCGGGTCAGGAAGGCCTTCAGGCCCGGCGTGGCATTGACCTGGCGGGCCAGCTCGCGCGCCACGGACAACGTGATGTCTTTTTCGCGCTTGCCGGTCGGCCCCACGGCACCCGGATCCTGGCCGCCGTGGCCCGGATCGATCGCGACCACCAGCGGGCGCATGCCCGCCTGCATCTTGATGCGCGAGGCATCGCTGGGCATGACCGGACGCGGCGGCACCACCGTCGTGGCTACCGGCGCTGCCACCACCGTGGCGGTCGGCTGGCCGGACAGGATGGCGGCCGGCGACGCGGAATTGCTGGCCGCATTGGCCGTTCCCGCTGCCGCGACATTGGCGGCGGCCGAGGTCGGCGCCACGGTCGTGGTCACCGGCGTTGCAGCGCTTGCGCTGGCCTGCTGGCGCACGGAGGCGGTCAGCAACGCCGTGGCACGCGCGGCATCGTTGCGCGCCTGTGCCACTTCAGCGGGCGTCGGCGGCAGGGTCTGGGTGCTGGCCGGCGCCGCCGTTGCGGGCTGCTGCTGTGCCACTACCGGCGCCGGCGGCGTGTTGGATGCGGTGTTGGGCGCGGCGCTGCTGGCTGGCGCGCTGGCCACGCTCGACGGCGCGTCGCCCGGCCATTCGATCACCAGCCGGGAGTCGTCGCCCTGCTTGACCATCTGCGGCTTGAACGGCGCGACCGACTCGGCCAGGTCGAACACCACCCGGAACGTGCCAGGCACCGGCTGGCCGGTGCGCACGGCGGTGACCACGCCCTTGGGCGCGGGCAGCTTGAGGTTGCGCACGGCACTGGAATCGGGGAAATCCACCACCAGCCGGTTCGGACCGGACAGCGTCAGCGTCTTGTAACCGCCGCTGCCGGCCAGGGCGATTTCGGCGCGGGTGCCGGTGGAACCGGTCTCCAGCGCCACCTGGCGGACTTCGCCAGCCCACGACATCGCGCTCGCCAGACAGAGTCCGACGGCGGCGCAGATGGCGGTGAGAGGTTTCCCCATTGGCATGGCTGAGGATTCAATCACCGCGCTGAATGAAATGCAACACCTTTTCCCTTAATAATCCGTAACCTGGGGGTGTTTCCTACTGTCAGCCGACAGAAAGGGCCTGCAAGTCGCCCCCTTGAGGGAGCCGCAACAGCCATTCACGACCGGCAGCGCTGGCCCCCGACAGCCGAGCGCGGCGCCCCTGCCCCTCGATTTCCAGCGCGATGATCAGGTCGGTGGGCGGCAGTGCGCCCGCGCCCCGCTCGGGCCATTCCACCAGCCACAGCGAGGCACTGCCTTCGTCCAGACCGAGGAAATCCAGCTCTTCGGCCTGGCCGATCCGGTACAGGTCCAGGTGCCAGGCCTCGTGGCCGTCCGCCAGCGGGTAGCGTTCCACCAAGGTGTAAGTGGGGCTGCGGATGGACCCCTGCACCCCCAGCGCACGCAGCAGTGCGCGCGCCAGCGTGGACTTGCCGGCGCCCAGGTCGCCCTGCAGCTGCACCACCGCGTGCGGCGGCCGGGTGGCGGCCAGCCACTGGCCCAGCAGGTCGGTGTCCTGGGGTTGGGCGAGGAAAAACTCGGTCATGGGGTCACGTTTCCGGATTGACCAGCCGGCGCAGCGGCACCAGCAGGTCGGTGGGGAGCAGGCCACGCTGGCCTTCGCTGGCCGCGGCATCGCCGGCCAGGCTGTGCAGCAGGGCACCGCTGCTGGCGGCATCGAAGGCGTCCAGCCCCTGCGCGCGCAGGGCGGCAATGATGCCGGTAAGCAGGTCGCCCATGCCACCCACGGCCATGCCGGGGTTGCCCGCCGCGATCACCCGCGGCCGTGCATGCGGCGCAGCGACTATCGTGCCGGCGCCCTTGAGCACCACCACCGCGTTGTAGCGCCCGGCCAGTGCCGCGGCGGCGCCGAAGCGGTCGGCCTGCACGTGGGCGGTGTCGCTGCCGAGCAGGCGTGCGGCCTCGCCCGGGTGCGGGGTCAGGATGGCGTCGTGCAGCGGCTGCGGTGACGCCACCAACAGGTTCAGCGCATCGGCATCGATCACCAGCGGTTTGCCGCTGGCCAGTACCTGCCGCCAGAGCTCGCGCGCCCAGTCGTCCTGGCCCAGCCCGGGCCCGATCGCCACCACTTTGGCGCGCGGCAGCAGCGCACGCAGTTCCTGCGCTTCCTGCACGGCATGCGCCATCACTTCGGGAACGCGCGCCAGCAGCGGCGCGAGGTGCTGCGGTTGAGTGGCCACACTGACCAGGCCTGCCCCGGCACGCAAGGCCGATTCGGCGGCCAGCATCACCGCCCCACCGCTGCCTGCATTGCCACCGACACACAGCACATGGCCGGATTCGCCCTTGTGGGTATTGGCGCGCCGGGCCGGTAATTGCTGCGCCAACCGAGCCGGCGCCCACAGGCAGGCCGTTGCGGCCACACCGTCTTCCGCGCCCTCGGGCAAGGTCAGCGGTGCCAGCCGGCGGCCGCCGACGTATTCCAGCGCATCGCCGGTGTACAGGCCCTGGTGGCGCACGATGAACTGCAGGGTGAGCGTGGCGCGCACTGCCGCGCCCGGCACCGCCCCGCTGCGCGCATCCACGCCGCTGGGCACGTCGAGCGCCAGCACCGGCAGCGCGCTGGCGTTGATCGCCTGGATGAGCCGCGCAGCCTCGCCAGCAGGGGCACGGTTGAGACCGATGGCGAACAAGGCATCCACCAGCACGTCCGCCTGGGGCAGCGCATCGCCAAACACCGCCACCTGCCCGCCGTCGGCGAGGAAGGCGGCGCGTGTGCGTTCGGCCAGTGGGCTCAGCGCCGTCTCGTCGCCCAGCCGCAGCAGCGTTACCTGGCGTCCGGCCTGCCGGGCCAGGCGCGCCAGCACGTAGCCGTCGCCGCCGTTGTTGCCGGCCCCGACCGCCACGCACACCCGCTGCGCCTGCGGCCAGCGCTCCAGCAGGAAGTGCCAGGCGGCCGTGCCGGCCTGTTCCATCAGTGTGGCGCCACCATCGCCCAGCAGGGCGCTGGCCTGCGCATCGAGGCGGCGCGCGGCGGCGACATCGAACAGTTCAGCGAGCTCGGGCATGGCAGGATTCTATACTTAGGGCATGTCCGCTGTTCCCCTGCCCGCCCCGATGCACCTGGCCCGCGCCGCCGAGCGGGTGCGCGCGCTTGCCCGCGAACATGGCTTCCAGCGCTGCGGCGTGTCCGGCATCGACCTGGCCGACGACGAGGCGCACCTGGCCGACTGGCTGGGCCAGGGCCTGTACGGCACGATGGACTGGATGGCCCGCCACGGCACGCTGCGCGCGCGCCCGGCCGAGCTGCTGCCCGGCACGGTGCGCGTGATCTCGGTGGGCATGGACTACGGCCACAAGGACGACACCCAGGCGTGGGACACGCTGCACGACGGCGACCGCGCCTACGTGGCGCGGTATGCGCTGGGCCGCGATTACCACAAGCTGATGCGCAATCGCCTGCAGAAGTTCGCCGACGCGCTGGGGGCGGAAATCGGCGCGTTCGGCTACCGCGTCTTCGTCGATTCGGCGCCTGTGCTGGAACGAGCGCTGGCGCGCAACGCGGGCCTGGGCTGGATCGGCAAGCACACCTGCCTGATCGACCGCCAGGGCGGTTCATGGTTCTTCCTGGGCGAGATCTACATCGACCTGCCGCTGCCGGTGGATGTGCCGGCCACCGCGCACTGCGGCACCTGCACGCGCTGCATCGATGTGTGTCCCACCCAGGCCATCATCGGCCCGCAACGGCTGGATGCGCGGCGCTGCATTTCCTACCTGACCATCGAACACGACGGCGCCATTCCCGAAGACATGCGGACGTTGATGGGCAACCGCATCTACGGTTGCGACGACTGCCAGCTGGTCTGCCCCTGGAACAAGTTCGCCCGGCGCACCGATGAGCCCGACTTCCGTGCCCGCAACGACCTGGACACCGCCTCGCTGGCACAGCTGTTCGCCTGGGAGGAAGACGAATTCCTGCGCCGTACCGAGGGCAGCCCCATCCGCCGTAGCGGCCACGAGCGCTGGCTGCGCAACATCGCGGTGGCGCTGGGCAACGCCCCCGGCCACGCCGACACGCTGGCCGCGCTGCACTCGCGCAGCGAGCATCCTTCGGCGCTGGTCCGCGAGCACGTGCAGTGGGCGCTGCAGCAGCACGCCGCGCGCGGCAACCCCAGCTGACCGCTGCGGCGACGCTTCCACCGCCAACATGCGACCATGGGCGCCCGTTCGTACCGTTTGACCGTTCATGGACCGTAGCGCGCAGATCCTCACGCCCAGCCAGCTCAACATCCTGGCCCGCGACCTGCTGGAAGACACGTTCCCGATGGTGTGGGTGGAGGCCGAACTGGGCAGCGTCACCCGCCCCGCGTCCGGGCATATGTACTTGACGCTGAAGGACGCGCGCGCGCAGATCCGCGCGGCGATGTTCAAGCCCAAGAGCCAATGGCTGAAGTTCGTGCCGCGCGAAGGCATGCGCGTGCTCGCACGCGGCCGGCTGACGCTGTACGAAGCACGCGGCGAGTACCAGATGGTGCTCGACCACATGGAAGAAGCCGGCGAAGGCGCCCTGCGCCGCGCCTACGAACAGCTCAAGGCACGGCTGGAGGCCGAAGGCCTGTTCGCCGCCGAACGCAAGCGCGCCCTGCCCGCGCATGTGCGCCGCCTGGCGGTGATCACCTCGCCCACCGGCGCGGCGGTACGCGACGTGCTGAGCGTACTGGAGCGCCGCTTCCCGCTGCTGGAAGTGGACCTGCTGCCCAGCCTGGTGCAAGGCGACAGTGCGGCGGCGCAGCTCACCGCGCTCCTGCGCAGTGCCGACGCCAGCGGCCGCTACGACGTGATCCTGCTCACCCGGGGCGGCGGTTCGATGGAAGACCTGTGGGCCTTCAACGACGAACAGCTGGCCCGCGCGATCGCCGCGAGCACCACGCCGGTGGTGTCGGCGGTGGGCCACGAGACCGACTTCAGCCTGGCCGATTTCGCCGCCGACCTGCGCGCGCCGACCCCGTCAGTAGCGGCCGAGCTGCTGGTGCCGGACCAGCGCGACCTGCAGCTGCGCCTGCGTCGGCTGGCGGCGCGGTTGGTGCAGCTGCAACGCCACGGCCTGGGCCAGGCCATGCAGCGCGCCGACCGCGCCCTGCTGCGCCTGAACGGCCAGAGCCCGCAGGCCCGCCTGCAGTTGTTGCAGCGGCGCCAGCAGGATCTGGCGCGGCGCCTGGCGGGCGTGTGGCAGCAGCAGCACGAACGCCGCCTGGCGCGCCTGCGCCACGCGGCCGTGGTGCTGCGCAATGGCCATCCGCAGCGGCGCCTGGACGCGCTGGGCGAACGCCTGCAGCGCCTGCAGCCGCGCGCCGAGGCGGCCATGGCGCGGCAGTTGCAGCGCGATGCCGTGCGCCTGCGCGCATTGGCGCGTTCAATGGAAGCGGTGAGCCCGCTGGCAACGGTGGCGCGTGGCTACGCGATCCTGACCCGCGAAGACGACGGGCGCCTGGTGCGGTCGCCGTTGGACGTCGCGCCGGGCGACGCATTGAAGGCCCGCGTCCAGGACGGCGTCATCGACGTGGTCGTAAAGGATCGGTAGAGCCACGCCCTGCGTGGCTGGGCGCGATCCCGCCGCAAGCCCGTAACAGTTCGTAGTGCCACGCCATGCGTGGCAACCGCGCGGAGCGCGGCACAAGCAACCGAAGCCGCGCCAACACGCCGCCAAGGTCGTCATCCAACGTTTAGCCCCAACCGAAGCCGCGCATCAGACGTTCATGACGCCGGAACGAAGATCAGCCACGCATGGCGTGGCTCTACGATGGTCGCGAACGTGTTCCGCCAGCGTCATTGGGTCGCCGGCGCCCCCGCCGTTTCACAGAACCGCTGCCGGTATTCCATCGCCTTGGGCATCAACGCCTGCAGGTTCTGGATGCGCGTGCCCGGGTTGGGGTGGGTCGAGGAGAACTCCGGCGGTGCCTGCCCGCCGCTGGCCTGCCCCATCCGCTCCCACAGCGGCACCGCCTCGCGCGGGTCGAAACACGCGGCCGCGGCAAGCATCAGCCCGACTTCGTCGGCCTGCGTTTCGTGGCTGCGTGCATACGGCAACAGGTAGCCATAGCCCATCGCCGACATCATCATCTGTTGCTGCTGCACGTCCATGCCGCTGGCGGCGCCGGCCATCTGCCCGATCTGGGTGAGCTTCTGCTGGGCCATGCGCTGCGCACCATGGCGCAGCAGCGCGTGGGCGATTTCATGGCCCATCACCACCGCCATCGCATCGGCCGTGCGCGCCACCGGCACCAGCCCGGTATACACCGCCATCTTGCCGCCCGGCAGGCAGAACGCATTGGCCTGGTCGGACTGGATCACGTTGACCTCCCACTCGAAATCGCGCGAGAAGTGGCCCGGCTTCAGCCCGTGCTCCTCGGCCAGCGCGGTTTCGACCACGTCCACCTTACGGATCAGCCGCTCGGCAATGGCGCGTACATCCCGCGATATCTGTGCATTGGGATCCAGCGGCCGCTCCTCGGCCAGGATCTGCTGGTAGGCCTGCAGGCCTAACGCCTTTTCCTGGGCGGCATCGAGCGAACTGTCGATGAGCACGCTTTCGCCGGTGTAGGGGTCCACGCTGCGGTTGGAGAACCAGTAGAACGCGGCATAGCCGGCGAAGGCCAGCAGCACCCACCAGCGGATGTTGCCGAACAGACCTGGGCGGCGCCCCCGTTGCTGCTGCTGACCACCAAACGGATCGCTGCTCATCCTGTGGGTTCCTGATGGGGCCGGCACACCCTGCCGGCATTCGGGGCAATCCTAGCGCCAAGCCGGGGTATCAGATACCTCGCACCAGGCGGAACCCGATCCTGGCGCTGGTCGTGTCCGAATCCTGTGATTGTCGCCAGGCCGCGCGGGTCTGCTCGGGCGCATTGGCCCAGTTGCCGCCGCGGATCACCCGCTGCCGGCAGCCCGGGTTGAACCAGGCCACGCCGTCGGCCGGCGCACGGCGGTAGCTGGCATGCCAGCAGTCGGCCACCCACTCGCTCAGGTTGCCGGCCATGTCATGCAGGCCCCAGGCATTGGGCTCGAAGGTCGCCACCGGCGCCGGCCCCCACCAGCCATCGCCATAGCCGACGAACGCATTGAACCAGCGCCGCCCGGACGGCGAGACATCCTCGGCCCCGGTGAAGTTGCCCGACCGCGGCGGCGGCGTGCCCGCGTCGCCCCACGGGTAGCGGCCGCTGCTGCCGGCCCGCAGCGCATATTCGAACTCGGCCTCGCTGGGCAGCCGGTACGAGCGCCCGGTCTGTTCGGACAGCCATATGGCGTAGTGCTCGGCATCGCGCACGCTGACGTGCATGACCGGCGAATTGGCGATGGCCGGCCTGCCGTCATAGCCGGACTGCCAGTCCACCCCGCTGCTGCGCGTGAAGTTGCCGCTGCGCTCGTCGTAGATGATCGAATGGCCGCGCCGGGTGGCACGCGGGCGCGCATTGGTGGCCGTCACGTAGCGCCGGTAGTCGGCCACGGTCACCTCGGTGATGGCCAACGCGAAGCCGCGCTCGAAGCGCACGTAGTGCGAGGGCTTTTCCGCATCGCTGGCGCCGGGCTCGCTGTCGCCCGCGCCCATCTGGAAGCCGCCGTGCGGCACCACGATCATCTGCGGGCCGCGCCCGCCATCGCGCAGCGCATCGCTGAATACCTCGCGCGGGCGGAAACTGCCGTAGTGGGTGACCAGCTCGATGCGTTCGCGCAGCTGGGCCACCACCGGGTCACCGGGCATGGCGATGCGCAGCGCGTCTTCCAGTTTCTGCCGCGCCGGCTTCAGCCCCTGCGGCGTGGCCAGGTCGCGCAGGCCCTCGTCACGCAGGCGCACCAGCGTTTCGGCGCGGATCCTCTCGACCCGCTCGAAGGCCTCCACGATGGTGGGCGCGGAATCACGCACCTTGGCCGCTTCCGACAACCAGGTGCCCGCCGCCGTGAAGTCCGCGGCACGCGCGGCGGTTTCAGCGCGCCGGATCAGCGCGCTCTCGGCCGCCGCCAGGCCCTGGCGGGCGCGCGGGTTGTCCGCCTCCAGTGCCAGCGCCTCGCGGAAATTCGGAATCGCGCCGTCGCCGTCTTCGCCGATGCGGTCAGCGCGCAGGTCCTCTTCGCCGGCCCGGTTGTAGGCGATCACCCGCTGCGCGATCTCCACGCGCGACTGCAGCTGACGCACCCGCGCGTCGCCCGGCGCCAGGGTCAGCAGCACCAGCGCGATCTGGCTGGCCTCGGCCACCGCTTCGCGCTGCTTCAAGGGGCGGGCCAGCAGTGCCTTGGCGTCGTCGAGCAGGCGCTGCTCGGCGCGCTTCAGGCCGGCCTGGGCCTGGCGGTCGGCGGGGTCGCGGTCGCGCAACGCCAGCCAGATCGGAATGGCGTCTTCGGCCTTTTCATACAGCCGTCCCTCCGCGAACGCCTTGGCCGCATCACGGCGCGCCTGGGCCACGCCGGCATCGGTGAGCGTTACCGCCGGTGGCTGCCAGCGCTGCTCGGTCTCGGCCGCGTCTTCCCCGCCGATGGTGACCTGGGCAGGCGCAGGTGCCTTTGCCTTGGCCTTGGCGGCAGGCACCGCAGGCGCGGCCGGGCGCGCGGCGGCAGGGCGCGGCGGCGGCGCATCGGGGGAACACGCTGTCGTGGTGGCCAGCAACAGGGCCAGCAACAGCGGAAGAGAACCGGTGGCACGCAAGATCGGGTTCCTCGGGCAAAGCCAGGGCGCTGCGGGGCATTGCGACCGCAGCGCGTGGCGACGGGTTCATCATAACGGCGCGCGGCTCCATCGCGGCGCGCTATCCTGCCCCACCTGAGCAACCCTGCAGTCGACGGAACCCCCTACGTGGCTTATTGGATCAAAACCCCGGCGGAGCTGGACGAGCGCTACCGCCAGCGCCCCACCCGCATCGGGCTGGACACCGAGTTCATCCGTGAACGCACCTACTGGCCCCAGCTCGCGCTGGTGCAGATGGCGGTCGGCGACGAAATCCTGCTGATCGACCCGCTCATTCCCGGCATGACCGCTGCGCTCGCGCCCTGGCTGGCCGACACCTCCATCCTCAAGGTCATGCACAGCGCCAGCGAAGACCTGGTGACCTTCAAGGTCGCCTGCGGCGTGCTGCCGCGCCCGTTGTTCGACACCCAGATCGGCGCCTCGCTGGCCGGCATCGGCGGCGGCATGGGCTACCAGAAGCTGGTCACCGCGATCACCGGGGTGACGTTGGCTAAGGGCGAGACCCGCTCGGACTGGATGCGCCGCCCGCTGTCCGACGCGCAGCTGGAATACGCCGCCGACGACGTGGAATACCTGTTCGCGATCCACGACGCGGTGGATGCCAAGCTGGGCGAACTGGACCGCCGCCAGTGGCTGCAGGACGACGCCGAACGGCTGTTGGCCAGCGTTGAACAGGATGAGGAACGCTGGCCGCATGTGGCGATGCGTTCGGCGCAGTTCATGGACGCCCCCGCGCAGCTGCGCCTGTTGCGCCTGCTGCGCTGGCGCGACGTGCAGGCCCGCGCCAGCGACAAGCCGCGCAGCTGGATCCTGGACAACGAATTGGCCGCCGTGCTCGCCCGCACCCCGCCGGCCGATGCCGACGCGCTGGGCAAGCTGATGGAAGGCTTCCCGAAGGCGCCGCGCAAGCTGGCCGCGCAGGTCTGGGAGGCGCTGGTGACACCGCAGCATGACGAAGCCGAGGCACCGCTGGCCCTGCCCGCCACCGATGCGAACAAGCAGGCGCTGAAGCGGCTGCAGGATGCGGTCAGCGCGCGCACGGCCGAACTGGGCCTGCCCGACGGCGTGCTGGCCTCGCGCAAGCATCTGGAAAGCTACCTGGAAAGCCGCCAGTGGCCGCAGGCGCTGGCCGGCTGGCGGCGGGCGCTGCTGGAGCCGGTGCTGGCGCCGTTGTTGCCTGCGGCCAGTTGATTACCGCGCAGCCACCCATGGGGTGGCTCTACCGCGTGTTGCGGCGCCGTTGTTGCCTGTGGCCGGTTGATGCCGCGCAGCCACCCATGGGGTGGCTCTACCAGGTGTTGCGGCGCCGTTGTTGTCTGCCGCCGGTGATACCGCGTAGCCACCCATGGGGTGGCTCTACCGGCCGTAGAGCCACCCCATGGGTGGCTGCTCCACCTACGAAAAGGCCCCGCTCGCGCGGGGCCTTTTTGGTTACTTCATTACCAGTTGAGGTTCAACGAAACACCTACGGTGCGCGGTTCGTTGTACACCGCCGCCATGTAGTTCTCGATCACGCCCTTCAGGTTCTTCTCGTTGGTGATGTTGCGCGCGAACAACGCCGCTTCCCATGCACCGTAGTTGCCCGAATAACCCAGCTTCAGGCCGCCTTCGAAGCTGCCCTTGGAGTTGAACTCGGCCGAGTCGTACAGCACGAAGCTGGTGTAGCCCTGCTTGTTCCAGTCGGTGGAGACGAAGAACACGTCGCTGTCGTTGACCGGAATGTCATACCGCGCGGCGAAGTTCAGGTTGTACTTCGGCGCATTCGGCAGCGGGTTGCCGTTGATCTGCGCGAAGGTGTTGGCGCCAACCTTGATGGTCGGGTCGTTCACCGTGCACACCACCGCACCGTTCAGCGCGCAGACCTGCGCATACACGCGGTCGTCCTGGATTTCGCTGTGCAGCAGGCTAACGCCGGCGCTCAGGCTCAGGTTCGGGATCGGGCGCAGCTCCATGTCCGCTTCCAGGCCGTAGGCCTTGGCCTTGTCGGCGTTGAACAGCACGCCGTTGCCGTTGGAATCGTTGCCGTTGAGCTGGATGTCGTTGACCGTGTAGGTGAAGGCGGTGGCATTCACGCGCAGGCGGTTGTCCCACAGGCTGCTCTTGACGCCCGCTTCCCAGGACAGGATGGTTTCCGAATCGGCGGTGGTGAAGTCGGCATTGAACACCGCCGAACGGCCCTGGATGGTCGGGCCACGGAAGCCGCGCGCCACCTTGGCGTACACGCTCACCTGCGGGTTGAACGCGTACATCGCGCTCAGGTCCCAGCTCGGCGTGGTATCGGCCATGCTCACATCGGTGCGGCCACGGTAGGTGACCGCGCCGGCGGCGGTGTCGGCGGTCTTGAGCAGGCGCGTGCGCTTCTCGTCGCGGGTCTGGCGCAGGCCGCCGGTCAGCGTGAACTTGTCGGTCACGTCGTAGCTGACCTGGCCGAAGCCCGCCCACGAGGTGTTGGTGTTGCGAAGGCGCACCCAGTTGTTCGGGTTGCGTGCGGCGCCCTGCAGGAACCAGGCGCGCTGGTAGAAATCGGTGGTGTCACGGCCGTCGAAGTAGAACGCTCCCACCTGCCACTTCAGGCGGTTGTCGTCGGCATTGGCCAGGCGCACTTCCTGGGTCCACTGGTCCAGATCACGGATCTGGCCCATCGACTGGCCGTAGCCATTCGGCACGCCATTGACCGGGAAGTTCGCCGCCGCGCCGCCGTCGGTGTCGCCACGGCTGTAGCCGGAGGTGGTCTCGTAGGCGGTGATCGAGGTCAGCGAGATGTTGCCGAAGTCGTACACGGCTTTGACCGAGCCACCGTAGGTCTTGTAGGCCTGCGGGTTGTTGTCGGCCTCGTCGTAGGCGACCTGGTCGCGCGGCGCGTTCGGGGTGTTGGAGCCCTTGGTGATCGCGTTGCGCAGGAACAGGGTCGAGGTGCCGTCGTAGTCGCGCGCATGCGCCGAGGCCAGCAGCGAGAAGTTGTCGCTGGGCTGCAGCAGCAGCTGGGCGCGCACGTTGCGGTCGTCGAAGCCGCCCATCGCGTTCTTCTTCGGCGACACTGTGCCATCGGCGCTCGGGCCGGTGTAGGTGTTGTCCACGTAGTCGTCGCGGTGCTGGTACAGCGCCGACACACGGAACGAGGCGATGTCGTTGATCGGGCCGCCGAAGCCGCCGTCAATGGCCACGCTGCCGTAGCTGCCGTAGCTGGCCTGCACGCGGCCGCTGTAGTCCTGGCTGGGCTTGATGCTGTCGAACTTGACGATGCCGGCGGTGGTGTTGCGGCCGAACAGCGTGCCCTGCGGGCCGCGCAGCACTTCAATCTGGTCCACGTCGTAGACCGGGTTGGACTTCAGCACCACGTGTTCCAGCACCACGTCGTCCTGGATGATCGACACCGGCTGCGAGGCACCCAGGTAGAAGTCGATGTTGCCCAGGCCGCGGATGTAGAAGCGCGGGAAGATGCGGCCGGTGGTGGTTTCGGCGTAGAAGCTCGGCACCCGGCCACTGAGGGCCAGCAGGGTGTCATCGCCACCGGCGGTGTAGTCGCGCAGGCGCTCGCCCTGGACCACGCCGACCGAGACGGGGACTTCCTGCAGGTTGCGCTCGCGGTGGTCGGCGGTAACGGTGATCGCATCCAGCGCGGTCGGGCTGGCGTCCTGCGCCAGCGCGGCGCCGCTCAGACCGAGCAGCGAGATGCACGCCAGCGCCAGCGCGTGGGGGCGCGGCTGCCGGGCGGTGCGGGAAAAGGCGGTTGCAGCAGAAGCGGAGGTGGTGCGATGGGCGGACATTCAAGGGTCTCGGGGAGTACGGAGCTGGGGTAGCGTGCAGGCGCACGCGGATGCACAACATCGGCACCGCTGATTGCGCAGCGATGCGGCACGGTATTGCGTGGATGTTTCAAGGGGATTTCAGGGCGCTACCGGGGACGGCCTTCCGTTCCCTACCCTGCTGTGCTGGCTGAGCCGCCGGAGTTCGTGCGGCGGATTATGCCTGCCTGGCGCGACAGTCGGAATAGCCGATCCTGTCCATTGCCAGATCCATTGCGGATCCAGCCGTCCGTGTTCCGTTTGATCCGGCGGTGGCGTCTGCGACTCCCC
>NZ_JBOHXV010000118.1:0-13325 GCF_050737075.1 Stenotrophomonas sp.
CACCTGCTGCAGCGCGTGGAGCAGGTGCGCCTGTATGCCCCCAACCTGCGCAGCGTTCGGCTGGCGGCGCCGGGCTACTACTTCATGACCACCGACACGCCCAACCTGCTGCGCTGGCTGGCCGACGAACTGCAGGCCAGCGGCGTCACCCTGCGGCTGCAGCAGTCGTTCACCCAAGCCCATCGCGAGGGCGATGGCTGGCAGGTGGCGGGGGCAGGGCGCGCCCGCTACCTGGTGGGGGCCGACGGCGCCGGCTCGCGCGTGGCCCAGCGCACCGGGCTGGGCCAGGTGAAGGACTTTCTCTATGGGGTGGAGCAGGAGTTTGCCGGCGCGCAGCTGCCCCAGGGCGGCGCGCTGCATTGTTTCGCCAGCCGCCGCTTTGCGCCCGGCTACATCGGCTGGGCCGCGCAGAACCCGACCGGCGTGCAGGTCGGGCTGGCGCTGCGGCATGACCCGGAGCAGGCCCGGCCCCCGGAACTGCAGCGCTTCCTGCAGCACGTTCGTGAGGTGATCGGCCTGCCGTCGCTGCGTCCGGATGCCACCCGGGCCGGGCTGATTCCCTGTGGCCCCCTGCAGGGCCCCATCGCGGGCGAGGGCGTCATGCTGACCGGGGACGCGGCCGGGGTGGTATCGCCGTTGTCGGGCGGGGGCATTCACGCCAGCTGGCGGCATGGGTGGGCGGTCGGCGACGCGGTGGGCCTGCACCTGCGTGGCAGCGGTCCGGCGCCGGAGCGGGTGGCGCGCGAGGCGGCCCCGAGTTTCCGCCGCAAACGGGTGCTGCGCTGGGCGATGGACCACCTGCAACTGGACTGGCCGATGGACCTGCTGCTGCAGTCCCCTCTGCTGCGCCGCGCCGCCGAGCAGATCTACTTCCACCGACGCGGGCTGCGCATGGACCGCTGAAGGCGGTCATCAAAGATGTTGACGACGTGAAGGAATCCCGACACAATAGCGCTCCTTCGACGACACGTCGTTGGGCAGCAAGTCTGCGGGAATAGCTCAGTTGGTAGAGCGCAACCTTGCCAAGGTTGAGGTCGCGAGTTCGAGTCTCGTTTCCCGCTCCAGATTTCGACAGGGCCCCTACGGGGCCTTGTTTTTCTCCGCGGTGGCACGCGGGCATCCACACCAGCCCGGCTGGCGTGAATGTGAAAAAAAGTGTGAAAAGGCTGGTGTGTCATCGGTGGTTTCGATAACATATGCGCCTGATTTTGCGGGAATAGCTCAGTTGGTAGAGCGCAACCTTGCCAAGGTTGAGGTCGCGAGTTCGAGTCTCGTTTCCCGCTCCAAATGTTGACCTGGCCCCGTTTTCGGGGTCTTGTCATATAGAGTCACCGGCCTCGTGGCAGAGTGGTCATGTACGGGACTGCAAATCCCGCCACAGCGGTTCGATTCCGCTCGAGGCCTCCAGCGTTGAAAACAACCCCGCTTCGGCGGGGTTGTTTGTTTGTGCGTGTCGTTGAACGCCCAGCATCGTGCGCGCGCGGAATCAGACCTGTCTTATGGTGGCCGCGCCGGCCGGCGCCTAACGTAGCCGGGTCGGAACCTCCCCCGGTTCCGACTTCCGGCGCGCACCGGCTGCTCCCCTGCAGCATCAATCTCCCCGCGCGTGACGCCCTGTACGGCATCGTCGAGACCGGACCTTCCTCGCCGCCGCCCTCCCTTCACCTGTCGCGGACGAACGCCTGCCTACTGTGCACGGACGTCTTTCGTGAGGTGTTCCGATGGGTCTGGCCCTGTTCTTCGCCGCTACCGGCATGCCCGGTTCGTTCTGGGATTCGCCGAGCAACGTCACCGCCGCGATCCTGCTGGGGGTGGGGCTGGTGACCGTCGGGCTGGCCCTGGCGCTGGCCAAGGTGTTCAAGCGCTTCAATGGCCTGTCCTGGGCGCTGCTGGTGGCCGGTCTGGTCATCTGCGGCTACGGCGCCTGGCGCATGCTCGGCTGATCCGGACGGCGCCGGCCCCTCCCGCGCCCTCCCTGATCGCCCCCTTCGACTGACATGATCGTGTCACCCGGCACCGTGCATGCTGTCCGTGCGGCGGGCATCACTGTCTGAATCATTCATCCCATGTTTGGTGAAGCATGGAACGATCGATTGACTTGATGCGAAGACCGTGCAAATTTTAGGTGAACCGCGGGTGAAGCCGAGGCTGGGTCCATTCAGTCGAGGCTGACAGGCATTACGCCTGGCAGGGGGAGCTGCTCGTTCCGATGCAAGGCAAGTCCAAGGGAGGGTCGTATGCAATACGGCGCAAATGACTTGGCTGACGGCGTGCGCACCGAGCTGGAAGCCAGCTACAGCAAGCATGGCTGCGGCCCGGAATTCTGGACCACGTACCAGCAGGTGCTGGAGCGTCTGGTGCCCAAGGGCCGGAGCCGGACCCAGGTCACCAACGAACTGGCATTGATCATCGAACAGCTGGGCATCGTGCGGCGTGCGCAGATGGTGCCGCCGCGCAGCACGCGCGTGCGCTGATACCGGTTGGGGAACCGGGCTACAGAACGTGCAGGCCCACGCCCAGCAGCACACCCAGGGCGGCGAGCGCGGCCAGGGTGCGCGGGCGCAACCAGCGTCGCTTCTGCTGCTGTACCGCGTGCGGGCTGGCCACGCGGATCAGACCCGCCGGGAAGTTCCATGCGCGCATCTGCGCATTGCACGCATCCACACACGCGCCACAGCTGATGCAATCGGCGTGTACGCCCGCACGCACGTCCAGTTGCATCGGGCACACCTGCACGCAGGCCGCACAGTCCACGCAGTCGCCCAGCCGATCATCGGCGAAGCGGGGCATCTCCCCGGCCAGCGCCGGGTGCGCCGCGCGGAAGGCATAGTCGCTGGCACTGACCGGGTCGAGCAGCCCGCGCCCGCGCTGCATGACCCCCCCCTGGCCGCGCGGACGCGCGCCACGGGGTTCGGCGCGGCGTGCGTCGTAGCAGACCTCCGGCGTGTCCGCGTCGCACAGCAGCGGCACCAGACGTGCATACGGGCACAGATCGATGCATACCTGCTCGCGCAGGAAGCCGGCGTTGCCCCAGGTGGCGACCGCATAGAACAACACCCAGAACAGTTCCCAGCCGCCCCACGCGGCAGGCCAGAAACCGGCCACCAGCGGCTGGATGGGACTGAAGAACCCCACGAAGGTGATGCCCGTCCATAGCGCCACCAGCGCCCAGGCCAGATGCTTGACCGCTGCGGCCAGCGCGGGCAACGGCAGCAGCCGCGTGCAGGTCAGTTCGATCCAGCGGAACACGCCGCTCCACAGCGTCTGCGGACAGGCATGCCCGCACCACGCGCGGCCGGCCAGGTTGGTGAACAGCGCCAGCGAACAGGCCAGTACGGCGATCAGCCCGAGCAGCACGCCCAGGTCCTGCGGCCACAGGGTCAGCCCGAACAGGTCGAAGCGGCGCCCCGGCAGGTCGAACAGCAACGCCTGGCGGCCATTCCAGCGCAGCCAGGGCAACAGATAGAACAGCGCCAGCAATGCAGCAGACAGCAGGGCCCGCCAGCGCAGCGGCGGGCGCGGCGTCGGCGCGCGGCGAGCGGCCCCGCATGGGCGCGGATGCGACGGCATGTTCACCCCAGCGGCAGCTCGTCGTCGTCGTGGCGCAACGGCCGCAACAGGTACCAGGTGATCGCGCTGGATGCGGCGGTCACCGCCCAGAACATGAAGAAGCCCAGCGTGTACCCCAGTTCGCGGCTGAGTGCGTGCTGCGGGAAGGTGAGGTCGCGTAGGCGCAACGGGTCGACGAAGGCGAAGAACACCATGCTGGCCAACCCGGCGGCGACAAAGCTGGGCCACAGGATCGCGCCCCACTGCTGGATCAGCTGGCGGCGTCGGCTGGTTTCAGGCGGATCATGCAGGTCGTTCATCGCCGCCAGACTAGGGGCTGCGACAGCCCGCCACATTGATCCTGATCAAGGCGGCGTTGCATCATGGCCAGGCCACCGTGTCGCACCCGTTGCCGAGGAACTCCATGCTGCCCCCGCCGCCTTCCGCCCTGCCAGCCCCTTCATCGGCGCTGTGCAGCGAGCAGGACGTCACCCGCCTGGTGCATGACTTCTATGCGCGCGTCCGTGAAGAGCCGCGGCTGGGGCCGGTGTTCGCCGCGCGCATCCATGACTGGGACGCGCACCTGGCCCAGCTGGTGGATTTCTGGTCGGCCATGCTGCGTGGCACCCGCCGGTTCAGCGGCGCCCCCATGCCCAAGCACATGGCCATGGACGAGCTGGATCGCGACCTGTTCGACCGGTGGTTGGCCTTGTTCCGCCTCACCACCGCTGAATCCGGCAACCCGGCGATGCAGCGGCTGGCCGACGATGTGGCCGAACGCATCGCCGACACGTTCTGGCGGCGCTTCCAGATGCTGCGCTGGCCGCAATTGCAGGTCGTGGGCGCCCCGCGGCCGGATTGATCTGGCTCAATGCGCGCGGCCGTGCCCGCGCGCACGATGCCGGCATGGACACCTTCTCGCCTGCCGCCGCCGGGCTCGCCTGGCACTTCGACCCGGAACTGCTGCGCCGCCACGACCGCCCCGGCCCGCGCTACACCTCCTATCCCACCGCGCCGCACTTCCACGACGGCTTCGGTGAGCAGGGGCTGCGCGCGGCCATTGCAGACAGCAACGCACAGGCGCTGCCGTTGTCGCTGTACGTGCACGTGCCTTATTGCAGCAGCCCGTGCTTCTACTGCGGCTGCAACCGCGTGATCACCCGCGACCACGGCAAGGGTGTGGCGTACGTGGCGCGCGTGCTGCGCGAGGCCGACCAGGTGGCGCCGTTGTTCGATGCCGCGCGCGAGGTCATCCAGCTGCATCTCGGCGGCGGCACGCCCAATTTCCTCGCGGCGGCGCAGATGCGCACGCTGATCGACGGGCTGCGCCAGCGGTTTTCATTCAGCGACGCGGCACATCGTGATTTCTCGATCGAACTGGACCCGCGCTTCGTCACCCGCGATGACATCGCGGGTTTGGGCGCGCTGGGCTTCAATCGGGCCAGCCTCGGCATCCAGGACTTCGATCCCACCGTGCAGCGTGCGATCAACCGCGAGCAGGGCGTGGAGGCCACGCTGGATGTCCTGCGCGCCTGCCGCGAGCATGGGCTGCGTTCGGTCAACGTCGACCTGATCTACGGCCTGCCGCACCAGACCCTGGAAGGCTTCGCGCAGACGCTGGACACCGTGCTGCGCGAGCGGCCGGACCGGTTGGCCATCTACGGCTATGCGCACCTGCCGAACCTGTTCAAGGCGCAGCGGCAGATTCCCGATGCCGCGTTGCCCAGCCCGGAACAGAAGCTGGCGCTGCTGGGATTGGCCGTGCGCCGGTTGACCCTGGCCGGCTACCAGTACATCGGCATGGACCATTTCGCGCTGCCGGAGGAAAACCTCGCGCGGGCGCAGCGCGCCGGTCAGCTGCACCGCAACTTCATGGGCTACACCACCCATGCCGATACCGACCTGGTCGGGCTCGGTGCCAGCGCGATCAGCCGCATCGGCAGCAGCTACAGCCAGAATCCGCGCGATCTGCCGGACTGGGAAGCGGCCGTGGATGCCGGGCGCCTGCCGGTATGGCGCGGACTCCGCCTGGAGGCGGACGACCTGCTGCGCGCCGAACTGATCGGCCAGCTGATGTGCCAGGGCCAAGTGGACGGTCATGCGCTGGCGGCGCGGCATGGCGTCGATTTCGACACGTATTTCGCCGACGCATTGGTCGCGCTGCAGGCCCTTCAGCACGATGGACTGGCCGAGTACGCCAACGGCGTGGTGCGCGCCACCGAGCGCGGGCGTCCGCTGCTGCGCCTGCTGGCCATGTGTTTCGACCGCTACCTGGCCGCGCCGGAGCAGCCGGTGCGCTATTCGCGGGCGATCTGAGCCGGCTGAACACGGCGGCGGCCTGCATTCCCAAACCCGGCCGGTTCAGGCACCCTATGCGCGCCGTGGCCCGGATGGCGAAACTGGTAGACGCATCGGACTTAAAATCCGCCGGAGGCAACTCCATGCCGGTTCGATTCCGGCTCCGGGCACCACGGCCGATCCGGCTGGCGCACAAATATCGCTAGCATGGACGCTCCCCCTCGACGGCGCGCCCACCATGCTCACGCTCCATATCGGCAACAAGAACTACTCCACGTGGTCGATGCGGCCGTGGGTGCTGATGACCCAGGCGGGCATCGCATTCAATGAAGTCATGCTGCGCTTCGACAGTTTCGAACCCGATTCGCAGTTCAAGCGCAGCGCCGAGGCCCTGTCGCCGTCGGGCACCGTGCCCGTGCTGGTCGACGACGGCCTGGTGGTCTGGGATTCGCTGTCGATTGCCGAGTACCTGGCCGAACGTTTTCCCCAGCACGGCTTGTGGCCGGCCACCGCGGCCGATCGCGCACTGGCGCGCAGCGCGACCGCCGCGATGCACAGCGGATTCGGCGCGCTGCGTTCGCACTTTCCGATGAACATCGAGGCCAGCCTGCCCGAGGTCGGCGCGCGCATCCTTCGTGAGCAGCCCGACGTGGTGGCCGACCTGCAGCGGCTGCTGGCCCTGTGGGAATCGCTGCTGGCACGCCATGACGGGCCGCTGCTGTTCGACCGTTTCAGCATTGCCGATGCCTTCTTCGCGCCGGTGGTCATGCGCCTGAAGACCTATGCGCTGCCCGTGTCGCCGCGCGTGGCCGAGTACATGGCGCAGGTGCAGGCGCTGCCCGGCGTGCAGGGCTGGGTGGCGGCGGCACTGCAGGAACACGACTTCCGGCCGTTCGAAGAACCGTATCGGCAGGGACCCGACCCCGCCTGAGCGGGGCAGGGCAACGCAACCTTTACGCACGCCGTTGCGGCGCGCCGTACGCTGCGCATCACTCACACAGGGACAGGTGCATGGCGACGTCGGTAGCGGCAGGGGTAATCCTCGCAATGCTGGCCTGGGCGGGCGCGAGCGGCGCGCAGGCCCAGCCGCCGTCGACGCCCGAGGTGGTCGATCTTGCCCCGGTCGTGGTCTCCGGCGTGCAGCCGGGGCCCGGCCTGTGGCAGGTCACCGCACCCGACGGCCATACGTTGTGGATTCTGGGCACGGTCTCGCCGCTGCCGGCCAAACTCGACTGGCGCGCCGACGAGGTCAAGGCGGTCATTGCCAGCGCCGACGCCGTGCTGGGCGCGCCCGGCTGGACGCTCGACGCCGATGTCGGCTTCTTCCGCGGGCTCACCCTGCTGCCTTCCGCAATGAAGGCTGCGCATGATCCGGACGGGCGGCGGCTGGACCAGATCCTGCCCCCCGAGGTCTACGCGCGCTGGCTGCCGCTCAAGCAGCGTTACCTGGGCGGGGACCGCGGCGTGGAAAAGGATCGTCCGCTGGTGGCCGCCACCCGACTCTATGCGGCCGCGCTGAAAAAGGTCGGCCTCAGCCAGCGCTCGGGCGTCGGCGAGCTGCTGGAGAAGGCCTACAAGGCCCGTGACTTGACCCCGGTGGTGACCCGCGTGGTAATCAAGGTCGACGATCCGCGCGCCGCGTTGAAGGAGATACGCGGCAGCACGCTGCAGGACGTGGACTGCCTGCAGCGCACGCTGGACGTGGTCGACCACCAGTTGCCGGTGCTGGTCGACCGCGCCAATGCGTGGGCGGTGGGCGATATCGAGGCGCTGCAGCAGCTGGCGCTGAAGAGCCAGTACGACGCCTGCGTGGGCGCCATTGCCAGCAGCGAGGTCGGCCGCCGCCGTGGCCTGACCGATCTGGACGCCCGTTCGGCGGATAAATGGCTGGCGGCCGCGCGCGATGCGCTGGTACGACACCGGGTGACATTCGCGACCGTACCGGTGCATTCACTGGTGGCCCCCGCCGGTTATCTGGAGCGCCTGCGCGACGCCGGCTATACCGTGCAGTCGCCCTGAGCCGAAGGCCCGGAAGCGCGCGTTTTCCAACGCTCGCACTTCGTGGCATAGTCGGTGGGACTTCACCGGGGGGGAATGTCCATGTCGTTGCGGGCGATCGCCTATGTCAGTGACGCTGTCGAGGACCTGGACGGCGCCGGCATCGACCACATCCTTGCCGAGGCATCCAGCTTCAACCGGGTTGCCGGGGTGACCGCCGTGCTGATGTTCGATGGCCAGCGCTTCGTGCAGTATTTCGAAGGGCCCGACGACGGCGTGGATTCGGTCTACCAGCGCGTGCTCAATGCACGCAGCCATGTGCATCTGCGCGAACTCGCGCACGGCGAAGTGGCCACACGGCACTTTCCGCGCTGGACCATGGCCTCGGCACGCATCGACGCCGAGGTGTTGAGCGGCATCGTCGACACCGAGTGGCGTGGTTTCACCGCCGCCGCACCGGTGGACGGGCAGCGCCGGGTTGGCTTCGCGCGCATGCTGGAACTGTGGACCGGGGTGTCCGGCGAGCTCGAGCCTGCCGCGGTGACGCTGGGCTCCTGATCGCGGTCGTTGCCCGTAACAGAAAGATCACAGTGTGCCCCCTATGATGTGTCTACCAGCTGTGACCGGTCCGGGGTATGCCCCCGGGGTTGTCTGAAAGGGTAGTAACCGCAGCTGGACCACTTGTTGGCCGTCGTCCGTACTCTCCGCGGGCGGCGGCTTTGTTCTTTGTGGGGCAGCGCCTGCCGCGTTAGGCTTGTTGCACCCGTTGCCTGGTAGTGCCCCCGCATGATCGATCCCAATGTGCTGCTGTTGCCGCTCGCCACCGCGCGCGGGGGAACGCCTTGATGGCGGCGGCGGAGTGGGCCGCGCAGGCACGCATCGGCGTGATCGGACTGGGCTATGTGGGTCTGCCGCTCACCGTGGCGTTCGGCGCCCGGCAGGCCGCCCTGGGCTACGACATCGACGCGGCGCGCGTGGCCGAGCTGCAGCAGGGCCGCGACCACACCCTGGAACTGGAACCGGCCGAACTGGCGGCGGCGGTGCACGCCCGCTACAGCGCCGTGCCGGCCGACCTCGCGTCCTGCACGGTCTACATCGTGACGGTGCCCACGCCGATCGATGCGCACGAGCAGCCCGATCTCGGCCCGCTGCGCAGCGCCAGTACGCTGATCGCCAGCGTGCTGAAGCCGGGCGACCTGGTCATCTACGAATCGACCGTGTATCCGGGCACCACCGAAGAAGTCTGCGTACCGTTGCTGGAGGCCGGCTCGGGGCTGCGCTTCAATCATGATTTCCACTGCGGCTACAGCCCGGAGCGGATCAACCCGGGTGACCGCCAGCGGCGCCTGGCCGACATCCGCAAGATCACCGCCGGCTCCACGCCGGAAGTCGCGCAACGCGTGGACGCACTGTATGCGCGCATCATCACCGCCGGTACCTGGCCGGCGCCGTCGATCCGCGTGGCCGAGGCCGCCAAGGTCATCGAGAACATCCAGCGCGACGTCAACATCGCGCTGGTCAACGAGCTGGCGCTGATCTTCGACCGGCTCGGCATCGACACCCAGGACGTGCTGGACGCGGCCGGCAGCAAGTGGAACTTCCTGCCGTTCCGCCCGGGCCTGGTGGGTGGGCACTGCATCGGCGTGGACCCGTACTACCTGCTGCATAAATCCGAGAGCGTGGGTTACCACCCCGACCTCATCCACACCGCGCGCCAGGTCAACAACCGCGTCGGCGCGCATGTCGCGCAGCGCGTGTTGTCGCTGCTGGCCGCCCGTGGCAAGGCGGGCGAGGGCGCGCGCGTGCTGGTGCTGGGCGTGACCTTCAAGGAAAACTGCCCGGACCTGCGCAACAGCCGCGCGCTGGAGCTGGCCCAGGCGCTGCAGGCCAGTGGCGCGCAGGTGCACGTGCAGGACCCGTGGGTCGGGCCGGCCACGCTGGACGGCAGCGGCGTGCGCTGGGTGGAGCAGCCGGACCCGCAGGGCTACGACGCGGTGGTGCTGGCGGTGGCGCACGATCGCTTCCGCGACTTCGATGCCGCGCAGATACGCGCGTTGCTGGCCCCCGATGGGGTTGTTTACGACGTGAAGTCGGTCTGGCCACGGGACGTCGTCGACGACCGGCTGTAGACTCGAACGCGTTTGTTGATCGAGGAAAGCCATGCATCGTTATCTGGTTTACGTGCTCGCCATCCTGCTGTTCCCGGTGTGCCTGTGGCTGGCCGGGATCTGGCCGGCCTGGTACTGGGGCGTAGGAGCCACCGCCGCCATGGCGATTCTCGGCACCTGGGACCTGGTGCAGAAGCGCAGCACGCTGCGCCGCAACTACCCGGTGCTGGCGCACTTCCGCTACGGGCTGGAATCGATCGGACCGGAGATCCGCCAGTACTTCGTGCAGAGCGACCTGGAGGACGTGCCGTTCTCGCGCCAACAGCGTGCATTGATCTACCAGCGCTCCAAGAACGAGATGGACGTGGTGCCGTTCGGCACGCTGCGCAGCACCTACGCGGTGGACTACGAATGGATCAACCATTCGCTGGCGCCGGCCGAGGTGGCCGACCACGACTTCCGCGTGTTGATCGGCCCCAACTGCGCCAAGCCGTATTCGGCCAGCGTGTTCAATATTTCGGCGATGAGCTTCGGCTCGCTGTCGGCCAACGCCATCCGCGCGCTCAACGAAGGTGCGCGACGCGGTGGCTTCTACCACGACACCGGCGAAGGCTCGATCTCGCCGTATCACCGCGAGATGGGCGGCGACCTGGTCTGGGAGATCGGCTCGGGCTATTTCGGCTGCCGCGACGAACACGGCGCCTTCAGCGAAGAACGCTTCGTGGCCAACGCCAACACCGATCAGGTCAAGATGATCGAGATCAAGCTGTCGCAGGGTGCCAAGCCCGGCCATGGCGGGGTGCTGCCGGCGGCCAAGGTCAGCGCGGAAATCTCGGCCACGCGCGGCGTGCCGATGGGCGTGGACTGCGTATCGCCCTCGAAGCATTCGGCGTTCAACACGCCGGTGGAACTGTTGCAGTTCGTCGCGCGGCTGCGGGAGCTGTCCGGCGGCAAGCCGGTCGGCTTCAAGCTGGCGATCGGGCACCCGTGGGAATGGTTCGGCATTGCCAAGGCGATGCAGGAAACCGGGCTGCTGCCGGACTTCATCGTGGTCGATGGTGCCGAGGGCGGCACCGGCGCGGCACCTGCGGAGTTCGTCGACCATGTCGGCGTGCCCATGCACGAGGCGTTGCTGCTGGTCCACAACACGCTGGTGGGCCTGGACCTGCGCGACCGCATCCGGGTGGGCGCGGCCGGCAAGGTGAGCAGCGCCTTCGAGATCGCCCGTACCATCGCGCTGGGCGCGGACTGGTGCAATGCGGGGCGTGGTTTCATGTTCGCGCTGGGCTGCATCCAGTCGCTGAGCTGCCACAGTGACCGCTGCCCCACCGGCATCGCCACGCAGAATCCCAACCGCTGGCGACACCTGGACCCGGCCGACAAGGCCACGCGGGTGCACAACTACCACGAGAACACCCTGCGCGCGCTGCGCGACCTGTTGTGCGCGGCAGGCCTGCAGCATCCGTCAGAGCTGGGCCCGGAGCACATCGTGCGCCGCGTATCGCCGGTGGAGATCCGCTCGCTGGCGTCGCTGTACCGCTATCTCAGCCCGGGCGAACTGCTGCGCCGGGTGCCCGACCACGCGGTATTCCACGACTTCTGGGCCGACGCACGCAGCGACTCGTTCCAGCCGCCCGCACGCATCCAGGCCCTGCGCAACAGCAAATCGCGCTAGCGATTTGCTGTAGAGCCGACTGTTAGTCGGCTTACCAGCGCGATTTGCGGGTTTGCCGCCCGACCAACGGTCGGGCGCTACCGGTGGTGCGTTGTTGCGAGGTAGTCAACAACCCCTCGCCCCGCACGCAACCCGCTCGCGAAACACGCCGTGAGCAGGTACCCGCCGGTCGGCGCTTCCCAATCCAGCATTTCGCCCGCGCAGAAGGTGCCCGGCAGGTCGCGCAGCATGAGCTGCGCATCCAGCGCTTCCAGCCGCACGCCACCGGCGGTGCTGATCACCTCGTCGATCGGGCGGGGACGCAACGGCGACAACGGCAGCCGCTTCAGTGCGGCGGCAATGGCCTCGGCAGGCAGCTGGCCCGCGTCCTTGCCCAGCACTTCGAACAGCAGCGCCGACTTCACCCCGCCGAGCCCGAGCTGGCGACGCAGGTGCTCGCCGAAGCTGCGGCCCTGGCGCGGCTTGCGCAGTTTGTCGAGCAGCTGGGCCTCGGTCTGGCCGGGCAGCAGGTCCAGCTGCAGTTGGGCCTGGCCATCGCGGGCGAGTGTATCGCGCAGGTCGGCGGCCAGCGCGTAGATGAGGCTGCCTTCAATGCCGTTGGCCGTGATCACGCATTCGCCCTGCTGCGTGTGCGCCTGGCCGTCGATCCCGATCCAGTGCGCCACCACCGGCTTGAGCGGTGCGCCTGCCTGGCGGTCGCGGAAATAGGGCGTCCATTCCACGTCGAAGCCGCAGTTGGCGGCGGTGAGCGGGGCGAGGTCGATACCGCGCGCCGCCAGCGGCGCCACCCACGCGCCATCCGAACCCAGCTCGGGCCAGCTGCCACCGCCCATCGCCAACACCACCGCATCGGCGTGGACGGCCGCAACGCCGTCCGGCGTCTCGAAGCGCAGCGCGCCGTCGTCCTGCCATCCGTTCCAGCGATGCTGCACGTGGAAACGCACGCCCTGTTCCTTCAGCCGACGCACCCAGCCGCGCAGCAGCGGCGCGGCCTTGCGGTCGATCGGGAACACCCGGCCGGAGCTGCCGACATAGGTGTCCACGCCAAACCCGCGCGCCCACTCGCGCAGCGCCGGGCCATCGAAGTCGGCCAGCCACGCGCCCACCTCCGCCGCGCGCTCGCGGTAGCGCGCCACGAAGACGTCCTGCGGGTCGGAGTGGGTGAGGTTCAAGCCGCCCTTGCCCGCGATCAGGAACTTGCGGCCGGGCGAGCCCTTGGCCTCGTAGAGGTCCACGGCGTGGCCGGCGGCGCGCACGGTCTCGGCGGCCATCAGCCCGGCGGGGCCGCCGCCGATGATTGCCACGCGTCGGGCAGGGCGTACTGCGGTGTTCATGGGGATCAGCGGGCCTTGACGTCGAGCAGTTCCACGTCGAACACCAGCGAGGCGTTCGGCGGGATCGGACCGGCACCGGAGGCGCCATAGCCGTAGTCGGACGGAATCATCAGGGTGCGCTTGCCGCCCACCTTCATGCCGGCGAAGCCTTCATCCCAGCCCTTGATGACCTGGCCCTTGCCGAGGCCGAAGCTGAACGGCTCGCCGCGGTCGACCGAGCTGTCGAACTTCTCGCCGTGCTTGTCGGCGGCGCGCTCGTCGTACACCCAACCGGTGTAATGAACCACGATGGTGCTGCCCGGGGTGGCCTCGGCGCCGGTGCCCGGCTGGGTGTCGATCTTTTCGAAGGTGGCGATGCTGCCT
>NZ_JBOHXV010000119.1:0-13102 GCF_050737075.1 Stenotrophomonas sp.
CCGCTGCTCTGATACGGGCTCGGCAGCTAGCGGACTAACAGTCCGCTCTACCGCAAAAGCAAAGGCCCGCCCCCTCGGCGGGCCTTTGCTTTTGCTGCATTGCGGGTTGCATCCCACGTCGTAATTATGCCGTAATTACGCCATCACCCCCCGGGATGCCTCGTAATGACCCCCAGCTGGGATACCAAAACCCTTGGCCGCCAGGCCCGCCTGGAGCGCGCCGCCCCCTGGGCACGCGGCCATGAGGTGGCCGCCGCCGACGTGGGCGAGTTGCTGCACGCGCTGCTCGAACCGGGCGACAAGGTCTGCCTGGAAGGCAACAACCAGAAGCAGGCCGACTTCCTCGCCCAGTGTCTGGCCGACCTCGACCCGGCCCGGGTCCACGACCTGCACATGGTCCAGTCGGTGCTGTCGCTGCCCGCGCACCTGGACGTCTTCGAGCGCGGCATCGCCTCCAAACTGGACTTCTCCTTCTCCGGCCCGCAGTCGGTGCGGCTGGCCAACCTGGTCGCCGAAGGACGCATCCAGATCGGCGCCATCCACACCTACCTGGAACTGTTCGGCCGTTACTTCATCGACCTTACCCCCGGCGTGGCCCTCGTCGCCGCCCAGGCCGCCGACCACCACGGCAACCTCTACACCGGTCCAAATACCGAAGACACCCCGGTAATCGTCGAGGCCACGGCCTTCGGCGGCGGCATCGTCATCGCCCAGGTCAACGAAATCGTCGACACCCTGCCCCGCGTCGACATCCCCGCCGACTGGGTCAACTTCGTGGTGCAGGCCCCGCGCCCGAACCATATCGAACCGCTGTTCACCCGCGACCCGGCGCAGATCTCCGAGATCCAGGTGCTGATGGCAATGATGGCCATCAAGGGCATCTACGCTGAATACGGGGTCAACCGGCTCAACCACGGCATCGGCTTCGACACCGCCGCCATCGAACTGCTGCTGCCCACCTATGCCGAATCGCTGGGGCTGAAGGGAAAGATCTGCCAGCACTGGGCGCTCAATCCGCACCCGGCACTGATTCCGGCGATCGAATCCGGCTTCGTCAAATCGGTGCATTCGTTCGGTTCCGAACTGGGCATGGAGAAGTACATCGCCGCACGTGGCGATGTGTTCTTCACCGGTGCCGACGGCTCGATGCGCTCCAACCGCGCCTTCTCGCAGACCGCCGGCCTGTATGCCTGCGACATGTTCATCGGCTCCACCCTGCAGATCGACCTGCAGGGCAACAGCTCCACCGCCACCCGCGACCGCATCGCCGGTTTCGGCGGCGCGCCCAACATGGGCTCGGATGCACGCGGCCGCCGCCACGCCAGCGAGGCCTGGCTCAAGGCAGGCCGGCAGGCGGCGCGACCCGGCGAAATGCCGCGCGGGCGCAAGCTGGTGGTGCAGATGGTGGAAACCTTCCGCGAACACATGGCACCGGCATTCGTCGACCGCCTGGACGCCTGGGAGCTGGCCGAACGCGCAGCCATGCCGCTGCCGCCGGTGATGATCTACGGCGACGACGTCACCCACGTCCTCACCGAGGAAGGCATCGCCAACCTGCTGCTGTGCCGCACCCCGGAGGAACGCGAACAGGCGATCCGTGGCGTGGCCGGCTATACCGCCGTCGGCCTGGGTCGTGATCGCGCCATGGTCGAGAACCTGCGCGACCGCGGCGTCATCCAGCGCCCCGACGACCTCGGCATCCACGTGCGCGATGCCAGCCGTGACCTGCTGGCCGCGCGTTCGGTCAAAGACCTGGTGCGCTGGTCCGGGGGTCTGTACGACCCGCCCAAGCGCTTCCGCAACTGGTAAGGGAACCTGTGATGGAAACCCTCGACTATCGATTCACCGGCACGCGTGCCGTGCGCTTCCCCACCGACGCGGTGCTGGTCGGCGTGCTGGCCTCGGGCAACCTGGAAATCCTGCTGGAACCAGCCGCGCTGGACGGTGCGATGGCGGTGCGCATCATCACCGCCGCGCGGGGCTTCGGCACGACCTGGGAAGCGGTGATCGCCGACTTCGCCCGCCGCCATCCGCTGCGCGATGTGCAGGTGTCGATCAACGACGCCGGTGCCACCCCGGCCGTGGTCAGCCTGCGCCTGGACCAGGCGGTGGAAACGCTGCATGCGGGAGACGGCGCATGAGCCTCGTCCACCGCCACAGCTATTACGAAGCCGATGCGCGCGAACGCATCGCCGGCGTGCTCGATGCCGGCACTTTCAAGGAACTGCTCGGCCCGGCGCGGCGCGCGATCAGCCCGCACCTGGCCCAACTGGACCAGCCGGCCGCCTTCGACGACGGCATCGCGGTCGGCGAAGGCCGCTTGCGCGGCACGCGCGTGCTGGTCGCGGCACAGAAGGGCCAGTTCATGGGCGGCGGCGTGGGCGAAGTGCACGGCGCCAAGCTCACCGGCCTGCTGCAGCGCGCCGCGCAGACCCGCCCCGACGGCGTGCTGCTGCTGCTCGACACCGGCGGCGTGCGCCTGCACGAAGCCAATGCCGGGCTCATCGCCATCTCCGAAATCATGCGTGCGGTGCTCGCCACGCGCGCGGCCGGTGTACCGGTGATCGCCCTGATCGGCAGCGGCAACGGTGCGTTTGGCGGCATGGGCATCGTCGCGCGCTGCTGCACCACCGTGATCATGTCCGAAGAGGGGCGGTTGTCGCTGTCCGGACCGGAAGTGATCGAAACCGTGCGCGGCGTGGAAGAGTTCGACGCCCGCGACCGCGCGCTGGTCTGGCGGGTTACCGGCGGCAAGCACCGCTATCTGATCGACCAGGCGCAGGTGCTGGTGCCCGATGCGATCGAGGCATTCGCCCAAGCCGCGTTCGATGCCCTGCAGCCGGATACCACAAGCACCGTGACCGATACCGCCCTGGCCGCGTTGCAGGCCCGGCACGCCGAGCTCAAGGCGCGTGCGCAGGCATGGGGCGATTGCCGCGATGGACTGGAAATCTGGGCGCGGCTGGGCATCGAGGATCCGCAGCGGCTGCCGCTGCTGGAGACCGACGCATTCCTGGCCGCAACCGCTGACCGGAGGCTGCCATGACCGCACCACTCGCTCCCCTGCTCGACGCGCTGTTCCCGCGTGGGCACGCCATTATCATCGAGGATTCGGTCCTGACCGGTACGGCCAGCACCGACGATGGCGAGGTGACCGTGATCGGCACCACCGACAAGATCGAGGTGGGGGTCGACCACGCGCTGGTACTCGCGGAAACCGTGCTTGCGAGCACCGCCGCGCACCCGCAGCGCCCGATCGTGATGCTGGTCGATACCGCCGGCCAGCGGCTGGCGCGTCGCGATGAACTGCTGGGCATCAACGGCTACTTCGCGCACCTGGCGCAGACGCTGGACCTGGCCCGTCGCCGCGGTGCACGGCTGGTCACGCTGGTGTACGGCGAATCGGTCAGCGGCGGCTTCCTGTCGTTCGGGCTGATGGCCGACCACATCCACGCCCTGCCCGATGCGCAGGTGCGGGTGATGGACCTGCGTGCGATGGCACGGGTGACCAAGCAGCCGCTGGAGAAGCTGCAGGCGCTCAGCCAGAGCTCGCCGGTATTCGCGCCGGGCGTGGAGAACTATGTCGCCATGGGTGCGGTGGACTCGGTCTGGCACGGCGACTTGGCCCAGGCGCTGCTGCAGGCCCTGCGCACGCCGGCCGACAGCGACCGCCGCGCACAACGCGGTGCCGAACGTGGCGGCCGCAGCCTGGCTGCACGCGTGGCCGCACGGGTAGCCGCCGGCGATGCCTGACCGGCTCGCCCGCCATACGCTGGTCTGGCTGTCGGCACACGCCGACTGGCGGGCCGACGTGGCCGCGCACGACCGCCGCCTGGCGGACTGGTTCGCGCGCGGTTGGCCGGCCGTGGTCGCGCGCCGCGCGGCGGACGATCCCGATCCGCGCGTGCGCCTCGGCGTTCCCCTCATCCCCGCCGAGGGCAAACAGCGGTTGGCGCTGCGCGTGCCGTTGGGCGACATCGTGCGCCAGCAACTGCCGCTGACGCTGGCCGAGGTGCGCGCACACGCGGGCGTTCCCACGGACTGGCAGCAGCCACTTCAGGCGCTGGACAGCGTGGCACCGGCGCACGTGTTCGGCGCGTTCGGGTGGCAGGTGCTTACCGGCCTTGACTACGTGCATGCGCGTTCGGATATCGACCTGCTGTGGTCGGTACAGACGGCCGATGCGGCCGATGCGTTGGTGGCGAAGCTGCAGGTGTGGGAGCGGCGCTTTGACCGGCGCCTGGACGGCGAGCTTTGCCTACCCAATGGTGGCGCAGTGAACTGGCGCGAATATGCTGGGTGCGCCCGCGAGGTGCTGGTGAAGCGGGTGGATGGGGCCGGGTTGGAAGCGCGTGCTTTGCTGTTTGGGTGCGCGAGGTTGCCACGCATGGCGTGGCACTACGGGGTCGCCCTTTGAACGCCGTCATTCAGACCTTGCCGAGGTATGTTGATTCGGCGCGGCTGGGGCGGCTGGCCGTGGCCAGCCTGCATGCGGAACTGGCGCTGGCGCCGAAGCCCGGCCTGGTGACTCCCTTTGATCGCGGTAGCCATGACGACATGGATGCCGGGACGTTCCTGCGCAGCCTGTTCGCGTTGCGCCACTATTTCTGCGGCATCGCATTGGCCGGGGCCGACGATGCGCCATTTTCCACGCTGCGTACGCTGGGGTTGAATGCCGAAGGCGCGATGCTGCGCGCGACGGGTGGGGTCAATGCGCATCGCGGGGCCATCTTCAGTCTCGGCCTGCTGGTGGCCGCCGCCGCGCGCTGCCGCAGCAGCGGGCAGCCGGCCTCGGCCGAACAGGTCTGCGTGGCCGTACAGCAGTGGTCGGCGGCATTGATGGCCGCGCCGCTGGACCCGAACAGCCCGGGACAACGTGCGCGTGCCCTGCACCGCATTGCCGGGGTGAGAGAACAAGCCGCCGCCGGCTACCCGGTGCTGCGTGCGCTGGCATTGCCCACGCTGCGCCGTGCGCTGGCGGCGGGTCTTCCGCGTGAGGCGGCGCTGTGCCACACGCTGATGACGCTGATCGCCCAGGTGGATGATCTCAATCTGCTGCACCGGGGTGGCGCCGACGGCCTGCACTGGGCCCGCAGCGAGGCGGCGGCCTTCATTGCCGACGGCGGCGCGTTTGCAGTGGGCTGGCGCCCGCGCCTGCAGCAGCTCGGCGATGCGTTCGTGGCGCGCCGGCTCAGCCCGGGCGGCAGTGCCGATCTGTTGGCCTGCAGTTGGTTCCTGCTGCAGCAGGAGGCCGTATGAGCCTGGCCCTGCTCTGCCCCGGCCAGGGCGCGCAGCATCCGGCGATGTTCGACCGGGTACGCGACAACGCGGCCGCGCGTGATGTGCTCGACGGCGTGAGTGACGTGCTGAGCCAGGACGTGTTCGCCGCGGCAGGTGCGGAGGCGCGCTTCGACAACGCGCTGGCGCAGCCGCTGCTGTGCGCCGCCAGCCTGGCGCAGTGGCAGGCACTTCGCATACTGCTGCCGACGCCCGGCATGGTGGCCGGTTACAGCATTGGAGAACTGGCGGCGCATGCCATCGCCGGCAGCATCGATACGCGGTCCTGTCTGGCACTGGCGGCGCAGCGTGCACGCTTCATGGATGCCGCCAGTCCTGCCGGCGCCGGCATGCAGGCAGTGCTTGGGCTGGATCGCGCGCGGGTGGAGTCGCTGTGCGTGGCGCATGCCGTGCATGTGGCGATCGCCAATGGGCGCGACCATTTCATTCTGGGGGGCACCCTGCCCGGCCTGCAGTCGCTGGCAGACGAAGCGCGTGCCGCCGGCGCGGAGATCCGTCCGCTGCCGGTAGCGGTGCCCTCGCACACGCCGTTGCTGCAGGCGGCGGTTCCCGCATTCGCGGCTGCACTTGATGCAATCGACTGGCGGCGCCCGCAGATCCCGGTGCTGGCCGGCATCGACGCACGCTTGGTGCGTGACCGCGCCGGCATGGTGCAGACGCTGTCGGCGCAGCTGGCGCAGACGATCGAATGGGCGCAGCTGATGCGCCAGCTGTTCGAGCGCGGCGCGCGGGTGTTCCTGCAGCTCGGGCCGGGCACCGCGCTGGCGCGCATGGTGGCCAGCGCCTACCCGTGCTGCGAAGTGCGCGCAGTCGAAGAATTCCAGCACCTGGACGGTGCGGCGGCCTGGGTGCACAGCGCCCTGGGCCGCGTGCAATGAGCGGTCGGCTCCACCTGTAGCACGCCACATCCCGGGATGGCGGGTTCCCATCCATGCGGTACGCGAATCACGTGTCTGGGAGGGCGCATGAGTCCACAAATTGCAACGATCATCGGTCTGGTGATCATGTTCATCGTCGCCACGGCACTGCCGATCAACATGGGCGCGGTGGCCTTCGCGCTGGCGTTCATCATCGGCGGCATTTTCGTCGGCATGGAAGGCAAGGAGGTGCTCGGCGGGTTCCCCGGCGACCTGTTCCTGACGCTGGTCGGCATCACGTATCTGTTCGCCATCGCGCAGAAGAACGGCACGATCGACCTGCTGGTGCATTGGGCGGTACGGGCGGTGCGTGGGCGCATCGTGGCCATTCCGTGGGTGATGTTCGTGATCACGGCGGTGCTCACGGCCTTCGGTGCGCTGGGCCCGGCGGCGGTGGCGATCATCGGGCCGGTCGCGCTGCGCTTTGCCAAGCAGTACAAGATCAATCCGCTGCTGATGGGCCTGCTGGTGATCCATGGCGCGCAGGCCGGCGGCTTCTCGCCGATCAGTGTGTACGGCAGCATCACCAACGGGGTGGTGCAGAAGGCAGGGCTGGAGGTGACGGAGATGGCGGTCTTCCTGACCAGCCTGGGCTTCAATTTCATGATGGCGATCATCTGCTTCTTCGCGTTCGGCGGGGTAGCGTTGATGCGGCGCGGTGCAGTGGCGGTGGGTGGCGCGGAGCTGGCGCTGGCCGGTGGCCCGCAGGCGTCGTCGCGGCAGTTCGCGATCGAAGGTCACGGCGCGCTGGTGTCGGCCGGCGGCGGCACGCTGTCGAACGATCCGGATGCGCTGGATGCGGTGGGGATGACCCGCGAGCGGCTGTTCACGCTGGTCGGCCTGGTCGGGCTGGGCGTGGCGGCGCTGATCTACAACCTCAATGTGGGCCTGGTATCGATCACGGTGGCGGTGGTGCTGGCGCTGCTCTCGCCGACCAGCCAGAAGGGCGCGGTGGATGGGATCAGCTGGTCGACGGTGCTGCTGATCTGCGGTGTGGTGACGTATGTGGGGGTGCTGGAGAAGGCCGGTTCGGTGGACTTCATCGGCAATGGGGTGTCGAACATCGGCATACCGCTGCTGGGTGCGCTGCTGGTCTGCTATGTGGGCGGCATTGTGTCGGCATTCGCGTCATCGGCGGCGGTGCTGGGCGCCACGATTCCGCTGGCGGTGCCGTTCCTGCTGCAGGGTCATCTGGGCGCGGCGGGCGTGATCTGCGCGCTGGCGGTGTCGTCCACGATCGTGGATGTGAGTCCGTTCTCGACCAACGGTGCGCTGGTGGTGGCCTCGGCCGCGAAGGAAGAGCGCGAATCGCTGTTCCGCCGCTTCCTGGTCTACAGCGGGCTGGTGGTGGCGTTCGGGCCGCTGCTGGCGTGGCTGGTGTTTGTTGTGCCGGGTTGGATGTAAGGGCGAAGCGACAGCAACGGCCACAGCCTTTTGCCGGTATCCCTGCGGCGTGGCGGGACGGTGCGGGGTTACGGGGGACGCCGCAAGTACGTCCATGTAGGCTTGGTCGCCGCATCCATGCGGCTCACACCCCCGCAACCCCGCCCCGACCCGCCTTAGAGACTGTGTCGGTGGCCTTGGAAAAGAAGGCATACAATTCGCTGATGGCCATTGCCCCTGCTCCGCGTTCTTCGAAGAAGCGTGCTCCTCTTTATGAGGAGGTCGCGGAGCACGTGCGTGAGCGCATCTATGACTACCGCTTGCCGCCGGGGGAGTGGATCGATGAGCCGGGGCTTTGCGAGGAGCTGGGGATCAGCCGTACGCCGCTGCGTGAGGCGTTGAAGCTGTTGGCGGCCGAGGGGCTGGTGCAGATTGATGCGGGGCGTGGCGCGCGGGTGACCCGGCTGACGCTGGAAGACCTCAACCAGCTGTTTCCGGTGATGGCGATGCTGGAGGGCCGTTGCGCGCATGAGGCGGTGAAGCATATCGACGACGCCGGTGTGCAGCAGTTGGAAGCGCTGCATGCGGCGATGGAAGCGGCGGCGGCGGACGGCAATATCGCGGACTACTACCGCAACAATTATCTGATTCACGAGACGGTGCAGCATTACGCTGGAAATCCGTGGTTGATCCGGATCACGCACGATCTGCATCGCATTTTGAAGATGCACCGTGGGCGGCAGTTGTTGACGCCGGGGCGTACGGCGCAGTCGCTGGCGGAGCATCGCGAGTTGATGGAGTGCTTCCGGCAGCGTGATGCAGAGGCGGCGGAGCGCACGATGGAGCGGCACCTGCTGAGCCAGGGGCAGGCGTTGGCGGCGTATGTGGCGGCGGGCGGGTTGTTGAATGTGCCGGCGCCGTTGCCGACGGAAGGCGGGACGTAACATCCCGCCGTAGAGCCACCCCATGGGTGGCTGCGCTTCGATTGGGCATCTCGCAGCCACCCATGGGGTGGCTCTACGTTGGGCGCGTTTCTCGCAGGCCCCACAGGACCGGCAGCACGAGCAGCGCTACGGCGGCGATCATGGCGCCCGGCGCGGCCGCCCAGCCGGTGTGGCGTACCAGTAGTTCGGCCAGCAGCGGGGTGGCGCCGCCGAAGAAGGCGGTGGCCATGGTCACGCCCAGCGCCAGGCCGCTGAGCCGGCCTTCGCCGGGAAACTGCTCGGCGGTGGCCGGTGCGGCAACGGCGCTGACACCCCCGGCCAGGCAGGCCAGCACCACGGCCGCCACGGCGATCTGGACGACGCTTCCCTTCGCCATCAGCCCGAACATGGTCAACGGCAGCAATGCAGACAATACCGCGAGGCCGATCAGCACCGGTCGCCGCCCGACCTTGTCCGACAGCGCGCCGGCCAGCGGCGTCACGCCGATGACGGCCACGGCCGCCACGGTGGACAGCCACAGCGCCTGCGATTCGCCGACGCCACCGGCAGAACCGAGGAATGCCGGCACATAGGTGATGCCGACGTAGTAGGTGATCGACCCCAGCGCGGAAATCGCGAAGGTGCGCGCCACCGCCGCGCGATGAAAACGCCAGGTATCGCGGATCGGCGAGGTCGGCACCGTGCCTTCCGCCTGCTGCCGCTCGAACTCGGGCGATTCGTGCATGGTCGAGCGCGCCAGCAGGATCGCCCCGGCCAGTACCGCGCCGACCAGGAAGGGAATCCGCCACCCCCAGCCATCCAGCTGCGCGGTGCTCAGCAGCGCGACCGTCAACGCCGACAGCGCGACCGCCAGCAGCGCCCCTACTTCGCTGGCCGCCGAGGCCAGCGAGGTCACCAGTCCCCTGCGGCGAGGCGGCGCGGTTTCCAGCAGGTAGGCCACCACCCCGGTGTATTCGCCGCCGACCGAGAACGCCATGACACAGCGCAGCAGCAACAGCAGCACGCCGGCGCTGACGCCGATGCTGTCGAAGGTGGGCAGCAGCGCGGTGGCCAGCATCGCCACGGTCATCAGGGCCATCGACGCCAGCAGCATGTAGCGGCGGCCGAAGCGGTCACCCAGATGGCCAAAGCACAGCGCACCCAGCGGGCGCATCAGGTAGGACACGGCAAACCCCGCCAGGGTGGCCAGCAATGCGCTCTCGCCACCGCCGAAGAACACCCGCGACAGGACCGTGGCCAGGTAGAGATACAGGGTGAAGTCGTACCACTCCACTACCGTGGACAGGCCGGCAACGATCATGGAGCGGGTCGGCGTGGCCGGGGGTGGATTGGTCATGGGTTTAGAGCCTACGACAGGTCACCTGCAGGCGATGTCATCGTAGGGACACGCCGTGCGTGTCCGTTCGTGGCGCCCGATCCACGCATCCCTTGGGACACGCGTGGCGTGTCGCTACGCTGCGCCTGATCCATGCATCCCCTGGGACACGCATGGCGTGTCGCTACGCGGCTCGTGATTCATGCATCCCTGGGACACGCAGGGCGTGTCGTTACGCGGTGCGGGCGTAGCGCAGCAGCCGGCCGCGCCCCGGCGAGGCGCTTTCGTCTTCACCGAAGCCGCTGAGCTCCTCCACCTCGTAGCCCTGCGTGGTCATCGCGCGCGAAAACCCGCCCAGGTTGCCGCGCCCCGGGTCGGTGATCAGCAGCTCCGCGCTGGGCTTGGCGTGCCGTTCCATCATGGCGGCGATCTGCACGCCATGGCCGCGCTCGTACAGGACGTCGCTGCCGATGATCACGTCGAACCTGCCCAGCGTCGCATCCGGCAGCTCCCACGGCAGATCGCGGTAGTGCACCGACGGCAGGTCGTTGAGGCCGGCGTTGTAGGCGAGGAAGGACTCGGCCAGCGGGTGATGGTCGCTGGCCACAATGTTGGCGCCACGCTGGGCCAGCACCAGACTGGCCAGGCCCAAGCCGCACCCCAGTTCAAGAATCCGCTTGCCGGCGATGTCGAACTGGCTCATGGCGTCGGCCAGCACCCGCCCGGCCGGCCAGATCTGGCCGAACAGGCTCCACAATGAGGAATGGATGCCGGCACGCTCGGCGCGGCCGGTGGGGTCGGCGAACTGCTGCAGATCGCTGAGGGCCCGGATGCGGAAGTCGTGGCCGCCGACAGGAATGGTGAGAATGCGGGTGGTATAGCCCGGCATGTGCGCTCCATGAAACACGGAGAACCGGTCCATCAAGACTGACGGACGGCTCGAAAGGGGAGCGAAGCGGGCGACCGGAACACGGCCGCGCAGGACGCGCGAAACGGCGTGGGACGGTCCCATCCTACAGGATGGGCGCTGCCCGCCCTTCACCCGTGGCCGGCGCGGCGCTGGGAATCAGACCTGGATTTCGCCCTGGTCTTCGCCGTCCCAGTAATGGATGCGGTGCGCGTGTACGTGGATCAGCACCAGCCCGGGCGTATCCACGCCCTGCTCGAACCAGCGCTCAAGGCTCTTCTTCCAATGGTCGTGCATGACCTCCTTGTCGCGCACCAGCCTGGCCTTGCCCTGGACGAACACGAACAGCGGTGGCTTGCCCAGCAGGCCCTTGCTGCCGGTGAAGCTGAGGGCGACGTTCGGCTCGGCCTGCAGTTCGCGCACCATGTCGGTGCTGTCGAGGGCGAAGAACCAGCTGTCGCCGTCATAATCGACGTCGCCGTTGTTGCTCATGGGCCGGCCCGCGATCTCGTGATTGGGGGCGAAAGTCTGCAGCATGGCGAAGTCGATACCGGCCATCTTCTTGGCCAGGTCGTGCAGGGTCAGCGTGGTCATCGACAGGGTCCGCGGTGAATGTGTTGCACAAGCGTCGCCGGGCGCCCGTGACCGGGTCGTGCAGGCGCCCTGCCATGGCGTTCACGGGGGTGAACTGCTGATGCCGGTTGTTGTCATGCCGCCATCGAACGTTGAAGCATCCACTGCAGTCGATTGGGATGCGACCCTACCGGCGCCCGACGCGCTGCGGGAATTGCAGCAGCCGCGCACCAGGTAGAGTCGGTTTCCAAACGACTGCCGATGACAGCTGCAACGCCCGGGGACGCATGACAATGACTGGAAATGCCGGCCGCAGGCCGGCCCTTGCGTCACCGACTGATGAATACCGGGTTGGAATGGAACCACAGGTCCTGCCAGGGACCTTCACCCTTGATGTCGGCCAGCGGCGTCGGCTCATCGGTATTGCTGCCACGGGCGCGCACGAAGCCACCACCGGCCGGTGCGGGCAGTTGCCATGACACCTGGTACCACGCGCCGTCCTGCTGCCACTCCTTCGCGGTGAAACGCCGGGTCTGCATCTGCGGGGCCTTTCCATCGCCACTGCCGACGATCAACTGCAACTGCTGCAACGCCGGATGTTGTCCGGCCGCGTTCGCCCCTTCGGGTGCACGCACGCGCAGCTCCACCCGCATCGGCGTACCCGCTGCAAGCGTGAGGGAATCGCCCATCCGCCCCACAGCGCCGCTGCCATCGGCGGCCTGCACCGTCAGCTCCAGCGCGTCGATCAGGTCACCGGTCACCGCGAACATGCGGCCTGCGCGCACGCCACTGAGGATGTCGTCGGCCTCCGGGCGCGCCCATACGTAGGTCTTGCTGTACTCGCCCGGGTCGAAGTCGCTGCCACCATCGCGCACGTTCACATGCGAATCCGAACTGGCCGTGATCCAGAAACGCGTGCCGGCGGCAAGCATCTGGTCCCACACCCCGCCGACCTGCGTGGTCATCTGGTCGAAGCCACCAAAGGTGGGTGCGGCAGCATTCCGGTACAGCCCGCGCTCGGTGCGGGTGGCCTGGTGCCCAGGGGCGCCTTCCATGCCCACCAGCACCTGGGGCGCGGCGTCATGCCAGGCAGTCAACTCCGCAGGTTCGACCTCCCCCCACTGCCCCACCCCGGTCGCGGTACGCGAGGGGTGGTTGATCAGCATGAGCGGCAACGGACGCAACTCCCGCATATGCGCCAAGGCATCCAGCATGTGCTGGTGGGTATCGCGGCTGCCGTCCTGCAGCGGTTCACCGCGGCTGTAATCGCGCTCGATCGCGAACAGCTGTTCGCCCTCCTGCGGACCCGGCGCGATGATCAGCGAGGCATGCTCGCCGGCTGGCACGTCGAACTCCATGCCGTTGAACTGGATGACCTCCGGTACCGCCTGCCGTGCCAGCAACAGCGCCGGGTACGCATGGTCGCGGGTCACCGCCGAGTGGCCGGGGCCGCCGTGGTCGGTGTGCACCATCCAGCGCAGCCCGAAGTGGCGTGCCTGCTCGGCATTACGGGTGCGGGAGTAGGACGAGTCGCCACCGCGAATCGGCGTGGGCGGCGTGGTGCTGCGGTCCCAATCCACGCTCCACTCGCTGTGTACATGGTGGTCGCCGGGCTGCCAGTCACGGCCGGCGTCGATGTCGGCAGCAGGAGAAATGGCCGGCGCCGCGAGCAGCGCCAGCAGAAACAGATGGTACATGGTGGAGTTCCTTTCGTTGACCGGGCTTGCTGTCGGCCGGCATGCGGTCACGACCAACGGTCGTGACC
>NZ_JBOHXV010000120.1:0-12941 GCF_050737075.1 Stenotrophomonas sp.
GCCTACAAGGACGTACTTGCGGCGTGTCCCGGAGCGGGGCTGCCCGTCGGCCGCCCCAGCATGGAAGAATTGAAACGCTGCTGCTCGCTGTTGGCTGTTCGCAATACACAAAAAACCCCGCCTTTCAGCGGGGTTTTTTGTTTCATCAGGTCAGTGCATCAATGCCCGCCGGCGGAGGCTGCGCCGGCACCGGCGCCGAACGGCGGCTTGGCCAGCCACAGGAAGGCGATGATGGCCAGGAAGATCCAGCCCAGCAGGAAGAAGATGTCGTTGAAGCCCATCTGCGATGCCTGGTGGTTGATCATGTTGTTCAACGCCGCCGCGCCATGCTGCAGGTCGCCCTGCCCCATCGCCGCCACCTTCTCCTGCATGCCCGGCGTGTAGCCGGAAATGCTTTCGGTCAGGTGCGCGTGGTGCTCCTGCGTGCGGCGGGCCCACAGCCACGTCGTCAGCGACGCCGCGAAACTGCCGCCCAGCGTACGCAGGAACGTGGCCAGGCCGGAGCCTGCCGCGATCTCGCGGCCGTCCAGGTCGGACAGCAGGATCTGCAGTACCGGCATGAAGAACAATGCCACGCCGATACCCATGATCAGCTGCACCCCCGCCACATGCGCAAAGTCCACCTGCAGATTGAAGCCCGAACGCAGGAAGCTGGTGAACGACAGGAACACGAACGCGAACGACGCGATCCAGCGCATGTCGAAGCGTGACGCGTACTTGCCCACGAACGGCGTCATGATCACCGGCAGAATGCCGATCGGCGCCGTTGCCAAGCCCGCCCAGATCGCCGTATAGCCCATGTCACGCTGCAGCCACTGCGGAATCAGCAGCGATACGCTGAAGAATGCCGCGTAGGCCACCACCATCGCCAGCGTGCCGGCGCGGAAATTGCGGTGGCGGAACAGGCGCAGGTCCACGATAGGGTCCTTGTCCGTCAGCTCCCAGATCAGGAACACCGCCAGCGCCACCACCGACACGCAGGCCAGCACCACGATCGTCGGCGAACTGAACCAGTCCTCGTCGTTGCCCAGGTCCAGCACCAGCTGCAGCGCACCCACGCCGATGATCAGCGTGATCAGGCCCACATAGTCCATCTTCGGCTTTTCAATGTGCTCCGGCCGGCCCTTCAACTGATTGCCGACCACCAGCGCCGCGAAAATGCCCAGTGGCACATTGATCAGGAAAATCCATTCCCAACTGTAATTGTCGGTGATCCAACCACCCAGGATCGGACCGCAGATTGGCGCCACCACCGTGATCATCGCCAGCAGCGCCAGCGCCTGTCCGCGTTTCTCGCGGGGGTAGATCGAGACCAGCAGCGACTGCGTGATCGGATACATCGGGCCGGCGACAAAACCCTGCAGCGCGCGCGACACCACCAGCATGCCCATGCTTTGCGCCAGGCCACACAGCAGCGAGGCCATCACGAACGACAGCGTCGCCCAGATGAACAGCTTGGTTTCGCCGAAGCGACGGCTCAACCAGCCCGTCAGCGGCAGCGCGATTGCCGTGCTGACCGCGAACGACGTGATGACCCACGTCGCCTGCTGCGAGCTGGCACCAAGGTTGCCGGCGATGGTCGGCAGCGAGACGTTGGCGATGGTGGTGTCGAGCACCTGCATGAACGAGGCCATGGCCAGGCCAGCCGTGCAGAGCGCGACATTGGCCGGCCGGAACGCGCCGGTCGCACCCGGCGCCGACGGCGCACCCGGATTACCGGGCGCGGCGGGAGCTTGTGCGGACATGGGGACCTCAGCTGGCCTTTGCCGAGCGCGGCAGGTTGCTCTGGATGATCTCGTGGATCACATCGTCGGCGCTGTGCAGCTGCTTGGCGTACACGTCCGTGTCGAACACCTGGCCCTTGGCCGTGGCGGTCGGCAGCACGGTGCCCTTCTGGTCGCGCAGGCTCACCTCGGCCTTCATCGACAGGCCGATGCGCAGCGGGTTATCGGCCAGCTGCTTGGCATCGATGGCGATGCGCACCGGCACGCGCTGCACGATCTTGATCCAGTTGCCGCTGGCGTTCTGCGCCGGCAGCAGCGAGAACGCCGAACCGGTGCCCAGGCCCAGGCTGTCGATGCGGCCCTTGTACTTCACGTCACCACCGTACAGGTCCGAGCGCAGCTCCACTTCCTGGCCCAGGCGCATGTGGCGCAGCTGGGTTTCCTTGAAGTTGGCTTCCACCCACATCTGCTCGGTCGGCACCACCGCCATCAGCGCGGTACCCGGCTGCACGCGCTGGCCGACCTGCACCGAGCGACGGGCCACGTAGCCGCTGACCGGCGCGACGATGCCGGCGCGGGCGTTGTTGAGGTAGGCCTGGCGCAGCTGCGCCGCAGCGGCTTCCACGTCCGGCTGGGTGGCGATCACGGTGTCATCGACCAGCGCATTGCTGCGCTCGAAGGTCTCGCGCGAACCGGCCACGGCCGCCTCGGCCGCCGCCAGTTCGTTGCGGGCATGGGCCAGCTCTTCGTCCGAGATGGCGCCGGTGGCGGCCAGGCCCTTGCGGCGGGCGAAGTCTTCGCGCACGCGGTTGAGGGTGACCTGGCGGGCGCTCAGTTCGGCCTGCGCGCCTTCCACGCTGCGGTACAGACCGCGGGTCTGGCGCACGGTGCGGGCCAGGTTGGCGCGGGCCTGCTGCAGTGCCACCTCGGTGTCGGCCGGGTCCAGCTGCACCAGCAGCTGGCCGCGCTCCACGCGCATGCCGTCATCGGCGTTGATCGCCACGACGGTGCCGGTGATCAGCGGGGTGATCTGCACCTGGTTGCCCTGCACGTAGGCGTCGTCGGTTTCTTCGAACCAGCGGCCGAACATGAAGTACCACAGCGCCGCGGCGGCGAGCAGCAGCACCACGATGGCCAGCAGGCCACGCAGCAGCTTGCCGCGACGGGAGGGAGCTGCCGGTGCGGCAGCGGGAGCGGAAGTCTGGCTCATGGGAGGTATCTCAGGAATGCGTGGATTCGGGGGCGGTGGCGAGCGGGGCGGTGTCGCCGGACGGAGTGAAGCCCCCGCCCAGCGCCTGGCTCAGCCGAACCGAAACAAGGATCTGCCGCGACTGCAGCGAGGCCAGCTGCTGCTGCGACTGCAGCAGCTGGGCTTCCACGCTGAGCACGTCCAGGTAGCTGCCGATGCCGGCCTTGTAGCGCTGCTGCGCCAGGTCGTGGGCGGCGCGTGCGGTGCTCACGGCCTGCGCCTGCGAGGCGGCCTGCTCGGCCAGCGAGCGCACCGCGTTGACCTGGTCGGCCACCTCGCGCAGCGCGCTGACCACCGACTGGTTGTAGTCGGCCACGGCCAGGTCGTACTGCGCGTCGGTCTTGTCCAGGTTGGCGCGCAGGCGGCCACCGTCGAAGATCGGCAGGCTCAGCGCCGGGCCGATGAAGGCGAAGGTCGAGCCGCTCTTGAGCAGCTGGTCCACTTCACTGGCCACCACGCCGCCGAGCGCGGTGAGGTTGAGGCTGGGATAGAACTTGGCCTTGGCCGCGTCGATCTCGCGACCGGCCGCTTCCACGCGCCAGCGCGCCGCCACGATGTCCGGGCGGCGACCGAGCAGCTCGCTGGGCAGCACGCCCGGCAGCTGCAGCGCGAGCGGGTTGAGCGGCTGCGGGCGTGCGATCTGCAGGCCACGGTCCGGGCCTTGGCCGACCAGCGCGGCCAGCGCGGTGCGGGCCTCGTCGATCTGCTGCTGCGCGGCCTGCAACTGCTGCTGCGCGGCCGGGATGCGGGCCTCGGCCTGGCGGGTCTGCAGGTCGCTGTCGATGCCCGCCGCGCGACGCTGGCGGGTCAGGGTCAGGGTCTTCTGCGAACGGTCCAGCTCTTCACTGGCCACGTCATGCAGCTGCCAGGCGTAACCGAGCTGCGCATACGCCTCGGCGATACCGGCCGACAGGTTCAGTCGCGCGGCCTGTGCGTCCACGGCAGCGGCATGGCCGCTGTCCACGGCCGCTTCCCAGGCGGCGCGCTTGCCGCCCCACAGGTCGACGCCGTAGCTGACGCTCAGGTAGGCCTGGCCGCTGCCGGCATAGCTGCCGCCGAGCTCGTCACCGACCATCGATTCGGGCAGGCGCACGCCGGTGTAGCCGCCGGAGGCGGACACGCTGGGCAGGCGGTCGGCATGCGCGGTGCCGATCTGGGCACGGGCCTGGCGCAGGCGCGCATCGGCCGCGTCCAGGCCCGGATTGCGCTGCAGGCCTTCGGCGATCAGCGCGTCCAGCTGCGGGTCGTTCAGCGCCCGCCACCAGTCGGTGGCCGGGAACGCGGCCGGGCTCAGGCTGTGGCCGGCCAGGGTGCGCTGGGTCTGCAGGCTGTCGGCGTCGACCAGCTGGCCCTTGGGTTGCAGGCCGCCGGTGCTGGCACAAGCGGCCAGCGCCAGCGCCAGCACGGACAGCAGCACCGGCCGCAGCGGGCGCAGCGATGAGGTGCGATCAGTTGTAGGAGTCATGGCGTATTGAGGGAGTCACGTACACGGGTCATGAGGGAAAGCAGGAGCGCGCGCTCGTCCGCGGACAGGTCGCGCATGGCGTCGTCCATGGTCTGGTCGCCGCGCAGCTTCAGCCGGGCCCACAGCTGGCGGCCCTGGTCGGTCAGTACGATCTGCAGCGCCCGCCGGTCCTGCGCATGCGGTTCACGGCGCACGCAGCCCAGCGCTTCCAGCTTGTCCAGCAGGCGGGTCACCGCGCTGGGCACCTGGTCCAGGGCCTGGGCCAGCTCGTTGGCGGTGCACGGGGCACGGGCCGCGAGCACCTTCAGGCCCAGGTAGTGGGTGAAGCCGATACCGAGGTCTTCCTCGGCCATCGACGTGTCGAGCTGGCGCACCAGGCCGTCGCGCACCTGGCGCAGCAGCAGGCCGAAGCTGGGGGGATTGGCATCAGGACAGATCATGGGAGAGCATTCTCTTCCAAAAAATATATTTCTCAATAGAAATATTCAAAATGGAACAAAATGCTGTGTTGCAGCAGACGAAACGATGGGAGGCCGCTACCTTAATGGCCGCCCCGGCTGGCCCGGTATTACAATATGGACAATGGATAACACTTTCAGGCCAACGGACGATCCCGCCATCCAGATCCGCACCGACGTGCTGGACTGGTTCGAGCGTGATGACGGGCTGGGCGTGCTCGGCTTCCGGGTGGACAGCCCGCGCGGGCTGGACCGGGAAGTGGACTGGCACGCACACCTGCGCGCCCAGCTGATCTGCGTGGAAGCCGGCCTGCTCACGGTGCGCACCCGGCACGGCACCTGGTCGATGCCCCCAGGCTGTGCCGGCTGGATGCCGCCGGGCGAGCCGCACACGGTCGACATCCGCGGGCCGCTGCGGGGCTGGGGGGTGGTCATCGCCCCGGCGTTGGCCCACGACCTGCCCGCCGAGCCCTGCGTGGTGGGCATTTCGGACCTGCTGCAGGCGCTGGCGCTGCGGGTCACCACCTGGGCGCCGGCAGAGACGGCCACGGCGACCCAGCAGCACATCATGGAGGTGCTGCTGGACGAACTGCGCCATGCGCCGCGCCAGCGCACCCACCTGCCCATGCCGCGCGACCGCCGCCTGCTGCGGATCGCCTCGCAGCTGATCGCCGACCCGGCCGACGACCGCAGCCTGGAGCAATGGGCGCAGTGGGCCGGGCTGTCGCCGCGCACCCTGACCCGCCACTTCCGCGACGAGACCACCCTGAGCTTCGCGCAATGGCGCCAGCAGGCGCGGCTGGCCGAAGGGCTGCGCCGCCTGTCCGACGGCGCCAGCGTCTCGGCGATCGCGCACGAACTGGGTTTCAGCAGCCCCAGCGCCTTCGTCACCGTGTTCCGCCGCCACTTCGGCAGCCCGCCCGGGCGCTACCTGGCACGCGGCAACCAGCCCCTTCCCAACACGCGCGGCTTGGCATCCCCGGCCGCATCCGGATAATCGACCGCCTGCGAGGGCGACAGCCGTCGCCGTCCCTTGCCACAGGTAACAATGCCGCATGACCGATCTTGCCCGCCCCGCCTTCCACGGCTTTGAACAGCTGCCCCTGCGCGAGTACGCCGAACGGGCGTACCTGGACTATTCGATGTACGTGGTGCTCGACCGGGCGCTGCCGTTCCTGGGCGATGGCCTCAAGCCGGTGCAGCGCCGCATCATCTACGCGATGAGCGAGCTGGGGCTGAACGCCGCCGCCAAGCCGAAGAAGTCCGCGCGTACCGTCGGTGACGTGATCGGTAAGTACCATCCGCACGGCGACAGCGCGTGCTACGAGGCGCTGGTGCTGATGGCCCAGCCGTTCTCCTACCGCTATCCGCTGATCGAAGGCCAGGGCAACTTCGGTTCGACCGACGATCCCAAGTCGTTCGCGGCGATGCGTTACACCGAATCCAAGCTCACCCCGATCGCCGAAGTGCTGCTGGGCGAAATCAACCAGGGCACCACCGACTGGACGCCGAACTTCGACGGCACCCTGGAGGAACCGACCTGGATGCCGGCGCGGCTGCCGCACCTGCTGCTCAACGGCACCACCGGCATCGCCGTGGGCATGGCCACCGACGTGCCGCCGCACAACCTCAACGAAATCGTCAGCGCGCTGCTGCACCTGCTGGATGATCCGGACGCAAGCATCGGCGACCTGCTGGAACACGTGAAGGGCCCGGACTACCCGAGCGCGGCGGAGATCATCACGCCGGCCGCCGACCTGCGCACCATGTACGAGACCGGCTACGGCAGCGTGCGCGCGCGCTCGACCTTCCTCAAGGAAGGCACCAACATCGTGATCAACGCGCTGCCCTTCCAGGTCTCGCCGTCGAAGGTGATCGAGCAGATCGCCGCGCAGATGCGTGCCAAGAAGCTGCCGTGGCTGGAAGACATCCGCGACGAATCCGACCACGCCAACCCGGTGCGGGTGGTGCTGGTGCCGCGCTCGAACCGCGTGGATGCCGAACAGCTGATGGGCCACCTGTTCGCCACCACCGACCTGGAGCGCAGCTACCGGGTCAACCTCAACGTGATCGGGCTGGACGGGCGTCCGCAGGTGAAGAACCTGAAGATGCTGCTCGCCGAGTGGCTGCAGTTCCGTGGCACCACCGTGACCCGCCGCCTGACCCACCGCCTGGAAAAGGTCGAACGTCGCCTGCACCTGTTGGAAGGCCTGCTGGTGGCGTTCCTCAACCTGGATGAAGTGATCCACATCATCCGCACCGAGGACGAGCCCAAGGCGGCCTTGATCGCGCGCTTCGGGCTGAGCGACGACCAGGCCGACTACATCCTGGAAACCAAGCTGAAGCAGCTGGCGCGCCTGGAAGAAATGAAGATCCGCGGCGAGCAGGACGAGCTGGCCAAGGAGCGCGACAAGATCCAGTCGATCCTGGACAGCAAGACCAAGCTGCGCAAGCTGATCCGCGACGAGCTGGTGGCCGATGCGAAGAAGTTCGGCGATGCACGCCGTTCGCCGCTGGTACAGCGTGGTGCGGCGCAGGCCATCGACGAGACCGAACTGGTTCCCAGCGAGCCGATGACGGTGGTGCTGTCGGAGAAGGGCTGGATCCGTGCGGCCAAGGGCCACGACATGGACCCGTCCACGCTGTCCTACCGCGACGGCGATGCCCTGCTCGGCTCGGTGCGTGCACGCAGCACCCAGCAGGTGGCGTTCCTGGACACCGAGGGCCGCGCGTACTCCACGCTGATCCACACCCTGCCCTCGGCGCGAGGCAACGGCGAGCCGCTCACCGGCCGCTTCTCGCCCGCACCGGGCAGCGCGTTCATGACCCTGGCCAGCGGCGACAACGACACCCGCTTCGTGCTGGCGTCCACGCACGGCTACGGCTTCGTGACCCGCTTCGAGAACCTCACCGGGCGCAACAAGGCCGGCAAGGCGATGCTCAACCTGACCTCGGGTTCGAAGGTGTTGACCCCGGCCGTGGTCGCCAACCCGGACACCGACCGCATCGTGGCGGTGACCAGCTCGGGCAACCTGCTGGCCATCCCGGCCAACGAGCTGCCGGAACTGGACAAGGGCAAGGGCAACAAGATCATCGACATCCCCAAGGCCAAGCTCGCCACCGAGCGGGTGGTCGCGGTGGTGTCGGTGGCCCCGGGCAACACGCTGCTGGTACGCAGCGGCGCACGCACCATGAACCTGTCGTTCAAGGATCTGGACGCCTACGTCGGCACGCGCGCCACGCGTGGCCACCTGCTGCCGCGTGGGTGGCAGAAGGTTGAGGGGTTGTCGGTGGAATAACGCATCGCCCACAAAAAAACCGGGGTTTCCCCGGTTTTTTTGTTCGTCGCTGGCGGGCGGTTGGCTGGCTGGCGGACGAATTGCATGGGCCGGCCAACGGCCGGCGCTACCCGCTCAGTGCGCTGACGCGCCCTTCGCTTCCATCTTGCTGGTCTGGTACAGCGCCAGGCCGATGCGCTTGATCAGGCTCAGCTGCTGCTCCAGCCACCAGGCATGGTCTTCTTCGGTGTCCTTCAGCTGCACCAGCAGCATGTCGCGGCTCACGTAATCCTGGTGCTGTTCGCACAGCTTCATGCCGGCGGCCAGGTTGTTGCGCACGCTGTATTCGGTTTCCAGGTCCTTCTGCAGCATCTCTTCCACGGTCACGCCCGGCTCGAAGCCGTGCGGGCGCATGTCGGGGTTGCCGCCCAGGAACAGGATGCGGCGCAGCAGCGCGTCGGCATGCTGGGTCTCCTCCTCCATCTCGTGGTTGAGGCGCTCGTACAGCGCGAACAGACCCTGGTCCTCGTAGCGGCGCGAGTGGATGAAGTACTGGTCGCGCGCGGCCAGTTCGCCGCGCAGCAGTTCCTTCAGGCATTCAATGACGTCGGGATGGCCTTTCATGGGGGAGCTCCTGTGAATCGATGGACGTCATGGTGCCCTATCCCGAATCGCCGTGATCTAATCGGAATCAGTTGCATGCGCAGGCGCAGGCAGGGCCGTGTCCTGAGGGCGCATTGCAGGGAATTCGTTGCTGCCGGGCAGAGCCCGGCGCTACCAGGAGCTGGGGATGCGTCGTGCGCTGAAGTGGATCGGGTGGGGGCTGGTACTGCTGGTGGTGGTCGTGATCGGCACGGTCTGGTGGCTGCTGCGCGGCAGCCTGCCCACCCTGGAGGGCAAGCAGCCCATGACTGGCCTGCAGGCCGAGGCCAGCGTCTCCCGCGATGCGCTCGGCGTGGTCACCATCGACGCCGCCAGCGAGGCCGATGCGATGCGTGCATTGGGGCTGGTGCACGCGCAGGAACGCTACTTCGAGATGGACCTGATGCGCCGCGCCGCCGCCGGGGAGCTGTCCGAACTGTTCGGCGCGGCGGCCGTCCCCGTCGACCAGCGCATGCGCGTGCATCGCCTGCGCGCGCGCACCGACGCCCATCTCGCCCAGGCCGTCGGCGGCAACCCGCAGGTGGTGCAGGCCTATGTGGACGGCGTCAACAGCGGCCTGCAGGACCTGCGCGTGCGCCCGTGGCCCTACCTGCTGCTGCGCCAGTCGCCCGCCGCATGGACGGCCACCGATTCGGTGCTGACCGGCCTGGCCATGTACGCGGACCTGCAGGATCCCACCAACCAGAACGAACTGGCCATGCGCCGGATCCGCGAGGTGGCGCCGCCGGCGCTGTATGCGCTGCTCAGCCACGATGGCACCGAGTGGGACGCGCCGCTGTTCGGGGCCGCACGCGGCAATGCGGTGTTGCCGACAGCGGATGCCTTGCGGCTGAGTGACGACCCACGGTCGTCACCTACCGGTGGGGAAGAACAGGACGTGCACGGCAGCAACAACTTTGCGGTGGCCGGCGCGCTGACCGCCGATGGTCGCGCCATCCTGGCCGACGATATGCACCTGGGCCTGCGCGCACCGGCGCTGTGGTTCCGGGTGCGGCTGCGCTACCCCGACCCGGCCGCGCCCGGTGGCCGGGTGGACGTCAGCGGCTTCTCGCTGCCCGGGCTGCCGGCGATCGTGGTCGGCAGCAACGGACATGTGGCCTGGGGCTTCACCAACAGCTACATCGACAACGCCGACTTCGTGGCGGTGCAGGCCGGCGCGCAGGGCATCACCACGCATGAGGAGCGGATCCGCGTGGCCGGTGGCGCGGACGTGGTGCTGCGCGTGCGTGAGACCGCGTGGGGCCCGATCCTGCACGAACGCCCCGACGGCAGCGGCGAGGCGCTGCGCTGGACCGCGCAGCTGCCTGGCGCGGTGCGCCTGGATTTCGCCGACATGGCCCGCGCAGGCGACCTGGACCAGGCGCTGCAGATCGCCGACCGCGCCGGCATCCCTACCCAGAACCTGCTGCTGGCCGACCAGCACGGCCGGATCGCGTGGCGCCTGATCGGCGCCCGCCCGGACCGCGCGGCGGCGTGCCCGCCCAACGGCACCACCACGATCGCACCGGCTACGTGCGCGCCGTGGGCGATCCGCGGCGACGGCTCACCGGCGCTGGTGGACCCGCCCACGCAGCGGCTGTGGACCGCCAACGGGCGCGTGCTGGATGGTGCCGACCTCGCGGTGGCGGGCAACGCGGGTTATGACCTGGGCGCACGCGGTCGGCAGATCCGCGACGACCTCGCTGCAAAGCAGCGCTTCAGCGAGCACGACCTGCTGGCGATCCAGCTGGACGACCGCGCGGTGTTCCTGGAGCACTGGTGGACGCTGCTGCGGCAGGTGGTCGGTAGCAGCAAGGATCCGGCACTGAAACGCCTGGAGGCCGCAAGCCGGCAGTGGGAGGACCACGCGTCGGCCGATGCGGTGAGTTACCGGATCACCCGCGGATTCCGCAGCAAGGTGCAGGACATCGTGTCGGCCGCGCTGCTGGCGCCGGCGCGGCACAGGCTGGGCGACGACTACCTGGAGCCGAAGCTGCCGCAGATCGAAGGCGTGCTGTGGCCGCTGGTGAGCGAGCGTCCGACGCACCTGTTGCCGCCGCCGTACCCAAGCTGGGACGCGCTGCTGGCCGATGCCGCGCGGCAGGCGGAGGCTGAGCTGGCCGAACAGGGACCGGACCTGGCCCAGCGGACCTGGGGCGAGCGCAACACGGCCGCCATCTGCCACCCGATCAGTCGCGCCCTGCCCGCCTTCGCCAAGCCGTGGCTGTGCATGCCGGCGGACCGCCTGCCCGGTGACCGCGACATGCCGCGCGTGCAGGGCCCGACGTTCGGTGCCTCGCAACGCATGGTGGTATCACCGGGGCACGAAGCCGACGGCATCATCCACATGCCCGGTGGCCAGAGCGGCCACCCGCTGTCGCCGTTCTGGGGCGCCGGCCACGAGGATTGGGTGCACGGCAAACCGACGCCGTTCCTGCCGGGCGAGACGCGCTATACGTTGCGGTTGGAGCCACCGACCCACCGATAGACCGATAGACCGACGGGGTAGAGCGGACTGTTAGTCCGCTGCTCCCCGCGGGGTGTTTCGAGTCACCGCCAACGGCAGCGGACCAACAGTCCGCTCTACCCCGTCGCACGTTTCGGCCGCACGTTTCGGCCGCCCGTTTCGTCGCCCCGCGTCTCAACCGCGCGCCTTCCGCCCTTCCATCGCGCTGAGCAGCGGGCCGGTCATTGCCGTGGTTACCAGCGCCATGATCACCAGCACCGCGAACAGACGGTCGCCGAGGAAGCCGAGTTCGTAGCCCAGGTTGAGCACGATCAGCTCCATCAGGCCACGGGTGTTCATCAGCGCACCCAGCTTCCACGCCTCCTGGTTGGGCATGCCCGCGCTGCGGGCCGCGCTCCAGGTACCGAACAGCTTGCCCAGCGTGGCCACCGCGATCACCACCGCGCACAGCAGCAGGTCGCTGGCCTGCAGGGCATCGGCCCGCATGCGCAGGCCAGTCATGGCGAAGAACAGCGGCAGCAGCAAGGTGACCGCGAACGGCTCCACCTTCTCGATCAACAGGGTCCGCAACTGCGCGTTGGACGACACCGCCACGCCGGCGGCGAAGGCACCGAACAGCGCATGGATGCCCAGCACCTCGGTCACCAATGCGCTGGCCAGCGACAGCAACAGCACGCCCAGCAGCCAGCGCCCTTCGCTGCCCGCACGGATGACCTGCCGCGAGAACCAGGGTTTGACCACACCCAGCATCAGCGCGACGAACACCACCACGCACAGCAGGCTCAGGCTGGCGGGCACCCAGCCGGTGGCCTGCGCCGCCGCCACGATCAACGCCAGCAGGCACCAGGCCGTGGCATCGCCGAGCGCCGCGCAGGCGATGGCGGTCTGCCCCAACGGCGTGTGGGTGATGCCGCGGTCGGCCAGGATGCGCAGCAGCACCGGGAAGGCGGTGATGCTCAGCGAGATGCCCACAAACAGCGCGAAGGCGGTAAAGCCCACGCCCTGCGGACCATGTTCGGGGTACAGCCAGATCGCCAGCAGCACGCCCAGCACGAACGGCACGGCGATGCCGGCATGGCTGACGGTGAACGCGAAACGGCGGCGACCACGCAGGCCGCCCAGGTCGAGTTCGGCACCGGCCACCAGCAGGAACATCAACACGCCCAGCTGGCTCAGCATGCCCAGCGGACCCAGCGAGCTGGCCGGGAACAGGGCGCCGTGCAGGTCGGGCAGCAGGCTGCCCAACACCAGCGGCCCCATCATCAGGCCGGCGGCCATCTCGCCGATCACGGCGGGCTGGCCCAGCCGCTTCAGCAGCGCACCGGCGCCCTTGGCGACCACCAGCAGCACCAGCAGCTGCAACAGGAACAGCCCCAGCGGCGATGCCAGGTGGTGGGCCCAGTCGCTGCCGACCACCGCGTCGGCCTTCGCCGCCACCGCAGCCGCCGCCGGCAGCTCCGGGCCGGCATAGCGCGCCAGCGCCAGGCCGATCACCAGCGGAATGCCGGCCCAGGCCAGGTAGTGCCAACCCCATTTCATCCGCGGCACATCGCCTCCGGTCTGTACGTCCATGAACATTCCCCACTGCATGAGGAAGGAATGTTACCCGGTAGCGCCGGCCGTTGGCCGGCCCACGCAGGGATCGCATCGTTCATGAG
>NZ_JBOHXV010000121.1:0-12720 GCF_050737075.1 Stenotrophomonas sp.
CGTGACCTACCTGGTAGGTGCCGACCGTTGGTCGGCACAGGGACTCATCTACTGTTGCTGATGCAAGGCGCCAGAGCGGGCCTTCTTCGGCGTGTGCTTCCGGTACCGGTACGGCAACGCCACAGGCGTTTCATCCAGCCTCAACGTGATACGCCCGGGTGCCACTTCCACAAACACACGGTGACCCGCCTTGAAGCCCAGCCGCTCCAGCCACATTCCGCACACCGACAGATGGGGAATGGCCACGCCCGGTGGCAGGATGTTCCCGGCGGGGTGCTGAAGGGCGGAAATGCGTACGCTCTTGGGCGCATACCAGCCAAGGCCAACGTGCTGGTTAGGATCGTTGCATGAATCCATCTTTGAACTGCGCATGCGTCTACTCCATCGGAAGTTACCCCTCGTCGGCGACGAGGGAGTCGGGAGGTTGATATCCGCTAGGTCGACGGCGTGACTTATTTCCCAGGAGGTGTTGTATTCGCCACCCTCCCGACGCAGAACTTCGTACTTCCATAGACCTAACGAGGGGATATCAAGCCCCGAATCCAGACGATGCACAGCTGCTCAAATGAAGAGAAGTTGGTACTTCGTCAGCATACCGGTATGTTCAATTCATCGGGCAAATGGTGTGACGCAAGTGAGCTGGAACTCTCACTTGAGGGGGTAGTTGTTGGAACCAGCGTCCCGAAATCAAAGGCACCCCGTCTTGCCAAGTGCACCTACTCATTGACCAGCGCGCGAAAGAAGAGAAGTCGCAAGCGACCCCACATGCGCTGAACGTTGATGCGAGGGGCAGGTGCAACTCGTAGCGCCCGCCTTAGGGTGGCGAGCAGACGTAGGGATAGTAGATACGGAACATTCCCGATACTGCTGCGGCCGGCATTCGGATGTGCGCCCGCTGCGAGTTTGTGCTCCCGTGACGCATCGCGCGTCGGGACCTTGGGCGAGCGTCCACTTCTGGCCAGAAGCGAGTGTTTCAGGCTAGGCGGCTAGGCCAGCAGCGCTTACAGTTCGCTTCAGACCCCAGAAGGCACCTGGTGCAAACGTATATGGACCTACTTCTAGTAGTTGAAGACTGCTTTGCTCTTCAAGGCCTAGGGCTGGCGCTGTCGCCTGATCTTTCACGACCGCATTCGGAGGGCGGCGCTGAGTATTCCGTTTTTGTTGAACGGCCTGACGGTTCTTCGATTACCGCCGTGGCCAAGGTTAGGCTCGTTCACTTTCGACTTGTTGGCTACAAGTTGCAGATGTTCTTGACGAACATTGATAATGACGAAGTTCCATTGGGCAGCAAAGTCTGGAAGGTGTAGAGGCGTGCGGCCGGTATCCGCTTCTGGCCGAAGCGGACAATGGGGGTGACGACATGATCATTGAAGTTCCCGACGTAGAGCTGGTCTGGAACGCTGGAAGTCGGAGCTCGTCTACTCTACGTGAATGTTGAGATCGGCCGAAGCCTGAGAGACGGCTGGCGTATCAATAAATGAAACGGTCAGTTATCACTTGGGAATCGCGGCTTCCAAGCAGAAGCTCCCCTCGGCAGAACCAGCAGTGATATCGCGAAATCATAGTGGTCTGCTGTTATCTTCATTTCACGAAGCGTGGTTCCACTTGCTACATGTGGAAACCAAAGTTTTGCGTCCGTTTCAACGCCTATCGTGTTCTTCGATACTTCACTAGACGCAAGAACAGCGCCCGGGACAGCGATAACCTTGCGCCGTGAGGGGAAAAACGCGCCACAACGAAATGCGGGCTGGCTTGCCTTCGATTTCAGTACGTACCCGTCCCGGTGAATTAGCATCACAGCGTTGTGCTCGGTGTATTCGAGCCAACGAAGCAGTGCCGCGGTGAGTGAGACGCCGTATCTCTCGGCACAACCGCTTATGGCGTCGAGATGGGCTTCATCAGCCATCTGCGAACGAAAGTCGTCAAGTGGCATCAACAATGTCGACGCGAAGCTATCCGCCTCAGCTTCAATGTCCCGTTCGTCCAAGTCAAAATCGACCATGTCCTCGTCGGTGCACTGAAAGAACTCGCGATCATGACGGTGGAGCAAATAGTGCCCTAGCTCATGAGCCTGGGTGAACTTGATCCTTCCTAGCGACTTTAGGGCGTTGTTGTACAGGAGAAGCCAGCGTTTACGCCCTTCATCCGGAAACAGGGCACCGTCGAAGTTATTGATCGCTTCCCCACGCACCTCGGTGATGGGGTCATCCCACTTGAAGATGTTTGCGGCCTCCAACGCCAGGCTCTGCACGTCTATTGGGAACCTGGGCGTGCCGTGGGCTTGGGAAATGACATTTAGCAGATTCGTGAGCCTGTAGGCGGCCTTCGACGGAGTGAGTACCGCAGACCTATCCCTTTCTGAAGCTGTCGACGATCTTTCTGACACGTTCCCTGTCCTCTGGCTCAAGGTTGCTGTAGTTGCGGAAGAAGGCCTCATCCAAGTGCCTTTCCTCCGGGCTCCCGGCTTCTTCGTGAAGCAGGAAGTCGACCGTGACGCCAAAGACGCCGGCGATCGCACCTAGCTTCTCAGCTGAGGGACTGGGAGCTTCCTTGCGATTCTCGATTTCCCACAAGTAGCTCTTGCTGATGCCAGTCGCTTCTGCCAAAGCGTCGAGTGTCAGGCCGGACTTTTTCCGAAGATCTTTGACCTTGGTCTGAAGCGCTTTGTTCATGTTTGTGCATAAGGCCAGTTCAATCTCAAGTTGCACTATACCGAACAAGATATTTGACAGTAGCGAACATGCAAGGCAGACTCCATCTTGTTCGGTACACCGAACATCCACTCATGCAATACCGATAGCGCCCAAGGAGGCCAGTATGAGCAAGCCCAGTGGACTCAAGCCAGGTCAGCCCGCCCCGACGTCAGGCCAGTACCAGATCATTGGCCCTCGCGGAGGTCAAGGTGCCGAACGCACGGTGGTGCGCCGTGAACCGCTGCCGCCGACTCCGACCCGCGGATCGACGTACCGATTGGTTGACCCCACCAAGACCAAGGGCTGAGCTGAGTCAGGGGCGGCACCAGGATGGGACCGCCCCCCTCCCTAGTTGATGAGACCAAAGCTCCGCGAACGCTGTGTTGGAGGGATCACTCCCCGACAACGGCGATCAGGACGTCTGGAGACAAGCGATTGAGTACCAATTTCCGAGCAGCTGCGTGTACAGGCATCGCTTACGAGAATCAGCTCTTGGGTGCCTTCATCTACGCATTGGGCTACGAGAGCGGCAGAACCGGAAAGCCTTTGCCGGTGAATCTGTTTCAGCAGACCCCTCTTGACGGCACCTTTGGCGATCTAGTCGCAGGAGCGGACTGGTGCGTTGCGCTGGAGTTCAAGCGCAGCTGGCAGGCTGCACGATCCGAGCGCAGCAAGTGGCCATCCGCCAACCTTCAACGCTATCTGGAGGATAAGCACATGCAGGATATCGCCAAGAGGGCGCATTTCCTGTGCTTTGGCGCGAAAGATCAGGATGAAGTAACGATTGGCGCGCTGCGCTACGCCGCATTCCTCCGAGATCCCGATGCGAGCAAGGGTCAAGCCACCAAAGGAACGGCGATGGTGGATCTTCTGGTCAACTGTACGGGGCTTGATAGGAATACCTCTCCGCTCGGCGTACCGCCAGCGGTGCTTGAATCTTATCTCAGGCGGCTGAGCACCATGAGGAAGATCATGGGGAGTGGAGAACCTCCCGCCCAGTGGTTGGCCGTCGCCAGCACGGCGCAAGGCTATCGGATTCGCTCGGCTGACTCCCTGGAACAGCTCTTGGATATGCCACGGACGCGCTCAACAGAGAGATCGGTTGAGATGATCAAGACGCCCGAGCACAAGAAGAGCTTCGACCGCGAAAGGTAGGCCTCGCAGTACACAGGTCGGCGTACAGGAAGCACCAACCACATTGCTGTGACCTAGTCCCTTCGCCCCGCGCCAGAGAGCCCTAGAGGGAGCCTTGAAGGCTGGGTCGGTGACGTTCGCTTGCAGCAGCTATCGCTCCAATTCGGTGTGCGCTGGGCGGTGCCCTCAATCGGCACCGAGCCACACGTACGCTGAAGGGCCAACGTGCTTCAAGCCGGAAATGCTCAACTTGAGGTGGTGATTACCTCTAATCCTGACATTGCCCTGAGTTCCGTACTATCGACGCGATCCGCGTTCGTCGTTCGCCCCTGGGCAACATTCGCTCAAGGAGATCGAGAGACTGAAGGGTCTAAAGCTCAACGGGTAGCGATTGGATATCCAGAATCGAAGGGGAAGACGCCCGCACGCAGCTACGGTCAGGCCGACAGTTCGCAGGAAAAGCTCAGCGAACAACAGGTTGAGCGCTTCTGTACCTACTCGGATCCCGGCTCAAGCTTATGCATCTATGCGCGAGAGAATCGGACTGTTGCGATTGCCGTGCCCTCTAGACCATAGTCCGTTGGTCTATGCCGTACAGCCTCGAGTAAAGCGGCGTGAAAAAGACACGTCTAGGCATCCGCAGATTCGCCTTGGCAATCATTCCACTACTTTGAGAGTTCACTGTGTACATGACTACGTGCAGATTACTCATCGTGGCCCTTGACCTACTCTCCGCATCGACGCAGGTGCTAGCAGAGCGCTCGCCACCATCGCAATCTAGGCGCTGGGAACAGAATGACGAAAGTGAATAGCTTGAGGTTCTAGCAATCCGTTCACGGTGATGCAGTTCCACGCTATGACCAAGCCCACGTGTTAGATGACCGGAGAAGCTTCATGAAGCCACGAAAGACGGAAGTGCCGTCCCGCCTGCACAAGCTCCCATCAGGAAACGTGTTAGCGGTAGCCGCGGAAGCCGCGCCGCCTCAAAGCCAGGCCGAGATTGCGTTCTTCGCAAATTACTCGGAATACGCAAAGACTTTGCGGGCGTGGTTGGTCGCCTACGGCATTGGTGCGCCGGTACTCTTCCTCACAAACAACGATTTGTCAGTTGCGCTTAAGATGTCCGACCATAGTGGATGGATCGTCGACTTATTCCTAGTTGGTGTAGCGCTGCAGGTTGCTCTTGCATTCGTCAACAAGTGGTGTGCGTGGCATATGTACGTCGGAGAGTACGATTCGGAATTCCAGAAGAGAAGGAGCTACAGACTATGGGCTTGGCTCAACGAGCGAAGCTGGATTGACCTATCTGTAGACGCAATTTCGCTCGCCTCGTTTGCAGTCTCAACATTGCTAGCCGTTCGTATCTTCTCCTGACGTGTCATCGAATCGTGCCCTGAAGTGACTTGTGCCGGAACGATCGCACGGTCCCATTGATGCATTGACTGCATGGTGAGATTCTTTAATGCAGATCCTACAGAGCTTAGATAGATGATCGATTCAACCTATTGGCGGCAAGAGCTACGCGCGGAAGTGGCATGGCTAAGACGGCATCGAAAGTATCGCAGGTGGTCTGAGAAGCAGCTTGTACTCTTTGAGCGTCGCCTGATGCTGGTGGCGTTCCAGATCCGCTCGCTACTCGAGCGGCCGAAAGTGAACGATCGTGCTCGGAGCGTTCGACTACCTGCAATTCGATACAAGAAGATCGGCACCAAGCCTTTCACCGTTATCGGCACCGGATTTCCAGAAGATCGATTTGATCTTGAGAACCCCGAGGCGGTGGAGCTGGACGTCACAGCTGTTTGCAACCAACTTATTCACTATTACTGGATGCAGACATGGTCTGAAGGCACAGCCTTCAAGGGCATGCTTGTCTTCTCTGACTACATGCGTCACAAGTGGGCTTATGAGTTCCTGATCGAAGACCTTGTAGGCTTCTTCAGCGTATTCGCCGATGAATCATCAGCGGTATCTGGTATGAGCCTTCAGTGGGACGAGAAGAAGCAAGACTATGCAATTCAACATGCTCGTTGACGGCTAGAGGCACGTTCGGTCAGCTGCTTCAGCGCACTTCTTGAATGTCGGTCTGGATGATGTCTGATACTGGCCCGCGGCGGCTCGGGTATGCAGAGGTTATAGGTCGCGGCGAAGTCCATCTCGTATTGAAACGGGCCTTATCCCCTGGTCATACGACCGGGAGTCGAAACTGGTTACAGCGATGATGGGGGTCACGACCGACGGTCGTGACCTATCGGCTGCGGGGCTGGTGATTGATCCAGTAAGCACGCTCTTGCCAATGCCCTGGCGCATCCCGGGGCTGGCCATCCAAGGTCAGCCCCGGAGCTGCATTCCAGAGCCATCTGCTCTTGTCCTCGGCTGCACGCGCAAATTCAAGTAGTGGATGCCGCGTTCAGGTCCGAAGGGCCAAGACGCTTGGGAGCCAACACTCAACGCAAATTGCCCGACGCTGCCATGAACCCCAGCAACGCCAGTCCGTAGACGCCCACGAGTGCTACGCCGATCAGTCGCCTTCGACTGCCTTCCAGAGTGGCTGCAATGCCCGTGCACACGACGGACGATATCGCTCCTGCGACGAACAATTGCGCCCCAGCAAGCATCCTTGTACCGGCACCGGCAGTAAACAACAGCCACGCCGAGAGCACGCCGCATAGCACGGCGATCATTGCCGCTACGCGCCACGCAATGTTCATTGCATCCGCTCCAGAGGGAGTGCCTTACTGCATGGTACAGCCGGAAACTGCCTCCGCACTCGTATGCAGAACGCCTGAGTAAGCGCCGTATACGACCGAATCGACTACGGCTATGATTTGCCAATTGGCCCGGTGGGGATCGGTGCCAAGCCTTCCAAGCCCAGTTGACCCCTTTCACCCCTTTCCGCGTGGACTCCATGACAAGTGCGCTTCGGCTGTGCGTAGCAGTAGTAGTGTGTCTGTTCCTTGCTTCCTGCAAGGTGGATTACTCGGCGATCCGCGTGGCGCCGCCAAACGAACCTGTGGCGCATCTGGTCGCAGGGCTCAATCGCTTAAATGGCGCACCGGTGCTCATCCTTGCCATCAACGGCAAGAAGCCCGGTGCCCTCCTTGGAAGGGAAGTGCAGATTGCTGCGGGCAAGAATACGGTCAAGATGAAGTACTGGGACGGATGGGTCACCAGCGAAGTGGACTTTGCGCATGACTTCGAAGCGGGCGGCTACTACATTGCCGAAGTCTACCCGGACCATTCTGCAAGTATGGCCAAGTTCGTGTTCACCCAGGTGTCGGCCGATGCCTTCCAGGTCTTCATGTGCCGCGCGCAGAAGGATCTTCAAGAGCGATTGAAGAACGTCAACCCGCAACCGGCACCTGCGTGCGACGCCGTGCGTCGAAAGCAGTCCGCAGCTCCCTGATGCCCGTGTCTACCGGCGCTGATGGCCGGGATGGAACCTAACCCGCCATTTCCCCGCGCCGGCTTGCGATCATTCTCGCCGCATCCTGCGAGGGTGGCAGACCGAAGGCACGCGCGTACTCGCGGGTGAACTGGGTGGGGCTTTCATAACCCACATCCAGCGCGGCTGCGGTAACGCTTGTTCCCTGCGTCGCCAGGATCTGGCGTGCCTGCAGCAGGCGCAGCTGCTTCTGGTACTGAAGCGGGCTCAGCGCGGTGGCGGACTTGAAGTGGCGGTGGAAGGCCGACTCGCTCATTGCCACCTGTTCGGCCAATGCGGCGATGCGCAGCGGTTTGGCGTAATCGCTCCGGATGCGCTGGATGGCACTGCTGATACGCGCCAGCGCAGAATCCGGCGTCGCCAGCTGCCGCAGCATGCAGCCCTGTGGTCCCTGCAGCACGCGGTACAGGATCTCGCGCTCGTAGGCCGGGGCCAGGGCAGGTATCTCGCCCGGCCGTTCCATCAGGCGCAGCATACGCACCCACGCGTCCATCAGTTCAGGGGTGACGGCGGCGACGTTGAACGCCTCGGTCTGCGTGGAGGGCTCGCTGCGCCCGGTGGCGGCATCGGTGGTGTCGCACAGGAGCGCCGCGATGATGCCAGGGTCCAGCGTGAGGCTTACCGCCAAGTACGGTTCGCCGGTGCTGGCCGGGTGCACGGCCCCCACCGCCGGCAGATCCACTGACATGATGAAGTAGGTGGCCGGGTCGTAGTGGAGGGTCTTCTCCCCCACCGTCATGGATTTACTGCCCTGAAGGATCAGGTTGATCATCGGCTCGTATACGGCTGCCAGGGCATGCTCCGGGATCTCGCCCTGCACCATGGCAACGCGGGGAATGCCCGTGTCGGTGCGGCGGTTTTCGGCATGCGCCGCGAGGCGCCGCAGTTCATCCAGTGCGTTTTCCATGGCCTCATTGGACACCCACCGGCAAGGGCTGGCAAGGCGGAAAGCAGGAATAGGCAGGAATTGGCGAGGATCAGGGCGGCGCGCCGCGGCCGGCGGTTCTAGCCTGTGCATTCCCCCTTACTGCACAGGCGCACCTGCATGAAACACGTGCTGACCACCGCTCGACGGGCTGTTCAACGTGCACCTCAAGCGGCCGCTCATCCTCACCCCGTGCAGGCCACAGTGGTGGCCTTCATCACTGCCACCAACGCCTTCGATATCGAATCGGCGCTGGCGTTGTTCAGCCCGACGGCAGTCATCGATGACCCGTCCACCGGGGGCACGTTCAACAGGCATGCCGGTGTTCGCGACTACCTGGAACGGTTCTTCCTGGGCTACCACACGGTTACCCGCCTGCTGTCGCTGGAAGGTCTGGACGATGTGCGTGCACGTGCCCGGGTCGATTTCACCGGCGATTTCGGTCACGAGATCGGATTGCTCCTGGTGGCCGTGGATTCCGCAGGCCGCATTTCCCGCATTGACGCCGAACTTGAATAAGCAGGCGAGGAACACACCATGAAGACATTGATGATCTACGGCGCATCCGGCTACACCGGGCGCATGGCTGCAGCCCACGCGAAGGAAGCCGGCCTGACGCTGGTACTGGCAGGGCGCGACGAGGCTCCCCTGCAGGCGCTGGCCACGCGCCTTGGCGTGGAGTGCCGGGTGTTCGCGCTGGATGCCGCAGCCGATGTGGACTACGGGTTGCAGGGCATCACGGTGCTGCTCAACTGCGCAGGGCCGTTCGCGCACACCGCAGGAGCACTGATGGATGCCTGCCTGCGTACCGGCGTGCACTACTTGGACATTGCAGCCGAGCTGGACAGCTACCAGCTTGCCGAGCGCCATGATCTGAGAGCCGCTGAGGCCGGGGTAATGCTGATGCCAGGCAGCGGCGGCAGCGTGGCGATGCTTGGCAGCCTGGCCGCGCGTGCCGTTGAGCGTGTGCCGTCCCCGGTGTCCATCCGTATCGCGTTGCACGTGGCGGGTTCGATGTCGCGCGGCTCGGCTATCAGTGCCAGCCAGCACGTAACTGCGCAGTGCCTGATGCGCAAGGACCACGTGCTCACGGCGCTCGCGCCGGATGCGCTGCGCGATCTCGATTTCGGCGATGGCCCGCTGAGCTGCTTCCCGGTGACCCTGCCGGACCTGATCACCATCGCCAGGCAGACCGGGGTGGGCGATATCGAAACCTACGTACATGTGTCCGGCAGTGCGTTCCCCGATGGCGGTATCGACGCACTACCCGACGGCCCCACCGCGCAGGAGCGCGCCGACAACCGCTACCAGGCAGCGGTAGAGGTGGTGAACGCCGACGGTGCGATCACCCGCGCCGTGATGGACACCGTGAACGGCTACAGCTTCACGCCCTTGGCTGCTGTGGTGGCTGCGCGCCGTGTGCTGGCAGGGGAAGCGCGCCCCGGCTTCCGGACGCCTGTAGAGGTATTCGGCAGCGGCTTCGCTGAGACCATCGCCGACACCCGTATCACCTTCATTGACCCAATCACCGCTACGCCCCGCTAAGGAATCTATCCCATGTCATCGCACTTCAATGCTTCAGACACCGCTCGCGACACGCTTGCCGTGCTCGAAACGCTGTACCGCTTCGCGGCAGGCATCGACCTGCGCGACCGCGCCCTGCTCGCGTCGGCCTATACAGAAGACGCCATCTCCGATTTCCGCCCCGCCGGCGCAAAGGCGGGCTTCGAGTACCCGGTGCTGCAGGGGCGGGAAACCATCGTGGGGGCGCTCTCGAGCTCGCTCAGCGGGGTCGATACCACCCACTCGTTCAGCAATCCGAGAGTGGTGGTGGACGGTGACACCGCGCGGGTGGATGTGTTGGTCGAGGCGCAGCACGTATCGCGCGTCGATGCGGCACGCCAGTACCTGATGAAGAACCGCTATGACGTTGTGCTGGCACGCCGTGACGCGGGGTGGGCGATCAAGCATGTGATCGTGGACAACGTCTGGCGGACGGGCGATCCGAGCGTGCTCGCCGGGATCTGAGCGAAGTGGTGCCGCCTGTGCGGCACCGTCATGCGCTGCATTGATGCCGTGTACTGACCCGCCGGCTTCCCGCGCAAGGCAACCAACGTAGCGGAGTCTGCGGTTCTGGCATGCCGGCGAAGGCTGCGGCGCCCACGGAGCGGGGGCACTCCCTTATGGCTTGTCGTCGCACCATCAGCGGGATATCTTCCCCGGGCTAGCCGGCGTAGGTAAGTGAGGCAAACGAGCGGCCCCGCAGAGCGCTGGACTGCGAAACACCAGTCGGACGATACCGAACAATCTTTGCGTAGTTCGATTGAATCAAACACGCGAAGCGGCATGCATGGGATTCGGAAGGAGACCCAATGGAGCTTCTACTAAGTGTCGAAGGCCGTTTCCATGCTCACCGGCCGAGGGTTGGTTCTGGTGCCTGATCTGCCGCTCCCGCATGACAAGCACAACTCCGTTTGTGCCGTTATCGTCGAGCGCCCGGGCGGCACCAGGTTGTCCGCAGAGGCGGAGCTTCGTCTCGAACACTTTCGACCTGGCGGCTACAAGCTGATGGTCTATCTCCTCGGATTCGACGAGGCTGACGTACCCGTAGGCAGCAAAATCTGGAAGGTCTGAAGCCGAGCGCCCGCTTCTGAGAAGGGATGAATCCGGACGGCGATGGTTCAACCTCAGAACCCGTTGTCGGGGCGCGGCTCGTCTGCCAGCTGCTCATCCCGGCGGGAAACTTACCGGTACGCGGGCCTTACCGGCCACCGGCTTGCCGTCCTTCAGAAGCGGATTGAAGTGCCAACCGGACGCCGCTTCCATAGCGGCTGCGTCCAGCTCAGGAAATCCACTGGACTTCTCCAAGGTAACTGCCGTAACGGTGCCATCGGCGCTGAGGTCGACGATCAGAGTTACGATGCGCGCGTCGCGGTCTTCGGCGCCGCCGGGCGGGTTGGGCGGCGGTGGAGGCGGCGGAGGTGCGGCGAATCCACTGCCAGCGGTCGCCACCAGCAGAAAGCTCATCAGAAGGCGCTGCAGCGTTGTGCGCGAGACCGAAATCCTGTTTGCATCCATGCGTGATGATCTCCGGGTAGGATCTGGGGCGATGATACCGCGCATCCGGCGGCGTACCCGTCCCGCAGGTCAGATCACCGCAATCTTGGCCTTGGCCAGCTGCTCACGCACCATCCCATCATTGGCCTCGGTCACCGGCCGCGTCAGCTCCCAAATGAACTTCACCCGGAACCCAGACTTCACCGCATCCTGCGCGCTCCACAGCACGCAGTAATCCCGCGCCAGCCCGCACACATGCACCTCACGAATGCCGCGCTCATGCAGCCAGCCGGCCAGGCCGGTTGGGGGGCGGGTGCCATCAGGGCCATGGTTCTCGCGGAAGGCACTGTACGAATCCACCTCCCGCCGGGTGCCCTTGCGCAGGATGAGGTCGGCCACGGTCCAGTCCACGCCCGGGTGCAACGCGGCACCGGCGGTGCCCTGCACGCAGTGGTCCGGCCACAGCGTCTGTGGTTGCGCGTGCAGCAGGATCGCCTCGAAGGGCAGCTGTCCCGGGTGCTGGTGGGCGAACGAGGCGTGGTCGGCCGGGTGCCAGTCCTGGGTGGCCACCACCGTGCGGTAGCGGCGCTCGGCGAGTAGCGCCGCAATCGGCTCCACCAGCGCATCGCCGTCTTCGCACGCCAGCGCGCCACCGGGCATGAAGTCCGGCTGCAGGTCGATTACCAGCAGGGCAACATCGGCGGGCAGGGCAGTCATGGCAGGTCCAACACAACGCAGGCGGGGCGACCAGCGTGGCGGCCCCGCGCGCGGACGTCAATCGCCCTTGGGCGCGTCGTTGTCCTGGCCGTAATACAACAGGCCGATCTTGATGCGCTCGCGGTTGTTCTCGCGGCGGTGGCGGTTGGCGTCGCGCAGCGAATAGACGCAGCCGCAGTACTCCTGCTGGTAGAACTGCTCGCGCTTGCTGATCTCCACCATGCGCGCCGCACCGCCGCCCTTGCGCCAGTTGTAGTCCCAGTACTGGATGCCGGGGTAGTGCGCGGCCGCGCGGTGCCCGCAGTCGTTGATCTGGTTCATGTCCTTCCAGCGCGAGATGCCCAGCGAGCTGCTGATCACCGGAAAGCCATGCTCGTGCGCGTACAGCGCGGTGCGCACGAAGCGCATGTCGAAGCACATGGTGCAGCGGATGCCGCGCTCGGGCTCGTTTTCCATGCCGCGTGCGCGGGCGAACCAGTTGTCGGTGTCGTAGTCGGCGTCCACGAAGGGCACGCCATGCTTTTCGGCGAAGCGGATGTTCTCCTGCTTGCGCAGCTCGTACTCGCGCGCAGGATGGATGTTGGGGTTGTAGAAAAAGATCGTGTAGTCGATGCCGGAGGCGGCGATTGCTTCCATCACTTCGCCCGAGCACGGTGCGCAACACGAATGCAGCAGCAGCTTGTTATGGCCACCGGGCAGGGAAAGGGTGGGGCGGGTCAGTTCGGTCATGCGTGTATCCATCGGCCCCGCCC
>NZ_JBOHXV010000122.1:0-12344 GCF_050737075.1 Stenotrophomonas sp.
GCGCTGTCCTGCGCACACGGCAAGACCGGGGTTGGGCTCCTGCCCAACCCGTCGGGCGCATGCGCCCGACCCATGCGGCTCATGCCCCCGCAAACCCGCCCCGACCCGCCTTTCGACAGAGGGTCGGTGGCCATGGGCGATCAAAAGCCGTTTCGATCATCTCCATGCACGCCGGGCCGTAGCGGCGTAGAGACACGCCATGCGTGTCTGCTCTCTCTTACCGCCTGCGACCAACTATCGGGGGCGGCCGGCGGGTAGCCCCCGGAGGGACGCTCCAAAACATGGATGTTTTGGAGCAGCCCCCAGGGATGGGTTCACGGCGTGTCCCGGAGCGGGGCTGCCCGTCGGCCGCCCCAGCACGTAGAAGCTGAAACGCTGCATTTGGCGGTTGCCCCAAGCCCCACAAACAAAAACGCCGGGCAATGCCCGGCGTTCCTGCGTGCGGCTCGGGTGGGCTTAGAACTGCCCGCCGAACGTGAACTGCAAACGTTCGATTTCGTCGCCGTCCTGCTTCTTGAGCGGGAAGGCGTAGCTGATCGAGATCGGGCCGACCGGGGCGCGCCACAGCAGGGCGACACCGGCCGAGGCACGCAGTTCGTTGGCCTTGAAGTTGTTGGTGCCGTTGTACACGTTGCCGACGTCGAAGAACGCCGAGACGCGCGCCGACGGGCTGTCGAACAGGCGCGGGAAGTAGGCTTCGACCGAACCGACGGTCTTCAGCGAACCACCCAGCGGCTGGCCGCGGTTGTAGGAGTAGGTGGGTTCCGAGCGCGGGCCGAGGGTGTTGTCTTCGAAACCACGCACGGAGTTGGTACCACCGGCGTAGAAGTTCTCGAAGAACGGCAGGCCCGAGGCGGTGACGGTCCGGGTGGTGCCATCCGGATTGGTGATCACGCGCGTGGTGTCGTTGCCGTACGAGTCGCCGTAGCCGAGTTCGGCGCGGGTGTTGATGACCAGCGACGGGATGATCGGCCAGTACTTGGAGACCTGGTAGTTGAGCTTGTAGTACTCGACGGTGGAGCCCGGCAGGGTCGTTTCCAGGCCCACGCGCTGGTACATGCCGCGGGTGGGCATGAAGTAGTCGTTGCGGGTGTCGCGTGCCCAGCCCAGCTCGGTGCGCCAGGAATGGAACGTGCGCTGGCCGATGGCATCGATGTAATCGATGATCGACTGCGGCGTCGAGCCCTGGTACGTGGTGATCTGGTTGCTGTCGATGCCCACCATCAGCGAGACGGTGTCGTTCTCGGTGATCGGCACGCCGAACACCACCTGCGCCGCACCGTTGGTGCTGTTGTACTGCGCGGTGTTGAAGTCGGAGTAGTCCAGCTCGCGCCACGACAGGTTGTAACCCAGCGAGACGCCGTCGTCGGTGAAGTACGGGTTGGTGTAGGAGAAGCCGTAACGCTGCAGGTAGCTGCTGCGCGAGGCCTCGACCGACACGCGGTTGCCGCCGCCCAGGAAGTTGTTCTGCGACAGCTGCACCGAGGTGGTCATGCCGTAGGACTGGGAATAGCCCAGGCCGAACACGAAGCTGCCCGAGGTGGTTTCCTTGACGTTGTAGACGACGTCGACCTGGTCGTTGCTGCCGGTGACCGGCGGGGTCTCGACGTCGACCGATTCGAAGTAGCCCAGGCGCTGCAGGCGGATCTTGGAACGGTCGATCGCGGCCTGCGAGTACCAGGTGTTCTCGAACTGGCGCATTTCACGACGCAGCACTTCGTCGGAGGTGCGGGTGTTGCCCTTGAAGATGATGCGGCGCACGCCCACGCGCGGACCCGGCACGACCTGCATGTTGATCGCCACGGTACGGTCGGCGCGGTTGCTGGTCGGGATCGGGTTCACCTTGGCGAACGCGTAACCGATGTTGGACAGCGAGTTGGTGATGCTGTCCGAGCTGAATTCCAGCAGCGAGCGCGAGAAGATGTCGCCCGGCTTCTGGAACACCATGCGCTCCACATCTTCCTGCGGAAGAATGGTTTCGCCGGTGACCTTGATCTCGGAGATCTTGTACTGCTCACCCTCGGTCACGCCGGCGGTGATGAACATGTCGCGCTTGTCGGGACTGATCGAGACCTGGGTGGAATCGATGCTGAAGTCCACGTAGCCGCGGTCCAGGTACCAGGAATTGAGTTTCTCCAGGTCGCCGGACAGCTTTTCCTTGGAGTACTGGTCATCGCGGCGGTACCACGAGGCCCAGTTGTGCTCCTTGGATTCCCAGGTTTCCAGGATGTCCTTGGACGCGTACTTCTCGGTGCCGACCAGGTTCACGTGCTGGATCTTGGCGGCCTTGCCTTCCTTGATCGCGATGGTGATGTCCACGCGATTGCGGTCCAGCGGGCTCACCGTCGGGGTGATCTCGACGTTGTATTTGCCACGGTCGTTGTACTGGCGGCGAAGCTCCTGGGTCACGCGGTCCAGGCTCAGGCGGTCGAAGGTGCCGCCCTCGGTCAGGCCGATGTCGCTCAGGCCCTTGAGCAGCTGGTCGCTCTTGATGTCCTTGTTGCCGGTCACCGTCAGCTTGTTGATCGCCGGGCGCTCCTTGACCGTGACCACCAGGATGTCGCCCTGGCGTTCCAGATGGACGTCCTCGAAGAAGCCGGTCTTGTACAGGGCGCGGATGGACTCGCCGACCTTGCTGTCGGTCAGGGTTTCGCCACGTTCCACCGGCAGGTAGGTGAAGACGGTACCGGAGGTGATGCGCTGCAGACCATCGACACGGATGTCGCTGACGGTGAAGGGCTCGGCTGCCTGGGCCAGGGCGGGCGCGCCGAAACCGGCGGCGAGTGCGAGGGCAAGCAGGCGGCGATTGGGGAGTCGCGTCATGTCACGTCCGGTTGGAGTCGAATGCAATGTTGCGGGATGCCGGCGCATAAGACGACGACAAAAGGGAAAAAGTTCATCGCTGGACCACACCAAGGATGTCGTTGTAAAACGCCAATCCCATGAGTCCGGCCAGCATTGCCAAGCCGATGTACTGGCCGGCTGCCATGGCGCGCTCGCTCAGCGGGCTGCCCTTGACCAACTCAATAAGGTAATACAGCAGGTGCCCGCCGTCCAAGATGGGGATGGGCAACAGGTTGATGATGCACAGGCTCAGCGACAGCACGGCCAGGAACCAGAGGAACCAGTCCAGCCCGCGCTGGGCGCTCTGGTTGGCCACGCGGGCAATGGTGACGGGGCCGGAAACGTTCTGCAGCGAGGCATTGCCGGTCACGATGCGGCGCATCATGCCCAGCGAATCGCTGGCCGCGCGGCCGGTTTCGCGCAGGGCCGCCGGGATGGCCGCCAGGGGGCCGTACTTCAGGGTTGTGTCGTAGGCCGGGGCGCTGGACTGCGGGAAACCGACGCCGATCTGCCAGGTGGGCTGGCCGCGGCCGTCCTTGCCCTGGCGCGGGGTGAGTTCCAGCGCCAGCCGGTCCCCGCCCCGCAGGACCTCGATCATGCCCGGGCCGCCGCGCTTGCCGAGCGCGAGCACCGCAGGGGAGACCTGGTCGGCCGACTCGATGCGCTGGCCATCGACGGCCAGCACCAGGTCACCCGGCAGCAGCACGCCCTGGGCGGCCGAGTCCGGCAGCACCTGTTCGACCAGGGCCGGCTGCAGGTGGAACTGCCAGGTCAGGCCCACCAGCGAGGGCACCCAGCGTTCATCGAAACCGGCCGGCAGCTGCGACAGCGGCAGGGTCCGCGTGCGCGTCTGCTCCTGCGCATCCAGCACCTCCACCTTCGCATCCTGGCGGTCCATGGCGGCCGTGGTGAGGGCCATGGCGGCCTGGCCGGCGGTGACCACGCTGCGCGAATCCACGCTCAGCACGCGGTCGCCGGCCTGCAGCCCGGCGGCCTGGGCCATGCCGGTGGTGCGGCCGATGGTGGCCGAATAGTCCTGCTTGCCGATCACGAACATGGCCCACAGCAGGGCCACGCAGAGAATCAGGTTGGCGAGCGGGCCGGCGGCCACGATCGCGATGCGCTGCCAGACGGTCTTGTGATTGAAGGCCAGGCCGCGTTCGGCCGGGTGCACCTCGACCTCGCGTTCGTCCAGCATCTTCACGTAACCGCCCAGCGGGATGGCGGCGATCGCGAATTCGGTGCCCGCGCGGTTGCGTCGCATCCACAGCGGGCGGCCGAAGCCGACCGAGAAGCGCAGCACCTTCACCCCGCAACGGCGCGCCACCCAGTAGTGACCGAACTCATGGAAGGTCACCAGCAGGCCAAGGCTGACGATCATCCACCAGACAGAGCCGAGGAACTCACCCATGGTGGACATCGCGGGAAGGGAACGAAAGGGGCATTCAGGCGTTGTCGATGGCGGCTTGAGTGAGCTGGCGGGCGCGCTGGTCGGCGGCCAGCAGGCCCTCCAGTGTATCGGCGGACGTGATGGACAGTGTTGAGAGAGCGTTATCGACCAGCGCTGGAATGGCTAGGAAAGCGATCCGCCCCTGAAGAAAGGCTGAAACAGCGATTTCATTGGCGGCGTTGAGGATGGCCGGGGCGGTGCCACCGGCAGCCATGGCCTGCCAGGCCAGCGCCAGGCACGGGAAGGCGTCGCTGTCGGGGGCCTCGAAATCCAGCCGGCCCTGGGCGAGCAGGTCGAGCCCGCCCACCCCGGATTCGATCCGCTGCGGCCAGCCCAGGCCCACCGCGAGGGTGGTGCGCATGTCCGGCAGGCCAAGCTGGGCCAGGGTCGAGCCGTCGACGAATTCCACCAGCGAATGCACCAGGCTCTGCGGGTGCACCAGCACCTCGATGCGTTCGCCGGGCACGTTGAACAGGTGGTGGGCCTCGATGACCTCCAGCCCTTTGTTCATCAACGTCGCCGAATCGACCGAGATCTTCGGGCCCATCGACCATTTCGGGTGGGCAACGGCCTGGGCCGGGGTGACCTCGGCCAGCTCGGCGCGGGTCCGGCCGCGGAACGGGCCGCCGGAGGCGGTGAGCAGGATGCGGCGTACACCGGCCTGGTCCAGGCTGGCGTCGCGCGAGCGCAGGCACTGGAAGATCGCGCTGTGCTCGCTGTCGATCGGGATGATCTCGGCGCCGGCGGCGGTGGCGCGCTGCATCAGCAGCTCGCCGGCCAGGACCAGCGATTCCTTGTTGGCCAGCAGGATGCGCTTGCCGGCGCTGGCCGCGGCCAGCGTGGAGGACAGCCCGGCTGCGCCGACGATCGCCGCCACCAGGGTGTCGCAGACGTCGCTGGCCGCCAGCTGGTCCAGCGCGGCCGCGCCGGCATGCGGCTGGGTGTCCAGGCCGGCCGCGCGCAGGCCGTCGCGCAGTTCGGCATAGCGGCCCTCGTCGGCGATCACGGCGTGCAGGGGGCGATGGGCGACGCACAGCGCGACCAGCGCCTGCACCTGGGTGCCGGCGGCCAGCACGGTGGCGCGGTAGCGGTCCGGGTGGCGCGCGATCACGTCCAGCGCGGATGCGCCGATCGAGCCGGTGGCGCCGAAGACGGCGACCTGACGGGGGGCAGAGGCGATCTCCATGCTCAGAACCCGAAGATTTCCTTGCCCAGCGCGAACACCGGCAGCGCGGCCAGCACGCCGTCGATGCGGTCCAGCACGCCGCCATGGCCCGGGATGATGTGCCCGGAGTCCTTGGCGCCGGCATGCCGCTTGATCAGGCTTTCGTACAGGTCGCCCAGCACGGAGGCGAACACGCTCACCACCGAGGTGATGATCAGGCCCAGCACGTGGTCAGGGTCGATGCCCGCGACCCAGCCGAACACCAGCGCCACCAGCAGGCCGGCCAGCATGCCGCCGCCCAGGCCTTCCCAGGTCTTGTTGGGGCTGATGCGCGGGGCCAGCTTGGTGCGGCCCAGGGTGCGCCCGGCGAAGTAGGCGCCGGAGTCGGCCGCCCACACGATGGCCAGGGCGGTCAGCAGCCACAGGTGGCCCTGGTCGCCGCTGGCGTGGATGAGCACCAGCGAGGCCCACGCCGGCACGATGGCCAGGGTGCCGGCCAGCAGCTTGAGCGCGCGCGCCGGGCTGCCCGGCTCGGCACCGAAGGTGAAGAAGCGCAGCCACAGCAGCGCCAGCAGCCACCAGCCGATGCCCACCAGCGCGGCGATCTGGTACAGCACCAGCGTGCCGGCGTCGGCCCACACGATCAGCACCATCAGCACCAGGTTCAGCACCAGCAGCACGGTGCGGGCGAGGGTGTCGTCCACGTCGGCCAGCTTCAGCCATTCCCACAGGCCGATCAGGAACACGGCGGCGGCCGCGGCGGCCAGCCATTGGGTCGGCAGCAGCAGGATGGCCGCGATGGCGACCGGCGCCATGATCAGCGCGGCGATGACTCGGGTTTTGGTCATGGGTTGGACGTCTCGGTGGCCAGGGCGGCGATCTGGGCGCTGGTCAGGCCGAAGCGGCGTTCACGCGCGGCGTAGGCGTCGAGCGCCTGCTGCAGGATGGCGGCGTCGAATTCGGGCCACAGCACATCGGTGAACCACAGTTCGGTATAGGCAAGCTGCCACAGCAGGAAGTTGCTGATGCGGGTGTCACCGCCCGTGCGGATGAACAGGTCGGGCGGCGGCAGGTCGGCCAGGGCGACGCGGCTGCCCAGCAGGGCCTCGTCGATCTGTTCGGGAAGCAGGCGGCCGGCCGCGACCTCGGCGGCCAGTTCGCGCGCGGCGCGGGCGATGTCCTGGCGTCCGCCATAACTGGCGGCAATGCTCAGCGTCATCACCTGGTTGTCGGCGGTACGCTGTTCGGCCAGCTGCATGCGGCTGACCAGCCCGGCGCCGAAGCGTTCGCGCTCGCCGATGAAGCGCACGCGCACGCCACGCCGATGCAGCTCGTCCACTTCGCGGTCGAGGGCATTGAGGAAGAGCTTCATCAGCGCGTCGACTTCCTCGCTCGGGCGCCCCCAGTTTTCACTGGAAAACGCGAACAGCGTGAGCGCGGACACGCCGCGCTCCAGGCAGAAGTCGATGGTGCGGTTCACCGCCCGCGCGCCGGCACGATGGCCGATGACGCGTGGACGACGACGCTTCTGTGCCCAGCGGCCGTTGCCATCCATGATGATGGCAACGTGGCGCGGCACGGCGGCGGTGGAGCTGCTGGTCGGGGCCTGGGTCATGGGGCTCAGACCGACATCAGTTCCTTTTCTTTCTCGGCCACGACACTGTCGACGTCCTTGATGGACTTGTCGGTCAGCTTCTGGATGTCGTCCTCGCCACGCTTCTTGTCGTCTTCGCTGATCGCCTTGTCCTTGATCAGCGCGGCGATGGCCTTGTTGGCATCCTGGCGGATGTTGCGGATGGCGATCTTGGCGCCTTCGCCTTCCTTCTGCACCTGCTTGCCCAGCTCCTTGCGGCGCTCTTCGGTCGGCGGCGGCAGGTTGAGGCGGATCACGGTGCCGGCGACGTTCGGGGTCAGGCCCAGGTCGGAGGCATAGATGGCCTTCTCGACGTCCTTGATCATGCCCTTGTCGAACAGGGTGATCACCAGCGAATGGCCTTCGGACACGCTGATCGAGGCGACCTGGTTCAGCGGGGTATCAGTGCCGTAGGCCTTGACGGTGATGCGGTCCAGCAACGCAGGCGACGCACGGCCGGTACGAATGGAGGTAAGGGTGTGCTTCAGAGCATCGATGCTCTTTGCCATGCGCGTCTGCGCGTCCTGCTTGATATCGTTGAGCATCGCCCGAATCCTGGGTATCACTGGGAATCGGGCGATTATATCCCCGATTAGGCGTTGTCGCGGCCCCGGACCAGGGTGCCGATGTTGTCGCCGTGCAGGATCTTCAGCAGTTCGCCCGGCTGGCCCATGTCGAACACGCGCAGCGGCAGGTCGCTGTCGCGGGCCAGGGCGAAGGCGGCGGTGTCCATCACTTCCAGGCCGCGGCGGATCACTTCGTCGTAGGTGAGGCTGTCGAAGCGGACCGCGTCGCTGTACTTGTTCGGGTCCTTGTCGTACACGCCGTCGACCTTGGTGGCCTTCAGCAGCAGGTCCGCGCCGATCTCGATGGCGCGCAGCGCGGCACCGGAATCGGTGGTGAAGAACGGGCTGCCGACGCCGGCGGCGAAGATCACCAGGCGCCCCTTTTCGAGGTGGCGGATGGCGCGGCGGCGGATGTAGTCCTCGCACACGTCATTGATCTTGATGGCGCTCATCACGCGCGCCTTGGCGCCCAGCTTCTCCAGCGCGTCCTGCATGGCCAGCGCATTGATCACGGTGGCCAGCATGCCCATCTGGTCGCCGGTGACCCGGTCCATGCCGCCCGCTGCCAGGCCGGCGCCGCGGAAGATGTTGCCGCCGCCGATGACCAGCGCCACTTCGGCACCGGCCTGCTGGGCCTCGATCACTTCACGGGCCAGGCGGTTGATGACCTTGGGGTCGATGCCATAGTCCTCGTCTCCCATCAGCGCCTCCCCGGAAACTTTCAGCAGGATGCGGCGATAGATGAGATTGGACATGGTGGCCTCTGGATACGTGGAAAACGCGGGAATTCTACTGGAAGCGGGGTCACCAGGTGCGGAAAATCTGCTGCACTGCGGCGCGGCCCCGTCGTGGCTTCCTGTGGCGCGTTGCTGACTCCGTTCAGGCCGGCGCGGTAGCGGGCGACCGCGCAATCACGCGGTTGCGTCCGAGGTTCTTGGAACGGTAAAGCACGTCGTCGGCGGCCTTCAACAGGTCCTGAACATCGGCGAAACGCTCATAACCGCCCTGGGTGGCGACGCCGGCCGAGAAGGTGACGAACAGCGGGCCATCGGCGACCTCGGCCATCGGCGTGTTGACGATGCTGGCCAGGACCCGGCGCACTACTTCCAGTGCCACCGTTTCGGTGGTGTTGGGCAGCAGGGCGATGAACTCCTCGCCACCGAAGCGGGCCACGGTGTCGCTGTTGCGCAGGTGCTCCTGCAGCTTGGTGGCGAACACGCGCAGCACCTGGTCGCCCATGAGGTGGCCATGGGCGTCGTTGATCTTCTTGAAATCGTCCAGGTCGATGAATGCCACCGATAGGGGCCAGCCATGCCGGGTAGCGCGCAGGAACTCCTGTTCCAGCACCGCTTCGAGCTGGCGGCGGTTGAGTACGCCGGTCAGGGCGTCGCGGTGGGCCTGTTCGGCCAGTCGGTTGGCGCGCGCCTCGAATTCGTCGGCGCGCTGGCGGGCCAGGGCGGCATCCTGCATTTCGCGCAGGTTGCGCAGCGTGGCCAGTTCCTGGGCGTGTTCGATCAGCTGCTGCACGCGCGCGGGCGAAATGACGCTGGTCTCGAACAGGGCGCTGATTTCGGGCAAGGCCTCGCTGATCCGGGTCAGGACCTGGTCGAACTGGGCGCTGTCCAGCTGCAGGGTCTCGTTGACGCGCTGCAGGGCGTGTTCACGGGCCGCGTCGGCGTCGGCGCTGAGCCAGATGTCGGCCACGGCACCGGACAGCGCGACGCAGGCCTGGAAGTTGTCTTCGGCGGCGGCCGCTGATTCGCTGTGGGCGATGGCGTCGACCAGGTAGCGCGGCAGGTCCCACTGTTCGGCCACCCAGGCGCCGACCTCGGCGTGGGTGCACTCCAGGTGCTCGCGCTCCAGCGCCACCAGGGCGTCGTTGTCGGCGGCCTGGCGCAGCAGCGGCAGGTACCGGTCCGGCTCGCTCTGGGCCAGCACCAGCACGCCCAGGTCCTGCAGCAGGCCGGCCAGCATCAGCTCTTCGGCCTTGCGCAGGCCCCGGGCCTGGCCCAGCAGGCTGGCGGCCAGGGCGCTGAGGATGCTGCGCCGCCAGGCCCGCTCGCGCACGTCCTGGCCCTGGCCGGGCGCGGTCAGCTCCTGGGTGACGGTGAAGCCCAGCGCGAGGCTGACGGTGGCGTTGAGGCCCAGCATGGTCAGGGCCTGGCCGAGGTTCTCGATCCGGCGCCGGCTGGCGTAGAGCGGGGAATTTGCGATGCGCAGCATGCGTGCGCTCAACGCCATGTCGATGGCGATGATGTCGGCGGCGGTGGTGATGTCGGTTTCCGGGTCCTGCGCCAGTTCGATGATGCGCAAGGCAATACCGGGCGGCGAGGGCAGGTTGCGGCAGAGCGCCAGGGCGGCTGTCAGCTCGGGAGGCATGGCGGGAATACTGAGGTGATGTGGCAAGAATACATGGAGTGCGTCACAGATTTGAGTGCCGGGGCTTGCGCAACTGATTTTGGGCGGCCCTGAAACACAGGTTTCGACACGCCGTGCAGGGCAAAACCAACGGGCGGATCGGGTGGCACGGGGCCATGGCGTCTTTGGTACCACATTCGCCACCGGATGGGGGAGTGGCATGCGGCCGCGGGATGCTGCACGGCGCGGGGTGGCGCGGGTACCATGCGCGCTTCACAAACAAGGATGCAGTCACATGGCGGTGAAGTCGCTTCAGGAATTTCTTTCCAGCACGCACGAGAAGGATGTCAGTGCGGATGCGTTCGAGCTGGAAAGCCTGCACATGCTGGAAGTCCGGGTGGACGGCATGGTCTGGGCCAAGGCCGGCTCGATGGTGGCGCGCAAGGGGGCGGTGAAGTTCACGCGCCAGGGGATTCTGGAGCAGGGCCTGGGCACGCTGCTGAAAAAGATGGTCAGCGGTGAGGGCCTGCAGCTGATGAAGATCGAAGGGCAGGGGCGCGCGTACCTGGCCGATGCGGGCAAGCAGGTGACGCTGCTGCGGCTGGCGGGCGAGTCGATTTTCGTGAACGGCAACGACGTGTTGGCGTTTGAAACCGGGATCGAGTCGAAGATCACGATGATGCGCAAGGTGGCGGGCATGCTGTCGGGCGGCCTGTTCAACATGCGCCTGAGCGGCCACGGAATCGTGGCGATCACGTCACATTACGAGCCGATGACGCTGGCGGTGACGGCGCAGGGCGGCCCGGTGTTTACCGACCCGAACGCGACGGTGGCCTGGTCCGGCTCACTGACGCCGGAGATCGTCACCGACATCTCGCTGAGCACGCTGGTCGGCCGCGGCTCCGGTGAATCCCTGCAGATGCGCTTCGCCGGCGAAGGGTGGGTGGTGGTGCAGCCTTATGAGGAAGTTACTTTCCAGGCCAAGGGCTGACGACTAACGGCAACGGCAACGGCGTCACTGTTCACTCTTCCTGTGTTTGGGCCGGCGGGTGCGGCTTTGCGGGACACGCTGCAAGTACGTCCCTGTAAGCTCCGTCGCCGCATCCATGCGGCTCAGGGTCCCGCAAATCCACCCCCGCCGACCCATTGATAAGGTGCTGGCGGGGTGGGGAGGGCAAGAGCGTGCCGACCATCGGTCGGCACCTACCAGGGGAACGGGCGTCGTCCGACGCGTAGAGCCACGCCATGCGTGGCTGTCTTTTCCGTCCGCAAGACGTAGAAACGAAAAGCCAAAAAAAAGCCCGGCGTAAGCCGGGCTTTTTCATCATCGCTTTTGGCGAATCATCAGGCCAGGCCGGCCTGCTTCATCACTTCGGCGGCGTAGTCTTCGACCACCTTTTCGATGCCTTCGCCGACAGCCAGGCGCTTGAAGCTGATCACTTCGGCGTTGGCAGCCTTCAGCACCTGCTCCACCGACAGGTCGGTGTTCAGCACGTACGGCTGGCCGTACAGGGTGACTTCGTTGACGATCTTCGCGATCTTGCCGCTGATGATCTTTTCCAGGATGTCGGCCGGCTTGGACTTGTCCTTGTCGGACATCTTGGCCAGTTCGATTTCCTTTTCCTTCGCAACGAACTCGGCCGGCACATCGGCAGCCTTGTTGTGCGGCGGGTTCATGGCAGCCACGTGCATGGCCAGGCCACGGGCCAGCTCGGCGTCGCCGCCGGCCAGTTCCAGCAGCACGCCGATGCGGCCGCCGTGCACGTAGGCAGCGACGTTGTTCGACGATTCCAGACGGGCGATGCGACGCACGTCGAGCTTCTCACCGACCTTGGCGATCACCGCGGCGCGGGTCACTTCAACGGTGTCGCCCGACGGCAGCGTGGCAGCCTTCAGCGCGTCGATGTCGGCGGCGCCCGAGCTCAGCGCGGTGGCGGCAACGGCCTTGGAGAAGTCCAGGAAGTTGCTGTCCTTGGCGACGAAGTCGGTTTCGGAGTTGATTTCGACCAGCACGGCCTTGTTGCCGTCCTGCGCCGACACGATGATGCCTTCGGCAGCAACGCGGTCAGCCTTCTTGTCGGCCTTGGCCAGGCCCGACTTGCGCAGCCATTCCGCCGAAGCGTCGATGTTGCCGTCGTTTTCGGTGAGTGCCTTCTTGCACTCCATCATGCCGGCGCCAGTGCGCTCGCGCAGTTCCTTGACCAGGGAAGCAGTGATTTCCACGGGAATTCCTCACGAAAGAAAGGGGTTGGGCCGGCATGGTGGCCGGCCCGTGTGACAGTGTTCCTGTCATCGCGCCATCGGCAGCGGACAGGAGCGGTGGGCGGC
>NZ_JBOHXV010000123.1:0-12135 GCF_050737075.1 Stenotrophomonas sp.
TAATGAGTTCCACGTCCTCGAGCTTTCTGGACAGTCGATTGGCTACCTTGATCGGGAGCTTGAGTTGATTGCCCTGGACCCAGATGATCCATTCTTTCCGTGTGCGTGGCGACATATCCTTTACAGCGGTGATGATGATCGGGTTCTGGGGCTGCTGCAGTGTTGGCAGCCCTCGTCCTGGGAGCCGGTGTTCGAGCAGATGTTCGCTGCGCTGTTGGATCGATGCGACGACATGCCGAAGGCGTGGCACTTCCTGCTAGAGCAGGCGAGTGCGCCTTCAGTTCGTTCGCAGTGGATTGAACGCATGGCAGGGGCTGCTAACTCTTACCTTAATGAGATTCGTGACGCTGCGAGATTCCTTTCTGGGGAGCACCTTACGGAGTTTTTGAATAAGCTTCCGATCGATACAATGTTGCTGGAGCTGGTAAAGGTCATGCTGCAGCTCCCCAGATCTGAAGAGCTGGAGACCAAGGTTGCGGAATTGTTCAGCGGAATATTTCGCAGACAGGGTCCGGTGATGCATGCAACGTGCAGTCGCGTGCAGCGCTTGCTCATTCACTCAGGACAGTCGGAGAGTGAGCTGTATCAGGTCGTCGAAGCTTACCGCACTAGACTCATCGGAGAAATTCAGCACAGGCGTGAGTATCACGACGTCGCGCTTGAAGGATGGACGTTCGGGTATCCGTGAGCGTCCGATTCGGCGGTTCCACGAGGTCGATTGGTTGAAGTCGTCCCTCATCGTCCACTCGCGTTTCCACCATTCGCCAGCAGCCCAATGGAGAAGGCGGTGAACTGCTTGGAGATGGACGCAGCGTAGAAGATCGACTCCGGTGAGATCGGGGTGTCGTACTCCAGGTTCGACATGCCATAGCCACGCGCGTAGTCCTGCGTGCCGTTGCGGGAGATTCCGACCGCGCAGCCAGGCGTAGTGCTGTTGCTCCAGGGGGCAAATAACGCATCCACCTGCGCGTGCCGATCGACAGGCAATGCGTCAGCGGCCCGCGCAGGTGTGGATTGGGTGGCGCATGTCATCGCTATGGCGACTGTCAACAAGACAAAACGCGTGGCTTGCATGCGGGTCCTTTGGCGTATCAAGCGATTGTGTTCCGAGCAACCTAGCATTGCGTATCGCGGCACAGCGAGGCCCAGAGGTCATCTCGCGTGTGCGGCAGGAGCCAACTCCGCCCGAACAGGGTCACGGAACAGGGAGGAGGGGAGGCGCGGAGGGCAGGGGGCACTTGGCGAAAGGGGCGGACGCCGGCGTCGGGGAGGAAATAGGGCCTGTCTTATGGATGGCGAAGGGTATTCGGACACTAATGTGGCCATTGCCGACTCACGGCAATCCGCGTGAGCACACCTTTGGTATGGTTCACCCAGCTATAGGGGGTTACATGGACGTAAGAGTGATCTTGGTTCTCGCGCTGCTCTGCGCTGGACCTGCATCTGCCCAGCAGGTGCGCAGCCAGATGCGCCCAACCCGGACCGTCAGGCCCGGCTGGACGCTATCCAGCGCGAGCTCGACCAACGACGGCAAGCAGCCATATACGCTCCTGCACCCAGGAACGGCACCAACGGTGTGGCCATCAGCCAGCACAAAGATCCAGGGCGCTGCGAACTGGCCAAGGCTCAGCGTAAGGCGGTATTCGATGCCGCTGGCCTGCATCGGACCTTTGAGACGTCCCGGCGCATGGACGATCTCGTTTACGATGCATGCAAGTAGGCCGGGCGTTGCTTGAGAAGGGGCTGGGGGTTGCCAGAGCCATTGCCGATGCCTAGCATTTCCGATGTTGCTGCAGCACAATCGACCTGGAAGCACAAGGAAGCGCTCATGACACGACAAATCACAAAACTCGTAATCGGCACGGGCATCATGGCTGTCGCGACGCAAGTCGGGGCCAGCGAATTTCTGATCGACATGCAAGGTGCAGCCGGAAATCGTGTCAATGTCTACGCCAATGACGCGGTGCTCGACCGTACACCGATCAATGATGTCTTGAATCCTGGCCCAAACTGGATCCGTCAGATTGATTTGACAATGGTCTATGAAGCGGTCGACCAACCCCTATGGTTGGAATATAAACTTCAGTTCAAATGCCCCAAGCCGAGCAAGCGCGGCCGTGGCGCGCCCAAGCAGAAGACTGAGTCAACCGGCATGTTGGACACGCCGGATTCCGTGGAATTCCGGGTGGCCAGCGGCACAAAGTCCATGAAGCAGGATCCGGCGATCATTGATCTCCAGCCCACCGATTGGCAAAGTACGACCAGCTACACGATGCGACAGGCATGGAATGTAGCCTGCAACAATGACAGCATTGTCGGCGCCAAAGAAGCTGTGGCTGTCAATCGTGTGGTTCAGTCCGACGCATTGCGACCGAAACTGGCAGCCATTGGTTTGAATGGACTGGAAATGGTCCCCGATGGACTGTCGATGAGTTTGCTTGCCGACTTTACCTGGGAAAAGCTGTGGGCCGATGTACCGAAACCCGCGATCAACAACGGCCGCAAGCTGACGCCAGAAGAATCGGCAGCGCACAAAGCAAAATTGGCGCAAATGCAACAACAAGTAACCGAAGCGCAGGGGAGGGTGCAGGGCAGGCTGGCGACGATGAAGACCGATCTGGATTTTACTCAGACCGCCGCTGAATACCGGGGAAAAAGGCGTTTATCGCGCAGTGAGTCGATCCTGATCCAGGTGTGGACGGGTAAGACTGAGCAGGAGGTCGTCGCCGCGAACGGCAACCCAGCTGTCCGTCAGGCCGGGATCGCGCGGACGCTCTCTTATGGGCAGGCCTTTGACAATCGCGTCATGTGGCAGAACCTCGCGACCGGCGCGACGTATGACGGCGGAGGTTACAAAAGCTGCAACGTCCGCTATGTACTGATCCCGGACAGCGCCGGGATGCTGAGGGTTGCCGATGTGAATGTCTTCGGTGAAGCAAGTGGCGACACAAGAAAGATACGTGACGCCTGCACCGACATCTTGAACGTGCCAAACGGCTGAAATCAGGGCCTATTTTTTTGCCACGCTCATGCAAGCCGAAAGCTGGCGATAAGCCAGCTGCAGCTGGACAACCTTTGAGCGGAACACCTCTTTCCCCTGAAACTGGATAGCGAGCTCATTACTGTCCGGCTTTTCCTTCACCGATTTCTTCACGTCGATGGTCAGCAACAAAGCCCCACTGCTCTGGCCCGGCATGCTTACATGGGCGGCCTGGACGTTCTGCGTGGGGTGGTTGGTAGATGACAACGTGATCGGAGCGATCTCGGTCTTTGTCACCGGCGGGATTGCCTTGCTGATGAACCAAACGCCGCCATGACCCTTTCGCGCCATCTCAGCGTCGGCGGGACCGCGAAGCGAAAAGGTGGAATCTGGCGTGATGAAATTAACTGAGCAGTGGTAGCCGGTGTTGACGGGTTCGCGTACCAGCACCCAATTGCCCTCAGCCCCTTTGTAGAAGGATTCGCTGAACATCGGCGTATCCGGATCCGCGCCGCCGAGCAACTCAGGGGCGACTTGCGCCACGCAGGGGCTGGTCCATGCCATGGTGACTACTACGCCGATCAGCCAATTCTTCATCGAAAATCGTTCTCCATTCGCTCGTCCTTGACGTACGGTTTCGTGATACGGACCGTAGCTTAGCCTTCCAAGCTTGCAGTGTAACGCTTTGCATGCCAAGCCCTACAGCATGCTCGAGTGGTGGCCCTGGAAGACCTGGCCGAGGCCAGGTGGGAGCTCTCAGCTGGGCGCTAAGAGCTCCACATGCCCGGATCGGCGAGCTGAAGCAACGCGGTGGCGTGATCTGAGCGAGAATCGCTTGGCGAGGACGTCAGATCTGCCGAGGGTCGAGCGCTACGCGACGTAGATCACGCTGTGGCTCTTTGCCTTTTCAGCAAAGTCCTCAGTAGGGCCAAGTTCGGGAGGTCGGGCATCAGGCTTGTCCGGTGATAGGAAGCCGGACAGATGGCAGGCCCAGCTTGAACAGGCGCACGTAGTAGCCCGGTCGGGCCAATCAGCGTTCTTACATAATATACATTCCGGTCTTTGCCGAATTCTGCGAAGCCATTGCAGCAGTAGGCGTTCCGCCGATTCCTATCGCGATCGCCAGGACCATTGCCGTCGCTGCCAGACGCCTCCAAACGGCTTTCTCGTCTGAGCTGACCGCACGCTCTTCTCCTACGATTCCGATCACCCTTGCCAGCGGCCTCCCGGTCAAACCGGCCAGCGTTGCGCACACCACGGCATTGGGCAGCGAGACCCCGCGCCGATAGTTGCTCACTGCTGCGGGCCTGATTCCCAGCGCCTTCGCAAGCTCAGTGTCGTTACTCGCCTTCACCGCGACCTTGGCCGCGTCTAGCAGCTCATCAATGGTGGACATGATTTCAAAGCCCCTTGACATTGGATTACAAGGGGCATTTAATCACGTCCGGATTCAAAGGGTCTTTGAATCCACCCGCCACCGGTCCCCCTAGGCCGCTGGCGGGGCTTCTAGGGGCTGGGGGCAGGGGTAGAGGGATGGCCGTAGAGTTCACGTTGACGTACCGCACAGGCGCAACCGCGAACGAGACAGACGCGCGCGACTTCATGATGGCCCTCGCGCTGTACTGCCATGACCGTGGCATCAGCCCCAAGCTCGCCGCATCGAAGCTTCAGGACAGGGGAGGGCGGTCCTACTGGGTAGTGATTGCCGATCTGCCTCGCGGCTTCACCGCACCGCTCCCGGACAGGTCCGGCCTCTGGCCGCACGGAATGTCCCAAGTGGTACGCTATCGCGGTCAGGTGGCTGCTGATGCAGCGGCTTGGTTTGCCGGCCTGTACACGCGCTGGTCGATATGCGTGCTCCCCGAATTCCTTACGCATTCTCAGAATTCGGCACCTGACACTTTTTCCGGCGTCTCGCAATGAGCGCCGTCGCCTGCATCGTTGCGTTGATCGCGGCCTGCATGTGCATCGCCCTTGGCGCCGTCCGCATCGGCAGCTGGCTCATCGACTATCGCGAACGCGACAGGACCCGCGTGATTCGTGACGCAGCATTTGCCGCTCGCAGCTCCTATGAGGTCTGTCATCTTGGCGCTGATCGGGAGGCGAGGGTGGCGCGCCTTCGCCAGTCTGTCCTTACGCGGGTCGACGCGTCCGATGGTGCGGCATGGCGGATCGAATGAACGCCTCTTGTTCCTTCTGCGGCGACCCGACCGTCTACCTGTTCCCCGGTCGGCTGTGCGTCGCCTGCACGGGCAAGAACGCACGCATCCGCCTGGACGCGATGCCGCCTCAGCCTCGCCCCGAGCTGCACGCCTTCGACACTGCCATGGGTCTCATGCAGGGCGCCGCGCGTCGTACGGAAATGGCCTCAGAGACCGTTGCGCGCCATAAGCGCACCTCTGGCGCTTCTCTGTCGGAGTACATGAAAGCAGCGCCGCTCGCGCTGACCCCTGAGGGCCAGCGCGAAGCGCTGGCCCTTGGGCTTGTCCATTACAAAACAAGTGACACCGCGTCGAAGACCGGGCGTCTCTCAATCGAAATTGATCCGCTTCAACAGCGGGCGCAACGGCTGCGTAAGTCCGTCATCACGAGTGCACGCCTTCATGACCAAGAAGCGAAGAAAGGATCGCGCCGTGGCGCGTGGTACATGCTCACGCTCACCTACCGAGACGGAAGCCGTAGCGGCCCTCGTGACGTTAGCGAGCTACTTAAACGCATGCGCGGCCACTTCAATCGAACTGTCGCTCGGCTCAGACGGCTCGCGGGTCAGGTGTTCCGTTACCTGTGGGTGGGCGAGCTCACTCAACGCGGAATCCCCCACTACCACCTCCTAGTTTGGGTTCCGCAGGGCATGTGGTTTGGTCGCGTCGATCACAGGAAGTGGTGGCCGCACGGTTCAAGCAAGTTTGAGAAAGCGCGAAACGCGGTTGGCTACCTCGCCAAGTACGCGTCGAAGTTCAGCAGCCTGATGGCCGCTGCATTTCCGAAGGGGTTCCGCACGCATGGTTGCGGTGGCCTCAACGAAGAATCCCGCCGCGAATTGCGGTGGTGGAAGTCGCCCATATCGGCACGTGAAGCGCTCGGCAATGAAGCCGACATCCGTAAGTGCCAGGGCGGGTATTTCGACAAGCTCACCGGGGAGTTCTGGCCGTCCCCATGGAGAGTCACCTTTGCATTCGGCCGGACCATCGCTTGGAAGGTAATCCCACTATGAAAGTTCAGATCCTCGCCGAAACGTTCACCACCCGCAGCTTCCCGGCACGCGACGGCAAAGCCGCTGTCAACTTCCGTGAGCAGAAAGCTGCGGTGATCCGTGAGAACGACTTCCCGCTGCCTTTCACCATTGGCCTCGATGACGACCAGCAGCCGTACAAGGTCGGCGTCTACGAGCTGTGCCCGACGTCGCTGCAGAACAACAAATTCAACGGCCTTGAATTCGGGCGCCGCGTTCGCCTTCTCACGCCGTCTCCGCCTCCCGGCAAGGCCTAAGCAATGTCCGACCCCGCACCCCTGTACGTAGTCGGTTGTGCTGCCGAGAACATCCGGCAGGACGGTACGTGCGCGGTGCCAGTCTGGATGCCATACCAGCAGCCAGTGCTTCCACCCCTATCACTGGCTGATGGAACCCTTGTTGCAGGCGCAATCGTGGCTGTCTGGGCAATCGGGTTGAAAGCGCGTCTCGTATTCCGCGCGGCGCGTCTCGGGGTCTACTGATGAAAAGGAAATCGCAATGAAGAGCAAGTTCAACGCCGCTGCCCGCTGGGCTTCGTCCACCTCGGCCAAGGTCGGCACCGGTGTCGCCACGCTGCTGGCGTCTGGCGCAGCCATGGCAGGTGGTGGTTCGGGTTCGCCTGGTGCAGCGATTGCTGGCGAGCTGTCCGGCGGTAAGGCTGACGTGATGCTGGTTGTCGCCGCTGCTGCCGTGATCCTGGGCGCGATCATCCTGTGGGGCTACGTCAAGAAGGCTCGCTAACGCGAGCGTCCTGTTTCGCTGGGGGCGCGCGGAAACGTTCGCCCCCTTTCTATTTCTAGGGAGGGGCACTTCATGGGGTACTTCGTCATCATTGCGATCTGCGGGGCCTGTTGGCTCGCTTTCGAGGGCACATGAACGCCCGCTCCGTTTTCCCGTGTTTCGTCACGTGGCTCGCGCTTCTCGCGTGTACCGCTTTGTGCATTTTTTCTCCTCGCGCAGCCGCTGCGGAGTACCGCTGCACTAGCCCGTCTCCTCGCGTCTGTGATCAAGGTGAGGCCTACGCAGAAGCGTGGGCGTATGCAAGAGAGTCCGCAGCAAAGAGTCCAACGCAGTACAACCGTCCGCGCGTTGATGAAGCGCAGCTCGCCTACAACGGCGGCTCGGAAAATTCAACTGGCACCATCGGCTATTGGAAGACGTTCTATTACGGCAATACCTGCGCGCAGCGTCCCAGCAAGGTGACGCCTTTTTCGCCCCCTTCGGGGTCTGTCCGCTGCATGAGCGGCTGTGAGTCTGTTTTCCGTGACAACGGGGATGAAACGTCTACCTATGCCACCAACGGCAAGTCCTGCGAGGGAAAGCCCGACTGTTCTGCTCAGGGTAGGAACATGGTGTGGAACTCGTATTTCGGGGTTTGCCAACCTGCCGAACCTGAGTGCCCCCCTGGCAAGGTTCATGTTGGTAATTCTTGTCAGGACGAGCAGCCGTGTCCAGATGGCATGGCATTGGTGAACGGTTCCTGCAAGAAGAAGGACGAGGAGTGCCCCGCTGGCATGATCCGGTCGCCCCTCGGCAGCTGCATTCCCGGTGATGGTCAGTGCGCAGCCGGTGAGGCGCGCGGCAAGGATGGCACTTGCAAGAAAGACAAGAATGGCGATGGAAATCCGGATGAAGAAGAAGAGGGCAACGAGCCGGACCCCGGCGACCCCGACGGCGAGAAGGCCAAGGACGAGTTCAGTGGCGGAGATAGTTGCACCAGCCCGCCGTCCTGTAGCGGCTCAGCGATCATGTGTGGACAAGCCCGCATCCAATGGCGGATCGACTGCAATACGCGTCGAAACAACAACATCTCAGGGGGGCAGTGCACCCAGGCTGGCACGCCCACATGCACAGGCGAGAAGTGCAATGCGATGGAGTACTCCGGTCTAATCATGCAATGGCGGTCTGCCTGCGCCATGGAGAAGCTCTTAGCAAAGAGCGGCGAAACGCCGGGTGGCGGCAGCAACACTGACGCCAACGCAAATGGTGTTGCTGACGCGCTGGAGGGTAGGCCAACGGTGACGGGTGTCGGCGATGGTGCCGCAGATGTTGCCTCCGCCAAAAAGTGGGGTATCGGCCTTTCAACAAATATGCTCGATACCGGCAATATGTTCGGCGGTGGCTCCTGTCCACAGCCTCCATCGTTTCAATACATGGGGCAGACGGTTAGCGGTGCCGATTTTCCATATTTCTGCCAAGCCGCCGCCATTCTTCGCGCGTTGATTCTTTTCTTCGGCGCGTACACCGCGCTCCGTATTCTCATGGGAGTTGCGTTCTGATGGGCATGGTCTCTGATTGGATTGTCGATGGCGTTGGTCATCTTCTTGGTAAGGCGAAGGAAGCTGCAGCAGGCATGGTCGGCAAGATGCTGGCCACGTTTGGGCTGACGACCGTGACGTTCAATCAGGTTCTTCCAAACCTAAAAGCTTTCGTCATGCAGTACGTTTCGGGCCTTAGTGGTCCCGCAATGGATCTGCTCGGATATCTGGGTGTTGGCACAGCCATGTCCATGATTCTGTCGGCGCTCACTGTGCGCTTGACGTGGAAAGTATTTATCGTTCCCAATTCCGTCGCAGATCAGCTTGGGGGACAGTCATGATCTATTGGTACACCGGGCAGCCAGGCCACGGAAAGACGCTGCACGGCATCGATCGCTTGTTGGAATTCAAGGATCAGGGCAGGGCGGTCTACGCCTGCAACATTCGTGAATTCGACTACGGTAAGGCGGGCGTTTTAGAGCTGACGCCGGAACAGTTCCGTGACTGGCCTAACTTCCTTCCGGATGGTGCTGTCGCGCTGGTTGACGAGGCTTACGAGCACGGCATGCTGCCTAAGCGTCCTCCCGGCTCTAAGGTCCCTTTCCACGTAGAGCAACTTGCGAAGCACCGGCATCGCGGCTTGGACTTCATTTTCATCAGCCAGTCGCCGGATAAGCAATGCGACCAGTTTGTTCATGACCTGATTGAGAGGCATGTTCACGTGCGGCGCCGCTTCGGCACCAAGTTTGTGCATCTTCGTGAGTTCGACAGGTTTGAAGCGCAGGCGGAGAAGGCGACCCCTCTCGTTACAAAACGCAAGGCCCTGCCGAAGCGTCCTATGGGCCTTTACAAGTCCACCGAGATGGACACCACTGAGCGCAAGATTCCGTGGTACTACATCGCGCTCCCTATCGCGGCTGTCACCGGTCTCGGCTTGATGTATTACACCTTCGGCAACATGGGGCAGCGGCTGGGCGGCTCTGACGTCAATCCGATATCGCCGAGTGCTCAGGTCGCGCATGCCTCGCCTGACGGAGCGTCAGCGACGGCAGGCGGGGTTGGCGCAGGGAGGGGCACAACAACGCTTCGGGGTTACGTTGACCAGTTCATGCCGCGCATCCCATCGCAGCCGTGGAGTGCACCCGTCTACGACGGCGTTATCAATCTACCGAGCGACCCGCCGCGCCTGTTCTGCATGTCTTCGCTCGGCGGCACTAATGGCCAGGGCGATCAAGATGACCCTAGCTGCACATGCGTGACAGAGCAGGGCACCCGTTATCACCTTGCCGACGAGCCCACGTGCCGTTTGATCGCGCGCCACGGCCAGTACGAGCCCTATCGTGACGAACGCAATGACCGTTTCGTGGATGGCCCTTCTCAGATGGAGCGCGCTCGCGATGAGCTTGCCCAGGTGGGGCAGGGCGGCGGAGTCGTCGGCAGGGGTCAACGCGCAATGGGGACGTTCCCCGAGTCACCGCCCATACCTACGAGCAGCTACGTGACCACGCCTACTGGGGAGAACCGGCTATGACTAGCGGCGGACGTGAGTTGCTGAAATGGCTTGCGGTACTGTTGATGACGGGCGATCACGTGCTGACGGCGTTGGGCCTTGGGTACGTGCCTGTAGTGTCCGAAGCGGGGAGGTTGGCGTTCCCCATCTTCGCCCTGGTCATGGGTTACAACCTTGCCCAGCCCGGTGCGGATGCATTGAAGTCGGTCAAGCGCCTCGCACTATGGGGGTTGGTGGCCACGTTTCCGGCATACCTTGTGTTCGGCTCACTGCTCCCATTGAACGTACTTTTGACGTTCGCCCTTGCTGCATCGGCGATATGGGCGGTGGAGCGCCGCATGTGGCTGCTGCTGACGATCTGCGCTGTGGTCCTGCCGCCTTTCGTGGATTACGCATGGCCCGGTGTGTGGCTCGTCGTGGCGGCGTGGGGATGGTTCCGCAACCATGGCCGACGCATGCACTTTCTTCTCGGGTCATGGGACTGGCGACGGTCGCGTCTCTATGCCGTCATGCCGGTATGGGTCTGGATCACCATTGGCCTGTTGTGCCTCTATAACGGAAATGGTTGGGCGCTACTTGCGCTTCCGCTCATGCAGATCGCAGAGTGGCGGTGGCCGGTGCCCAGGACACGCTGGGCGTTCTACGGCTACTACGCGGGCCACCTTTTGCTGCTGGCGGTGGTCGCTTCTGTCGGCGTGTAGGGGCATCACCCCTCCCGTCCACGCTCTAGCATGGTTCCAGCGGGCGGTCGCGCCAGCCGCCATCGATTCGCTGAAAGCGACGGCCTTGGATGCACCGCTCTCCATCTCGCAATGGTGCAGGCTCTAAGGGCAGTCGCTGCGGGTTTAACGTAATTGGATTGTCTATGTAGCGGCGATGTTCGCGGATGATCTCCTGATCTTCTTTTTCGCTCCGTGCCATTTCCGCGTCAAAGCTAGCTTGCTCTTCCTTGGTCATAGGGCGGGTCAGCTCACGCGTTATAGCTGCCGCTTGGCGCCTGGCATTCCATTCGATAAGACCCATAGCGATTACGATCAACAACGCCGCAGACACGGCGATGTACGTCCAGGGTGAAGGCGCTTCGCTCCTGACAGCTTGCCGGGTCCGCTCATGGCGGAACTTCATATCGGTCAGGTCGGGTGTGGTGAAGGTCGGTTCCTGTCTTTCGCGGTCCATCAAGCTCCCCTAGGCTGCGTCCTGCGCGCATTCTAGCCGGGGGTGTAGGGGCGCGCAGCCCCTACGGTGACGCTTTCAACCCGCCGAGCGCCCGAAGTGACGGTCCCGGAAATCGCCCAGGTCTACGACGACGACCTTGACCAGCTGACGCCGACCGCTTTTGGTTCCTGCCTCGGCCTTGCGCCGAGAAGCGAATCCGGCCTTGCGAAGTTCCATGTGATCGCGCCAGGCCAAGCCTTTCAGGCGTTCCGGGGTCATCCGGTCGCCATCGGGACTGACAAGGTAGTTGCCGCGGATGCTCCAGCCAGCGAAGGGGCCACTCAGGTACTCACACATGCGTCAATGCTCGCTTTGTCCTTGGGCCTTCCAATAGGCAAGATGGATGCCAGACCCAGCTTGAACAGGCCGCCGTAGTACCCCAGCCGGGCCGTCCAGCGATTTAACATAATATACATTATGCGATATGCAATATCCGACACAGTTGCTGGCGCCTGTGTTTCCTTGGTGCCTTGAACGAACGCGCGGAACATCGCAGTCATCAGACTTAGCGGTCAGCTAGTGGCTAATTGCTGAAACGCTACCTACACAGGTATCGAGACTGCCTCCTGTTTGAGGCGAGCCATAACTTCTGCTGTGCGGCTCTCGGGCGCTTCCTCAGCTTAAGCCTGGGCTTTCGGCCTCATGAGTACTGGTGGAGGCAGAGGCCTCAAAGATCCCCTGCCAAGAACTGCACCCTGCCCCGACCAAGGACCAGGTCGTCAGCGGCTGTATGCCCGGTACGAATGGAACCGGCAGGGAACTGTTGCCTACAGTCTGGCTGGTGTTCTGCAGTCCGCGAGGCAGCGCTCAGCGACTGGCGCACTGTCCCGCTGCCGATACCACTAAGCGGTGCCTTGAATAACTGGACTCCCCAAGCGGCGGGGTGCCGTGCCCTGCCCTACATCGCGGGGCTACACTGCTTACACCGTGACAACGAAAT
>NZ_JBOHXV010000124.1:0-11993 GCF_050737075.1 Stenotrophomonas sp.
GCTCTACCCCGCCCGTAGAGCCACGCCATGCGTGGCTGCCGTGCGCCGGCCAACCTTCGGCCCCCCAATGCTGCTCTGCACCTCGCCGGCTACCGTTCGCCTGCGCGACAATGGGCGATTGCCTCCCCCGTGATCCGTTGCCGAGTACGTAATGAGCGCCGACCGTTTCGTTTCACCCGACGATATCCGCAGCCTGTTCGCCCAGGCCATGTCCACCATGTACCGCACCGAAGTGCCGCTGTACGGCACCCTGGTCGACCTGGTGGCCGAGATCAACGACGCCGTGCTCACCGCCGACCCGGCGCTGGCCGCACAGCTGGACCGCAACGACGAAACGGGCCGCCTCGCGCAGGAACGCCACGGCGCCATCCGCGTCGGCACCGCCGAAGAACTGGCCACACTGGGCCGCCTGTTCGCGGTCATGGGCATGTACCCGATCGGCTACTACGACCTCTCCGTCGCCGGCGTGCCCGTACATTCCACCGCATTCCGCCCGCGCACCGCGCCGGCGCTGGCGGCCAACCCGTTCCGCGTGTTCACCTCGCTGCTGCGGCTGGAGCTGATCGACGATGAAGCCCTGCGCGAGGAATCCGCACGCATTCTCGCCCGCCGTCGCATCTTCACCGACGAGGCGCTGGCGCTGATCGACCAGGCCGAGCGCGATGGTGGCCTGGATGAAACCGACGCGCGCCGCTTCGTCCTGGCCAGCCTGGAAACCTTCCGCTGGCACAGCGATGCCACCGTGTCGCTGGCCACCTATCACGCCCTGCACAACGCGCACCGGCTGGTGGCCGACGTGGTCAGCTTCCGCGGCCCGCACATCAACCACCTTACCCCGCGCACCCTCGACATCGACGCCGCCCAGGCCGCCATGCTCGCGCGCGGCATCGACGCCAAGGCCGTGGTCGAAGGCCCGCCGCCGCGCCGCTGCCCGATCCTGCTGCGCCAGACCAGCTTCAAGGCGCTGCAGGAAACCGTGAACTTCCCCACCGACGGCGGTGGCGACGCAGGCACCCACACCGCGCGCTTCGGTGAAATCGAGCAGCGCGGCCTCGCCCTCACCCCCAAGGGCCGCGCGCTGTACGACCAGCTGCTGAGCCAGGCGCGCGATGCCGGCGGCGATGGCAGCACCGGGCAGGATTACCCGACCCGCCTGGCGGCGGCGTTCGTGCAGTTCCCGGACGACCACGACACCCTGCGCCGCGAGGGCCTGGGCTATTACCGCTACGCACTCACCGACGCGGGCCGCGCCAACCCGGCCGCCGCGGGCGACCTGCCGGCCGAAGCATTGGTTGCCGCCGGCTTGGCCAGTGCCGACCCCATCGTCTACGAGGATTTCCTGCCGGTCAGTGCGGCGGGCATTTTCCAGTCCAACCTGGGCGGCGAAGAGCAGCGCGCCTACGCCGCGCACGCCAACCGCGATGCGTTCGAGCAGGCGCTGGGCATGAAGGTGGAAGACGAGTTCGTGATCTACGAACGCCTGCAGAAAGAGTCGCTCGACGGCCTGCGAGGTTGATTGAACGGGGCGGCCCGTTCAATCACCGCCATATGGATGCGACGCCGGTAGGGTCGCATCCCAATCGACTGCCGTGGAATTTTCCGCGTTCGGTTGTGGCATGACCTTCGGCGGGGCCGGCGTTTGTTTTTACCGACGGTCATGCGTTACCGGGCGTTGAACCGTCATCGGCAGTCGTTTGGAAACCGACCCTACCACCGGGCGCCGCGTGTGATCGTGCATCGCGGGGCGCATCCGATGATCAGGCATCGTTCGCGAACCAAAAAAAACGCCGGGAAATCCCGGCGTTTTTCGTTGCAGCGGATCAGGCCTTCATCGTGCCCGTATCCAACCACCGCTGGTGCCACGACAACGCTTCCGGCAACAGATGCGGCGTGTGCTTGCCGTAACTGTCGCGGCTGGCGCGCTCGAAATAATCGTTGAGCTGGTCGCGGAAATCCGGGTGCGCACAGTTGTCGATCACCACCCGCGCGCGCTTGCGCGGCGGCAGCCCACGCAGGTCGGCCAGGCCCTGTTCGGTCACGATCACCGACACATCGTGTTCGGTGTGGTCCACGTGGCTCACCATCGGCACGATCGCCGAAATGGTGCCGTTCTTCGCCGTCGACGGGCTTAGGAAGGCCGACAGGAACCCATTGCGCGCGAAATCGCCCGAGCCGCCAATGCCGTTCATGATCCGCGTGCCCATCACGTGCGTGGAATTGACGTTGCCGTACAGGTCCACCTCGATCATCCCGTTCATGCCGATGCAGCCCAGCCGGCGCACCAGCTCCGGGTGATTGGAAATCTCCTGCGTGCGCATGATGATGCGCTCGCGGTAGAAGTCGATGTGCTCCTTGAACGTCTCGTTGGCCTGCGGGCTCAGCGCGAAACCGGTGCACGAGGCGTAGCTCAGCACCCCGTCGCGCAGCAGGTCCAGCATGCCGTCCTGGATGACCTCGGTGAACGCGCTCAGGTCGCGGAAGCCGCTCTTGGCCAGCCCCGCCAGCACCGCGTTGGGAATATTGCCGACGCCGCTCTGCAGCGGCAGCAGGTTGGCCGGCAGCCGGCCCTTGGCGACTTCGTGCTTCAGGAAGTCGATCAGGTACTCGGCGATCTGTTCGCTGCATGCATCGATCGGGCTGAACGGGCTGTTGCGGTCCGGGCCGTTGGTGCGCACCACCGCCACGATCTTGTCCGGGTCGCAGCGCAGCGCCGTTTCACCGATGCGGTCGTTGGCATGCACCAGCGGAATGGGCTTGCGGTGCGGCGGCAGCGCCGTGCCGTAGTAGATGTCGTGCATGCCGTCCACGCCGGCCGGCTGCCACTCGTTGACCTCGACAATCACCTTCTTGGCCAGGTCCAGCCAGGTCTTGTTGTTGCCCACCGACGTGGAGGGCACCAGCGAGCCGTCTTCGCGGATCGCCGACACCTCGATCACCGCCGTGTCGATCTCGCCATAGAAGCCGAACCACACATGCTGCGCCACATGGCTGAGGTGGATGTCGATGTAGTCCAGCTTGCCCTCATTGATGCGGTTGCGCGCATACGGGTCGCTCTGGAACGGCATGCGCATCGCGATGCCATCGGCCTTGGCCAGCGCACCGTCCAGCTCAGGCGCCGTGGAGGCACCGGTCATCAGGCTGATCTGGAAGGGCAGGTCCTGCGCGTGGAACGCCTCGATCCGCTGCGCCAGCGCCACCGGCACGGCCTTCGGGTACCCCGAACCGGTGAACCCGCTCATGGCGACGGTTTCACCGGGCTGAATGAGGGCGGCGGCGGCTTCGGCCGACACCACGCGATCGCGCAGGCGCGCGTCGGCAATGCGATCTACGGACATGACGACTACGTTTTTGGGGGGGAATCTCATTATCCGCCATTGCACCCCGCATCCGGCTGCGACCAAGGTGGAATGGCGTTTCCGGGATCCACCCTTTCCTATTCAGGTAAATGAGGGCATCTGTACCCGTGAGTATTGTTTTGCAGTGCAGCGTGCAACTTGTCCGCCGAGCCTAGAAGATCGCCCTGCATCCCGACGTGGGGGAGGGAGCAGAGCCCGCTGGCAGTTCGCTGCAAGCGGGCTTTTTTATGCCTGAAATTTGGCAACAGCCCATATTCGGTCACAGCGCGGCGTGCTGCCTGGTAGGGTCGCATCCCGATCGACTGCCGTTGCATTCCCCGCGTCCGGTGGGGCATGACCTCTGACGGGGACGGCGTGCAGGTTCGCCGATGGTCATGCGCTACCGGGCGTTGACCCGCCATCGGCAGTCGTTTGGGAATCGACCCTACCGGCCCATCGCAACCGGGCGCAGCGTACGGCCCCATGCATAATCGCTCTCATGCCGATCTCCGCCGATGCCGTCCCCGCCGCCCTCGTCCCCCTGGTCGACCGCGCGTTCGCCCGCCTTGCGCTCAGCCTGAACGACTCAGGCAGCTGGCCGCCGCCGGAACCCGTGCTCGCCCAGCTGCGCCTGCTCGCCATCACCAGCGATTTCGCCATCGATACCCTGTGCCGGCAGCCCCTGCTGTTGTCGCAATTGACCCTGCCGGATTGCCCGCCGCTGCCGTTGCCCGTGCTCGACCCCCAGCAACCCACCGAATGGCCGGTGCGTCTGCGCCGGTACCGCACCGCCTGCTCCACCCGGCTGATCTGGCGCGACCTCGACGGCCTGGACGACGTTCCGGCCACCCTGGCCGGCGCCACCGTGCTGGCCGAGGAATGCATGGCGCTGGCCCTGGCCGCGCTGGAACAGGAATTCGCCGGCCGCCACGGCGTCGTCCGTGCCGCCGACGGCAGCGCCCAGCAGCTGGTGGTGTTCGGCCTGGGCAAGCTCGGGGGGGGCGAACTCAACTTCAGTTCCGATGTCGACCTCGTCTACGCCTACCCGCAGGGCGGCGAATCCGACGGCACCCGCCCGCTGGCCGCCGAGGAGTACTTCGCCCGGCTCGGCCAGCGCCTCGCGCGGCTGCTGGACGAAACCACCGTGGACGGCTTCAGCCACCGCGTCGACCTGCGCCTGCGCCCGTTCGGCAGCGCCGGGCGCGTGGCGCTGTCGTTCGCCGGCATGGACCAGTACTTCCAGCGCGAAGGCCGCGACTGGGAACGCTACGCATGGCTGAAGGCGCGCGCCGTGGCCGGCGACATCGCCGCCGGTGAAGCCTGGCTGCAGACCCTGCGCCCGTTCGTCTACCGGCGCTATCTCGATTTCACCGCGCTAGACGGCCTGCGCGAAATGAAGGCAGCCATCACCGCCGAAGTCTCGCGTCGCGACATGTTCGACGACATCAAGCGCGGCCCCGGGGGCATCCGCGAAATCGAATTCCTTTCCCAAGCGCTGCAGCTCATCCGCGGCGGCCGCGAGGCCTCCCTGCGTGAGCGTCGCCTGCTGCACGCCCTGCCGGCGCTGGTCGCCTGCGGGCAGATGGCCGCGCAGGATGGCGACGACCTGCTGCACGCGTACGCCTTCCTGCGCCGGGTGGAAAACCGCCTGCAGATGCTGCGCGACGCCCAGACCCACGCGCTGCCCACCGACCCCACCGACCGCCTGCGCATCGCGTGCGGCCTGGGCTATGCCGATTGGGAAGCGCTGGTGGCGGCACTGGATGTGCAGCGCGAGCGGGTCAGCACCGAATTCGCCGCCTTGCTCGCGCCCCGCGCCGGCCAGGCCGCACCGGACGCCCTGGCCAGCTACTGGCGCGGCCTGCCCGACAACGGCAGCGCCGAGGTACTGGCCGACGCCGGCTTCCACGATCCGCAGGGCGCCGACCAGTCGCTGCGCGACTTCGCCCAATCGCTGGGCGTGAAGTCGCTGTCCGACAACGCGCGCGCCCGGCTCGACCGCGTGCTGCCTGCGCTGCTGCATGCCGCCACCCGCTCGCCGCAGCCCGACGCCGCACTCAAGCGCGTGCTCGGCCTGCTGCAGGCCATCCTGCGCCGCACCAGCTACCTGGCGCTGCTCGACGAACAGCCCAGTGCACTCGCCCGGCTGGTCGACGTGCTTGCGCGCAGCGCGCTGCTGGCCGAGCGCCTGGCCGCCTACCCGCTGCTGCTCGACGAACTGCTCGACGTACGCGTTTCCGGCCCCATCCCCGACGCTGCCGCCATGCAGGCCGAATGCGATGCCGCGCTGGCCGTCGACGATCCCGAAGCCGCGCTGCGCCTGCTCAATGAAACCCGCCTTGCGCTCAGCTTCCGCATGGCACTGGCCACCCTCGACGGCCGCCAGCGTGCCGTGGACAGCACCCGCCAGCTGGCCCAGCTCGCCCAGGCCGTGGTGGTGAGCGCACTGGCCATGGCCGACGCCGACATGCGCCGCGCGCACGGCGACGTGCCCGGCGGGCGCTTCGCCATCATCGGCTACGGCAGCCTGGGTGGGCTGGAACTGGGCTTCGGTTCGGATCTCGACCTGGTGTTCCTGCACGACCACCCGGCCGAGCAGGACAGCAGCAACGGCGCGCGCCCGCTCGACCCGGGCCGCTGGTATGCGCGCCTGGCCCAGAAGGTCATGGCGCTGCTGGGCGCGGTCACCGCCGCCGGCCGCCTGTACGACATCGACGTGCGCCTGCGCCCGGACGGTGGCAAGGGCAGCCTGGTGTCCTCGTTGGCCAGCTACACCGAATACCAGCGCGAACGTGCATGGACCTGGGAACACCAGGCCCTGGTGCGGGCGCGCGGGATTGCTGGCGACGCCAGCCTGCTGGGCGATTTCGAAACGATCCGCGCGCAGACCCTGGCCCGCCCGCGCGAGCGCGACGTGCTGTATGGCGACGTGGTGAAGATGCGCGCACGCATGCGCGCAGAGCTGGACCGCAGCGATGCTGGGCGCTGGGACCTCAAGCAGGGCGCCGGTGGCATCGTGGATCTGGAATTCCTGCTGCAGACCGGCGTGCTCGACAGCGCCGGTGCGCACCCCCAGGTGCTGGAACCGCGCGATACCCCGAGCCTGATCGACCAGTTGGCGGGCATCGCGTGGTTGCCGGGCGGCACGCGCGATGCGCTGCATGAAGCGCATGCCGCGTTGTTGGATGTGGGGTTGGCGTGCACCTTGGATAGAAGGCCGCGGCTGGCCGTACTCACGCCGGCCCTCGAAGAAGCGCAGCGGGTAATCAGCGCCACATGTGAAGCGGCTGAACTACCCTTTGGTAGGGTCGGTTCCCAAACGACTGCCGATACCGGTGCAACGCTCGGTAACGCATGACCTCGGGCAAAAACAAACGCCTTCCCCGGCGATGTTCATGCCACAACCGAACGCGGGAAACATAACGGCAGTCGATTGGGATGCGACCCTACCGGCGTCATCACAACCAGGGTGCATGCACGCCCTGCCGATGTTCATGCCCCAACCGGACGCACCCCGTTACACCGCGCGCGGCGCCATCTTCCACAACAACGCGCGGAACGGCGCCAGCAGAAACACGCCAATCGCCAGCTTCACCGCCAGATCGCCCGCTGCCCAGCTCACCCACGGCAAACTGGACCCGGCGAACGCAATGCTCCAGAAAATCGTGGTATCCAGCGTCGCGCTGCACGTGGTGGCCACCATCGGCGCACGCCACCAATGCCCGCGCCGCAGCCGGTCGAACACGGTGATGTCCAGCAGCTGCGCCGCAATGAACGCCAGGCACGAGGCCACCGCAATACGCGGCGTCGCGATCCAGATCGACAACAGCACCGCCAACGCAAACCCGGCCCACGCCACCCGCCGCGCCGCCCCCGGACCAAACCGGCGGTTGATCAGGTTGCTCACCAGGAACGCCACCGGGTAGCTGAAGGCACCCCAGGTCAACCAGTCGTTGATCGGGAACTGCACCAGCACGTTCGACCCCAGCACCACCGCGCCCATGGCCAACACCGCCAGCAGCAGCGAGCGCAGGGTCAACGGGGCAAACGCAGGGGCAGGGCGCGCGGACATGGCGAACCAAGGGGAAGTCAGGGAAGCGGCGGATTATCCGGGCTTGGGGCGGCCACGGCCACCCCAGGCCGGTTCACTTACCAGCGTTCGCTCAGGTTGCTGGCCGCCGCATCCGTGGTGGGCAGGAACGCCAGCGCCGTGCCCTGGGCGTCGGCCACCATCCAGCCGGCACCGGCCTCGGTGGGCGTGAAGTCCAGCACATCGCCCACCTTCAGCGCCTGCGCGGGGTTCTCGTCGCGGGCCGGCCACTGCACCACCGCCAGGTCACCGGGCGCTTGCGGGTTCTTCAGCGCCACCTGGTAGGCGCCATCTGCCTGGCGCTCCACCTTCTCCACGGTGAGCGGCGGCAACGGGCCCGCTTTCGCCCCGGCGGTGCCGACGCCCTTGTCCTTGGCGGCACTGCGCCGCTCCGAGCCCTTGCCCGACTCCTTGAAGCCAGCGGCCGTCAGCCAGATCGGCGCCGTGATCACCGCGATGCTCACGTAGGCGCTGAGCGCCGCGTAGCTCACGGACTGCTGGCTGGGGGTGAAGTGCTGCGCACCGGCCTGCGGTGCTGCAACGGCCATGCCCAGTGCCACAGCCAGAATCGAATAACGCTTCATGCCAACTCCTTCTGCGAAGGCGGCACCGGCAACCGGCCGGCACCGCGAAAATGTGTCACGGCTTCGGCGCGGTCATCCCCGCCACCGGCTCGTGTGCTACCGCAAGTTCCTGCGCCAGCGCACCGCGCTGCTGCAGGAAATCGAATACCGACTCTACCGTCACCACCGAGTAGTCGCCGGAAATGCGCTCGCTGGCCGGGTGGTCGGTAGTGGCCGCATTGGCCGAAAAGAACCGTGCGCCCAGGCGCTTGCCTACCCCGATGTGCAACGAACTCGGCGCGTACAGTTGTTCCTTCAGCCACGCCTGCACCTGCGAACGGCGCACCAGCAGCGTGCCGTCGCGCGACTGTGCGATCGCCGCCGCCAGCACTTCAAGCACCCATTGGTTGGAGTTCTGGTATTCGGTGCTGAAGGGGTAGGCCACCACGCTGTAGCGCGGTTCGTGCAACGCCTTGGCCTGGATGCCCGGCGGCGTCAGCATCGCCTTCAAGGCAGCGCGCACCGCTGGCGTAGGTACGCCCACGCGCAGGTCCGTATGCGTGCCGGTTTCGCCGATGAAGTTGCTCAGCCCTTCATGGAACAGCGCGGACTCCGACGACTTGCAGTGGTTGAGCAGGTGCACCGCACGCCAGGAGCCATCGTCTTCGCGCACCACAAAGGCAAGGTGGCTATGCCGCAGGCCGTACCGGCTCAGGTCCTGGCCACCGCGCGCGATGATCACCACGTCCACGCCGTCCAGCGCTTCCAGCGTCTCGTCGGCGCGTTGGGCTACATCGAACATCGACGCCAGCGCCGCCGGGGTGGGGTGGCGCTCCAGGCATTCGGGTTGTTGCGATTGGGCCTGTGCGTACGGTGCGGCAAGCCACAGTGCTGCGCATAGCAGCGCGGGCAGCACGCGGCGGGTCATTGGCAGGTGTGAGTTCACGCGGGGGCAGGGCAGGTCCATTGCAAATCGGTCTCCAGCGGTACGGGGCCGCGCGGGCATCATACGCGGTGGGTTGGGGCAGCCGACTAACAGTCGGCTCTACCCGGTCGGCGCCACCGTCGGCGATCGGGTCAGCGGCTCAACTCGCGGGCGCAGGGCTCGCTCACCGGTACCGGCGGTTCCTGCGGCCACTGTTCCTTCTTCTGCTGGTCGGTCATCGGCGGCTGGTTGCGATACGCGGTGAGCTCCTTGTGGCAGCTCCACGACACCGCATCCTGCCCGGTGGGCATGCTCGAACAGCCGGCAATCAACACGGCCATCAACCCCAACACAGCACTGCGCATACGCACGCTCCTTCGCTGGTGAACCCTGAATCTACCGGCAGCGCATCGCCATCGGTAGCCATTCGCCGCGCGCCGTTAAGCGGGGATATCCAATGCCGCCCGTACCTGCGCGGCAATCCGCCCGGTCTCGCGCAGCGGCTCAATCGGCCCGGGGTAGCCCCAGTCCAGCCAGCGTTCCTGCAGCCGCCCGCGCGCGCGCAGTGCCTGCTGGAACGTCACCATCCGCCCCTGCGCCTGGTCCTCCAGCGCCACCGCCACCGGCAGGCGCGTGCCGCAGGCCTCCGAAAGCAGGTTCACCGAATCGGGCGACACCACGATCCGGTCGGCCCAGCCCAGCAGCCCCGCGTATGGGTTCACCCCGTCGCCGCCATCGCCCCAGATCACCCCGGGCACATCGGCGAACGCGCTGCGCAGCGCACCCACCAGCGCCGGCGGTGTACGCCGCGAGGTGGTGGCCAGCAGGCTGCCGCCCTCCGCGCGCAGCTGGTCCGCCAGCTGGCGGAATACCTGCACCATGTCCGGCTCGTGCCAGGGCGCATGCGGCGTCGGGCCGCCCACCAGCAGTGCCGTGCGCGGGCCGGGCAGCTCACCGAAGCTGGTGAATGCCGCGCGCCCCACCGTGAGCCAGTCGTCGTCCACCGGGTTCAGGCTACCCAGCAGCGTGAGCACATTGCTGCCGCGCAGGCGGTCGTGTTCGGGCACCACCAGCAGGTCCCAGTGGCGCGTGCCCAGCCGTGGATCCAGGATCTGCACCACCTTGCTGCCGCGCCGGCGCAGTTCGCGCAGCGCCCCGGCCGCCTGCCGCCCGCAGCCCACCGCCAGCGGCGGCGGATCCTGCGCCAACGTGGCAAATGCGTCGCCGTAGCCCGTGGCTGTCCCGGGCAGCCAACGCGGCGCCACCCATTTCCAGGGCGCGCGCGGCAGCAGGACCAGCGGCCGGTGCGCCCCCAGCTTCAATGCCGTGGCCAGGGCCACCGCCTGCCGCACATTGCCGGCACGGCCGTCAGTGATCGTCCAGGGCGGACTCCATCGTTTCACGTATGGCATTAATTCGTTTCAGTCAGGCTGGGTGTTGCAACAGTCGCGACACTCTACACTGCCAGCCTTCGCCGACCGCGCGGTGCCCCATAAAGGTAGCGCAGGGCGTGCGGGATTCCTTCTTATCCAACGTGTTCTTCTGGAGGCTTCATGTCCAACGTGCTCAACGATGCTGCGCTCGACCAGTTGTTCCGTACCGCCCGCACCCAGAATGACTTCCTCGACACCCCCGTCGAAGACAGCCAGCTGAAGGCCCTGTACGAACTGCTGAAGTGGGGCCCCACGGCCGCCAACTCGAGCCCGGCGCGTTTCGTGTTCGTGAAGTCGCCCGAAGCCAAGGCCAAGCTCGGCCCGGCGCTGTCCGAAGGCAACCACAACAAGACCCTGGCCGCCCCGGTCACCGTCATCATTGCCTTCGACGAAGACTTCCACGAAAAGCTGCCCTACCTGTTCCCGCATACCGACGCCAAGGCATGGTTCGACGGCCCGCGTGAAAACCGCCGTGAATCTGCCTTCCGCAATGGCAGCCTGCAGGGCGCCTACCTGATCCTGGCCGCCCGCGCGCTGGGTCTGGACGCGGGCCCGATGTCCGGCTTCGACCCGGCCAAGGTCGACGAGGCGTTCTTCAAGGGCACCACCCTGAAGTCGAACTTCCTGGTCAACTTGGGGTACGGTGATTCTTCGGGCCTGTTCCCGCGGCTGCCTCGTCTGTCGTTCGACGAAGCTGCCCGCATCGAGTAAGCATTTCCGCCGGCTGAGGCCCGTCCGTGCGGACGGGCTGTTGTACTACTTTTCCTTTTCCCTACGAATTCGAGAGAGAGACCTGACATGACCGTGACCCGCAAACTGCTCCTGCCGCTGGCCCTGACCCTGGCCATCGCCGCCTGCTCCAAGCCGGCTGAAGAAACCGCCGCCCCGGCCGCCGACGCGACCCCGGCTGCTGCCACCGCCCCGGCCGACGCTGCTGCCACGCCGGCGGCTGCCCCGGCTGCCGAAGCCATCCAGATCGCTTCGGGCACCTACAAGCTCGACCCGAGCCACACCGACGTACTGGTCCAGTGGAGCCACTTCGGCTTCTCGCACCCGACCGCCCACTTCGGCGCTGCCGAAGGCACCCTGGTGTACGACGCGGCCGACGTGACCAAGTCCACCGTGGAAGTGAAGCTGCCGCTGAGCGGCCTCAACAGCTTCACCGCCAAGTTCGACGAGCACCTGCGCAGCGCCGACTTCTTCGACGCCGCCAAGTTCCCGGCTGCCACCTTCAAGAGCACCAAGGTGGAAGCAGCGGGCACCAACAAGCTGACCGTCACCGGTGACCTGACCATCAAGGACATCACCAAGCCGGTCACCCTGGACGTCACCGTCAATGCGGGCGGCGAGCACCCGATGGCCAAGGTTCCGGCCGCCGGCTTCGACGCCACCACCACCATCAAGCGCAGCGATTTCGGCGTGGGCGCTTACGCTCCGAACGTCAGCGATGAAGTGAACATCCGCATCACCACCGAAGCCACCGGCGAAAAGCCGGCTGCGTAATCGGTAACGATCGACGCGGTAAAGCGGGGCTCTGCCCCGCTGCATCATGCAAAAATCCCGCCGAAAGGCGGGATTTTTGTTTGTACCGGAACCGATGCTCCGCACCGGTAGGGTCGGTTCCCAAACGACTGCACGTAGCGGCAC
>NZ_JBOHXV010000125.1:0-11515 GCF_050737075.1 Stenotrophomonas sp.
CGCCAACCCTTTGACGCTCGGTCGGTGTGCCAGCAAAAAGCGGTAGGTACCAACCGTTGGTTGGTACCGCTCTTGCTTTCAACGAGGCGCCGACCATCCACGGACGGAGCGGTGGGGATAGGGTTGCGGGGGTGTGAGCGGCATGGATGCCGCGACCAAGCCCCCATGGATGGGTTCACGGCGTCCCCCGCAACCCTGTCCCGCCGCTCCGTAGCAGCGACCAACCTGCCGCCGCTTTCAGCTTTCGCCGTTTTTGCGGGCGCTGCGTTGGCGGTCGATGCGGAAGATGTAGCGCTGGATGGCGCTGTCGCCGCCGCGGGGGAGGCCGTCGAAACGCATGCCGATGCGCTTCATTTCGACGCCGTTGGGCAGCTTGACGGAGAGCTGGTTGCAGACGATCAGCGACACGTGGAGGGGGCCGGATTCGGGCATGTCCAGGCGGGCGTCGTAGCGCTTCTGCATGCCGAACACATTGCAGTCCACCGGGACGGTGACGGCCAGGCCGCCGCCGCTGATGTCGACCACGCGCAGGTGCAGGGCCTCGCTGCGGTCCTCGTTGATCGGGAACATCAGGTGCGGCGAGTCGGTGATCGGCGTCTCCAGCCGGTACAGCTCGCGGCGCTGCAGGTGCACCAGTTCGGTGGGGAACGGCACGCGGAAGGCCACGTGGCGGTGGCCGCCGGTGCGTTCCAGGTGGTCCAGGCGGAACCGCACCATCACCCGGTCGAGCTGCGCGAAGCACAGTAGATAGCCCGCGTCTTCGGCCGCGCGGTTGGCCGGCTCGGACGGGCTGCCGTCCAGCAGCAGGCTGTCCTCGTCCTCGTCCAGCTCCAGGATCGCGGTCGGGAACGATTGGTCGCGACCGCCCAGATGGGCGTTGATCAGCGAACGCTGGTCGATCAGCGCCTGCAGCAACTGCCGGATCTGGCGGGGGTTGCGGACCAGGTAACGGTCATCCGTGCCGTCATCGTGGGCGGCATGCGGAGCGTCGTGTGCGTCAAGGCTGCCTTCGGACATGGACTCTGGCTGGTTGGGCGGGTACAGACATCGTTCGATGTCGGGTCTCAGTCCGTTTATCGGCACCAGCTCACAATAATGTAGGGGGAATGTGTGTAGCGGCGTCTGCTGCGGCGCGTCAGTCCTGCGCGCAGGCGCAGTGTGGCGACAGGATCATCGGGGCCTGCGGGTTCGCCAGCAGGCGTTGCACCAGCGGCGCCGCCGATTGCGGGCGCCCGCCGCCGATGAGCAGCGCGGGCCCGGCGTAGACCAGCCGGCGCTTGGCATCCAGCACCACCCAGGGGTAGGGCACCACCGTGGCGATGCCGTGGTAGTCCCGTGCCGGCATGGCCGGCAGCTCGGCCGGCATGCTGTCGGTGCAGGCGCAGGGCGCGCCGATCCGCAGCAGCACCGGGGCGCCATCGACGGCGGGCAACGGGCCGAGCCGGGCCAGGATCTGTGCGGCGCTCAACGATGCCTCGCTCGACGTCCACTGCGAACAGGCCAGGGGCACCAGCCAGCCCAGCCATGCCGCCATTGCCGCCGCACAGAGCGCGCTGCGCAGGCCCCGCCACCGCTTCAACATACCGACCCCGTCACGTCGCAGCCCTCCCAGTGATGCCGTAAGCGGGTAGCGGCGCGATGACCGGGGAACTTGATGCGGTTTGGGTGGGCGAACGGCGTTTGACGGTACGTTTGTTTCGAATTTGTGACGCGTTCCCCATAACGACGACACCCCGCCGAAGCGGGGTGTCGTTGATGCTGCGTCGTGCTGGCGGTATCAGAACTCCTGCCAGTCGCTCTCGTTGGCCAGCGCGGGTTCGCGTGCCGGTGCGCGGCGCGCCGGGGCCGGCGTCGCTGCGCGGGCACGGGTGGGTGCGGTGGTGCGCGTGGCGATCGCGGCCACGGCCACGACGGGCGCGGCATGCGTGTCGAGCTTGAACAGCGAGACCGCGTCGGTGAGGTGGCCGGCCTGTTCTTCCATCGAGCGCGCGGCGGCGGTGGCTTCCTCGACCAGCGCGGCGTTCTGCTGGGTGGTCTCGTCCATCTGCATGACGGTCTGGTTGACCTGCTCGATGCCCGCCGACTGTTCCTGCGAGGCCGCCGAGATCTCGGCCATGATGTCGGTCACGCGCTGCACCGACGCCACGATCTCGCTCATGGTGGCGCCGGCCTGGTTGACCAGGGCCGAGCCTTCGGCGACCTTGCCGACCGACTCGTCGATCAGGCCCTTGATCTCCTTGGCCGCACTGGCCGACCGCTGGGCCAGGGTGCGCACTTCCGAGGCGACCACGGCGAAGCCGCGGCCCTGTTCACCGGCACGGGCGGCTTCCACCGCGGCATTCAACGCCAGGATGTTGGTCTGGAAGGCGATGCCGTCGATGACGGTGATGATGTCGGCGATGCGGCGCGAGGACGCATCGATCTCGTGCATGGTGCTGACCACGCGGCCGACGACGTCGCCGCCCTGCGAGGCCACCGAATGCGCGCCGATGGCGAGCTGGTTGGCCTGGCGGGCATGTTCGGCGTTCTGGCGCACGGTGGAGGTGAGCTCCTCCATCGATGCCGCCGTTTCTTCCAGGTTGGCAGCCTGCTGCTCGGTGCGGCGCGACAGGTCGTTGTTGCCCGAGGCAATCTCGCCGGCGGCGGTGCTGATGCTGCCCGACGCATGCTGGATGCGGCCTACGATCTGGGTCAGCTGGGCCACGGTGGTGTTGGCGTCGTCGCGCATGCTGGCGAACACGCCGTGGAACTGGCCCTGCATGCGCACGGTCAGGTCGCCGTTGGCGATGGCCTGGAGCAGGTGCGAGAGCTGCGACAGGTTGCCGTCGGCCACTTCCATCATGGTGTTCAGGCGTTCGATCATCACCCGGAAGTCGTGGTCGAAGCGCAGCGCGTCGCCGCGCTGGCTGAAGTCGCCGGCGGCGGCGGCCTGGGCGAGCGACTGGATCTGGGTGTTGATGGCCAGCAGGCTGGCCTTGGCCGCGTCCATCGATTCATGCAGGATCGCGCGGGTGCCCGGCAGGCGGCGCGCATCCTGCGAGAGGTCGCCGGCGGCGTACTGGTTGAGGACGTTGATGGCGTCCTTGATCGAATCCAGGTGCTCGAAGATCACCGTGTTGACGCCCACGGCCAGCTCGCCGTACACGCCCGGGAAGTCTTCCGGGATGCGGTGGCTGATGTCCGGGCCGGCGTGCATCTCGACCATCTGCTGGGTCTCGCCGGAGAAGCGGCGCAGCATCAGGGTCATGTCGCGGGTGGCGGCCAGCATCCGGCCGGATTCGTCGGCCGTGGTGAGGCTGGGGATGTTCACCGAGAGGTCGCCGCGTGCCACCGACTGGATGGCGTGCATCGCCTGGCGGATCGGCCCGGTCACGGCGCGCGCGATCACCACGCCCATCGCCACGGCCAACAGCGTCAGCAGCAGGATGGTGGTGATGATGGCCACCACACTGTTGCGGTGGGTGGTGTTGGCGTCGGCGATCTTGGCCTGCATCAGGCTGCTGCTCAACGCGCCGAGTTCCTTGAGGTCGTCGAACATCTTGCGGCGTGCGGGGCGCGACTTTCCGTCGGAAATCTGCTGGGCCAGCGGGCCGTCGGCGGCGGCCACGGCGGCGCGCATTTCGGCGTTGGCGGCGAAGTAGGCGTCCAGGTCGGCGGCGACCTTCCGGTACAGCTCCTTTTCCTTCTCGCCGGCTGGCAGCGCGGCGTAGGCGTTCAGTTCATCGCGCACGGTCTTGGCGGTGGCGTCCATGCGGGTGTTGTAGTCGGCCACCTTGTCGGCCTGGTCCAGCATGGTCAGCTGGGCCAGTTCGAAGGTGCGGAACTCGCCGAGCTGCGCGCGCACTTCGCCCAGGTGCTGGACGGAGGGAATGTCGTTGCTCGCCATTTCGGCGAGTTCGGCGTTGACGCTGTTCAAACGCACCAGGGCGAACACGCCCAGCGCGATCGTCATCAACGTCGTGAGCGCAAACCCGACCGCGAGCTTGCGGCTGATGGGAAGATCATGGAACCACTTCATGCGGGGAACTCCGGACAGGGCGGGGGTGCGCAGCCGTGGGGACGCTGGGCGGGGGGCTTGGACGGTGGGGCGATGGGGCGTGAGGCAGGCAATGAACGTGTCATCGCTATTGCGGATAACGGCGGCGGAGCGTCTGAACTTGAGTGTTCGATGTCACATTTTTTCGGCCGCGCTGGCCCCGCAGGGTTTTCGCCTGATGGTTGCGAAAGCAAGCAATGCCAACGCATTCGCCGTGCGGTGGCGAATGGGGCGCCGATACCAGCCCGTATCGGTGCCGACCGACATCACGGTTTGCCATCCCGCGTTCATGGCCCCGGAACGGAGAGCAGCCACGCATGGCGTGGCACTACGATCTTGATTACGTGATCGTCCTGCGCACGTAAAGGTTCGTAGAGACACGCCGCGCCGCATGAACATCGGGCGCCATTTCGATGAGCGCATCGCCATGCGCCCGGGACAAACCGCGTCTACGGTGCACGCTTCTGTTGCGTGTCGACCGCGCGCAGCGCGGCACAAGCGTCCGAAGCCGACGCGGCGACGGTTGCCACCATGGTTCCAACGTTTAGACCGAAACGAAGCCACCCGTCAGGCGTTCATGACCCCGAAACGAAGCCACCCGTCAGGCGTTCATGACCCCGAAACGAAGAACAGCCGACCAACGGTCGGCCCCACCCGGAAAAACAAAAAACGCCCCCGCAATCCAACGGGGGCGTTTCCACCCGGCCAACGGCCGGCGCTGCCATCCGCGCAGTTACGCCGCCTGCGGCACCCGCAGCGAACGCACCAGCCCACCGATATCCACGATGAGCGCGACACGGCCATCACCCAGGATGGTCGCACCGGACACGCCGCTGATACGGCGATAGTTGTTTTCGATGTTCTTCACCACGACCTGCTGCTGGCCGACGAGTTCGTCCACTTCCAGCGCGATCTTCTGGCCGTCGCCTTCCACCACCACCACCAGCGAATCGTCGTTGGTGCGGCGGCCGAAGCCGTAGTACTCGCTGAGCGACAGGATCGGCAGGTACTCGCCACGCACCCGCAGCACGCGGCCTTCGCCGGCCATGGAGCGCACGTCTTCAGCCTGCGGCTGCAGCGCCTCCAGTACGTAGGCCAGCGGCAGGATCACCGTTTCGCCGGCGACCGACACGGTCATGCCGTCGAGGATCGCCAGGGTCAGCGGCAACCGGATCAGCACGCGGGTGCCATTGCCGGCCTTGCTTTCCAGTTGTACTTCGCCACCCAGTGCCTGGATGTTGCGGCGGACCACGTCCATGCCCACGCCACGCCCGGAGAGATCGGTGACAGCGTCGGCGGTGGAGAAGCCGGGCTGGAAGATCAGGTCCCAGACCTGCGCGTCGGTGGGGTTGTCGGGCACGCTCAGGCCGCGCTCGACCGCCTTGGACAGGATCTTGTCGCGGTTCAGGCCGCGGCCGTCGTCGCTCACTTCGATCACGATGTGACCGCCCTGATGCGATGCGGCCAAGGTAATCGTGCCGGTCTCGTCCTTGCCGGCATCGCGACGGACGTCGGGCATTTCCAGGCCGTGGTCGATCGAGTTGCGGACCAGGTGCACCAGCGGATCGGCGATCTTCTCGATCAGACCCTTGTCCAGCTCCGTGCCTTCGCCGATGGTGCGCAGGCGCACCTGCTTGCCGAGGCGCGAGGAGAGGTCGCGGACCAGGCGCGGGAAGCGGCGGAACACCGCGTCCACGGGCAGCATGCGCACGCCGATGACCGCTTCCTGCAGGTCGCGGGTGTTGCGTTCGAGCAGATCCAGGCCGGCGAACAGCTGTTCGGCATGCACCGGGTCCAGTGCATGCGAGACCTGCTTGAGCATGGCCTGGGTGATGACCAGCTCGCCGACCAGGTTGATGAGCGCATCGACCTTTTCCACGGCGACGCGGATGGAGGTCTCTGCTTCCTGCGCCGCAGCGGCCGGAGCGGCGGCGGTAGCCGGTGCGACCGGTGCGGCGACAGTGGCTGCCGCAGGGGTGGGTGCGCTGGTGGCCAGGCTCGGCGGTGCGGCCGGACGGATGTCCAGTTCGCAGTCGTCCACGACCCAGGCGAAGGTGTCTTCGATCTTGCTGCGCGGCACCTTGCCGACCAGGCCCAGGTCCCACGCCAGGTGGGCTTCGAGCGGATCGAGCTGGTCGAAGCCGGGCAGGCGTTCCATCCGCGCGGCGACCTGCAGCGAACCGAGGTGCTCCAGTTCGCGGATGATGCGCAGCGGATCGTTGCCGCTCATGAACAGCGACGGCGAGGGCACGAAGCCGATCTGCCAGGCTTCCGGGGTGTCATCGACCTTGGCGGCGGCCGGTGCGGCAGCGGCCGGCGCCTGGCCGGACAGCACCGCTTCCAGGCGTGCCTTGATCGCGGCAACGGCCTGCGGGTCGGCAGGCGTGCCGTGTTCGGCTTCGCGCAGCAGGGCGCGCAGCACGTCCACCGAGGACAGCATGGCGTCGACCGCGGCCGCTTCCAGCGCGCGCTTGCCGGCCCGCAGTTCGTCCAGCAGCGTTTCCAGTACGTGGGTCAGCGCGGCGACGGCGTCGAAGCCGAAGGTGCCGGCACCGCCCTTGATGGAGTGCGCGGCGCGGAACACCGAGTTGATGATTTCCGGATCCTGCTGGCCCGATTCCAGTGCCAGCAGTCCAGCTTCCATGGCATCCAGCCCTTCGCGGCTTTCCTCGAAGAAGGTGGCGTGGAAGCGTTGCAGGTCCATGCTCATGGGAGTTCGGGTCCGGTTACCAAAGGGGGAGGAGAGGGCAGGAAGGGATCAGCCCAGAACTTTCTGGACGGTAGCGACCAGTTGTTCCGGGTTGAACGGCTTGACCAGCCAGCCGGTGGCACCGGCCGCCTTGCCTTCGGACTTCTTGTCGGCCGCCGATTCGGTGGTCAGCATCAGCATCGGCGTGAACTTGTAGTCCGGCAGCTGGCGCAGTTCGCGGATCAGCGCGATACCGTCCATGTTGGGCATGTTCACGTCGGTCACCACGGCGTTGAAGCGCTGGCCCTTGGCCCGCCCCAGTGCAACGGCACCGTCTTCGGCTTCCTCGACGGAAAAGCCGGCCGAGGTGAGGGCGAAAGAGACCATCTGGCGCATCGACGCCGAGTCGTCCACCACCAAGATACGTGCGCTCATGCAGCGTTCTCCACAGATTTCAGGTTGTCATGGGTTGCGTCCAGGCCGAGGGCCTGGGTGACGCCGAGCAGTCGCGCGGCATCACGGAAGGTGGCAGTGCAGCCGTCGAATGCGGTCGGGTGGCCTGCCTGGCGGCGGGCATCGACGAAGGCACACAGGACCTGCATGGCCGCGGTATGGATACGGCCGACCTGGCTGGCATCCAGCGTCAGATCGCCGGCCTGGTCCACCAAGGGGGCCAGGCGTGTTTTGAGCTCGGTGCTGGTCTCGATTCCGAGATCATCACCCAAGGCCACAGTGCTCATCGTTGCTCCGGACAAACGGTTCCGAGGTCTATAACGGCGTATTTCTGGAAACCTTTAGGGGGGGCTCGCCAACCATGCCTCCAGCACGGGGAATGGGGGTAGAGCCACCCCATGGGTGGCTGAAGGCGTCCATGGGTGGCTGAACGCGTCCATGGGTGGCTGAACGCGTCCATGGGTGGCTGCGCACGGTCCCTGGCATCGCGCAGCCACCCATGGGGTGGCTCTACGGTCCGGGTACAGGCTGCTGTCAGTTCAACAGCTGCGTGGCATCCAGCAGGATCATCGGCTGCGCGGTCACCCGCGCCACGCCGCGGAACAGGTCGTTGGAGATCTGGCAGATGCGCGCGGTGTCCGGCGGCTCGATCTGGGAATCGGTGAGGTTGGCGACGTCTTCCACCGCCGAGACCCGCAGCCCCATGGTTTCGCCGTTCTCCTCCAGCACCACGATGCGGGTGTTGGCATCCTCGCGGGCCGGACCGGCGCCCAGGTGCACGCCCAGGTCCATGACCGGGACCACCTGGCCACGCAGATTCATGATGCCCAGCATCGCCGATGCGGTGCCGCGCAGCGGCAGCAGCGGTACCGGCAGTACCACCTCCTGCACCTTCAGCAGCTCCAGCGCGTACGCCTGGGGCCCGCAGCGCAGGCGCAGCCAGCGCGAGGTGCGCTCGCTGGCGCGGCGGTCGCCGCGGGGGCTGGAGGCCGGGTTGCGTGCCTGCGCCTGCAGCTCCTGCCAGCTGGTCGGGCGGCCAGCCGCGGCGTCGGCAAAGGCCGCAGGCGCGGCAGGGCGTGCGATGGGGGCAGCAGGCGGTGTGGGCATGGCGCGGGTAATGGGGGCGGGCGTCGGTGCGGCGGGCGCGGCGCGTGCCACGGGCGGCGCTGCGGCGGGCGCGTCGTGCAGCGTTTCGGGTGGCACGTCGTCCCAGCTCGGGCGCGCGTCATCGCCCTTGGCCGTCGCGGCGACAGGGCCCAGCGCCGGGTCGTTCATCAGCTCATCAAGCAGCGCCAGCGCGGCCGGTGCGCCGGGTGCAGTGGGGCTGTCAAATGCCGGTGCGGCGGCGGGTGCCATCACTGGACCGAGCGCCGGGTCGTTCATCAGTTCGTCGAGCAGCGCCAGCGCCGCCGGCGCGCCGGGCGCGGTCGGGCTGTCAAATGCCGGTGCGGTGGCGGTGGGTGTCACCGCCGGGCCGAGTGCCGGGTCGTTCATCAGTTCGTCGAGCAGCGCCAACGCCGCCGGTGCACCGGGTGCGGTCGGACTGTCGAACGCCGGCGCGGCGGCATCCGCGGCCTGCGCGAACTCGGCGCGGATTGCTTCGGCGACGCCGTCGGCGTCTTCCTGCGCGGCGACGGCGACCTGTGCGGCCGGTACGGCGTCACCGAGCAGTTCTTCCAGATAGTCGTCCAGTACGTCGGTGCTGTTCATGCCGCGCGTTCCATCTGCAGCGCGTCGTCGGCCAGGATCCATTCCAGGGCACGCCGGTAGGCGGCCAGGCCGCGGCCCGGGTAGTCGGTGGTCAGCAGCGGCAGGGTCAGGCTGGCGGCATTGGAGACCCGGGTGTCCACGGGAATGGCGTCCTGCCAGACGCGGTGGCCGTGGCGGTCCTGCATCTGCTTGAGCGTTTCATTGCCGGTGCGGGTGCGGCGGTCGAACAGGGTGGGCAGGATCGACATCGGCAGCGGGCGGCGGCGCGAGCGCTCCACCATCTCGCCGGTACGGACCATGCCGTCCAGACCGTGCAGGGCCAGCGGTTCGGCCTGGGTCGGAATGATCAGGCGATCGGCGGCGGCCAGCGCGTTGATCATCAGCAGGCCCAACGTGGGCGCGCAGTCGAGCAGGATGTAATCGTGCTGGCCCTGGTGCCGCGACAGCGCGTTCTGCAGGGCCAGGCCCAGCCCCGGCTGGTTGGCACTGCGTCGCTCCAGCGTGGCCAGTGCGGCCTGCGCGCAGACGTAGTCCACACCCGGGATGTCGCTGTGGTGGGACAGGCTGGCGAGCTCGGCAGGCGGGGTGCCGAACAGTTCCAGCACGCCCTGCGGCGTCGGCTCCAGCGGCACGCCGAAGGCGCGGGTCAGCGACGAATGCGGATCAAGATCGATCAGCAGCACGCGGTGGCCAAGCGCGGCCAGGCCGCGGCCGAGCGCGAGGGTGGTTGTGGTCTTGCCCACGCCGCCTTTCTGATTGGCGATTGCCCAGATGCGCATCGGTTCACTCCTTCATTGCGGGGGGAACGGCGGCGCCAATACGGCTGCCGGCCGGCACCGGTGGCAACTGCACCGGGGCGAGGGGGGAAACAGGGGGTGCGGGCGACGGTGCCGCCGCACTCGTTTCGGCGGTGAGCTGCGGACCCAGCGGGTCCACGCCCTGCGCGGTGTCGGCGAGTATGATCACCATCACCCGCCGGTTGCGGTTGCGGCCTTCGGCGCTGGCGTTGTCTTCGCGCGGGCGGAACTGGCCGTAGCCGACCATCGCCAGCCGCGCCGGCTGCACGCCCTGGTCGGCGAACAGGTGCACCACGCTGGCCGCGCGGGCGGCCGAGAGTTCCCAGTTGGACGGGAACATCGTGGTGGCGATCGGTATGTTGTCGGTGTGGCCTTCCACGCGCACGCCATTGGGCGCGTCGTGCAGCACCTGGGCCAGCGACGACAGGGTGTCGCGGGCGCGCACGTCGAGCGTGGCCGAGCCGGTGGTGAACAGGATGTCGCTGTTGATCTCCACCTCGATCCACAGCTCGGTGCGGCGCACGGTGATCATGCCGCGGTCGATCAGCGGCGCCAGCGTGGCGGTGAGGCGGTCGGCGATGGTGTTCAACTGGCGCTCGGCGCGCTGCAGCTGTTCCTGGTTGTGCACCGATACCGGCATGCGCATCTGCGAGGCCATGGCCGGCAGCAGGGTGGGGTCGTTGGAGGGCGAGGGCGCCGACGGGCCGACGCGGTTGCCGGCCTTGATCACCGACGGGCTGTCCCAGCCACCGCCCTGGACCTGCTGGTTGCCGACCTGCACCGGGTTGATGGTGCGCGGCGCGCCACCGAACGCGGTGGTCAGCGCGTCGGCCATGACCCGGTACTTGCCCTCGTTGAGCGAGGAGATCGCGTACATCACCACGAAGAAGGCAAGCAGCAGCGTCATGAGGTCGGCGTAGGGAATCGCCCAGGCCTCATGGTTGGCATGCTCTTCGTGGGCTTTGCGGCGCGCCATGTCAGTGCAGGAACCCGGACAGGTTGGTTTCGATGTTGCGTGGGTTCTCACCCTGGGCGATCGAGATCAGGCCTTCGATGATCATCTCGCGGTCGCGGCTGTTGTGGTGGATCACGCTCTTGAGCTTGGCCGAGACCGGCAGGAACAGCAGGTTGGCCGAGGCGATGCCGTAGATGGTGGCGGTGAACGCGGCGGCAATGCCGTGGCCGAGCTTGCTGGGGTCGGCCAGGTTCTTCATGACCGCGATCAGGCCCAGCACGGCGCCGATGATGCCCAGCGTGGGGGCATAGATGCCCATGCCTTCGAACACTTTGGAGGCGGCCAGGTCCTGGCTCTCCTGGCTGCTCAGTTCGATTTCCATCATGTGGCGGATGGTCTCCGGCTCCACGCCATCGACCAGCAGCTGCAGGCCCTTGCGCAGGAACGGGTCGTCCTGCGCGTCCACCTGTGCCTCCAGGCCCAGCAGGCCCTGGCGGCGCGCGATGTTGCTCCACTCCACGATCTGGCGGATCAGCTCGCTGCGGTCGGTGCTCGGCGGGCGCACGACCCAGCGCACGATCTTGAAGGCGTGTTTGAACACGGCGGGCGAGGTGTGCAGCAGGATCGCGGCCAGGGTGCCGACGATGACGATCACGAAGGCCGCAGGGGACCACAGCGAGGCCAGCCCGGCGCCCTTGAGAATGCTGCCGCCCACCAGGGAGGCCAGGGCGAGGAAAAGTCCAATGAGGCTGAGTCTGTCCATTTGTCCGATATCGGCTTGCGTGGGGGGGACTTGAATTGAGGGGCTATCGGGGATTCAGCCACGCAGGGCGTGGCTCTACGGTTTCAGGTCTTCGGGTGGTTCAGCCACGCAT
>NZ_JBOHXV010000126.1:0-11373 GCF_050737075.1 Stenotrophomonas sp.
GTTTTCTACAAGCCCCCAAGGATGGGTTTACGGCGTGTCCCGCCAACCCACCGCCGCCGGCCCAAGCCAGAGACATTCGCAGACCAAGGCTCCGGCTCCGGCTCCGGCTCCAACAGAAATAATTCGTCTATCGATTAAAGGTTGTTGACATCTGGTCGTTAATGAATTCAACCAGGGCACATCGCCCACCGCCTCCCCCGCGAGGCGCCCACTGAATCCGCATCATCCAGGAGCACGGAAATGGCACAAGTCATCAACACCAATGTGATGTCGCTGAACGCGCAGCGTAATCTGTCGACCAGCGGTTCCAGCCTGGCTACCACCATTCAGCGCCTGTCCTCGGGCCTGCGCATCAACAGCGCCAAGGACGACGCCGCCGGCCTCGCCATCTCCGAGCGCTTCAGCACCCAGATCCGTGGCCTCGACGTTGCCGTGCGCAACGCCAACGACGGCATCTCCCTCGCCCAGACCGCCGAAGGCGCCATGGTCGAAATCGGCAACAACCTGCAGCGTATCCGTGAACTGTCCGTGCAGTCGTCCAACGCGACCAACTCCGACAGCGATCGTGAAGCCCTGAACGCCGAAGTCAAGCAGCTGACCTCCGAAATCGACCGCGTCTCCCGCCAGACCAACTTCAACGGCACCAAGCTGCTGGACGGCTCCTTCTCCGGCGCCCTGTTCCAGGTCGGCGCCGACTCGGGCCAGACCATCGGCATCAACAGCATCGTCAACGCCAGCGCCAGCGCACTGGGCGGCGCCAAGTTCGACACCAGCACCCTGGACATCGGCGTGCCGGGCACCAACGGCGACGTCACCATCAAGGGCATGACCATCAAGGGCGCCGACGGCACCGCCTACACCCTCTCGGACATCTCCGTGAAGGCCGGCGTCGACGCCGCCGCCACCCAGAAAGCCGCCACCGCCGCCGTTGCCGCCGCCATCAACGAAAAAATGGACCAGGCCGGCGTCTACGCCACCGTCAACGCCACCGCCGGCAAGATCGACCTGACCTCCGTCAAGAACAGCGTCTCCGACACCGGCACCTTCAACGCCATCACCGTCACCGCGGGCACCTGGACCGGCATCACCGCTCCGACCCCGGCCACCCCGACCACCGCCGTCGCCGGCGCTGCCCTGGCCACCAAGTTCGCCAGCGACCTGGACATCTCCTCCGTCGCCGGTGCGCAGCAGGCCCTCTCGATCGTCGACAAGGCGCTGACCTCCGTCAACTCCTCGCGCGCCGACATGGGTGCCATCCAGAACCGCTTCACCTCCACCATCGCCAACCTCAACACCACCTCCGAAAACCTGTCGGCCTCGCGCAGCCGTATCCGCGACACCGACTACGCCAAGGAAACCGCCGAACTGACCCGCACGCAGATCCTGCAGCAGGCCGGTACCGCGATGCTGGCCCAGGCCAACCAGTCGCCGTCGAGCGTCATGAGCCTGCTGCAGGGTTGATTCCCGCGCGGGTGGTGTAACGAAAAACCCCGCGAAAGCGGGGTTTTTTCGTTGATGGAAACGTGACGGATTCAGCGATTTTTACGGCCGATTGATTAAAGCTTCTTGACATTGGGTCGTTATTGATTTCAGCCGCGACAGTTCCACATCGCTTGGCGTTCCCACACGGGAAAAACACCTCTACCACCCGGCGACATCATCGCCACCAGGAGCAAGAAAATGGCACAAGTCATCAATACCAACGTGATGTCGCTGAACGCCCAGCGCAACCTCTCGACCAGCGGCTCCAGCCTGGCCACCACCATCCAGCGCCTGTCCTCGGGCCTGCGCATCAACAGCGCCAAGGACGACGCCGCCGGCCTCGCCATCTCCGAGCGCTTCAGCACCCAGATCCGTGGCCTGGACGTTGCCGTGCGCAACGCCAACGACGGCATCTCGCTCGCCCAGACCGCCGAAGGCGCCATGGTCGAAATCGGCAACAACCTGCAGCGTATCCGTGAACTGTCCGTGCAGTCGGCCAACGCCACCAACTCCGACAGCGACCGTGACGCCCTGAACGCCGAAGTCAAGCAGCTGACCTCGGAAATCGACCGCGTTTCGCGCCAGACCAACTTCAACGGCACCAAGCTGCTGGACGGTTCGTTCTCCGGCGCCCTGTTCCAGGTCGGCGCCGATTCGGGCCAGACCATCGGCATCAACAGCATCGTCAACGCCAGCGCCAACGCACTGGGCGGCGCCAAGTTCGACAGCAACAGCTTCACCGTGGGTGCCGTCGCTGCGGCAGCCAACGCCGACGTCAAGATCACCGGCATGGCCATCACCGGCGCTGACGGCAAGTCCTACACCCTGTCCGACATCAACGTGAAGGCAGGCGTCGACTCGGCCGCCACCCAGAAGGCCACCGTCGCCGCCGTGACTGCCGCCATCAACGAAAAGATGGACCAGACCGGCGTGTACGCCTCCGTCGATGGCGCCGCCGGCAAGGTCAACCTGACCTCCGTGCAGAACAGCGTCAGCGCCACCGGCACCTTCAACGCCATCGGCCTGACCGCCGGCACCTACACCGGTGGCGCCACCGCCCCGGCCGCCTACACCGCCACCACCGCTGCTGCCGGCGCCGCACTGGCCAACAAGTTCGCCAGCGACCTGGACATCTCCTCCGTCGCCGGTGCGCAGCAGGCCCTGTCGATCGTCGACAAGGCGCTGACCTCGGTCAACAGCTCGCGCGCCGACATGGGTGCCATCCAGAACCGCTTCACCTCCACCATTGCCAACCTCAACACCACCTCCGAAAACCTGTCGGCCTCGCGCAGCCGTATCCGCGACACCGACTACGCCAAGGAAACCGCCGAACTGACCCGCACGCAGATCCTGCAGCAGGCCGGCACCGCGATGCTGGCCCAGGCCAACCAGTCGCCGTCGAGCGTCATGAGCCTGCTGCAGGGTTGATGCCTGCGGCGGGTGTGTTACGGAAAACCCCGCGAAAGCGGGGTTTTTTGTTGGCTGTGGGATGGGGTCTTTTGTTGCGTGGGGGATGGGTTGTTTGGGAATTAACGCCGGACGGATGGTCGATAGGGTGTTTGGTTGGTTTTAGCGGTTACGGCGTTTGATCTATTTCAGGAGATTGCCGTTGATCTTCGTTCCGGGGTCATGAACGCCTGACGGGCGGCTTCGGCAGGTCTAAACGCCGGACGAATGATGAGCAGCGGTGATGTATCGGTTTCGGACGCTTGTGCCGCGCTTCGCGCGGTCGACACGCAACAGAATCATGCCCCGTAGATGCGGTTCGTCCCGGGCGCGTGGCGACGCGCTCATCGAAATGGCGCCCGCCGGTCACGCGGCGCGGCGTGTCTCTACGAACCGTTATGCGCCCATTGAGATTTAGAGCGGTCCAATGGCCCGCATCGTTACGTGCCCATTCGAATCCAGCGCAATCCGCCGTAGAGCCGGGCTTTGCCCGGCTGCTTCTGCTTCTTCAACGGCCACCGGCCAACTGTCAAAGGGTCGGCGGCGGTGGGGTTGCGGGGGTATGAGCCGCATGGATGCGGCGACTAAGCCCCCAAGGATGGGTTTACGGCGTCCCCCGCAACCCCACCGCCGCCGGCCCAAGCCCGAGACATCCGCAAACCAAGGCTTTGGCTTTGGCTTTGGCTTTGGCTCTCGCTCTGGCACGGCTCTTGCACCTGCTCTGGCATCAGCGCGCCCGCCGGTTGGCGGTGGCGCTCAAGCCTCCCCGTTCCGGGCCGATATCACCTGCAGGAAGCGCAGGCGGCGTGCCCACTTTTCAAAACAGGACTGCAGACATGGCGATTGGCACCATTGGTACCGGCCTCGATATTCCCTCCCTCGTGGCCCAGCTGGTCGCCAAGGAACGCGAACCCCAGGCCAACCAGATCAATTCCGCCGGCACCGCCGCCAGCGCCAAATTGTCGGCCCTGGCTACCCTGACCAGCGGCATGACCAACCTGCAGACCACCCTGGCCAGCCTCATCAAGAACGCCGACAAACCGTCGTTCAAGACCAGCACCATCACCGATTCCAACTTCACCGCCTCCATCGACACCAGCGAAGGCGCACCGTCCGCCACCGCCGGTACCCACCAGGTGGAAGTCAAATCCCTGGCACAGGGCCAGAAGCTCAGTTCCGGCGCCTTCGCCAAGGATGCCGTCGTCGGCGACGGCAAACTGACCATCGCCTATGGCGACAAAACCCTTGAAGTCACCGTCAACGCCGACAGCAAACTCACCGACATCGCCGCCGCCATCAACAAGGCTGCCGGCGGCAAAGTCGTCAGCGCCAGCGTCATCACCGCCGACGATGGCCAGCATCTCATGCTCAGCGCCATCGACAGCGGCCTTGCCGGTGCCGTCAAAATTACCGCCTCCGGCGGCAACGGCGGCCTCGACGCCCTCACCTACGATGGTACCGCCGGTTCCGGCATGACCCAGACCGTCGACCCCAAAGATGCCGTCGTCGTCGTCGATGGCTTCACCCGCACCTCCAGCTCCAACACCATCAGCGACATCGTGCCGGGCGTGAACCTGACCCTGACCAAGGCAGGCACCGAGGCGGGCAAGACCCAGACCCTCACCATCACCCGCGACAATACCGCCGTCAAAACCGACATGGCCGCCTTCGTCGCCGCCTACAACGCCATGAACAGCGCGCTCAAGTCCACCAGCGCCTACAACGCCACCAGCAAGACCGCCTCCGCCCTCACCGGCGATGCCATGGTGCGTGGCCTGCAGCAGCAGATGCGCAGCCAGTTCAGCAGCAACATCAACGGTCTCAAGGACATGGGCGTCACCATGGCCGCCGACGGCAGTCTTACCCTTGACTCCGGCAAAATGGAAACCGCCATCGGCAAGGATCCCGACGCCGTCGCCAAACTGTTCGGCAAGGACGGCGCCATCGGCAAGTCCATGGACACCCTCATCAAGAGCAACCTGGACAAAGAGACCGGCACGCTCACCCAGCGCACCAACTCCCTCAACAAGCAGATCAAGGACCTCGAAAGCCGTCTCGACGCGCTCGACGCGCGCATGGACAAGGTCTCCGATCGTTACACCAAACAGTTCACCGCAATGGAAACCATGGTCAGCCAGATGCAGACCACCAGCGACGGCCTCACCCAGGCCCTGGCCAAAAAATCCAGCAGCTGAGCCGGCCGCACCGCAACGCTCAAGTTTCCACACCGTAGCGCCGATATTCATGGCAGCACCCACCACTTGTCCCTGTGGCGCGGGCTGGCCCAGAGGAGAGATTTCGAATGTACGGTTCCAGCCGTCAGTACGCAGAACAGTACCGCAAGGTCGGCGTTTCCAGCGCCGTCAACGACGCCGACCCGCACAAACTGGTGGCCATGCTGCTGGCCGGTGCGTGCGAGCGCATCCGCCTGGCCGAAGCCTGCCTCGAGCGTAACGACCAGGCCCGCAAGGGCAAGGCGATCGGCGAGGCCTGCGCCATCGTCGGCCACCTCAACGGCTCGCTCGACCACGAGGCGGGCGGCGATATCGCCGGCAACCTCTCGGCCCTGTACGACTACGTCATGCAGCGCCTGACCGACGCCAACCTGCACAATGATGGTGCCGCCCTGCAGGAATCCCTGCAGCTGCTCACCGAGATCGACGCGGCATGGAATGCCATTCCCCACGACCAGCGCCAGCCCGCTGCGGCAGGCGCCTGATGCACGCCGCCCTCGCCACCGACGTACTGCAGCCCCTGCACGACGCGCTGGACGAGCTGTCGCGCGCCGTCGAGGGGGAAGACCACGACCTCACCCAGCGGCTCATGGATGCCTACGATGAGCAGGTGCGTGCCTACCTGGACGAGCATGATGCGCGCATCGACGCCGGCTCCCTGCGTGGGCTCATCGCCCGCCAGCAGCAGGTCAGCATCCGCATGGCCGCGCGCCGCGACGAGGCGGCCACCCACCTCACCGCCGACCGACGCGCCGTTCGCGCGTCCCTCGCCTACCTCCGGGCAGAATCCCTGACATGAGCGACCTCCGCCCCAGCGACATCCATCATCCGGCCGAAAGTGAGCTGTTCGATGAAACGCTGAGCTGCGAGGTCGCCCTGCCCGCTGAATTCCGCCTGGGCAGCGCCGTCATCCGCCCGGGCAGTGCCGAAACCCTGCTGCGCAGCGTGGCCCTGGTCGAAGATTCGCGGGGCGACGACGGCCACGACGACCGCGGCGAGAGCAGCACCCAGCTGCAACGCCTGGAAGCCAAGCTGGACCTGACCATGGTGCTGCTGGGCCGGCTGGTCCGGCAGAGCACCCAGGACCTCGACCTGCGCCCGCTGCGCTGGTCCCGCCGTGGCATCCGCCTGGAACTGGGCACCCGCACCGGCGCGGCCGCCGGCAGCCTGGGGGTCATCCGCGTGCAGCCCTGCGACTGGCTGCCCGACCATATCGACCTGCCGGTCGCCGTGCTGGCCGAAGCGGCCACCGGGTCGGGCTCGTGCTTCCTGTGGCTGCGCTTCGAGCCCATGAGCGACGCGCTGGAGATGGCGCTGGAACGGCACCTGTTCCGGTTGCACCGGCGGCAGATTGCGGATGCGCGGCGGCGCGGTCTTTAATTAAGGCCTGCGCTCGGTTAATGTGAAGAACTTCCTGTCTTCACATGTGCCCTTACCCGTGCGCGTTCTCATCGTCGACGATCACACCCTGGTCCGCGCCGGCCTCAGTCGCCTGCTCCAGGGCTTTGCCGACGTGGACGTCGCCGCAGAGGCCAGCAATGCCGAGCAGGCCCTGCAGATGGCCATCCTGCACTCGCCCGACGTCATCCTGATGGACCTCTCCCTGCCGGGCCGCACCGGCCTGGAAGCGTTGAGCGACATCCTGCTGCGCGCCCCCGGCACCCGGATCGTGATGATGACCATGCACGATGACGCGGTGCACGTGCGCGATGCACTCGACCGCGGCGCAGTGGGATTCGTGGTCAAGGACGCCGCCCCGCAGGAGCTGGAACTGGCGCTGCGCGCCGCCCATGCCGGCCAGGTGTTCCTCAGCCCGCAGATCTCGGCCAAGATGCTGGCGCCCATGCTGGGGCGCGAGAAGCCGGTCGGCATTGCCGCCCTGTCGCCCCGCCAGCGCGAGATCCTGCGCCAGATCGGCAAGGGCGAAAGCAACAAGGAAATCGCCGCCGACCTGGGCATCAGCGTCAAGACCGTGGAGACCCACCGGGCGCGCATGATGGAGTCCCTGGGCTGCCGCCGCGCCAACGACCTGCTGCTGCTGGCCGCGCGCCACCAGCACGAGCTGGAATAAACCGGGACCGCGCGCCGTCAGGCGTAGAGCGGGGCTCTGCCCCGCTGCGCAGCTCAACGGAACAACACGTCATTTCCCCGACGCAGCTCGACCCGCCAGCCGCCCTGCTGTCAGTATTTTGAATCGCAGCAAGGCACGCCAGCACCGGAAACACACGGTTCCAGCCGCACCCAGCGTCAAATAACTGAACCGCTGTAGGGGATATACCCACAAGCTGTCAGGAACCTGACGACCCCACTAGGGAACCCCCCGATTTCGCCGTCATGGGATCACAAGCAAGATGTGTTCCATAACGCACCGGGGAGTCGGTGCGACGGGGAAAACGCATGAAGCCGATGATGTCGACCCAGCTGGGTCAGCAGCTGCACCTCACGCCGCAGTTGCTGCAGTCGATCCGCCTGTTGCAGCTCGACGGCATGCAGCTGGAGCTGGAGATCCGCCGCGCGCTGGAGACCAATCCGCTGCTGGAGCTGGAAGAAGCCCCCGAGCAGGCCGCCGCTGAAACCAGCGACGCCGGCACCACCGTGGAAGTCGCCGCCTTCGACGAACTCCCTGAAACCGCCATGTGGGACGTGGCCGGCGCCAGCTGGCACGACGGCGACGACGACCGCCTGCAGCGGGTGGCCGCCGACGAATCCAGCGACCCCCAGCTGCGCGCCCTGCAGCGCCTGTCGCTGGAGCTGGGCGATCGCGAACTGGCCGTGGCCGCCTTCTGGCTGGAGCATTGCGACGACGCTGGCTACCTGGACGCGCCGCTTGATCAGCTGACCCTGCTCGCCAGCGCCCACTGCGATGTCGACGCCGCCGGCGTGGAGGCCGTGCGCCAGCAGATCCTGCACGGCGACCCGGCCGGCCTGGCCGCCCGCGACCTGCACGAATGCCTGTCGGTGCAGCTGCGTGCCCTGCATGGCCGCGTGCCGGCCCGCCACCTGGCCCAGCGCGTGCTGGACCAGGGCCTGGAGCACCTGGCCGCGCACGACTACAACGCCCTGGCCCAGCAGCTGGACGCCGAGGTCGCCGACATCCACGAAGCGGTGCGGCTGATCCTGTCGCTGCAGCCGCGCCCGGGTGAAAGCCTGCTGCCCGGCAACACCGGCGTGGTCATTCCCGATGTGATCGCCTGGCACGCCGACAACCAGTGGCGGGTCGCGCTGAACCCGGCCACCAGCCGCCGGCTCAGCATCAACCCCAGCTATGAACACGCCCTGGGCGAAGCCGGCGACAGCGCCCAGCCGCTGCGCGACATGCTGCAGGAGGCCCGCTGGCTCACCCGTGGCCTGTCCATGCGCTATGACACCCTGCTGCGCACCACCCGGGTGATCATCGAACGCCAGGCCGGCTTCCTGACCCGCGGTGAAGAGGCCATGGCGCCGCTGACCCTGAAGGAAGTGGCCGATGCCATCGGCATGCACGAGTCCACGGTCTCGCGCATCACCACCGGCAAGTACCTGCAGACCCCGCGCGGGACCCTGGAGCTGAAGCACTTCTTCGCCGTGCGCCTGGAAGGCGCCAGCGTCTCCGGCCAGGCCGTGAAGGCCATGGTCCGCCGCCTGATCGACGCCGAACCGGCCGCCCGGCCACTGGCCGATGAGGCCATTGCGGGACTTCTGTCACGTCAGGGCGTGAATATTGCCCGCCGAACCGTAGCAAAATACCGCGAACAGCTGGATATCGCCCCGGCGCGCGAGCGCCGTCGCATCAACGCACGCCCGGCGCAACTTGCCCGGGTGGGCTGAAGGAAGTGGAAGACATGAACAAGCTCACCGTCCTGCTGGTCGATGACCACGAGGGCTTCATCAACGCCGCCATGCGCCACTTCCGCAAGGTCGACTGGCTGGACGTGATCGGCAGCGCCGCCAATGGCCTGGAGGCCATCGAGCGCTCCGAGTCGCTGCGCCCGCAGGTGGTGCTGATGGACCTGGCCATGCCGGAGATGGGCGGCCTGCAGGCCACCCGCCTGATCAAGTCGCAGGACGACGCGCCCTACATCGTCATCGCCAGCCACTTCGACGACGTCGAGCACCGCGAGCATGCCCTGCGTGCGGGTGCCGACAACTTCGTCAGCAAGCTGTCCTACATCCAGGAGGTCATGCCGATCCTGGAGGGCTTGAAGGAGGCCACGCCATGAGCGAGTCACGCATCCTGGTGCTGGACAACGACGCCGTGCGCGCCGAGCGCACCGTCGCCCTGCTGGAGTTCATGGACTTCAACCCGCGCTGGGTCGCCGACGCGGCCGACTTCGACACCGCACGCCACCGCGCCACCGACTGGATGGCCGTCATCATCGGCGGCCTGGAGCCGGGCGCGCGCAGCGAAGCGCTGTTCGCCTGGGCCGGCCAGGGCGCGCTGCCGCCGCCGGTCATGCTGATTGACGGCGAACCGGCCGCCTTTGCCCAGCGCCATGGCCTGCACGAAGCCAACGTATGGCCGCTGGAGGCCCCGCTGCGCCACGCGCAGATGGAGGGCCTGCTGCGCCGCGCCAGCCTGAAGCGGCTGGATGCCGAGCACCAGGCCGGTGCCGTGCAGGAGCAGGGTCCGACCGGCGATGGTGCCGCGGTGACCGCGCTGCGCCTGATGATCGAGCAGGTGGCCGCGTTCGATACCACCGTGCTGGTGCTGGGTGAGTCCGGCACCGGCAAGGAAGTAGTGTCGCGCTCCATCCACCAGCGTTCGCCGCGCCGCGATGGGCCGTTCGTGGCCATCAACTGCGGCGCGATCCCGGCTGACCTTCTCGAAAGCGAGCTGTTCGGTCACGAAAAAGGCGCGTTTACCGGTGCGTTGAGCGCCCGCAAGGGCCGTTTCGAAATGGCCGAAGGCGGCACCCTGCTGCTGGATGAAATCGGCGACATGAGCCTGCCGATGCAGGTCAAGCTGCTGCGCGTGCTGCAGGAACGCAGCTTCGAGCGCGTGGGTGGCAACCAGACCATCCGCTGCAACGTGCGCGTGATCGCCGCGACCCATCGCGACCTCGAATCGCGCATCGCCGACGGCAAGTTCCGCGAGGATCTGTTCTACCGCCTCAACGTGTTCCCCATCGACGTGCCGGCATTGCGCGAGCGCAGCGAAGACCTGCCCGCGCTGGTGGGCACCATTGCCGGGCAGCTGGCCCGCACCGGGCGCGGCGAAGTGCGTTTCAGCGCCGAAGCGCTGCAGGCACTGGCCAGCTACGAGTGGCCCGGCAACGTGCGCGAACTGACCAACCTGGTCGAGCGCCTGGCCGTGCTGCACCCGTCCGGCAATGTGCGCGTGCAGGACCTGCCGGCCCGCTATCGCGGTGATTTCGCGGCAACCGCACCGGTGGCCGTCGCGGCACCGGCCGCGCCCGCCGACGAGCGCCTGGACCTGCGCAGCTTCTCGTTCCACACCCCGGGCGCGGGCAATGGCACCCGCCAGGAAGGCGACGCCGGCAGCACCGAACGCGCGCCGGCCCTGCCCGATGCCGGCCTGGATCTGCGCAACCACATGGCCAGCATCGAGCTGACCCTGATCAACGAAGCGCTCGAACGCACCCAGGGCGTGGTGGCCCATGCAGCCCAGCTGCTGGGCCTGCGCCGCACCACGCTGGTGGAGAAACTGCGCAAGTACGGCATCGAGCGCGACCAGGCCGAACTGGCCGGCTGACGCCCACGTTCAGCGGCGCAGCGGTTCGCCCTGCGCCGGCGCCTGCAAATCTTCACTGCGCCGTGACAAACCAGCGACTAGGGTCGCCACACACGCAGGGTACGGGGGCTTCAGGTCCGGCCCGGCGGGGAATCGGGGGATTCTCTCGGTCGCCTGGCACGCACAGCGCCCCAGCGCGAACCGTCATCGAGGACCTCGATCATGGCTCGTTCCCTGCATTCGTCCGTTTCTGCGGCCCGCGTGGCCACGTCCCGTGTGCCCGCACTCGCCCGGTTGGGCTTTGCGCTGGCCATCGCGCTCGGCAGTTCGCCGGCCTTTGCCCAGTCGGTCTGCGATCAGACCGGCGGCACCGCCCCCGTTGCAAGTGGCGGCAGCGCCTTTGCGTGTGGTGACGGCGCCACTGCTGCCGGTGGCACGTCCACTGCTTTGGGCACAGATGCGGCCTCAACCGGCAACAACTCCACTGCGGTGGGTGCACTCAGCAGTTCTGTCGGCGAGTTCTCGACCGCTCTAGGACGC
>NZ_JBOHXV010000127.1:0-11190 GCF_050737075.1 Stenotrophomonas sp.
GCGGGCCTGTTCGGACAGCTGGCGCTGCTCTTCCTGCACCTTCGCGGTTTCGGCCTGCTCGCGCGCCTGGATGGTTTCGATCTCGCGCTTCTGGCGCGCCTCGGCCTCGGCCTGCTGGCGCTCCAGCGCCAGCAACGCCTCACGCGCCTCGACGTTCTTCTTGGTGATGGCCAGCTTTTCGTTCTGTTCCAGCTCGTTGGTCACCACGTTGTGGGTGGCGGTGAGCTCGGTGATCTTGCGGATGCCCTGCGCGTCCAGGATGTTGTTCTGGTCCAGCAGCATCTTCGGGGTCTGTTCGAGGTAGTCGATGGCGACGTCTTCCAGCGCATAGCCGTTGAGGTCGTTGCCGATCACCGCGATGATCTCGTCGCGGAATTCCTGGCGCTTCTCGAACAGTTCGGTGAACTCGAACTTCTTGCCGACCGTCTTCAGCGCCTCGGAGAACTTGGCGTTGAACAGTTCGTCCACGGCATGCTTGTCCGAGGCGCGGTCGGCACCGATGGCCTTGGCCACGCGCAGCACGTCGGCCTGGGTTTCATTCACGCGCAGGTAGAAGGCCACGGCGATGTCGGCGCGCATGTTGTCGCGGCAGATCAGGCCTTCCTTGCCACGGCGGTCGATCTGCAGGGTGATCAGGCTGATCCGCATGAGCTCGGCGCGGTACAGCACCGGGATGATCAGGGCACCGGTGAAATGCACCTTGGGCTGGGAACTCATGTCATTGACGATCAGCGCCACGCCCTGGTCGACCTTGCGGTAGAAGGCCTTGAACAGGCCGGCAAGGCCGAGCAGCAGCACCAGCAGGGCGCCAACCCCGATCACGAAGGGGGCCAGGGTCGCAAAACTCATCGGTGGATCTCCTTGTCGCCCGAAATCAGGCTGTCTTGGAACGAAAGCGCAGGGTGGCCGTGTTCACGGGCCACCAGGTAATGGTTGTGTTCGGGCAGGTAGTCGAGCAGGACCACGCGCTCACCGCGTGGCAGGGCATCGCCCTCCTCGCGCAGGCGGACCTGCAGGATCAGCCCGGCGCCGCCGTCGTCGACGGTGGCGTAGCCGGTCTGCGTGGTCACCTGCGGCGAGGCGATCACGCCCACGCGGCCCAGCAGCGAGGTCTGGGGCACCGGGCGCAGGCGCAGCAGCAGGCGCCGGATGGGACGCAGCAGGACGGCGGTGATGGGCACCGCAGGCACCAGCGCCAGCAGCGCGGTGGCACTGCCGGCCAGCCAGCGCAGCGAATCCGGCAGCGGCTGCAGCAGGAACAGGTGTACGAAATAGGTGGCGGTCCAGCCGAAGAAGGCCAGTAGCGCGATCACCAGCATGACCGGTGCGCCGCCCAGGCCCAGGCGCGAGAACATGCCGGAAACGCCATGCAGGCCGCCGTCGCTTACATCCAGGTCGAGACCGTCGCCGCCAATGCCGTCATCGACCACGCCACAGGCGGCCAGCAGCCAGTACACCATCGCGAATGCCAGCACGATGCTGTACGGCAGCGTGGGAAACGTGAGCGCAACATTGAGGAATTCCGCCATTCCAGTACTTCCCTGCATCGATGCCGCCCCCGCGGCGTCCTGCGCAACGCACTCCGGCGTTTCGCGATTACGCGCCGTGTGGGCCGCGCCTTGTCCTGTCGATGCTACGTGAAATATGCCCTAGCGCCCATAGGGGTTTTCTCACCGGTGGGCGGCTTCGGTTGGGGATAAACGTTGGAGAGGTGGTCGGGGCCGTGGTGCCTTGGCTTCGGGCGGTTGTGCCGCGCTGCGCGCGGTTGCCACGCATGGCGTGGCACTACGAATTGTTACGGGCCCATTGGGATTTGGATCTGTCGATCCCGGCCTAATCGGCCTCGTGGCAGTCCGCGCGGCGGACTTCTTCGACGAATTTGCGCATTTTGTAGCCGTCCTTGATGCCCGGCTCGGTTTCGATGCCGCTGGAGACGTCCACGCCCCATGGCAGGGTCGCGACGATGGCGTCGAAGACGTTGTCCGGGGTGATCCCGCCGGCCAGCAGGAACGGGCGGTGCAGGCCGGTCGGCACACGGCTCCAGTCGAACGCCACGCCGGTGCCGCCGCCGCCGCCGGGGGCGTGGCTGTCGAACAGGAACCCAGCCGCGCTCGGATAGCGCAGCTGCAGCTGGCGGGCGTTGACCTCGTCACGCCCGCCCATCGCCACCGCCTTCAGGTAGGGCATGTTGAAGCTGCGGCAGAACGACTCGTCCTCGTCGCCGTGAAACTGCAGCAGGGTCGGCCGCACCGTGCGCAGCACCTCGCGGACCTCTTCCTTGCTGTTGTCGCGGAACAGTGCCACCACGTCCACCATCGGCGCGATCGCCTGGCGCATGGCGCGGGCTTCGGCCGGGGCGACGCGGCGCTTGCTTTCACGCGCGAAAATGAAGCCCACCGCATCGACGCCGAGTTCGCCGGCCAGGCGGACGTCGCCAGCACGGGTCATGCCGCAGAACTTGATGCGGGTGCGGTAGAAAGAGCGACTCATAAGGTGACCTCGGCGGGCAGGTGCCAGTTGTCGGGGTACAGCGGTCCAACAAACACCAATCCCTGTGGCGGCGCGGTGGGTCCAGCCAGGGTGCGGTCCTGGCCGGCCAGCAATTCGGCCATCCACGACACCGGCTTTTCCCCCGTCCCGATCAGGATCAGTGAGCCGACGATATTGCGCACCATGTGATGAAGGAATGCATTGGCCTGAACGCACACCTCCACCACATCCCCCTGGCGGGTCACGCTGATGGCCTGCAGGTTGCGCCGCGCATGCAGCGCCTCGCACTGGATGCTGCGGAAGGCACTGAAGTCGTTTTCGCCCAGCAGGGCCTGCCCGGCCGCATGCATGAGCGCCGCGTCCAGCGGCCGGCGCTCCCAGCTCAGGGTCTGCCGGTACAGCGCGGGGCGGATCGTCCGGTTGAGCAGGCGGTAGCGGTAGCGGCGGGCCCGCGCCGAGAAACGCGCATGGAAGTCATCGGCCACCGGCACGCACCAGCGCACTGCGATGGAGCGCGGCAGCCGGGTGGTGGTGCCCAGGGTCCAGCCGCGCGGATCGCGCACCACATCGGTCTCGAAGTGCACCACCTGGCATTCGCCGTGCACGCCGGCGTCGGTGCGCCCGGCGCAGACCACCTGGATCGGCGCGTCGGCCACGGACGACAAGGCGTCCTGCAGGCTGGCCTGCACGCTCGGGCATCCGCTCTGGCCGAGCTGCTGCCAGCCCTTGAATTCGCTGCCGTCGTATTCCACGCCCAGTGCGTAGCGCATGGTCACGCCTGCCTCATCCGAGCCGTGCCAGCAGTTCGCGGGCCTGCAGCTGGCTGTGCGGATCGCCGGCGGTGGCCACTTCCTGCAGCAGGACGCGCGCGGTGTCGTCATCGCCCAGGTCCAGGTAAGCGATCGCCAGTTCCAGGCGCTCACGGCCCGGCGCACCCAGCGGCGCGGCAGCGGGTGCCGGCGGCTCGGCGGTGTCTTCCGGGAACTCGAACACGCCGCGATAGGACGGCTGTGCGGCCGCCTCCAGCGCATGCGCCGGCACCGGGTCGGCATCGGCAATGCGGGGCTCGGCGGTGTCGATCAACGGTTCGACCGGGAGCACATCGCTCTGGCCCGGCTGCGGTTCCAGGGTAAAGACCGGCTCGCGACGGCCGTTGTCTGCCGGGTACTCGTCCAGACGCGCGTCGGCCAGGACGTAGTCCGGGGCGTCGCGCAGGTCGTCGTCCAGCTGCTCGGCATCCTGCTGCGCGGCCAGTTCGTCCACGTAATCGGCCGCCGGCACGGGCACGGCCGCCGCCAGGCTGGCGGCATCCAGCCCCTCGCGGCGCAGCGGCGGCAACGGCGACGGCTTGCGGCGGCGGGCCAGCGCCCAGCCGGCGACCACCAGCAGCAGCACCCCCAGGCCCAGCCAGACCCAGCCGCCCCCGCCGGCCTCGCGCGCGGCCGGCGCTTCGCCAAGACGCTGCTGCGCGGCGGCCAGGTCGCTGTCCTTCATGGCAATCAGCGAGGCCTGCTGCTGCTTGAGCTTCTCCAGTTCGTCCACGCGGTTGCGCAGCTCCTGGATCTCGGCGTCGCGGGTGGCCACATCTTCCTTGGCCTGCCGCAGTTGTTCATTGCCCAGCATGTCACCCTCGCTGCCGGCGGCGGTGCCGGTGGTTGTACCTGCGTTGTTGTCGGTGGCGGCGACCGCCGGGGCGATCTCCAGGCGTCCGCCACTGGCGGCGGGCGCGCTGGCCGGCGCGGGCGCGGGTGCGCTCGGCGCAGCGGCGACACCACTGCTGACCGGCTGCGGGATCGCCGAGCGGGCCTGGCGCCACTGCGCGGCATGCTCGCGGACGATGGCAGCGGCTTCATTCGGGTCGATGGGACCTGCGGCGTCACCGCCCGGCGCACGCAGCACCGCGCCCTGCTTGAGGAGGTTGACGTTGCCACGGATGAACGCATCGGGGTTGGCGCGCAGCAGCGCGATCATGGCCTGGTCACGGCTGAGGCCCTGCTCGCGCGCCATGGCGCCGGCAATCTGCGACAGGGTCTGGCCACGGCGCACGGTGATGCTGCCGTCGGCGGCCGGAGCCGCCGCCGGTGCGGCTGCCGCAGCGGTCGGACGGCGCGCAGGCGCGGCATTGCGTGCCGGCACCGGACTGGTGCGCGACGGCGTGGTGTCGGCTGCGACGGCGTCGGTCGGCGCGGGCGCCGGCTCGGGCTCGCGCACGATCGCGTTGGACATCGCACCGGCCGGGGCGACGATCTCCGGTTCGGCCACAGCCACGGCGCTGTCGGGCGCATCGACCAGGGCCGAATATTCGCGGACCAGGCGGCCCTGCCCCCAATCGGCTTCGATCAGGAAATTCAGGGAGGGAGTGGTCACCGGGGCCTGTGAGCTCACCCGCACGACGGCACGCCCGTCGGCATTCCGGGTCAGTTCGAACTGCAGTTCACTGACCAGCCCGGCCGGACGCTCCAGGCCTACCCGGGCGAACGTCACCGGTGAGGCCAAGGCAACGCGCAGGTTTTCCAGCTCGGACGGGTCGGCCGAGATCACCGGGATTTCGGCCAGCAGCGGCTGGCCCGGTTTGGACAGCACCCGGATATCGCCCAGCCCGAGGGCCATGGCAGAGCTGCTGGCCAGGGCCAGCAGCAGGGTAGACGCAACCTTGAGCGGGCGCAGCGCGCCCGGAACTCGTTTCTTCATGCCGGCAATATAGCGATTCCCGACGCATCCAGCCACGAAAGACGTGGCGTGAACCTCACCCTTCGGCGGCGACCAGCTCGGCCAGCTGCACCGCATTGAGCGCGGCGCCCTTGCGGATGTTGTCCGACACGATCCACAGGTTCAGGCCGCGCGGATGCGACAGGTCTTCGCGGATACGGCCCACGTAGACCGCATCGTTGCCCGAGGCATGCGTCACCGGCGTCGGGTAGCCACCCGCCTCATGGCGGTCGACCACTTCCACGCCCGGCGAACGCGACAGCAGCTCGCGCGCCGCGTCCGGGGTGACCTTGTCGCGGGTCTCGATGGTGACCGCTTCGGAGTGGCCGTAGAAGACCGGCACGCGCACGGCAGTGGGATTGACCAGGATGCTGTCGTCGCCAAGGATCTTGCGGGTCTCCCAGACCAGCTTCATTTCTTCCTTGGTGAAGCCGTTGTCCTGGAAGTCGTCGATGTGCGGGATCAGGTTGAAGGCGATCTGCACCGGGAAGCGCTGCGGATCGATCTGCTGGAAGCTCAGCAGCTGGCCGGTCTGCTTGCCCAGTTCCTCGAGCGCGGAGCGACCGCCGCCGGACACCGACTGGTAGGTGGCCACGTTGATGCGCTGGATGCCGTACTGGCGATGCAGCGGGGCCAGTGCGACCAGCATCTGCATGGTCGAGCAGTTCGGGTTGGCGACGATGCCGCGCGGACGGTTCTTCAGCGCCTCCGGGTTCACTTCGGAAACCACCAGCGGCACGTCATCGTCGTAGCGGAAGGCCGAGGAGTTGTCGATCACCACCGCACCGGCGGCGGCGAACTTCGGGCCGAACTCCTTGGAGACGCTGCCACCGGCGGAGAACAGCGCGATGTCCACGCCGGCCGGGTCGAAGCTGGCCAGGTCCTGGACCTTGATCTTCTTGCCGTCGAATTCGATCTCGCCACCGGCCGAACGCGAGGACGCGAGCAGGCTCAGCGTGGCGATCGGGAAGTTGCGTTCGGCCAGGATGGCCAGCATGGTTTCGCCGACAGCGCCGGTGGCACCGACGACAGCGACGTGGAAACGACGATCAGGGTTGTTCATGGGGAGCCTCGTTTGGATGTACCGACCGACGGTCGGTGTCTACCGAATGTGTATGGAACGCGGATTGGGCTCGGGGAACCTCACGTAGTGGACGCGCGGTTCCCTATCGTTTTGCGTCGTCGATTTTTTTGCCGCCCACGGTCGCGGCGCCGGCCTTTGCGGCGGCCACGGCATCGGCGTTGATCGCGCTCGGCGGATGGCCGGCATTCGGGCCCACGTGCAGCGCGGCCAGCAGGTTGTCCACCGCCAGCTGCACCATCGCCCGGCGGGTGGCCTGGCTGGCGCTGCCGATATGAGGGGTGAGCACGATGTTGTGCAGGGCCAGCAGTTCCGGGCGCACGCGGGGCTCGCCTTCGAAGACATCCAGCCCGGCGGCCGCCAGGCGACCGTTGGCCAGTGCGTCGGCCAGCGCCAGCTCGTCGACGATGCCGCCGCGCGCGATGTTGACCAGGGTGGCGGTCGGCTTCATCTTCGCCAGCGCGCGCGCATCGATGATGTGGTGCGAGGAAGCGTTGTACGGCAGCACCAGCACCAGATGGTCGGCCTGCGCCAACAGGGTGTCCAGGTCCACGTACTGCGCGCCGACCTCGGCCTCGGTGGCCTCCGGCAGGCGCGAACGGTTGTGGTACAGCACGCGCATGCCGAAGCCCAGCGCGCCACGGCGGGCAATGCCCTGGCCGATGCGGCCCATGCCGAGGATGCCCAGCGTGCTGCCGTGGATGTCCGCACCCAGCATGGTCTGGAACGACCACTGGCACCACTGCCCGTCGCGCAGCCAGCGCTCGGACTCGGTGATGCGCCGCGCGGTGGCCATCAGCAGCGCAAAGCCGAGATCGGCCGTGGTTTCGGTCAGTACATCCGGGGTATTGCTGGCCAGGATGCCGGCGGCGCTGAGCGCGTCCACATCGAGATTGTTGTAGCCCACGCCAACATTGGCGATCGCACGCAGCTGCGGTGCGTCGGCGATCTCGGCCGGGCCGATGCGCTCGTTGAGCGTGATCAGCGCACCGTCGACGCCGGCCAGGCGTTCGGCCAGCATCTGCGGCGTGTAACGGGTGACGTCCGCGGTCATGGTCAGGTCGACATGCTGCCCGAGCTGCTCGATGACATCATCGAACAGTGGTTGGCTGACCCAGACCCGTGGCCGCGTCTCAGCCATCGATCGACCCTGGAATGCGCGGGGTGATCTCGCCGACGTCGCCACACTGGGCGCGGTGACGCAGCGCCTGGTCCATCAGCACCAGCGCCATCATCGCTTCGGCGATGGGGGTGGCGCGGATGCCGACGCAGGGGTCGTGGCGGCCGGTGGTGATCACTTCCACGACCGCACCGCTGGCGTCCACGGTGGCACCGGGCAGGCGCAGGCTCGAGGTCGGCTTGAGCACGATCGAGGCGGTGACCTGCTGACCGGTGGAGATGCCGCCGAGGATGCCGCCGGCATGGTTGCTGGCGAAGCCTTCGGGGGTCATCAGGTCGCGGTGTTCGGTGCCCTTCTGCACGGCGCTGGCGAAGCCGTCGCCGATCTCGACGCCCTTGACCGCGTTGATGCTCATCAGCGCCGCGGCCAGTTCGCCATCGAGCTTGCCGTAGATCGGCTCGCCCCAGCCCGGCGGCACGCCGTCGGCGACGACATTGACGCGCGCGCCGACCGAGTCGCCGGACTTGCGCAGGGCATCCATGTAGCTTTCCAGCGCCGGCACCTGTTCGGCCACCGGCCAGAAGAACGGGTTCTCTTCCACCGCCGACCAGTCATGCCCGGTCGGGGTGATCTCGCCCAGCTGGGACAGGTAACCACGCACGCTGACGCCGTAGCGCTGCAGCAGCCACTTCTTGGCCACGACGCCGGCGGCCACGCGCATGGTGGTCTCCCGCGCGGACGAGCGGCCACCGCCGCGCGGGTCGCGGATGCCGTACTTCTGCCAGTAGCTGTAGTCGGCATGGCCCGGGCGGAACTGCTGGGCGATGTTGCTGTAATCCTTGCTGCGCTGGTCGGTGTTGCGGATCAGCAGGGCGATCGGCGTACCGGTGGTGCGCCCTTCGTATACGCCCGACAGGATCTCGACCTCGTCGGCCTCGCGCCGCGCGGAGGTATGCCGGCTCTTGCCGGTGGCGCGGCGCTGCAGGTCATGGGCGAATTCGTCGGCGCTGATCTCCAGCCCCGGCGGGCAGCCGTCGATCACGCAGCCGATCGCCGGACCGTGCGATTCGCCGAAGGTGGTGACCGTGAGCAGTCTGCCGAAGCTGTTGGAACTCACGGCCGCAGCGCCGCCAGTTCAGTGATGCGGGCGCTGTGGGCGATCAGTTCACGGCACTCGACCGCAAAGATGCCCATCTGGCCGACCTTGAACTCGATCCAGGCAAAGTCCACTTCCGGCAGCAGCTTGATCAGGTGCTGCTCGGACTCGCCCACTTCGCAGATCAGCAGGCCGTCCTGGCTGAGGTGCAGCGGCGCGTCGCGCAGGATCTTCAGGACCAGGTCCAGGCCGTCGTCGCCGGCACGCAGGCCCATTTCGGGCTCGTAGGAGTATTCCTGCGGCAGCGCGTCAGTCTCGTCGTTGGTGACGTATGGCGGATTGGTGACGATCAGCTCGTAGTGGCGGCCGGTCAGCCCGTTGAACAGGTCGGACTTGAGCAGGGTGACGTTGGTCGCCTGCAGGCGTTCCTTGTTCTCTTCGGCCAGCGACAGGGCCTCATCGCTGAGGTCCACGCCGTCCACTTCCCAATTGGGGTAGTAGTGGCCCATGGCGATGGCGATGCAGCCCGAGCCGGTGCACAGGTCGAGGGCGCGGTGCACGTCGCGGCCGGCCAGCCACGGCTCGAAGCCGGTTTCGATCAGCTCGGCGATGGGCGAACGCGGCACCAGGGCGCGGCTGTCGCTCTTGAAGCTCAGCCCGGCGAACCAGGCTTCGCCGGTCAGGTAGGCGGCCGGCAGGCGCTCGGTGATGCGGCGCTCGAACAGGGCCAGCACCTCGGCCTTTTCCGGCGTGGTCACCCGGGCGGCGCCATACGCCGGGCCCAGGTCGTGCGGCAGGTGCAGGGCGTGCAGGACCAGCTGGGTGGCCTCGTCCAGGGCATTGTCGTAGCTGTGCCCGAAGGTCAGCCCGGCGGCGTTGAAACGGCTGGTGCCGTAGCGGATCAGGTCGATGATCGTATGGAGTTCGGCGGCCGTTTCGGCAGTCATGGCAAGGCAACAGACAAAGTGGTCCCCGATTATAGGCGCTGCGGCGCAGCAGGGCATCCGTTGCAGCAGAAACGGACGCCGCCCGCCCCAATCCCTCTATCATGGTGGGCCATTCCGGGAACGGGTCCTTCATGTTCAATCGCAACGTCGGCATCATCCTGCTTATCGCGCTGGCCGCCGGGCTGGGCCTGGTGGTTGCCCAGAAGGTGTTCGCGCCCAAGGCGCCCGGCAACCGTCCCGCGACCGAGTCGATCACCTTCTACCCGCAGCCGCGCCCGCTGCCCGACTTCAACCTGAGCCAGTCCGACGGCACCCGCCTGATTCCCGGCGAGCTCAAGGGCCACTGGACCCTGGTGTTCCTGGGCTTCACCGCCTGCCCGGATGTCTGCCCGACCACCCTGGTCGACCTGGCCCAGGCCCAGAAGCAGTGGGAAGTCCTGCCCGAAACCCTGCGCCCGCGCCTGGTGTTCGTCTCGGTCGACCCCGAGCGCGACACCCCCACCCGGCTGGGCGAGTACGTGCATGCCTTCCACAAGGACACCCTGGCCGCCACCGCCGACGTGCCCTCGCTGGAGCGCTTCGCCACCTCGCTGTTCTTCGTGTTCCAGAAGGTGCCGGGCAAGACGTTCGATGAAAATCCCCAGGATTACACCCTGGAACACTCGGCCAGCCTGGCCGTGCTGGACCCGGACGGCAACCTGGCCGGCCTGATCCGCCCCCCCTTCAATGCGCCGGCCATTGCCCGCGACCTGAACCTGTTGACCGAGAAATCCGCCCCATGAGCCTGACCACCACGCTGAGCTACGTCCTGCCCCACCGCCTGCTGTCGTCCATGGCGCGGCGCCTGGCGTACTCCAGCAACCCGCGGATCTCGCGCTGGCTGATCGACACCGTGACGGCGAAGTTCGGGGTGAACCTGGCCGAGGCGGCCAACCCGGACCCGCGCAGCTACCCGACCTTCAACCAGTTCTTCACCCGCGCCCTGAAGCCCGGCGCGCGCGTGCCCGATGCCGGCCCCCGCACCCTGCTGATGCCGGCCGACGGCCGGATCAGCCAGCTCGGCGCGATCGAGGACGGCCGGATCTTCCAAGCCAAGGGCCAGTCGTTCACCGCCGCTGAACTGTTGGGCGATGCGGCCGATGCCGAGGTGTTCCACCACGGCCTGTTCGCCACGGTGTACCTGTCGCCGAAGGACTACCACCGCGTGCACATGCCGTGGACCGGCACCCTGCGCGAGACCGTGCACGTGCCGGGGCGGTTGTTCAGCGTCGGCCCGGCCGCGGTCAACAACGTGCCGGGCCTGTTCGCCCGCAACGAGCGCCTGGTCTGCCATTTCGACACCGATTTCGGCCCGATGGTGCAGGTGATGGTGGGCGCGCTGCTGGTCTCGGGCGTGGAGACGGTGTGGAGCGGCGAGGAGATCCCGCGCTACGGCGACACCATCACCCGCAAGGATTACCGCGGCAAGGGCATCACCCTGGAGCGCTTCGCCGAGATGGCGCGCTTCAACTACGGCTCCACCGTCATCGTGTTGCTGCCGCCAGGCGTAGCCGATTTCGCCCCGCATCTGGATGCCGAGCACGCCGTACAGCTGGGGCAGGCATTGGCCACCCTGCGTTGAGAGCAGCCACGCGACAAAACCCTTGATCGCGTCGACGCGGCAAACACACGGGCGCGTGGCGACGCGTTCATCGAACTGGCACGCGCCGGTCACTCGGCGCGGCGTGGCTCTACGGAATAAAAAAAC
>NZ_JBOHXV010000128.1:0-11179 GCF_050737075.1 Stenotrophomonas sp.
GATCAGCTCCACCGCCATCGCCGGTGCATCCAGCGCATTCTCGTCGGCACCGAAGATCTGCCCGGCGGCATATACCAGCAGCGGACGCATGCGCTTGCCGCCGCCCAGCACCGCGTAACGCATCGCCTGGTGCAGGCGCTGCGGCGCGTGGTCGGGGGAAGGCAGGCTTGCGTCCAGCTGGCTTTCAATGCGGTCGCGCCAACGCGCGAACGTGGCCTCAACCGTCATGGCCGGGCGGGTCGAAGGGCTCGGCGGATTCCGGGCGGGCCGGGTCGCTGAGCAGGCGCACGCGCAGTTCGGCCTGTTCCAGCGCCTGCTGGCACTGGCGGTACAGGCCCACGCCGCGCTCGTAGGCGCTCAGCGATTGCTCCAGGCTCATTTCGCCGGTTTCCATCTTCTCCACCAGCTGCTCCAGTTCTTCCAGCGACTGCTCGAAGTGGGCGACCGGGGAGGCGTCAGTGGGGGTTTTTTTCGACATGCGGCAAGTGTGATGCGCCAGCCGCGAGGGGTCAATTCACGCCGCGCCCGGCGTCCAGCGCAGGCGTGCACTGTGTTCATCCAGCCACTGCTGCAGCGGCGCGGCAATCACCCGGTCGCCGGCGGCCAGCAGCGTCTCGCCCGCGTACAGCAGGGGCAGCTGACGGCGCTGCCAGGGCGGCAGCCCGGTCTGCTGCAGCAGGTCCTTCAGCGCGTGGGAATGACTGCGGCCGGGCAGCTGGATGCGCTCGCCACCGCGGCGCGCGCTGACCTGCACCGGTTCCCCCAGCCGCTTGCTGCCGACGAGCGCCAGCTCGCCGCCGTCGGGGAGCTCCAGCGGGCGCGATCCATCCCAGTGCACGCTCCAGTCCTGCGGCAGCGCCAGGGCCATCGGCAGCAGGTACAGCTCCCCGCGCCAGCGGCGGATGCGCACGCCCTGCCAGGCGAACTGTGCGTCGGCGTCGTGGGAGGCCGGCAACAGATCACGCTCGATCGCGTGCACCCCGGCCGCCGGCAGCGGCGGCTGCCCCGCGCTGCGCACCCACTGGCGCAGCAGCCGCGCACGCCGTTCGCGCGGTTGCCGTTGCAGCTTCGCGCAGTCGAGCACGCCGGGCGAGACCGTGCAGCGCCGCAGCGCGTCGTGGTCGGAGGCGTCGAGCAGGCGCTGCGCCTGCGCACTCAATTCGGCGCTGCGCGCGAACGCCGCATCCGCCTGCGGCCAGCGTTCCTGCAGCAGTGGCAGCACGCGCAGGCGCAGGAAGTTGCGGTCGGCCGCATCGCTGGCATTGCTGGGGTCTTCGATCCACTGCAGCCCGTGCGCCTCGGCATGGGCGATCAGATCGCTGCGGGGCAACTGCAGCAGCGGCCGCCAGATCGACCCAGCCGCGAACGGCGCATGCGCGCGGATGGCGGCCAGCCCATCCACGCCCGAGCCGCGCAGGGCGCGCAACAGGAACGTCTCGGCCTGGTCGTCGCGATGGTGTGCCAGTGCCAGGTGCTCGCCGTCGCGCAGCACCCGTGCGAACGCCTCGCGGCGCACATGCCGCGCGGCGGCCTCCAGCCCGGTGCCGCTGTCGCGCGGCACCGCTACCCGGACCACCTGCAACGGGATCGACCACGCCGCGCAGACCGCTTCGCAATGCGCGGCCCAGCGGTCGGCGTCGGCCTGCAGCCCATGGTGCACGTGCACCGCATGCAGCCCCGCCGCGCGTTGTACGGCGGACTGGGCCAGCCAGTGCAGCAGCACCGTGGAATCCAGTCCGCCACTGAAGCCAACCAGCACAGGGGCCGGCAGGTCGGGGGCAGGGGGCAGCGCAGTGGGCATCGAAGGGCAAATGTCAGGCAGAGGGCCAGTATCGGCCCTGCCGGCAGCCGACGCCATCACGCGGCTTCATCCGCGTGATGGGCCGGCAGGGACGCTGCATCAGTTGCCTGCGTCCTTGCGCTCGAACGCCTTGGGCGTGGGCAGCTCCACCGGCACGCCCCTGGCGTCGCAGGTGCCGGCCGCGCACAGGCGCTCGCGCAGGCGCGGGGTGGCCTGCACGATCATGTGATAGAGCGTGTTCTGCTCCATGGTGCCGCGCACCGCCTTGCTGCCCGGGCCGCGCGCCCAGATGCCGACGTCTTCGCCACCGTGGCTCTCGCTCTTCATCGGCACCAGCGCTTCCTGCATGTAATCGGGGTGCTCGGTGTCCACATGGGTCAGGTCCGGGCGGCCGGTGGCCGGGTCGAAGCTGCTCGGGTTGTGCGGGTAGGTCTTGGGACCCGCCGGCTGCTGGTTGGTGGCGCCGGTGAAGCCGGGGCCATTGGCGTAGCTGAGGGTGGTGTAGGGCAGGCCGGTGCCGTCGCGGGCCAGGTCGAGCGCGCCCGCACCGTCTTCGCCACCCTTGTCCTTCACCTTGCCCAGGATCGGGTTGCCACGCGCCGGGTAACCGACGAAGTTCAGCGTGTGCGAGTGGTCGGCGGTGACGATGATCAGCGTGTCCTGGTCGGAGGTGGCCTCCACCGCCGCGCGCACCGCGTCGGACAGCGCCACCGTATCGCTCAGTGCGCGGTACGCATTGCCGCTGTGGTTGGCGTGGTCGATGCGCGCGCCTTCCACCATCAGCACATAGCCTTCCTGGTGCTTGGCCAGATTGGCGATGGCCGCCTTGGTCAGCTCGGCCAGGCTGGGTTCGCCGGAGGGGTCGTCCTTGCGCTCGATTTCATAGCGCATGTGGTCCGGCTCGAACAGGCCGAGGATGGCCGGCGCGTTGGACGCGGCCTGCAGCTGCTTGGCGTTCCAGACGTAGGCGCCCTGCGGGTGCGCCTGCTTCCATTCGCCGACCAGGCTGCGCCCGTCCAGGCGCAGGCCGACCTTGTCGTCGTACTCGGGATCGGTCTCTTCCACCGTGGTGAACTGGGCGCGTCCGCCGCCCAGCGCGACCAGCGGGCCGCGCCCATAGCGCGAGGTGTCGAGCAGCTGCTGGGCGATGTCCTTGCAGCCCGCCGCCTTGGCGGCTTCGGGCAGGTCGGCGTCGTTTTCCCAGTTGCGCTCGGGGGAGTGCGCATAGGTCGCCGCCGGCGTGGCGTGGGTCAGGCGTGCGGTGGTGACCACGCCGGTGGCCATGCCGGCGCTGTCGGCCAGCTGCAGCCAGGTCAGCAGGCCCTTGCCCAGGCTGTCGGCGCAGTCGCTGCGGCTGCCGGCGCTGACGCCGATGGCGCCCATGTGGGTCTTCACGCCGGTGGTGATGGCGGTCATGGTGCCGGCCGAGTCGGGCGTCTGCGAATCGGTGTTGTAGGTCTTGCTGAACGCGGTGGCCGGGAAGCGCTCCCACGACAGCAGGTTCTCTTCGCCCGGGTTGCCGTTGCGCTGGCCCTCGAAGATGCGCGCGGCGGCAACGGTGGTCAGGCTCATGCCGTCGCCCAGGAACAGGATCACGTTCTTGGCCCGGCCGTCCATCGCGCCGCTGCCGGCGGCGCGGGCGGCGCCACTGCGGTACCACCACTGCGGGGTTTCACCGGCGGGATGGGCCACCGCCGGTACATCGACCTGAATGGTGCGGGCGTTGGCGCCGGACGTGGGGGCGGACGTGGCGCAGGCGCCGAGCAGCAGGGTGGTGGCAACGGCCGCCACAAGAGGCGTGAAACGGGACATGAAGGCGTGAATCTCATGAATGAAACGGGCGTTCATTATGCAGAACGCCGCAAGGCACGCCGATGACACGCTGATTTTCCCTGCGCGTCTCGTTCGGGCCGCCGGCTTGGGCTAAGGTGAGGGGCTGTCACTCTCTCCCTGGAATGCTCATGACGCTGGTGTCTGCCTGGCTGCGGATCCCGTTCTGGCAGCGCGTACTCGGCGGCTTCGTGCTCGGCGCGCTGGCCGGCTGGCTGCTCGGCCCCGCCGCCGAGGTCTGGTTCGGCCCACTGGGCGATCTGTACGTCACGCTGATCAAGATGATCGCGGTGCCGCTGGTGTTCTTCGCGGTGATCAATGCGATTTCCTCGCTGCACGGCCAGAAGTCGGTGGCGGCGCTGGGCGGGCGCACCTTCCTGTGGTTCATCATCACCGCCGCGCTCGCGGTGGGTATCGGCCTGGCGGTGGGCACGGTGATGCAGCCGGGTACCGGCGCGCTGAGCCTGAGCATGGACCACGGCTACACGCCGCGCGACGTGCCCAGCGTGGTGAAGGTGCTGATGGATGTGGTGCCGTCCAACGTGTTCTACGCCCTCAGCGGGATCGGCACCCGGGTCAACGCCGCCGGCGAGACAGTGCTGGCTGCCGGCCGGGGCTCGATCCTGCCGGTGATCTTCTTCGCCGGCCTGCTGGGTTTTGCGATGGTGAAGCTGGGCGACAAGGTCGCCGAGGCGCGCAAGCTCACCGGGCAGATGAGCGAGATCATGATCCAGGTCACCCGCTTCGTGCTCGAGATCACGCCGCTGGGTACCTTCGGCCTGATCGCCGGGCTGGTGGGCAGCTATGGCTTCGAGAAGCTGCTGCCGCTGGGCAACTTCGTGCTGGCCCTGTACGTGGCCTGCGCCCTGCACATCGTGGTGGTCTACGGCGGCCTGCTGTTGGCGCACGGCCTGAACCCGCTGAAATTCTTCCGTGGCGCCGCGCCGGGCATGCAGGTGGCCTTCGTCAGTTCGTCCAGCTTCGCGGCGATGCCGGCCGCCATGCGCTCGATCACCCACAACCTGGGCGTGAACAAGGACTACGCCTCCTTCGCGGTGCCGCTGGGTGCGAGCATCAAGATGGACGGCTGCGGCGCGATCTACCCGGCGTTGTGCGCGGTGTTCATCGCGCAGTACACCGGCGTGCCGCTCACGCCCGAACAGTATGTGGTGGTGCTGATCGCCTCGGTACTGGGCAGCTTCGGTACGGCCGGCGTGCCGGGCACGGCGGTGGTGATGGCCACGGTGGTGCTGAGCGCGGCCAACCTGCCGCTGGAAACGATCGGCTACCTGTATGCGATCGACCGCATCCTGGACATGATGCGCACCATGACCAATGTGACCGGCCAGATGCTGGTGCCGGTGCTGGTGGCGAAGGAAACCGGGCTGCTCGACCGCCAGGTCTACGACAACCCGTCCACCAATCTTGGCGTGGACGAAGGCGAAGAGCGTCCGTCTTAGGCCGAAGGGTTCTGACCTCATGCAACGGGCCGGCTGAAACCGGCCCGTCTGCGTTTGTCTGACTGCGCGCTGTGACACCTGTATCGCACGGTGTAACAGCGGTGATACACCGAACTGTAAAGCCAATGTTATCGCGGCTCCTGCACGTTGGATGCCCGTGTTCAGGTCTTGTGAACCTGCACGCGGGTGTAACACCTGCGTTGCACGGGCGCGCGCCGATGCACGCGAAAGCCCCGGAAACAGGCGCTTTCGGACTTGGCACGATTGCTGCTCCATCCCCTCCGCATGTACTCGGGAGTTCGCAATGGACAGCGTTGGTGTACGCAACAAGGGGATCGCCGCGGCGTGGCTGCTCGCGATTGCCGTAATGGCGCCGGCCGCCGTACAGGCCTCTGGCGCGCGACAAGGCGTCAAGGCCCAACCCGGTGAGATGGTGCTGCTCCGTGACGTCTCCGCACGGCCCGCCTACCGGCCCGCCCCTCCGGGCATGGCGTTGATCGCCGACCCCTCGCCCAAGCGTGAAGTGGCCGGTGCGCTTGGCACGTCGCCGGGCATGGACGAGCTGAGCGACGACGACTACGCATCGCTCGGGTCCAACACCGGTGCCGGCATGGCGCACCACCAGACCACCGTCGAGCGCGTCACCGGCAATACCGTCAGCACCAGCCTGGGCAAGGTCACCGACAACGGCGTGCTCTCCGGCAGCTCGCTCGGCCGCAGCATCGGTGGCCCGATGGGCGCGGTGGGCAACGCCACCCGCGGCATCGGCGACCAGGTGCGCGGCGCATTGGCACAGTTCCCGCTCGGTCAGCCTGCAGGTGGGCCCGGCAAATGAAGCGCACCGCTGTTCTGCTGTCGCTGGGGCTGTTGTGGGTCCTGCCGCTGCCGCTGTCTGCTCAGCAGGCCGACGACTACGCCGCCATGCTCACCTATCTCAACCACACCCGCCTTGACGGACGCGCGCTGAGCGGCGCCGACGGCGCGATGGTGGTGAACATGGCCGCCGGCGACCTCAACCAGCAGGCCAACCTGCTCGGCATCGCCAGCGGCGACAACGCGCAGATCACTGTCGATGCACGCCAGCGCATCAACAACAACCGTGTGCGCGCCGACGGCGCGCTCGACGCCAACGCCAGCATCGGCGGGCAGGCACTCCAGGGTGCAAGCGGCGTCGCCATGATCAATCAGGCCAGCGGAATCGGCAACGCGACGCTCAACGTCGTCACTGCCACGCTGGCGCAACAGGGCATACGCGAGTCGAACGACGAGGCCTTGGCCGCGTCAGGGGCGCTTGCGTCAGCAGGGGGGCAGGGCACCGCCAGCAGTGGTCGGTCCGTCGGAACCCGCAGTGTCGCCGTGGAGGACACCGCGCTGCAGGGTTTCGACGGGGTTCTGCAACTCAATCAGATCGCGGGTACCGGCAACGTCACCGCCAATCAACTGGGCATCTCGGTGCAGTCCACCCCGTGAGTAGTTCCATCCACCCGATTGTCGTGAAGAGAGAGAGGACACCATGAACACCATGAACAAGACGGTACTTGCCCTGGCCATCGCCGTTGCGGCCACCGCATCCGCCTCCGCGCAGGACAACCAGAACGCAAGCGCGTTCATCAACCACATCCACAACGTGTGGGAAACCCGCACAAACACCAATACCAACACGAACACCAACCTCAACACCGATGTTGATACCAACATCAACACGAACATCGATACCGATGTCGATACCGACATCAACACCAATATCGACACCGATATCGATACCAATATCCGCAACGACTGGGATTCGCGTACCCGCGTACGCAACAACAGCACCACCAACACCGACAGCGACACCACCACCAAGACCACGACCAAGACCTACAACGACACCAGCAACGTGAACCACACGCGCAATGTCTCGGTCAACGAAAACGTCCAGAAGAACAGCAACATCCAGGCCGACGAGCGCAAGGAAAAGAACAACCACGGCGTGGACGTGAACCTGGAGTCCGACCTGCAGGTGGGTGCGGACGTACAGTTCCGCGGCCGTCCGACCGTGTCGGGTGACCTGAACGTCGACTCGGCCGCGATCGCCATCATCGACAACCGCCAGTCGGTCACCGACAACGAAGGCTCCAACAAGCTGTTGGAGAACAACTCGTCGATCAGCGAGAACGTGGCGCAGGACGCGTCGGGCAACCTCGGCTTCAACACCGCCGCGGGTGACAACAATGCCCAGGACAACGCCGCCTCGCTGTCCGCCGCCGATGCCTCGTTCACCTTCGGCATGTCCGATGCGCAGGTGTACGTGAACCAGTACGGCTCGGGCAACACCACGCACAATGACGGCGTGGTCAACAACTCCAGCCTCAGCGGCAATGCCTTCCGCGATGCCAGCGGCAACATTGGCGTGAACAGTGCGGCGGGCAACAACAACGAGCAGAAGAACGCACTGGCCGCGTCGGTATCCACCGCCCGCATGGCCACCGCGAGCATCAGCTCGAACCAGGTCTCCACCGGCAATGACGTGTCCAACGAGGGCTACGTGAAGGCCATGCATGACACCACCCAGGTCACCCTGCGCGGCACGGTCCGTGGCGGCACGGCGGCCATTGGTCTGGGTGCCTATGCCGGTCGCGGCAACGCCTACCAGAAGGAGAACTTCTACCCGGATACCTGGAGTGGTGACACCCATCCGAGTGGCAACCAGACCGGGCACATCGACATGGACTCGCAGGCCCAGGGCGCAACCGCCAACCCGTACAACGAGGGTGCAGGTGGCATTGCCTTCGATACCGACGAGCGCGGTGTGCTCGCCTACGGTGAAGTCGGCTATGCCGATCTGCAGGCCAGCCTGAGCGGCTCGGTGCAGACCACCCGTTGGGTGGTGGAACGTGCCGAGAACAACGCCTCGCTGTCCGGCGATGCGTTCCGCGGCGCCACCGGCAACATCGGTGTGAACGTCGCTGCCGGTACCGGCAACCTGCAGGCCAACAGCCTGGCCCTCGCCGTGGCACAGCCGTCCACCGGTGCCCCGACGCCGGGTGGCGGCGAGTAAGTCTGTCCGCTTTTTCCAGCAACACACGTAGAGCGCAACAAACCCGGCCATCCGCCAATGGCCGGGTTCCCCGGGAGCCCCTGTTCCATCCTCCCCCTTTGGGGCAGGGGCTCCTTCCTTCTTCCGGAGCCATGCCGATGTGGTCGACCCGAGCCGTGTGCTGCGCGTTGTCGCTGTTGATGCTGCCGGTGGGCGCTTCGCGCGCCGGTGACGTTGCCTTCAGCGGCGTGCTGCCCAACGGCGCGGTGTTCAACCAGCGCGTGGAAAGCATGCAGGAACGGCGCTTCCGCAACGTAGTGCGGCAGAAGACCGACTACAGCTGCGGCGCGGCCGCCCTGGCCACGATCCTGCGTTATGCCTACCACCTGGACGCCGACGAGGGCACGGTGATCGAAGGCATGATGGGGGTCTCGGACCCGCAACTGGTCCACCAGCGGGGCTTTTCGCTGCTGGACATCAAGCGTTACGTGGAATCCCTGGGCATGCGTGGACGCGGTTACCGCGTCAACGAAGAGCGCCTGCGCTCGCTGCGCGTGCCTGGACTGGTGTTGATGGATGTGCGGGGCTTCCGCCATTTCGTGGTCCTCAAGCAGGTCCGCGACGACGTGGTGGACGTGGCCGACCCGATTCTGGGCAACCGCAGCCTGCCCATCAATGAATTTCTCGAGGCATGGCCGTCGCGCGCCGTGTTCGTCGTGGTCGGTAGCGACTTCGATCGCAACACCGTGTTGCTGCAGCCTGGCGAACGACCCAGTGCGCGTTCGCTGTACGCACGGCAGGGACCGATCACCGACGCGGAACTGGTGGATTTCGGTTTCACCCATGCCGATCTGTTCTAGGAGGCACCATGAATATCGCAATCTGGACGCACAGTGCATTGCTCCTTGCCCTGCTGGGGATCGCCCCGGCGCAGGCCGCCGATGCGCCGAAGTCCCAGGAGCAGGGACGACCCGGCAAGGGATTGAGTGAAATCCCCGATCCGGAACTGAACCTCATGCGTGGCCGCTACACGGTCAACGGCAATGCCGTGGCCTGGTTCGGCGTCACCATGATTTCCCAGTGGCAGGCCGGCAACCAGTCGGCGCAGAGCGCACTGACGCTCGGCATGGACTTCAGCCACAACGCCGCTACACCCAAAGTCAGCTTCACGCCGAGCGTGACCGTGACCGCCGCCGACGCGCCGCTGCCGGTCACGCCTGGCCGCAGCGTGGATTCCAGTGGCCTGCAGAATGTGGCGGGCCTTACCCAAAGCGTGCAGGTGGCCGGCGACAACAACGTGGCCAGCAATGCCACCCAGTTGAACGTACGCGAGGGCACCGCGCCGACCACCACCGAGCAGAGCGCACCGCAGGCCAGCGCGCAGCAGGGCGGTGTGAGCGCCGTGGCACAGCGCGACGGCAACAGCGCCAGCGTGCAGCTGCAGATCCAGGGCGTGGGTGCGGTCCAGCAGTGGATCCGCAACGGCAGCGTCGGCCAGAGCATCGCGATTGCCAGTGACGGCCAGTCTGTCAGCAACCGCATGCAGATCGATCTCGTCCGCCAGACCCTGGCCAGCAGTGGCTCGTTGAACCAGAACGTGGCCCAGGCGATGTCGATGGTCCGCGGGGTTGGCATGGGACCCGGCCAGTAACGTTGGCCGGGCGGGGGGAATGACACCAAACGCAGGGCAAGGAAATGCATACCTCGATACGCATGACGCCACTGGCGCTGGCGGCGCTGGCACTGATGATGTCCTCGGCGGCAGGCGCGCAGACCGCGCCGGCGACGCCGCAGGACGATGCCGACGTCAAGGCACTGATCCAGCAGCTTGAACAGCTCAAGACCAATTACGCCCAGGAAGTGCGCCGCCTGCGCGAACTGGACATGCAGGTGCAGGCCATGCAGGCCCGCCTGAACGGCAAAGCCGCCCCCATTGCGGGCGCCGCGGCCCCCGTGCCACTGCCGCCCACCAGTGCGGCCGCGCCGCCCACCGGCGACGGCTACGCCAGCAGCGCTGCTGAAGCGCAGCAGGCCAAAGAGGCCTCACGGCGCAGCGTCGACGACGTCAAACAGCAGACATCGACCCTGTTCACCCGGCGCTTCACCCTCGAAAACAGCCTCTCGTACGCGCGCTACGACCGCAAGCAGCTCACCCTCAATGGCTTCCTGGCGCTGGATGCGATCTTCCTCGGCAATATCGCCATCGAGAACGTCGAGTCCGACACCCTGACCTACAACCTGGCCGCGCGCTGGGGCGTGACGCCGCGCCTGGCATTGAACCTGGACGTGCCCTACCTGGCCCGCAAGACCGTCTTCCAGAAGGGCGGTGCCGGGGGCTCGGCAGCGGCCATTGCCCAGGAAGAGACCACCGGCAACGGCATCGGCGATGTCAGCCTGAGTGCCAACTACAAACTGTTCTCCGAACATGGCCGCTGGCCGGAAACCGTATTGACCGTCGGCGCCACCGCGCCCACCGGCCGCGAGCCCTACGGCCTCAGCTGGAAAGTGCTTGAGCGCGACGACGACGACTTCATCCGCTTCGCCGTTCCCGAACAGCAGCCCACCGGCAATGGCGTGTGGCAGGCCAACGTCGGCCTCTCGGCGGTCAAGACCGCCGACCCCGCCATCCTCTTCGCCAACCTTGGCTACATCCATTCCTTCGAGAACAGTTTCGACGACCTTGATGCCAATCCCGATACCGTCAACCCGGGTGACGTGAAGCTGGGCGGTTCCTACTACTTCGGCGCCGGCGTGGCATTCGCCTTCAACGAACGCACCAGCCTGAGCATCTCCTTCAGCGACAAGCTCAGCGCGCGCGCCTCCACCCGCTTCAAGGGCGGCCAGTGGGTCAAAATCGTCGGCAGCGACGCCAACGCCGCCACGCTCAACCTGGGCATCACCTACGCGCTCAACCAGAACACCACCATCGTGAGCCTGCTGGGCATCGGCCTGACGCCGGACTCGCCGGACTTCACGCTGGCATTCCAGGTCCCGTACATTCTTTGAGCGCGCGCGCTCAAAGAATGTCCACGCATTCCTCCTAAACCCCGCGCCTGCGGCGCGCCCCCG
>NZ_JBOHXV010000129.1:0-10704 GCF_050737075.1 Stenotrophomonas sp.
GCGCAACGGTTCACGAGGGCCGGCCAACGGCCGGCGCTACCGATGTCGGGCGGTCCGTTATTTCTGCAGCAACCCGGCCGGCACCAGTGCACCCAGGTCCTGGTTGAAGGTGACCACCAGCTTGCCGTTCTGGACCTGGGCCGACTGCACCTGCAGGGCGCCGAGCACGGCGGCCACGGTCGGGTCGATCTTGTAGATCGGCTCGCGGCGGGCGTAGTCGACCAGGAAGGTATTGAGCAGGCCGCGCGTGCGCGAATCGAGCTTGCCGCCGTTGTTGGCCGGGGTGAAGTCGTCCACGGTTGGCTGGTCCAGGTGGAAGCCCTGGGTCTGCGCGTCGTAGCGCAGGCCGCTGCTCAATTTGACCTTGCCCAGCGGTGCCGGCGCGCCGCCTGCAGTGGCGAGCGCCACATCGAAGCCGAGGTCGAGCCGGTTGCCCTGCGGCAGGGTCAGCTTCGGATGGCTCATGGTCATTTCGATCAGGCCGCCGAGGGCGTCCTGGGTGCGCGGGAAGCTGCCGTCCAGATACTGCTGGACGTCGGTGGCGCCGACCGACAGGTCATGGCCGGAAATGCTCGGGGCCGCCTGCGCGCCGACGGCCGCGGCGATGAGGACGGTGCAGGCGGCGATGCGGGTGACCAGGGGGCGTAGCTTCATGGTGGCGAGGCGCTGGGTGGAGATGCCTACACGATAGCGCGACGGGCTGAATCGGCGCTTCATGGCCAGCCACCCATGGGGTGGCTCTACCGGGTGGCGTAGCGCCACCCCGTGGAAAACCGCGCGGCGGGGGAACAACCCGTAGAGCCACCCCATGGGTGGCTGCAGGTGCGGGTCAATTCAACGTCGGCTGCAGCGACGCGCTCTGGAGCTCCCAGCCGCTGCCGTCCGGGCGCGGCTGAAGGCGGTACCAGCCGTGGTAGTTGAAGGTGCCGTCGGCGGTGATCGCGCGGATGCGCACCGGCACTTCGCGCAGGCGCGAAGGCTGGGCGGTGTCGCGGGCGATGGGCGGGTCGGTGTCCACGCGCAGGTTGCGCAGCTGCGGGATCGTGCGCAGCACCGCGTCGTCCGGGCGCGTGCCGGTGGTGCCGCCGCTCCAGTACGCATCGGAGGCGCTGCGCTCGTTGCCCAGCAGCGCGATGATGTAGTTGCGCACCGTCGTGGTTTCGCTGACCGCGTCCGGCGCCACTGCGCTCAACGCGGGCGGCGGCAGGGCGGTGATGCCGGCTTGCGCTGCCGGGCTGGCATCCTGCGCCGCCGCCGACACATCGGTGGGTGCGGCGGCGGTTCGGTCGCGCTCAGCGGCCGGGTCCGGTTGGCAGGAGCATCCGGCAAACAACAGCGGCAGCAGGAATACGGCTCGACGCATGGCGCACTCTCCCCAGAGGAGGGCAGAGTGTAGCGGGCACTCAGGGCGCGCGCTGGATGGCGTCCAGCGCGCCGAGCACTTCGTCCAGCTTCGGCTGCAGTGCGGTCAGCGGGTGGCTGGGCTCTTCGGCATGGCGCCGGGCCAGGTCCTGCAGCAACTGGGTGGCCACGATGGCGGCGGCGCGCTCGTCGCCGCTCAGGCCGGTCTGGCGCCGGGCCACTTCCAGCAGCCGCATCCAGTCCTGCTGGGCACGGTGCTCCAGTTCGATCGTGCAGCGCCCGCTGCACTGCAACCCGTCCTTTTCGATCGGGGTAACGGTAATGCGATAGCGTTGCGAAGGGCTGGCCATGGCTGCATGCACTGAGGGGGACAGGGCCACGATAGGCGGGGTGCCTGGGCGGAGCGACAGGTGCTGTCGCACGCAGTGTTCCACCCTGTGCGTTCCGGTCATGGGCGCGCCCGGCAGGAGTGCCGTGGCAGCAGGGTTTGAGCCGGTAGCACCGGCGCAGCGGTGGTTTGGCAACGCTGTGTTTCGTTGCAGGGCAACGTGGAAAAAAGAACGGGACGGCCATGGCCGTCCCGTTCGGGTGCTGCAGGAAGCGCGCAGATTACAGCGCGGCGTCCTTGAGCTTCTTGAGCGGACGCACCTTCAGCTTGGTGGTGGCTGGCTTGGCGGCGAACCACTGCTCTTCCTTGGTGAACGGGTTGATGCCCTTGCGCTTCGGCTTGGCCGCAACGCTGACGGTGGTGATCTTCAGCAGGCCCGGCAGGGTGAAGCTGCCTGCGCCCTTCTTGTGCACCGAGGAGGCCACGGCGGCTTCCAGGTGGGCCAGCACCGAGCGGACGTCCTTGGCGACAACGCCAGAAGCTTCGGCGATGTGTGCAACCAGGCCGGACTTGGTCAGCACTTCCTTGATCGGCTTCGGAGCAGCCGGCTTTGCAGCGGCCTTCGTAGCGACTTTCTTTACTGCCTTCTTCGGGGCAGCCTTCTTAGCGGTCTTTGCCATGATTTCCTGATTCCGTGATCGGTTGGTTGTGTGGTCGCGCCGAACCCATCGGCAAGCGAAATGTAGGGCAACAATGCGGCGGCGCCAATAGGCAAACGCATAAAAATTCGGGTTTTTTGCGTTTCCGGTTACTGCAGTGCATCAGTTCATGCCCGGGACGCAGGCCCGAGCGTGCCGTCCCGGCGGCTACCGACCGGGGCGCCGCGCCTTGCAGAGTAGCAAAAAACACCTTGAAAACCGCGCTTTCCGCATGGAAGTGGGGTGGTGCGGCCCGGTCACCGGCGGCGCTGCCGCGGCGGATCGGCGCAGGCCGGTGCGGCCAGACACGATGCTAACGCCCGGGCGTCTACGCTGGTGCTGCCATTCACGCACAGAGGAAGAACCAATGGGCATTTCGCGTCACGCCACCGCGCACTGGGAAGGTGACCTCAAGACAGGCAAGGGACAATTGAGCACGCCGCAGAGCGGCCTGCTGGACAAAACCCGCTATGCCTTCAGCAGCCGTTTCGGCGACGAGAAGGGCACCAACCCGGAAGAACTCATCGCCGCCGCGCACGCCGGCTGCTTCACCATGGCGCTGTCGGCCAAGCTGACCGAAGCCGGGTTCGTGCCGACCTCGCTGGACACCGAGGCCAAGGTGGATCTGTCGATGGAGGGCGGCCCGCAGCTGTCCCAGATCACCTTGAAGGTCAAAGCGGTGGTACCCAACATCGACGCGACCCAGTTCCGCGCCATCGCCGATGATGCCAAGCAGAACTGCCCGGTATCCAAGGCGTTGAGCGCCGTCCCGATCAGCCTGGAGACTGAGCTGGCCGGTTGATGTTGAATCAGGTGCCGGCCCCGGGCCGGCACCGGTTTCGGGCCCATTACCAGGTGATCGTTCCCTCGATCACCGTCTGCACCTGACCACCCGACCACACCTCCCCATCGGCATCCACATGCAGGGTGAGGCGCGCGTCGTGGCCGACCTCGCGGCCTTGGCTGACCACGTAACTACCCCCGCGTCCCGGCAGCGCATTGCGGCTGTCCAGCCAGGCGGCCAGCACGGCATTGGCCGCACCCGAGGCGGCGTCCTCGAAACGCCGTCCATTGCCGACAAACGCGCGAACGGCCAGGTCATGCTCGGCGCCGGTGCTGCGCGCATAGGCGAACACCCCCATGCTGTCGGTGCTTTCCGCGAGCAGGGCCACCGCGTCCCAGTCCGGCGACAGCGCACGCAACGCCGCTTCATCGGCCAGTTCCACCACCCACCAGCTGCGGCCGCCGGACATGCGCGCCGGCGGCAGTTCGCCCAGCGGCCAGCCGGCCAGCACGGCCTGCAGGCGCGGATCGGAGGCATCGGTCACCTCGGCCACTGCCGCGCGCGGGGTGCGGATGGCAATGCTGCGCGCGGCACCTTCGCCAACCACCCGCAGCGGCAGGGCACCGGCGATGCCGTCCTGCACCAGCATGCCGTCCACAGGGGCGGCCAGGCCGGCGTCCAGCACCGCGTGCGCGGTGCCCACGCTGGGGTGGCCGGCGAACGGCACTTCCTTCTGCGGGCTGAACATGCGGATGCGGTAGCTGGCGCCGGGCGCCTGCGGGGCGAATACAAACGTGGTTTCCGGCAGCCGGGTCCAGCGGGCGATGGCCTGCATGCGCGCGTCGTCCAGGCCCTCGGCATCCAGCACCACGGCCAGCGGATTCCCGGCGCCGGGATAGGGGGAGAACACGTCAAGCTGGAGGAAGCGGCGAGCAGTCATGGCAGATCGGTCAGGCGGAACGGTCGGGCAGCTTAGCAAGCCGGGCCGCGCCTGCCGGGCAGATCGGCCGATGCCGCCGCACGGGCCCTGTCGGGGCGTGGCTTGGCATAGAATCAGAGGTTCGGCCCGGCGTGCCGGGTCATTCCCCCCACTAGCTACCCATTCCTACCACCATGTCAGCTTCCCCCCTTGTCGATCGCTGGATCGTACTGAAGTTCGGCGGCACCTCCGTGTCGCGTCGTCACCGCTGGGACACGATCGGGAAGCTGGCGAAAAAACGTGCGGAAGAAACCGGTGCGCGCGTGCTGGTGGTGGTATCGGCGCTGTCCGGGGTGACCAACGAGCTGACCGCCATTGCCGATGGTGCCGCCGACGGCCGCGCCCGGGTGGATGCGCTGGTGGCCCGCCACCGCGAATTCCTGGCCGAGCTGGAACTCGATGCCAGCGCGCTGGACGTACGCCTGACGGCGCTGCAGGCGCTGCTGGACGACCCGCGCGCGGCCACGCGCCCGCTGGACTGGCAGGCCGACGTGCTGGGCCAGGGCGAGTTGCTGTCGTCCACCGTCGGCGCCGCTTACCTGCGCGCCAGTGGTTTGGACTTTGGCTGGATGGACGCCCGCGAGTGGCTGCAGGCGCTGCCGCCGCAGCCGAACCAGAGCGACTGGTCGCAGCGCCTGTCGGTGAACTGCCAGTGGCGTTCGGATGCCGAATGGGCGGCGGGTTTCCGCGCCCAGCCGACCCGCATGCTGATCACCCAAGGCTTCATCTCGCGCCACGCCGATGGTGGCACCGCCATTCTCGGCCGCGGCGGCTCGGACACCTCGGCCGCCTATTTCGGCGCGCTGCTGGGCGCCAGCCGCGTGGAAATCTGGACCGACGTGCCCGGCATGTTCAGCGCCAACCCGAAGGACGTGCCCGACGCGCGCCTGCTGACCCGCCTGGATTATTACGAAGCACAGGAAATCGCCACCACCGGCGCCAAGGTGCTGCACCCGCGCTCGATCAAGCCGTGCCGTGACGCCGGCGTGCCGATGGCGATCCTGGACACCGAACGCCCCGAATTGCCGGGCACCAGCATCGACGGCAATGCCGCACCGGTGCCGGGCGTGAAGGCGATCAGCCGCCGCAACGGCATCGTGCTGGTGTCGATGGAAGGCATCGGCATGTGGCAGCAGGTGGGCTTCCTGGCCGACGTGTTCGGGCTGTTCAAGAAGCATGGCCTGTCGGTGGACTTGATCGGTTCGGCCGAAACCAACGTGACCGTGTCGCTGGATCCGTCCGAGAACCTGGTCAACACCGACGTGCTGGCCGCGCTGTCGGCCGATCTGTCGCAGATATGCAAGGTAAAGATCATCGTGCCGTGCGCGGCGATCACCCTGGTGGGCCGTGGCATGCGCTCGCTGCTGCACAAGCTTTCCGACGTGTGGGCGACCTTCGGCCGTGAACGCGTGCACATGATCTCGCAGTCGTCCAACGACCTGAACCTGACCTTCGTCATCGACGAGGCGGATGCGGACGGCCTGCTGCCGATCCTGCACGCCGAGCTGATCGACAGCGGCGCGATGCCGGTGGAAGAGGGCGAAGTGTTCGGCCCGCGCTGGCGCGAGATTGCCGGCACCATCCGCCCGCGCGAGACCGCCTGGTGGCGCGGCCAGCGCGAGCACCTGCTGCAGCTGGCCGAGGCCGGCACGCCGCGCTACGTGTACAACCTGCCCACGGTGCGCGCGCGTGCGCGCGCGCTTGCGGCGATCAAGCCGATCGACCAGCGCTACTACGCGATCAAGGCCAACAGCCATCCGGCCATCCTGGAGCTGCTGGAGCAGGAAGGCTTCGGGCTGGAATGCGTCTCGCACGGCGAACTCAAGCACGTGTTCAACACGCTGCCCACGCTGTCGCCGCGGCGGGTATTGTTCACCCCCAGCTTCGCGCCGCGTGCCGAATATGAAGCGGCCTTCGCGCTGGGCGTGACGGTTACCCTCGACAACGTCGAGGCGCTGCAGCGCTGGCCGGAGCTGTTCCGCAACCGCGAACTGTGGCTGCGCGTGGACCTGGGCCGTGGCGAAGGCCACCACGCCAAGGTGCGTACCGGCGGCAAGGACTCCAAGTTCGGCCTGCCCACCGCCCGCGTGGACGAATTCGTGCGCCTGGCCGGCGAGCTGGGCACGCGCGTGGTTGGCCTGCATGCCCACCTCGGCAGCGGCGTGGAAACCGCGCAGCACTGGCGACTGATGTGCGATGAGCTGGCCGGCTTCGCGCGCCGCATCGGCAGCGTGGAAACCATCGACATCGGCGGCGGCCTGCCCATTCCGTACAGCGCCGACGACGAACCGTTCGACCTGGACGCCTGGGCCGTTGGCCTGGCCGAGGTCAAGGCGGTGCATCCGGCGTTCCGCCTGGCCATCGAACCCGGCCGCTACCTGGTGGCCGAATCGGGCGTACTGCTCACCACAGCCACCCAGGTGGTGGAGAAGGACGGCGTGCGCCGCGTCGGGCTGGATGCCGGCATGAACACGTTGATGCGCCCGGCCCTGTACGACGCCTGGCACGACATCGAGAACCTGAGCCGGCTGGGCGGTTACGCCGAGGCGATGTTCGACGTGGTCGGCCCGATCTGCGAGTCCAGCGACGTGTTCGGCAAGCGCCGCCGCCTGCCGGTCTCGACCGCGCCGGACGATGTGATGCTGATCGCCGATGCCGGCGCCTACGGTTACGTCATGGCCAATACCTACAACCAGCGCGAGCTGCCGCGCGAGGACGTCATCGATGACCTGCCCTGAGCGCAGCCTGCGGTGCTGCCTCGCACGCCCGCTTGAACGCCTTCGCGCACCGCCGCGAAAACGCCACGTCTCACCGGATACGCCATGACTGCTTTCGATAAACACCAGGTTGCCACGTTCCACTTCGTCCGCTGTGCGCTGGACGTGGAGACCGGCGTGGCCCAACTGGTCTACGCCTTCGACAACGGCCCGGAGCTGACCGAAACGGTGACCGTGCCGGGTGCGCCGTTCGTGCTCGACGCCGCGCGCGCGCAGGCCGTGGAGCAGGCGCTGCGCCTGCTCCACCTGTTCGCCGGCGTGAGCTACTACAAGGCCGGCGTGCCCGACGATGTGCGCATCGACAGTTACAGCATCGACGCGGCGACCGCGGCGCTGGTGGAAACGGTCTACCTCAACGGGCTGGGCGAGTTCGCTTACCGCAACGGGCTGAACCTGCGCGGTCGGTTCCGCCTGCCGGTGCAGGGCCAGGCGCTGCAGGCGCCGGCGCTGGGCCTGCGCGAGCACGCGCTGGTCGCCATCGGCGGCGGCAAGGACTCGCTGGTCAGCATCGAAGCGCTGCGCGCGCTGGGCATTGCCGAGACGGTCACCTGGATCGGCGGTTCGCAGCTGATCCGCGCCTGCGCCGAGCGCACCGGCCTGCCCACGCTCAACATCGGCCGCGTGCTGGCCCCGGAGCTGTTCGAGCTCAACCGCCAGGGCGCCTGGAACGGGCATATCCCGGTGACCGCGGTGAACTCGGCGATCATGGTGCTGGCCGCGCTGCTGCAGGGCGTGGACCAGGTGGTGTTCTCCAACGAGCGTTCGGCCAGCTACGGCAGCCAGATTCCCGGCACCGGCGAAGTGAATCACCAGTGGTCCAAGGGCTGGGCGTTCGAGCAGGCCTTCGGCGAGCACCTGGAAAAGCACGTTGCCGCCGACCTGCACTACTACTCGCTGCTGCGCCCGCTCTCCGAGCTGGCGGTGGCGCGGCAGTTCGCCAAGACCGATTTCTACGACGCGCACTTCTCCAGCTGCAACCGCAACTTCCACATCCTTGGCGAGCGCCCGGTGAACCGCTGGTGCGGGGTCTGCCCGAAGTGCCACTTCGTGTTCCTGGCACTGGCGCCGTTCATGCCGAAGACACGCCTGGTGCGCATCTTCGGCCGCAACCTGCTGGACGATGTCGAGCAGGCCGGCGGTTTCGATGCGCTGCTGGAATTCCAGGACCACAAGCCATTCGAATGCGTGGGCGAAGGCCGCGAATCGCGTGCGGCCATGGCCACGCTGGCCACGCGCCCGGAGTGGAGCGAAGACGCGCTGGTGAAGCGTTTCGTCGACGAGATCCGGCCGCAGCTGGATGCCACCGAACTGCAGATCGAGCCGTTGCTGGTACTGGACGGCGAGCACCGGATTCCGGCGGCGATCTGGGAGCGCCTGCGTGCGAATTTCGCAGCTTGAGGGAAAGCGCGTTGCGCTGTGGGGCTGGGGACGTGAGGGGCGCGCGGCGTTCCGGGTGCTGCAGGAGCGCCTGCCCGGCCTCGCGCTGACCCTGTTCTGCCCGGAAGCCGAAGCCCCCACCGCGCGTGCCGAGGCCGGCGCGGCGCTGCACGTGCGCTCGGATGTAAGTGGCGACGCGTTGGCGGCGTTCGAGGTGGTGATCAAGTCGCCCGGGATCAGCCCGTATGGCGAGGCCGCCGCGTACGCGACCGCGCAGGGCACGCAGTTCATCGGCGGCACCTCGCTGTGGTTCGCCGAACACGCCGATGCCGAAGGCACCGTGCGCGACACAGTGTGCGTGACCGGCACCAAGGGCAAGAGCACCACCACCTCGCTGCTGGCCCATCTGCTGCGTGCCTCGGGTGCGCGTGCGGGGCTGGTCGGCAACATCGGCCTGCCGCTGCTGGAAGTGTTGGCGCCGGAGCCCGCGCCGGATTACTGGGCAGTGGAGCTGTCCAGCTACCAGACCGGCGAAGTGGCGCGCAGTGGCGCGCACCCGCAGGTGGCGGTGGTGCTGAACCTGTTCCCCGAACACCTGGACTGGCACGGCAGCGAGGCGCGCTACATCGCCGACAAGTTGTCGCTGGTGACCGAAGCCGCGCCGCGGGTGGCCGTGCTCAATGCCGCCGACCCGCACCTGGCCGCGCTGATGCTGCCGCACAGCGAGGTAGTGTGGTTCAACCAGCCGCAGGGCTGGCATATGCGCGGTGAGGTGGTGTATCGCGGCGGGCAGGCGGTGTTCGACACCGCGAACACGCCGCTGCCGGGCCGGCACAACCGCGGCAATCTGTGCGCGGTGCTGGCGGCCATCGAGGCGCTGGGGCTGGATGCGGTTGCGCTGGCGCCGGCCGTGCAGGATTTCCGCCCGCTGCCCAACCGTCTGCAGACCATCGGCGAGTGCGAGGGGCTGCGCTACGTCAACGATTCGATCAGCACCACGCCGCACGCGAGCCTGGCGGCGCTGGAGTGCTTCGGCGGCCAGCGCATCGCGCTGCTGGTGGGCGGGCATGACCGCGGGCTGGACTGGCAGGATTTCGTGGACCACATGGCGCACGACGTGCCCCCGGTGGAAATCGTCACCATGGGCGCCAACGGCCCCCGTATCCACGCGCTGTTGCAGCCGCTGGCCGATGCAGGCCGGTTCGGCCTGCATGCGGCCGACGATCTGGACGAGGCGGTGCAACTGGCCCGTGCCGCGCTGGGCGGGCAGGGTGGGGTGGTATTGATGTCGCCGGGCGCGCCGAGCTACGGCGTGTACCGCGATTACGTCGCGCGTGGTCGCCATTTCGCCGAACTGGCCGGGTTTGATCCGGACCAGATTACCGCGATTCCGGGGATTGGGATCGCCTGATTCCGCAGCCCCGTAGCGCCGGGCTCTGCCCGGCCGCGTGTGATGTCCGGCGATCCGTGCAGCGGGGCAAAGCCCCGCTCTACGGCATGTTGCGCCTGCGCCCCGTATATTCGGGTTTCCATCTGGAGGAGCAGACGCATGAGCAGGCAATGGCAGTGGGGTGCAGCGGTGCTGTTGGGCATGACGGCGCTGCCGGCAATGGCGGCAATGCAGGCCAAGCCGGTGGAGTGGACGCACGAAGGCACCACGTTCAGTGGCGTGCTGGTCTACGACGATGAGGACAATGACAAACGCCCCGGCCTGGTGATGGTGCCGAACTGGAAGGGCGTCAACGACTCGGCCATCGCCAAGGCCAAGCAGCTGGCCGGCGACGGCTATGTGGTGCTGGTCGCCGACGTCTACGGCAAGGGCGTGCGCCCGAAGACCGATGCCGAGGCCGGACCGGTCGCGACCAAGCTGCGCAATGACCGCCCGGTGCTTCGCGCCCGCGCGCTGAAGGCGCTGGAAGTGCTCAAGGCCCAGGCCGGCAACGCGCCGCTGGATGTGACGAAGATCGGCGCGGTGGGCTTCTGCTTCGGCGGCACCACGGTGCTCGAGCTGGCCCGGGCCGGCGCGCCGCTGGCGGGCGTGGTCAGCCTGCACGGCGGGTTGGGCTCACCGCTGCCGGCCAAGGCAGAAGGCACGCACCCGTCGGTGCTGGTACTCAATGGCGCCGACGACAAGGGCGTGAGCAAGGAAGACATCGCCAGCTTCGAGCAGGAAATGAACGCGGCCAAGATCGACTGGGAGTTCACCAACTACAGCGGCGCGGTGCACTGCTTTGCCGAGGCCGACGCCAACAGCCCGCCGGGCTGCCTGTACAACGAGCGGGCGGCGAAGCGGGCGTGGAAGAGCCTGGATACGTTCTTTGAAGGTCTTTTCGAAAAGCGATAGATCGGCGGCTGGGACATCGGTAGCGCCGGCCGTTGGCCGGCCCACGGATCGCCTG
>NZ_JBOHXV010000130.1:0-10621 GCF_050737075.1 Stenotrophomonas sp.
GTGCGCGCCAGGCCGGCGCGCGCCTGCGGGCGATCGCCATCCAGCGCCAGCGCCGCCTGGTACCACTCGCGTGCACCGCTGCCGTCGGCGGCGGTCAGCCGGCCGGCGGCCAGGGCGCGGTCGCCGCGATCGAGCAGCTGCTCCACCTGCGGCTCGTTCCAGAACCAGTTCGCCAACGGGCGCCTCACCAGCACCAGCGCGGCGAACAGCAGCACCGCCAGCAGCAGCGCCCAGCGCCATATCCGCCGCGCCTGCCAGGCCTGCACCCACCACCAGCGCCCTTCGCGGCGCACGCGGCGAAGGGCGGCATGCGCGGCATCCTCGTGGTCCGGGTGATGGCTCATTCCCTGAGCCTAGCGCTGTTCACGTGATCTCAGCCTAGACGTCGCGCGTCGCTGACACCGGGCAGCGCATCGAGCTTGCCCAGCAGGGTGGACAGCTGGCCGTAGTCGCTCACCTTCAGGCGCAGGCGCAGGTGCGCGCGGCCGCTGTTGCGCACGTTGTCGCTGTGGATATCCAGCACGTAGGCATCTTCCTGCGCGATCAGGTTGGTGATGTCCTTGAGCAGCCAGCGCCGGTCGACCGCGTTGACCACCACGTCCACTTCATAGCCGCCGCCGGCCTGCCCCCATTCCACCGGCAGGATGCGTTGGGGGCTGGCCGCCGACAGACGCGCCAGCGCCGCGCAGTCGGTGCGGTGCACGGTCACGCCACGGGTGCGGGTGAGGTAGCCGACGATGGGCTCGCCCGCCACCGGCTGGCAGCAGCGGGCCAGCTGCACCAGCAGGTTGCCCACGCCCTGCACGGTGAATTTGGAGGCGCCCAGGCTGTCGCGGCGCGCGGTCGGCCGCGGCAGCGCGGGCGCCGCCGGCTGGCTGGCCGCGCGCTCGGCTTCCAGCAGCGCGCGGCTGACCTGGTTGGGGCCGGTATCGCCGAGTGCGACCTGGATGTACAGGTCATCCACGCTGTCGGCATGGAACTTCTTCGCGGCCACCGCCAGGTCGGCATGCTGCAGCCCGAGCCGCTTCAACTCGCGGTCCAGCAGGTCGCGGCCGGCCTGCACGTTGCGCACGCGGTCGAGCTTGTGGAACCAGCTGCGCACCTTGTCACGCGAGCGGTTGCTGGCCAGGAAGCCGCTGGAGGCCAGCAGCCAGTCGCGGCGAGGGTCGGCCTCCTTGCCGGTGAGGATTTCCACCCGGTCGCCGCTGCGCAGGCGGTAGGTCAGCGGCACGATGCGGCCGTTGACCTTCGCGCCACGGCAGCGGTGCCCGACCATGGTATGCACGTGGTAAGCGAAATCCAGCGGGGTGGCGCCCTGCGGCAGGTCCATCACCTCGTCTTTGGGGCTGAGCGCGTAGACCCGGTCTTCGGTCAACTCCGCATCCAGCGCGCCGGCCAGTTCGCCGGCGTGGCCTTCCTGCGACTGCTCCAGCAGCTGGCGCATCCAGGTGATCTTGCGGTCGAAGGCCTTCTCCGCGCCCTTGCTGCCTTCCTTGTAGCGCCAGTGCGCGGCCACGCCGAGCTCGGCCTGCGCATGCATGTCGTGGCTGCGGATCTGCACTTCGATGGTGCGCCCTTCCGGGCCGACCACCGCCGTATGCAGCGACCGGTAGTCATTCGCCTTGGGCCGGGCGATGTAGTCGTCGAACTCGCTGGGCACCGGCGCCCACAGCGAATGCACCACGCCCAACGCGGCGTAGCACGCGGCCACGTCCTGCACCATCACGCGCACCGCGCGGATGTCATACAGCTGTTCGTAGGCCAGCCGCTTCTTCTGCATCTTCCGCCAGATGCTGTAGATGTGCTTCGGGCGACCGCTGACCTCGGCCTGGATGCCCTGCGCCAGCAGCTCGCGCGACAGCACCTTCTTGACCGTTTCCACATAGCGTTCGCGCGCCAGCCGGGTTTCATCCACTTCGCGCGCGATGCGCCGGTACGTCTCGGGCTCCAGGTGACGGAACGCCAGGTCCTCCAGCTCCCACTTCAGCTGCCAGATGCCGAGCCGGTTGGCCAACGGTGCGTGGATGTCGCGGGTGAGCTGGGCCAGCGCGCGGCGTTCCTCTTCGGGCAGGCGGTCGGCCGCGCGCATGCGCGCCAGTTGCCGCGCCAGCAGGATCGGCACCACCCGCAGGTCCTGGATGATCGACAGCAGCAGGCGGCGCAGGCCCTCGCTGTTGCGCCCCGCATCGCGACCGGCATGCAGCGCCCAGACCTGGTCGGCGGCGTCCAGCCCATCGAGCAGTCCGACCACGGCGGTCTTGTGGGTGCCCAGCGGTAGCCCGTCCAGCCCGGCGCGCAGCCACGGCAGGTCGAACAGCAGCGCCGCCAGCAGCGCGCTGTCGTCGGCCGACAGCAGCGCCAGCGCATCCAGCGTGTCGGCAAGCACCGGCCAGCCGGCGTGCATCGAGTGGTCGGCCTCGTCGGCGTGCCAACGCTGCAGCAGCGCCTCGCACAGCGCAGGCGGCAGCGACGCCGCCGAGGGTCGGTTCAACAGGGCATCCAGGCCGGGGGAAAAAGCGCGGTTCACAGCATCGTGCAGAGAGACGGAGAGCCCTACACTAGCGCCGGTACCGTTGCCGGACAATCACAACCGGTGCTTGAATTGTTTTTTGCCTTGCGGCGTACGCCGCCATTCCTTCCTGGAGACCTGCCATGCGCTTTTCCCGTCTGAGATTGTTGGCCTGTGCGGCCGTCCTGTTGAGCATGGCCGGCCCGGCGCTTGCCCAACGCGTGGTCGACGGCAACCTGCAGCAGCAGATGTCGCCCGCCGAATTCAAGGCCGCCGGCCTGGACAAGCTCAGCCCGACTGAACTGGCCGCCCTCAATGACTGGCTGCACGGCAAGGTGGCGGCCGTCAGCGCCGACGTGCGCGAGCAGGTTCGCGAGCAGGTGCGCGAGGAAGCCCGTGAAGAAGGTCGCCAGGAAGTGATCGTGAAGAACCGCGGGTTCTTCGCCTTCGGCACCAAGGAGCCGATCGTGAGCACGCTGGAAGGCGAGTTCCGCGGCTTCGGCAAGGGTCGCCGCTACGTGCTGGCCAACAAGCAGGAATGGGAACAGACCGACGACGTCACCCTCGCCGGCGTGCGCAAGACCAACCCGGAAGTGTCGATCTCGCCGGGTGTCGTGGGCACCTGGTACATGCAGGTAAAGGGCAGCAACACCCGCGCCAAGGTCCAGCGCGTCAAGTAAGCGTGCGGCCCCGCGCCGTGTCGGCGCAGGGCCCTTCCGGCGATCAGGTCTGGCGCAGCGCAGCCACGCGCTGGGCCAGCTTCTTGGCGGAAACGCCGGTCTTCGCCCCCAGCTCCTGGGCAAACAGCGATACCCGCAGCTCTTCCAGGTCCCAGCGCAGTTCCTGCCACGGCGTGCGCCCGCGCAGGCCACGCGCCTGCCCCTCGGCCAGCGCGTCGATGAACGGGCGCAGCTCCAGCATGCGCGCCTGATCGCGCGGCGGATCACGCTTGGCGCGCTCGCTGCGCAGGATCATCGCGCGCAGGTAGCGTGGGTATTGGGCGAGCGCATGGGCCGGCGTCTCGCGCAGGAACCCCGGGTGCACGAGGCCAGCAAGCTGCTGCTCCAGGTCGTCCAGGTTGCCACGCGCCCAGCCCATCAGCGGCGATTCCAGCAGCGGCTTGAGCTCGGCGACGTGCGACAGGATGTTCTCGGCCAGCTTCAGCCGCGCCATCGCCTCGCCGAACAGCTCGCGGCCGGCTGCATCGCGGCGCTTGGCGAACGTCGCCGGATCGCGGATTTCACCCAGCCCATCGGCCAGCACCGCATTCATCGCCGCGTCCACCAGGTCGCCGCGCAACCGTTCCTGCGATTCGATCGCCGCATACAGCAGGCCGGTCTTGGCCGGCACCGGCAGTTGCTTGCGCGCCTGCTTGGCCTTCTCCGCCAGGCCGATCTCCAGCAACCGGCGCACGCCGCGCGGATGCTGCTCCAGCGCCTCGTTGCGGTCGGCGAAGATGCGCAGCGACGCCGATTCGCCCGCATCGACCAGCGCCGGATAGGCCGGCACGCCGGCCTCGCCAGGCACCTGCAGGGGAATCGGCGTGGCCGGGAAATCGCGCAGGCCTTCCGCGGCAAGCGCGCGGCCCGCGCGCGCGGCGAAGGCGTCGCCCGCCTTTTCACCGAAGCGCGCGCGCAATGCGTCCAGGTCACGCGAGGCAGCCAGCAAGGTGCCCTGCGCATCGTGCAGCCGCAGGTTCATGCGCAGGTGGAGGTCCAGCGCCGCCTCATCGAAATCGGTGGCCGCCACCGGCACGCCGGTCGCGCGCGACAGGAAGCGCGCCAGTTCGCCGCGCAGGTCATCGGCCGACGGCGCGGGGAAGGCCTCGGCGAAGGCACGGCCGAAGTCCGGCGCCGGCACGTAGTTGCGGCGCATCGCCTTGGGCAGGCTGCGGATGAGCGCCGAGGCCTTGTCGGCCACGAAGCCCGGCGCCAGCCACGACAGCCGCGCCGGATCCAGTGCATTGAGCAGGTGCAGCGGCACGTCCAGGCTGACCCCGTCGTCCTCGCTGCCCGGTTCGAAGCGGTAGTGCAGCGCCAGGCGCGCGTCGCCGAGTGGCAGGTAGGCGGGATAACGCTCGGCGTCGCTGCCTTCGCCGGGCAGCAGGTCGGCCAGCGACCAGGCCAGCGCGCGCCGCTTCTCCGGCGCCAGGCCCTTCCACCAGGTGTCCAGGCCGGTCGCCGAATGGATCTCCGACGGAATGCGGTCCAGGTACCAGCGCGCCTGCCAGCCCTCGTCGGCGACGATGCCGGCGCGGCGCAGCTTGGCTTCTTCCTCGCGCGCCTGCTCGAGCACCTTCAGGTTGTCGGCGATGACGCTGGCACGGGTGTTGATCTCGCCGGTCACCAGGCCTTGGCGCACGAAGATGTCATGTGCTTCGCCGGGCGCGATGCGCCCGTAGTGGACCGGTTTTTTCGGCGCCAACACCAGGCCGAACAGGCTGATCTGCTCGGAGGCCAGCACCTGCCCCTGTGCGCGCGACCAGTGCGGGTCGAAGTGCTTGCGCAGCAGCAGGTGCGGCAGTTCGGCGATCACCCAGTCCGGCTCGATCGCCGCATTGGTCAGGCCCCACACCTTCTGCGTGTCCAGCAGGGTGGCGGCCAGCAGCCACGGCGGCGGCCGCTTGGCCATGACCGAGCCCGGGAACGGCAGGAAACGGCGCTGGCGCGGGGCCAGGAAGTCGCCCTTGTCGCTGCGATGGCCGATCTGGGTGGGCAGGCCGGCGATCAGGGCGCGGTGCAGGGTCTGGTAGGCATTCGCGCGCACGCGTTCGCTGAAGCCGGCGCGCGGGTCCGTCGCCACGTACGCGGCGGCGGCCGGGGCGCTCGGGCTGCTTGCCGGCGGCGTTTCGGTCTTGCCCTCACGGGCCAGCCGCGCGGCGCGGTGCTGCTGCCCACGCGTGGCCTTGGCCTTGGCCTCGTCGTCGCGCGCCGGCGCGGGCGCGGCCGATCCGGCCAGCAGCGGTGCCATGGCGCTGTCTTGCGGCTCCTCGCTCCAGCCCAGCTCCTCGCACAGCACCCGCAGCTGGCGGTGCAGCTCGCGCCACTCGCGCATGCGCAGGAAGCCGAGGAAGTGCCGTTCGCACCAGCCGCGCAGCTTGGACTGGGTGAGGTCTTCGTGGGCCTGGCGGTAGCCTTCCCACAGTTTCAGCACGCCGACGAATTCCGAGCGGCCATCGGCGAACAGCGCGTGTGCGTTGTCGGCAGCGGCGCGCGCCTCGGGCGGCCGCTCGCGCGGGTCCTGTATGCCGAGGAACGAGGCGATCACCAGCATCGGCCGCAGGCAGCCCTGCGCCTGGGCAGCGACCAGCATGCGCGCCAATTTGACGTCCACCGGCAGGCGGGCCATCTGGCGGCCGATCGGGGTAAGCCGGCGTTCGTTGTCGACTGCCCCCAGCTCGCCCAGCTGCTGCCAGCCATCGGCGATGGCGCGCTCGTCGGGCGCTTCCAGGAACGGGAAATCCTCGATCTGGCCCAAGCCGAGCTGCAGCATCCGCAGGATCACGCCGGACAGGCTGGAGCGCCGGATTTCCGGATCGGTGAATTCGTCGCGCGACTGGAAGTCGGCCTCAGAGTACAGCCGGTAGCAGATGCCCTCGGACACACGCCCGCAGCGGCCCTTGCGCTGGTTGGCGCTGGCCTGGGAAATCGCTTCAATATGCAGCCTGTCCAGCTTCTGGCGCGGGCTGTAGCGCTTCACGCGGGCCAGGCCCGGGTCGATCACGTAGCGGATGCGCGGCACCGTCAGCGAGGTCTCGGCCACGTTGGTGGCCAGCACGATGCGCCGCTTGCTGCCGGGGTTGAAGACCTGGTCCTGGTCCTTCACGGACAAGCGCGCGTACAGCGGCAGCACCTCGGTTTCGCGGTACTTGCGCCGTTCCAGCGCCTGGTGGGCGTCGCGGATTTCGCGCTCGCCGGGGAAGAACAGCAGGATGTCGCCGCGCGGGTCCAGCCGCGTGATCTCGTCGACCGCGCCCACCACGGCTTCATTGACGGTGCGTTCGCCGTCGCGGCCGCCCTCCTCATCGCCACCGCCCTCGCCTTCCAGCGGCCGGTAGCGCACTTCCACGGGGAAGGTGCGGCCTTCGACACTGATCACCGGCGCATCGTCGAAGTGCTGGGCGAAGCGCGAGGTGTCGATGGTCGCCGAGGTAACGATCAGCTTCAGGTCGGGGCGCTTCTTCAGCAACTGCTTCAGATACCCCAGCAGGAAATCGATGTTGAGGCTGCGTTCGTGCGCCTCGTCGACAATGAGGGTGTCGTACTGCGACAGCCAGCGGTCGCTGCTGATTTCCGCCAGCAGGATGCCGTCGGTCATGAACTTGATGCGTGTGTCGTCGCCGACCCGGTCGGTGAACCGCACCTGGTAACCCACCGTCGTGCCCAGTTCCGAGTTCAGCTCCTGGGCCACGCGGGTGGCCACCGCACGTGCCGCGATCCGGCGCGGCTGGGTGCAGCCGATCATGCCGGCCACGCCGCGGCCGGCCGCCAGGCACAGCTTGGGCAGCTGGGTGGTCTTGCCCGAGCCGGTCTCACCGGCGATCACCACCACCTGATGGTCACGGATCAGGGCGGTGATGGCCTCGGCTTCACGCGCAATCGGCAGGCTGTCGTCCAGAGTGATCGACGGCTGCTTCAGCGCCCGCGCCTGGCGCCGCTGCACCGACGCCTGCAGGGCCTGCTCGAACGCCGCGGCCACGCCCGCATCAGCCGGCTTGGCGCGCACGCGCGACAGCATCCCCAGCAGGCGCCCACGGTCACGGCTCATGGCGCCGTCGATGGCGGTGTGCTGCGCCTGCAGCGGCGGGGCGGAAGGTTTACTGATAGAGGTCATCAATCGAATCGTTTAGAACTTTGAGTACTACTTGAAGAGTAGTCTGATCTATTGTGAAGGCCATCCCATCCACAAGGAGGATTTCCCCCATGGCGAAGACCAAGGCTCCGGCCAAACCCAAGACCGGCAAGCAGAAACTGGCGACGGCGGCTCCGTCGGCCCCGAACATTGATATCGGGATCAAAGAAGCCGATCGCAAGAAGATCGCCGACGGACTGTCGGCCTTCCAGGCAGACGCGTTCACGCTCTACCTGAAGACCCACAACTTCCATTGGAACGTGACGGGCTCGATGTTCAACTCGCTGCACCTGATGTTCGAAACCCAGTACACCGAGCAGTGGGCAGCCCTGGACGACGTGGCTGAACGCATCCGCGCACTGGGCTTCAACGCCCCGGGCTCCTACCGCGAATTCGCCGCCCTGACCTCGATCGCCGAGGAACCGGGCCTGACCGACAGCGCGGACTGGCGTGAAATGGTACGCCAGTTGGTCGCCGCCAACGAGGCCGTGTGCCGCACCGCCCGCAAGGTGCTGGACGTGGCCGACGACGCCGACGACGCCCCGACCGAAGACCTGATGACCCAGCGCCTGCAGACCCACGAAAAATACGCCTGGATGCTCCGCTCTTTGCTCCAGTAGCGCCGGGCTCTGCCCGGCCGGTGGTGCCGGCCAACGGCCGGCGCCACCGTCGCCTGATGAACCAGTGCGGGAATTCCGGACGGGGGAACACCCCCCGGAACCGGTAAACTACCGCGATGTCATCCCGCCCCGCGCACGAACTGCTCCACCGCATTTTTGGTTACGACGAATTCCGCGGTCCGCAGCAGGCGATCGTCGAGCATGTCGCGGCCGGCAATGACGCACTGGTATTGATGCCCACCGGCGGCGGCAAGTCGCTGTGCTACCAGGTGCCGTCCCTGCTGCGCGACGGCACCGGCATCGTCATCTCCCCGCTGATCGCGCTCATGCAGGACCAGGTGGAAGCCCTGCGCCAGCTGGGTGTGCGCGCCGAATACCTGAATTCCACCCTGGATGCGGAAACCGCCGCGCGGGTCGAACGCGAACTGCTCGCCGGTGAGCTGGAACTGCTGTACGTCGCGCCCGAGCGGCTGCTGACCGGCCGCTTCCTGTCGCTGCTGTCCCGCAGCCGCATCGCCCTGTTCGCCATCGACGAGGCCCACTGCGTCTCCCAGTGGGGCCACGACTTCCGGCCTGAATACCGCCAGCTCACCGTGCTGCATGAGCGCTGGCCCGACGTGCCGCGCATCGCGCTGACCGCCACCGCCGATCCGCCGACCCAGCGCGAGATCGCCGAGCGCCTGGACCTGACCAACGCCCAGCACTTCGTCAGCTCGTTCGACCGGCCCAACATCCGCTACACCGTGGTCCAGAAGGACAACGCCAAGCGCCAGCTGCTGGATTTCCTGCGCGGTCACCGCGACGAGGCCGGCATCGTCTACTGCATGTCGCGGCGCAAGGTCGAAGAGACCGCCGAATTCCTGTGCAAGGAGGGCATGAACGCCCTGCCCTACCACGCCGGCCTGCCGGCCGAGGTGCGTGCAGCCAACCAGCGCCGCTTCCTGCGCGAGGACGGCATCGTCATGTGCGCCACCATCGCCTTCGGCATGGGCATCGACAAGCCCGACGTGCGCTTTGTCGCGCATACCGACCTGCCCAAGTCGATGGAAGGTTATTACCAGGAAACCGGGCGCGCCGGCCGCGACAGCGAACCTGCCGAAGCCTGGCTCTGCTACGGCCTGGGCGACGTGGTGCTGCTCAAGCAGATGATCGAACAGTCCGAGGCCGGCGAAGAACGCAAGGCACTGGAGCGCTCCAAGCTCGACCACCTGCTGGGCTACTGCGAATCCATGCAGTGCCGCCGCCAGGTGCTGCTGGCCGGCTTTGGCGAGACCTATCCGCAGCCCTGCGGCAACTGCGACAACTGCCTGCTGCCGCCGGACGCCTGGGATGCCAGCGTCGCCGCCCAGAAGGCGCTCAGCTGCGTATACCGCAGCGGCCAGCGCTTCGGCGTGGGCCACCTGATCGACATCCTGCGCGGTGGCGAGAACGACAAGATCCGCCAGTTCGGGCACACCGAGCTGAGCACCTACGGCATCGGCAAGGACCTCGACGCGCGCACCTGGCGCAGCGTGTTCCGCCAGCTGGTCGCCGCCAGCCTGCTGGAAGTGGACAGCGACGCCTATGGCGGCCTGCGCCTGACCGATGGCAGCCGCGAGGTCCTGAAGGGCCAGCGCAAGGTGATGATGCGCCGCGAAAGCCCCAAGACCCGCGAACGCGAGCGCGGCGGCCAGCGCACCGGCCTGTCCGTGCTGCCGCAGGACCTGGCGCTGTTCAACGCCCTGCGCGGCCTGCGCGCCGAGCTGGCCCGCGAACAGAACGTGCCGGCGTTCGTGATCTTCCACGACAGCACCCTGCGCAACATCGCCGAACAGCGCCCCACCAGCGTCGACGCGCTCGGCCGGGTCGGTGGCATCGGTGGCACCAAGCTCTCGCGTTACGGCGAGCGCCTGGTCGAGATCGTGCGCGAAGAAGGCTGATGCCCATGCGCCCTGTCGGACCGGACTCCAGAGTTGAACCCGGCATTCAGCCACGGGTGCGCCGCGCGCGCATAGGCGCTAAGGTGGCGCCCATGACCGCCGGTGGCCTGCTCCTGCGAGTGGTCTTGATGCTCAGCCTGTTGCTCAACGGGCTGAACGCGGCCATGGCCGGCCCCATGACGCTGGCGATGCTTCCGTCCGCCCCCGTAGAAGCCACCGCACCGCCCTGCCACAGCCGTGCCCCGGTCGCCGCCGCCCATGCGCACCACGCCAAGGCCGCTGACGAGACCGGCGTACAGGCGCCGCACGACGGCGATCACTGCAAGATCAAGGACTGCCTGCGCAGCTGCGCCCAACAGCCCAGCCTGACCGTGCAGATCGCCTGGATCGCCACCCCGCCGCCGCTCTCCGTGGCGCCGATCCTGGCCGCGCATCCGTCGCAGCCGATGCCGCCGCTGGACCGCATCACCCGCCCTCCGATCGCCTGATCCGCCGCGCTCTATGAGCGCAGGCCTGAGGCTCTGCCTACGCGCCCCGGCGCGTGGCGTTGACGGCACCGCGTGTGCCATTCGAATCGGATTCGGAGTTGCAATGTCTTTCCCTAAAAAACCCGGCACGGGCGCCCCGCCCCTGCCGTCGCGGCGCCTGTTCGTGCAGGGCGTGGCCGCCGGCGGCGTGGTCGCCGGCCTGGCCGCCAGCGGCCTGCCCGCGCGCGCCTTCGC
>NZ_JBOHXV010000131.1:0-10563 GCF_050737075.1 Stenotrophomonas sp.
CTGGCGGAGCGGACGGGACTCGAACCCGCGACCTCCGGCGTGACAGGCCAGCATTCTAACCAGCTGAACTACCGCTCCGCACTAAAACCTTCCTGCTGCCTTCCACCACGATCTGGATCGTTGCAGAAAACAAGGCCCCCGATCGCTCAGGGGCCTCGTTGAAACTGGCGGAGCGGACGGGACTCGAACCCGCGACCTCCGGCGTGACAGGCCAGCATTCTAACCAGCTGAACTACCGCTCCACATTTCAAACTTTTACTGGCGGTGCTGTGGTGGGTGCTGAGGGTTTCGAACCCCCGACCCTCTCCGTGTAAAGGAGACGCTCTACCGCTGAGCTAAGCACCCCAGCAAGCCGCTTAGTTTACGGCATCCTTCAGGGCTTTGCCAGCCTTGAACGACGGATTGTTCGACGCTTCGATCTTGATGGTGTCGCCGGTCTTCGGGTTGCGGCCGGTACGCGCAGCGCGCGGGCGGACCTGGAACGTGCCGAAGCCAACCAGCGTCACCGCGTCACCGCCCTTCAGGGCGCTGGTGATGGTGGCGACAACAGCGTCGACGGCGCGACCGGCTTCAGCCTTGGTCAGGTCGGCGGCTGCGGCAACGGCGTCGATCAATTCGGTCTTATTCATTCTGTACAGCTCCTTTGGCGGGGATTCCGCATGTTCGACAGTGAAGCACCCGACCTACAACGTGGCCGGATGCCAGTGAAGTTCTCTATTCGCCCTCATCAGCATGCGCTGACTCGCGAGTGGTGCTTTTATACCAGCGCACCCCTACCTTCGCAAGCTGAAAAGCTAATAACGACGCGGGTTTCGGGCATTTCTGTAACGCGCGTCAGTGCTTGACGCGCGTTGTGGAAGCTGCCTTGCCCTTGCTCCGCACTGTGACGCGCTGCCCATCCTTCTTGGGCTTCGGCGCAGTCAGCGGGGTCTCCAGGGCCAGGTCCAGCACCTCTTCGATCCACTTCACCGGCACGATCTTGAGGTCGCGGGTCACGTTGGCCGGAATGTCGGCCAGGTCCTTGCGGTTCTCTTCCGGGATGATCACCGTGGTGATGCCGCCGCGCAGCGCCGCCAGCAGCTTCTCCTTCAGTCCGCCGATGGCGGTGACGCGACCACGCAGGGTGATCTCGCCGGTCATCGCCACCTCGGCACGGATCGGCACCTTGGTCAGCGTGGACACCAGCGAGGTCACCATCGCGATGCCGGCGCTGGGGCCGTCCTTCGGGGTAGCGCCGTCAGGCACGTGCACGTGCACGTCGTGCTTCTGCAGGAACTCGCTGTCGATGCCCAGCCGTTCGGCGCGCGAACGCACCACCGACAGGGCCGCCGACGCGGATTCCTTCATCACGTTGCCGAGCTGGCCGGTCAGGATCAGCTGGCCCTTGCCTGGCACCAGGGTCGATTCGATCTGCAGCAGGTCGCCGCCCACTTCGGTCCAGGCCAGGCCGGTGACCAGGCCGATCTCGTTCTGTTCCTCGGCGCGGCCGAAGTCGACCCGGCGCACGCCCAGGTACTTGTCCAGGTTCTTGCCGTTGACCACGACCAGCGCCTTCTTCTTCGCGGTCTTCTTGCCGGCCTTGACCGGCTTGGCCGGCGCAGCCGGACCGGCCAGGGCGATTTCCTTGACCACCTTGCGGCAGATCTTGGCCACTTCGCGCTCGAGGTTGCGCACGCCCGATTCGCGCGTGTAGTAACGCACGATGTCCTGGATGGCGTCGGCCTCGATCTCCAGCTCTTCCGGCTTCAGGCCGTTGGCCTTGATCTGCTTGGGCACCAGGTAGCGCATGGCGATGTTGAGCTTCTCATCCTCGGTGTAGCCGGGGATGCGGATGACCTCCATGCGGTCCAGCAGCGGCCCGGGGATGTTGAGCGAGTTGGAGGTCGCCACGAACATCACTTCGGACAGGTCCAGGTCCACTTCCAGGTAGTGGTCGTTGAACGCGTTGTTCTGCTCCGGGTCGAGCACTTCCAGCAACGCCGAGGACGGGTCGCCGCGGAAATCCATCGACATCTTGTCGATCTCGTCGAGCACGAACAGCGCGTTCTTGCTGCCCACCTTGTTGAGGTTCTGCACGATGCGGCCCGGCATGGAGCCGACGTAGGTGCGGCGATGGCCACGGATCTCGGCCTCGTCGCGCACGCCGCCCAGGCTCATGCGCACGAACTTGCGGTTGGTGGCCTTGGCGATGGACTGGCCCAGCGAGGTCTTGCCCACGCCCGGCGGCCCGACCAGGCACAGGATCGGGCCCTTCATCTGCTTCACGCGCGACTGCACCGCCAGGTATTCCAGGATGCGGTCCTTGACCTTTTCCAGGCCGAAGTGGTCGGCGTCCAGGGTGTCCTGCGCGGCCTTGAGGTCCTTTCGCACCTTGGTGCGCTTCTTCCACGGCACGCCCAGCAGCCAGTCGAGGTAGTTGCGCACCACCGCCGCTTCAGCCGACATCGGCGACATCTGCTTGAGCTTGTTCAGCTCGGCCTTGGCCTTGGCTTCCACCGGCTTGGGCATGCCCGCCTCGGCGATCTTGCGCGCCAGCTCTTCCAGCTCGCCGGGCGCGTCGTCCAGGTCGCCCAGTTCCTTCTGGATGGCCTTCATCTGTTCGTTGAGGTAGTACTCGCGCTGGCTCTTTTCCATCTGCGACTTCACGCGGCCGCGGATGCGCTTCTCCATCTGCTGCACGTCGATCTCGCCGTCGACCAGGCCGACCAGCATCTCCAGGCGGTCGCCGATCTGCAGGGTCTCCAGCAGGCGCTGCTTGTCGGCCAGGCGCACGCTGATGTGCGCGGCGATGGTGTCGGCCAGGCGGGCGGATTCGTCGATGCCGGCCAGGGTCTGCAGCAGCTCCGGCGGCAGCTTGCGGTTGGTCTTGACGTACTGCTCGAACAGCGACATCAGCGAGCGGGCGATCGCCTCGATCTCGCGCGGTTCACGCGATTCGTCCGACTCGATTTCCTCGCCCACGCCGTGCAGCGCACCATCGCGCTCGGTGACCTGGGTGACGTTGACGCGCGACAGGCCTTCGACCAGCACCTTGATGGTGCCATCGGGCAGCTTGAGCAGCTGCAGGACCTGGGCCAGGGTGCCGACCTGGTAGAGGTCGGCCGCCGACGGGTCGTCGGTCTCGGCCGACTTCTGCGCCAGCAGCAGGATGCGCTTGTCCGCCTCCATGGCCTGCTCCAGGGCATGCATGGACTTGTCGCGGCCGACGAACAGCGGAATGACCATGTGCGGGAACACCACCACGTCGCGCAGCGGCAGTACCGGCAGGTCGAGAGTCTCAGTTGGGGAACGGGCCATGTGGGCTCCAGTTGAGCAGTGGGGATGGCCTCCGGGCAGCTTCACCCGGATACAAAAAAGCCGATGGCCCCGTTATGGGGCCATCGGCGTCCAGATGCAAGATGCTCTGAAAAACTTCTATCAATTCAAATGCTTGAACTGATTATTCAGCACCGGCCGCCTTCTGTTCAGGGGCGGGCGGGGTCTGGTAGATCAGGTACGGTTCGGACTTGTGTTCGATCACCGATTCGTCCACCACCACCTTGCTGACGTTTTCTGCCGAAGGCAGGTCGTACATGGTGTCCAGCAGGACCGATTCGACGATGGTGCGCAGGCCACGGGCGCCGGTCTTGCGCTTGAGCGCCTTGCGGGCGATCGCCGACAACGCGTCGGGGCGGAACTCCAGCTCGACGTGTTCCATCTCGAACAGCTTCTTGAACTGCTTGGTGATGGCGTTCTTCGGCTCGGTCAGGATCCGCACCAGGGCGGCCTCGTCCAGCTCTTCCAGGGTGGCCACGACCGGCAGGCGGCCGACGAACTCGGGAATGAGGCCGAACTTGATCAGGTCTTCCGGCTCGACTTCGGCCAGCACCTTGCCCACTTCCTGCTTGCGCTCGGAGCTCTTCACCTTGGCGCCGAAACCGATGCCGCCGGAGTCGTTGGAACGCGCCTGGATCACCTTGTCCAGCCCGGCGAACGCGCCGCCGCAGATGAACAGGATGTTCTTGGTGTCCACCTGCAGGAATTCCTGCTGCGGATGCTTGCGGCCGCCCTGCGGCGGAACGCTGGCCACGGTGCCTTCGATCAGCTTCAGCAGCGCCTGCTGCACGCCTTCGCCGGACACGTCACGGGTGATCGACGGGTTCTCACTCTTGCGCGAGATCTTGTCGATTTCATCGATGTAGACGATGCCCTGCTGCGCCTTCTCGACGTCGTAGTCGCACTTCTGCAGCAGCTTCTGGATGATGTTTTCCACGTCCTCGCCCACGTAACCGGCTTCGGTCAGCGTGGTGGCGTCGGCCATGGTGAACGGCACATTGAGCAGGCGGGCCAGGGTCTCGGCCAGCAGCGTCTTGCCCGAACCGGTCGGACCGACCAGCAGGATGTTCGACTTCGCCAGTTCGACTTCGTCGTTCTTCTGGCGGCTCTCGATGCGCTTGTAGTGGTTGTATACGGCCACGGCCAGCGTGCGCTTGGCCCGGTTCTGGCCAATCACGTACTGGTCAAGGACCTCGAGGATCTCGCGCGGCTTGGGCAGCGAACTGCGCGCCGACTGCGCCTTTTCCTCGAGCTCTTCACGGATGATGTCGTTGCACAGCTCCACGCATTCATCGCAGATGAACACGCTCGGCCCAGCAATCAGCTTGCGCACCTCGTGCTGGCTCTTTCCGCAGAAAGAGCAGTAGAGGATCTTGCCGGTGTCCGTGGAACGACCTTGGCGGTCTTCGCTCATGCTTCGCTTACCCAGTTACCCCACCCGCTGAACGGGGGTTCGATTCGAGAATAGCACAGGGCCGGGAGGACGCCAGTCCAGCCCGACCCCGAGGAAACAGGCCGATTTCCCGGCCTGGCGGCACTATCAGGCCGGGGTGATCGACTCTTCCGGACGACGTTCCAGCACCGAGTCGACCAGACCGTAGGCCACTGCATCGGCCGCGCTCTTGAAGTTGTCGCGCTCGGTATCGCGCGCGATGGTCTCCAGCGACTGGCCGGTGTGCTTGGCCAGCACTTCGTTCAGACGCGAACGCAGGGTCAGGATCTCGCGGGCGTGGATGTCGATATCCGTGGCCTGGCCCTGGAAGCCACCCAGCGGCTGGTGGATCATGACGCGCGAATTGGGCAGCGCATAACGCTTGCCCGCGGCGCCCGATGCCAGCAGCAGCGCGCCCATGGAGGCAGCCTGGCCAACGCAGATGGTGCTCACGTCCGGCTTGATGTACTGCATGGTGTCGTAGATCGCCATGCCGGCGGTGACTACGCCACCGGGCGAGTTGATGTAGATGCTGATGTCCTTTTCCGGGTTGTCCGCTTCCAGGAACAGCAGCTGCGCCACCACCACGTTGGCCATGTGATCGTCGATCGGGCCCACGAGGAAGATCAGGCGCTCCTTCAACAGGCGCGAATAGATGTCATAGGCGCGCTCGCCGCGGCTGGTCTGTTCGACCACCATCGGAACCATGTTCAGGGCTGTGGTTCGGTTGTCCATTAGTGAGGCACCTATTTTGGGGGGAACAACCCCGCGCCGGGGCGCGGGGCGTAAAACACGGGCCGCTTACTGGCGGATCGCGTCCTGGAACGACAGCTGCTCTTCGGTGTGCTGGGCGCGCTCGGCGATCCAGTCGATCACCTGCTCTTCCATCACGCGATTCTGCAGCCCACTCATCAGCTGGGGGTCGTTGCGGTACATCTCAATGACCTGCTCCGGCTCTTCATAGGTGGAGGCGATCAGACGCATGGTTTCGTTCAGGCGCTTGGGATCCAGGCGCAGGTCGTTCTTGCGGGCCACTTCACCGACCAGCAGGCCGACCAGCACGCGCTTGGCGGCGGCGTCCTTGAAGCCTTCATGGGCGTCGGCCGGGATTTCGCCCGGGTTGCGGCCGCTGCGGCGGATCTGCTCGACCTGCTGGGCCAGCATGGCACGGGCTTCGTTCTCGACCAGGCGCGGCGGCATTTCGACCGAGGCGTAGGCGGCGATCAGCTGCTCACCCACTTCGCGGCGCAGGCGGTTCATCAGGGCGCCCTTGAGCTCACGCTCCAGGTTGGCGCGGATGTCGGTGCGGAACTGCTCCACATCGCCACCCTTCACGCCGAAGCTCTTGATGAAGTCGGCATCCACTTCCGGCAGCACCGGCTCGGACACGTCCACCGCCTTCACGGTGACCTTGACCTGCTTGCCCGCCAGGGCCGGCACGCGCCAGTCGGCCGGGAATTCGACGTCCAGGGTCTTCTCTTCACCCTTGGCCAGGCCGACCAGGCCCTGCTCGATCTGCTCGAACATCATGCCCTGGCCCACCACGACGCTGCCCTTTTCGGTGCCTTCGGCCGGCAGGCGCTCATCGCCGGCCTGCGACCAGGTTTCCAGCGCGACCAGGTCACCGTCCTTGGCGCCACGGTCAACCGGGCTCCAGCTGCGGCGCTGCTCGCGCAGGTTGGTGATCATCTGGTCGATGTCGCCGTCGTTGATTTCAGCGACGTGGCGCACCACGGTCAGCTTGGCAACGTCGACGTCGCCGAAGTCCGGCACCAGCTCGACGGTGGCCACGAAGGAGAATTCACCCTCGTCGCCCTTGTCGATGCGCGGCGCGCCGGCAATGCGCAGTTCGTGCTCGCGGATGGCCGCATCGAAGGTCTCGCGCAGCAGGCCGTCGACGGCTTCGCTGCGGACCTGCTGGCCGAAGCGCTGCTCGATCACCTTGGCCGGCACCTTGCCCGGGCGGAAGCCCTTGATGCGCGCGGTACGGGCGATTTCACCCAGACGGCCGCTGATGTGGGTCTGCAGGCGGTCTTCCGGCAGCGAGAAGGTCAGGCGGCGTTCCAGATTGCCGGTGGATTCGATCGAAGCTTGCATGTTGACTCCTGCCACCGGTAGGCACGCCCCCGGCACGAATTGATGGATGAAACGGGTTGTAAGACGGCGGCGTCGTGGACGCGCATGCCTGCCGCAGCCCTGTAGTTTGGCCGATAACGGCCAGCGCCGCCAGCACGGGGCCGGGAGCGTCAATCCGGTGGCTGTTCAGGGGGCGGATCGAGCGCCGCGGGACGGCTCGGGCGCCGCCCGGGAAGGACCTTCCCGGGGCCAGTGCAGCCCATCGCCAGCGCTTGCCGACGTGTTCAGCCCGGAGGTGTGCGCCGAAGGCTCGGCGCCGACCTGGTGCGAAAGGGGGGACTCGAACCCCCACGCCTTGCGGCACTGGAACCTAAATCCAGGGCGTCTACCAATTCCGCCACTTTCGCGTAGGCGCGCATTATGGCGGCGGGCGGTGGCGGCGTCGACCTTTGGTCGTAGAGCCACCCCATGGGTGGCTGCTTACCGTCGGATCGCAGGCAAGAAAAAAGCCACCCGGCGAACCGGATGGCTTTTGTCTTGGTGGGCTGTCAAGGATTCGAACCTTGGACCTATTGATTAAGAGTCAACTGCTCTACCAACTGAGCTAACAGCCCGAAAATCGGGAGGCGAATTATGACGCAATGCGACAGGGGGTTGCAAGGGGTTTTTGCAGACGTCGTTCAGGGGCGCTGGACGCCGGGTAGAGCCACGCCATGCGTGGCTGCGCTTCGTTCCGGGGTCATGAACGCCTGACGGGCGGCTTCGGCCGAGTCTAAACGCCGGCAGGATGATCGAGACCGCGGCGCATCGGCTTCGGATGCTTGTGCCGCGCTGCGCGCGGTTGCCACGCATGGCGTGGCACTACGAATTGTTACGTGCACAGGACGGTTAGGGCGAAAACGCGTAGCGACACGCCATGCGTGTCCTCGCGATGCCCGACGACGACGCCGGTAGAGCCACCCCATGGGTGGCTTAATGCCGGATCGCGCGCAAGAAAAAAGCCACCCGGCGGACCGGATGGCTTCTGTCTTGGTGGGCTGTCAAGGATTCGAACCTTGGACCTATTGATTAAGAGTCAACTGCTCTACCAACTGAGCTAACAGCCCTGAAAACTCAGGCGCGTAGTGTAACGTTTGCGCCTTTTTTTGCAACCCCGATTCATTTTCGATGAAACGGGTTCTTCAAATCAGTGGGGTGGCTGAGGGGACTCGAACCCCCGACCTCCGGAATCACAATCCGGAACTCTAACCAACTGAGCTACAGCCACCACTGAAAACTGTTTATTCTTTTTTGAAACACCTGCGTTTGCGCCAGTGGCGCGCCCGACAGGAATCGAACCTGTAACCGCCGGCTTAGAAGGCCGGTGCTCTATCCAGTTGAGCTACGGGCGCTCTGACCGGATTGTCGCATTCCCATCCCGATTTGAGCAGCGGGACTTGGTCGGGGTAGAGGGATTCGAACCCCCGACATCCTGCTCCCAAAGCAGGCGCGCTACCAGACTGCGCTATACCCCGGTGGTTTCATCCCTCGAGGTTCCCCCCGAAAGAGCCGCCTATTGTGGGAATCGGCGACGCATCTGTCAACGGTTTTCACGGAATTTTTCACATTCGTGATCAGGGGGGTAGAGCTACATAGCCATACGCTATGCTTCATTCAGCGGCCGGATGGCCCGGAACCCTACCCTTCAAGGAGATTGGCAATGCGCAGCGGCAATCCCGCACTTTCGGAGTCGACCTTCCTCGACCTGGCCAGCGGCTCGGTCGTGACCTCACCCGACCAGGTGATGACGATCAACGGCACGGTCAACAAGACCGGCATCCTTCTGTTGCTGACGGTCATCACCGCCGCGTTCGCCTGGAGCCAGACCATCGGCGCCGACGGCCTGATCGCGCCGGGCGCGATGATCTACGCGATCGGCGGCGCCATCGGCGGGCTGGTCCTTGCGCTGGTGACGGTGTTCAAGAAGGAATGGTCGCCGGTCACCGCGCCGATGTACGCGCTGGTGGAAGGCTTCTTCCTGGGCGCCATCTCGGCCGTGTTCGAGGCACGCTTCCCGGGCATCGTGTTCCAGGCGGTGCTGCTCACCTTCGGCACCCTGTTCGCCCTGCTGGTGGCTTACCGCAGCGGCCTGATCAAGGTCACCGAGAACTTCAAGCTGGGCGTGGTCGCCGCCACCGGTGGCATCGCACTGCTGTACCTGGCCTCGTTCGTGCTGAGCTTCTTCAACATCAACGTGCCGGTAATCCATGAAGCCAGCTGGCTGGGCATCGCCTTCAGCCTGTTCGTGGTGGTGGTCGCCGCGCTGAACCTGGTACTGGACTTCGATTTCATCGAAACCGGTGCCGCCGCGCGCGCGCCGAAGTACATGGAGTGGTACGGCGCGTTCGGCCTGATGGTCACGCTGGTGTGGCTGTATGTGGAGTTCCTGCGACTGCTGTCGAAGCTGCAGTCGCGCTGATGCGGTGAAGCAATGCCGAACAAAAAAGGGCACCCGATGGGTGCCCTTTTTCGTTGGAGCAGCCGGGCAGAGCCCGGCGCTACGCGACAACCTCCACCAAAGCCCTTACAGGCGGCTGGCGATGGCCTGGGCGAAGCCCATGGTGTTGCCGGTGCCGCCGAGGTCGCCGGTCAGCGAGTCCTTGGCTTCCAGGGTGGCGACGATGGCCTTGCGCAGGCGCTCGGCATTCTCGGTCTGGCCGACGTGGTCAAGCATCTGTGCGGCGGCAAGCAGCAGCGCGCACGGATTTGCCTTGCCCTGGCCGGCGATGTCCGGCGCGGTGCCGTGCACGGCTTCGAAGATCGCCGCGTCCACACCGATGTTGGCGCCCGGCGCCAGGCCCAGGCCGCCGACAAGGCCGGCGCACAGGTCGGAGATGATGTCGCCGAACAGGTTGGTGGTCACGATCACGTCGAACTGTTCCGGACGCATCACCAGCTGCATGCAGCAGTTGTCGACGATCATTTCCTGGAACTCGATGTCCGGATACTTGGCCGCCACTTCGCGCGCCACGGCCAGGAACAGGCCCGAGGTCGACTTGATGATGTTGGCCTTGTGCACGGCGGTGACCTTCTTGCGGCCGGTGCTGCGGGCCAGCTCGAAGGCGTAGCGCACGATGCGCTCGGAGCCCTTGCGGGTGATACGGGTGCCGGAGAAGGCGGTTTCGCCATCGGCCGACACTTCCTGGCCTTCTGCCAGGTACGCACCTTCGGTGTTCTCACGGACGGTGATCAGGTCCACACCGTCGCCGAAACGCGACTTGGTGTTCGGGAAGGACACCGCCGGACGCACGTTGGCGTACAGGTCGAAGTGGCGACGCAGGCTGACGTTGATCGAGGTGAAGCCGCCACCGACCGGGGTGGTCAGCGGGCTCTTCAGCGCGATCTTGTTGCGTGCGATGGATTCCAGCGTGGACGCCGGCATCAGGTCGCCGTGCTTTTCCAGCGCGACCAGGCCTGCGTCGGCATCTTCGTATTCAAAGCCGGTGTCGAGCTTGCCGAGCACGAACAGCGTAGCGTCCATGATCTCCGGGCCGATGCCGTCACCGCGGATGACCGTGATTTTCTGCGTCATTTGATCTGTTTCCGAACCGAGGGGGAGCGCCGTCCAGCAGGTCCGCCAGGCACCGGCGCAAGGGAAGTTTCATCGGCAATTATGCCTTACCCGGCCCAACCACCCCAAATAGACCATGGTGGCAGGCGGTAGCGCCGGCCGTTGGCCGGCCTACGTATCGGGTCCTGCG
>NZ_JBOHXV010000132.1:0-10360 GCF_050737075.1 Stenotrophomonas sp.
GTACGGGACCGCAGAAAACATGGATGTTTTCTACGAGCCCCCATGGATGGGTTTACGGCGTGTCCCGTACCCCCGTACCCGCCGGCCCTAACCCACAGTTGCACCAGACGAAGGCTGTTCGCCGTAGCGTTTGACCCAACGAAAAAGACCAACACCCATGGACCCCCACCATGAAACTGCTTGAAAACCTCTTCCAGCTACAGCAGCACGGCACCACCGTGCGGACCGAAGTGCTGGCCGGGCTGACCACGTTCCTGACGATGTCCTACATCGTCTTCGTCAACCCCGACATTCTTTCCACCACCGGCATGGACCCGGGCGCCGTGTTCGTGGCGACCTGCTTGGCCGCCGCGCTGGGCTCGTTGGTGATGGCATTCGCTGCCAACTTCCCCGTGGGCATGGCCCCGGGCATGGGCTTGAATGCGTTCTTCGCGTTTACCGTCGTGGGCGCCGCCGGACTGCCGTGGCAGCAGGCGCTGGCCGCCGTCTTCATCTCGGGACTGGTGTTCCTCGCACTGTCGCTGACCGGCGTGCGCGCCTGGCTGGTGGCCGGCATTCCCGCCTCGCTGCGTGCCGCCATCGTCGCCGGTATCGGTCTGTTCCTCGCCATCATCGCCCTGCAGAAATCCGGCGTCATCATCGCCAACTCCGACACCCTGGTCGCACTCGGGCCGCTCAACACCGCCCCGCCGCTGCTCGCCCTGGCCGGCTTCCTGCTGATCGCCATCCTCGAAGCGCGGCGCGTGCGCGGTGCCATCCTGATCGGCATCCTCGCCGTCACCGGCGCGGCCTGGCTGCTCGGCAACGTGCAGTACCACGGCGTGATCTCCCTGCCGCCCAGCCTGGCCCCGACCTTCCTGCAGCTGGACCTGCCCGGCCTGCTCCACCACAACGGCGGCGCGCCCATTGCCGTGCTGCTGCAGGTCGTGCTCGTGTTCGTCCTGGTCGAAGTGTTCGATGCCACCGGCACCCTGTATGGCGTGGTCGGGCGTGCCGGCCTGCTCAAACTGCCGGGCGCGCAGAAGCGCTTCGGACGTGCCCTGCTGGCCGACAGCACCGCCATCGTCGCCGGCTCCCTGCTCGGCACCAGCAGCACCACCGCCTTCGCCGAAAGCGCCTCGGGCGTGCAGGCCGGCGGCCGCACCGGCCTGACCGCGCTGGTCGTGGCCGGTCTGTTCCTGGCCGCCCTGCTGTTCTCGCCGCTGGCCGCCATGGTGCCGGGCTATGCCACCGCGCCGGCGCTGCTGTTCGTGGCCGGCTTGATGCTGCGCGAACTGGTGGATGTGGACTGGAACGACCTGACCGAGTCCGTGCCTGCCGCGCTGTGCGCGCTGGCGATGCCGTTTACCTATTCGATTGCCAATGGCCTGGCGTTCGGGTTCATCGCCTATGCGGTATTGAAGGCCGGTACCGGTCGCTGGCGCGAAGTGCATCCGGCCGTCTGGTTGGTGGCCGCGTTGTTTGTCGCGCGGTATGCGCTCGAATGACCTGGCATCGGTCACGACCAACGGTCGTGACCTACCGATTCTGCGGTTGCCACGACCCGCTGCCGTGCGGTAGGTAACGACCGTTGGTCGTTACGCCGTTGATTCACTCCGGCGGGAGTTCGAATACCTGGCGCAGGTAAGCCAGGTAGCCCGGGTCGTCGCACATGCTCTTGCCCGGCGAATCGCTGAGCTTGGCCACCGGCTGGCCGTTGCAGCGGACCATCTTGATCACGATGTTGAGCGGGGTCGGGCCCAGGTCGTTGGTCAGGTGCGTACCGACGCCGAAGGCGACCTGGCAGCGGCCACGGAAATAGTCGAACAGGCGCATCACCTTCTCGATGTTCAGCCCGTCGCTGAACACCAGTACCTTGCTGCGCGGATCGACCCGGCGGTCCTTGAAGTGGGCCAGCATGCGGTCGCCCCAGCTGAAGGGGTCGCCCGAATCGTGGCGCACCCCGTCGAACAGCTTGCAGAAGTACATGTCGAAGTCGCGCAGGAACGCGTCCAGGCCGACCACGTCCGACAGCGCGATGCCGAGGTCGCCGCGGTACTCGCGCGCCCACGACTCCAGCGCTGCCACCTGCGAGTCACGCAGGCGCGGCCCCAGGGCCTGGAACGCCTGCAGATACTCATGCGCCATCGTGCCATGCGGCGTCATGCCGTACAGGCGCGCGAAATGCACATTGCTGGTGCCCACGAACTGCGCGCCGAGCGCGTCGCGCAGCATCGGCAGCATCCGCGCATGCCACTCGCGCGAGTAGCGGCGGCGGCTGCCGTAGTCGGCAATGCGGCACAGCTCGAAGCCGGGCGTGTCGCGCAGCAGCGCCGTCTTGGCCTGCAGGCGGCGCTCGCCTTCGGCGAAGTCGGCCTCCGTGGTGTTGCGGAACCAGACCTCATTGATGATCGCCAGCAGCGGCACCTCGAACAGAATGGTGTGCAGCCACGGGCCGGTGATGTCCAGCTCGATCTCGCCCGGCACCGTCTGCGACGGCCGCAGGTCGATGTACTTGCGGTCCAGGTGGAACAGGCCGAGGAAGTCGGCGAAGTCCGGCTTCACGAAGCGCAGCCCCCGCATGTAGGCGAGCTCCTCGTCGGTGAAGCGCAGCGTGCAGAGATGGTCGATCTCCGCGTTGATCTGCTCGATATAGCGCGCCAGCTCGATGCCTGGCGTGCGGCACTTGAACCGGTACTGGACCTGCGCGCCGGGATGCTGATGCAGCACCGCCTGCATCATGGTGAATTTGTACAGGTCGGTGTCGAGCAGTGATTGGATGATCATGCCGCGATTATGCGCCCGCCAGCATGTACCGACCAACGGTCGGTACCTACCGCGTCATCACCGGTAGGTGCCCACCGTTGGTGGGTACGCATTTCACCGGTTGCGGAGCAACCGCGGCACCTGCGCGGCGGCATGCGCCCATATCGCCCCCCACACCGCCGCCTGCACCAGCACATTGCGCTGGCGGGCCTCGAACTTGCGGAAGTAGCGCCACAGGCCACGGTGCTTGTGCCATTCCACGAAGAACGGCCGCGAGCGGCTCGATACCCCGCGCACGTGCACCACCTGCAGGTCGTTGGCGATGGCCACCACCGCGCCGGCCTCGCGCGCGCGCCGGCACAGGTCCAGGTCCTCGGCATGCAGCCGGTAGCCCGCGTCCCAGCCGCCGATGCGCTCGAACAGCGCGCGCGGCATCAGCAGCAGCGCGCCGGACAAGGCCGGCACCGTCTGCAGCGGCTGGGCCGGATCGGCCGGAATGGCCAGCCGCGCGCCCTGCCCCGGCCGGCGCAGCATGGCCGCGAAGTCCGGGTCGCGGCGGCGCACCGCCGCATCCGGCTGGCCCTGCTCGTCCACCTGCTCCACGCCCAGCACGCAGTCGCCCAATGCTTCCCCGCGCGCGCGCAGCTGCGCCAGCGTATCGCGGGCGACCATCAGGTCCGGATTGATGAAGGCCAGCCACGGCGCGTGGCTGTCGGCCACGCCCTGGTTGTTGGCCGCCGCGAACCCGGGGTTGTCCGGGTTGGCAATGAAGCGCACGCGGGGATCGGCACTGGCATGGCGCTGCACGATGTCCAGCGTGCCGTCGTTGGAGGCGTTGTCGACCACGCGGATCTCGGCGACTTCGATTGCGGTACGCAGGCGCAGCAGGCACGCATCCAGCGTGCTGGCGCTCTGGTAGCTGACGATCACCACGGCAATGCAGGGATTCAAACGGCGGACTCCGGATCAGGCGCAGCGGGCGATCCAAACAGATCGCCCTGGGAACGCGGCATTATCGCCTGCCGGTGCAGCTGCTGCAGCGCCTCCCGCGCCTGCAGCAGCGGGTCGCCCATCAGGAAGCTGGCCAGCCGCGGCTGCCAGGCCGGCCAGCGGGTGGCCAGCGCCTCCATGTCTCCGTCCTGTGCCTGCGACTCCCCGGCACGGGCCACGAAGGCGGTCTCGCACAGCGCATTGCGCCAGCCCAGGCCGGCCATGCGCAGGCTCAGGTCGATCAGCGCGGCATTCCAGGAAGCGTAGCTGTGCATGTCCAACCCACCGGCCTTGCGGCGTGCGTTGGCCCGCAGCAGCACCGCATGGGTCACCGCGGACGGCAACTCCGGATGCAGCGCGGGCAGGGCGGCGCACGCCTCGGCCATCGCCCGCAGGTCGTCAGGCGCCGGATTGATCTCACCCAGCCGCGGCCATGCGGCCGTTTCGCCCGCGTTGCACCACGGCGTGGCCGAACCGATCGACGCGTCACGCGCGCAGCAGGCCTCCAGCTGCTGCAACCACCCGGGGGCGGGCACGGCATCGGGCGCGAGCACCACCACGTCGCTGCCCGCGCAGGCGCGCAGCATTTCGTCCAGGTGGGCGACCTCGCCGATCGCGCGGGCGCGACGGGTGTATTCGGCATGCAGGGGCGTATTGGCCAGCCAGTGTTCGATCACCGCCTGCGCACGCGGGCCGGCCTGGCCGTCGTCGGCCAGCCAAACCGGCGTGCCGGCCGGGGTACCCGCATCCAGTGCCGCCAGGCACCGGTCCAGGGCGCTGTCATCGACCCCGATCGGCAGCAACACGATCGTCCCCATCCGTCCCCCTGTGCCGGCCACCTGGGCGCAGCGTAGCAGGCGTGGCCTGCCGCGTGGCGCCCGCGCGGCTCAGCGGCCCGGGCGCGGCGCCGGGAACGGCTCCATCGCACGGAAGCGGTTGCTGTATTCGTCGGTCAGGTTGCGCGACTCCTGTGCGTTGCGCACGATGGTCGGGGTCAACAGCACGATCACTTCCGAGCGCTTGGTGAGCTGGGTCTTCTTGCCGAACAGCGCGCCGATCACCGGAATCCGGCTCAGGCCGGGCACGCCGTTGGCGCCGTTCTCGTCCGAATTGGTGATCAGACCCGCCAGCATGATGGTGTCGCCGCTCTGCACCGCGGCTTCGGTGGAGATCTTGCGGGTATTGATCGGCGGATTGCAGGTCGTGCGGGTGGCGTCGCAGCCGGCGGGGATCGCACCGGCCGAGCTCACTTCCTGCACCATGTCCAGGAACACCACGCCGTCACGGGTGATGCGCGGACGCACCTTGAGGATGACGCCGGTGTCCAGGTACTGCACCTGGCTGTAGGTGTTGTCCCCGCCGGTGCCGGTGTTGACCGACACCGAGTTGATCGGGATCTGGGTACCCACGTTGAGCGTGGCTTCGGCGTTGTTGCGCACGAAGATCGAGGGGGTCTGCAGCAGGCGCAGGTTGCTCACCTTGTCCAGCGCGGTCACCACCGCGGCCGCGTTCTTGCCCAGGAAGGTCCAGCCCAGGCCGCCGTCGCCGACGCGCCCGGAAATGCTGCCCCAGATCGAGCGGCCCAGCGCGCTGGGCAGGTCGATGCCGCTCTCGGTCTTGCCGGTGGCCACGGCCTGTTCGAAGAACCAGTTGACGCCGTAGCTCAGATCGCCGGTCAGTTCGACCTCGGCTACCTGCGCCTCGATGTGCACCTGCATCGGCATCACATCGAGCTTCTCGATCACCTCGCGGATCGAGCGCCAGGCCTGCGGGGTGGAACGCACCAGCAGCGTGTTGGTTTCCTCCACCGCCGAGACGCCGACCGAATCGCCCTGGATTTCGAGGCTGAAACTGGCGTTGCCGGACTGGCGCTGCGGCAGGCTCATGGTGCCCTCGCCCATGCCACCGGTGCGGTTGGTGCCGTTGCTGCCGGTGCTGTTCATGCTGTTGCCGCTGGTGCCATCACGGCTGCCCAGATCCTGCACGCTTGCACCGGGCGCCAGCGAGCCAACGCCGCCGCGGCCGCTGCGGCCGTTCTCAGTGGCGAAGGCCTCGGCCAGGCGCTCGGCCAGGTCCTTGGCCTTGACGTAGCGCAGCTCGTAGGAGAACAGGCGGGCGCTGCCGCCGGCGGTGTCGATGCGCTCCAGCCACTGCTGGATCTGGTCCAGGTAACGCGCCTGCGGGGTGATCACCAGCACCGCGTTGGCATTCTCCAGCGGCAGGAAGCGGAACATGCCGGCACTGGGGGTCTTGCTCTCCTCGCCGAACACCTTCTCCAGGTCCGCCGCGACCTGCTCGGCCTTGCCGGTCTGGATCGGGAACACGCCCACGGACATGCCCGACAGCCAGTCCACGTCGAAGATCTCGACCGTGCGCAGGTAGTTTTCCAGCTCGCTGCGGGTACCGCCCAGGGTGATCACGTTGCGGCCGCTGTCGACGTTGACGATCGCATTCGGGCGCGCGTACGGCTCCAGCACCTTCTTCATCTCGGTGGCGGAAATGTACTGCAGCGGCACCACGCGCACCTCGAAGCCGCGTGCGCTGGCCGCAGGCGCGGTACTCGGCGCCACCGTGCCAGCCAGCGCCTGGTCGGCGGCAACGATGTTGTAGCGGCCGCCGCTGTAGACCATGCGTGCGTTGTTCCAGCCCAGCACCATTTCCAGCAGGTTCAACGCCTGCGCCGACGACACCGGCTTGGGCGTGGCCAGGGTCACGGTGCCCTGCACGCCCGGCGCGATCACATAGTTCTGGCCCAGCATGTCGCCGAGGATCGCCTTGACCACCGCGTGCACCGATTCGCCTTCGAAGTTGAAGGTCGCGGTGCCGTTGCTGGCCTGCGACAGCGACGGCGCTGCCGCGGCGGCGGCGCTGCGGTTGATCATGGTGCCGGTACCGCGGCGGATCACCGCCTGCGGCGTGCCCTCCGCGCCCAGCGGCTGCGCCTCGACGCCGTCGTGCGATCCGTCACCGGCCGCGACTTGATGGGTTCCAGCAGGAACCGCGCCGCGATGGACTTGAGCGCCGGGCACGGTGGCGCACCCCGCGATGAGGGCAACGGCGAACGACAGGGAGAAAAGACGCAATGTCATGCTTTCACTCTATTTGGTTTGGCCGGAGCCGCCGGACGGCGGCTGCGACTGTTGCTGTTGCTGCAGTTGCTGGCGGCGCGCCTGGATACGGGCGCGGATGGCTTGCATCTGTTCTTCACTGGGTCCCTGTGCCGCCGGGCTCGGCGCGGGCGGGGCGGCCGCCGGCGGCGGCGCGACCAGCACCTGCGCAGGCGCCTGCCCGGCGCGCGCAGTGTTCGCCGGCGGCGGTGGCGGCGGGAGCGGTGCGCGCACACCTGGCGCCTGCGGGCCGCCTGCAGTGGCGCTGCCAAGCACGGTGGGCGGCTCACCGCCCTGGCCACTGAAGGTCACCAGCTCCAGCGTCTGTGTGCCGCCCGGGCCGGTCACGGTGGCGCTGCGCGGTTCCAGGGCCACCAGCTGCCAGCCATGCACCGCATCGCCATTGAGGCGCAGCCGCAGCGACTGCTTCTGGTCGGTCGTGAGAATGGCCATGCCGAACTCCGAGGTGAGCAGCACCCCGGTCAGCGTTACCGCGCTGGACGCGCTGCCCGGCTCGGTGCCGCCCAGCAGGTACGGGCGCGGCTTGCGGTCTTCGGCGAACAGCGGGCGCGCTCCGATGTCGGCGTAGGCCGCGGCCGAGGCGATGCGTTCCGGCGCCGCCGGTGCCAGCACCGGCAGGGGCGGCGCAGCGCGGTCGTCGTCGTCGACCGGCGCGATGCCCGCGCCCGCGCCCAGCAGCGTGGCGATCCACAGCAGCGCGGCCAGCGCCGCCACGCCGCCGAGCCACCAGGTGCGCAGTGGGGCGAAGTCAATCTTCAAGGGCGCCCTCCTCGACCGGGGCTTCCGCGCCCGGATCGGTCGGGGCGGCCATGGCCGATCCCGCCGGTGCCAACCCTGCCGGGGCCGGTTCAACCGTCGCGGCCGCAGGCGCGGCGACCACGTCGTTGGCGGCGCCGGGCTTGAGGTAGCCGACCAGCTCGAACGACACGTCCAGCCCGGTCCCCGATTCGTTGGGCGAGGCTTGGAAGCGCTGCGCCAACAGGTTGAGGTTGTCCACGAACAGGCGCGGGCTGCCGGTCTCCAGCGTCTGCAGTACGGCGGCCATTTCCGGTACGCCGCAGCGCAGGCGCACCTGCAGTGCCACGCGCGGGAACTGCGCATCGCGTGCGGTGTCGGTCAGCGGCGAGCGGTTGCTGATGGTGCAGCTGCGGTTGCCCGGGCTGGCCGAGGCCACGGCATCCTGCAGCCGCGTGGACAGGGCTGCTGCGGCCGACTCGGCGGTGGGCTCGCGCAGGAAACCCGGGCGGCCTTCGAGCGCGCGTTGGACCTCCTGCAGGCGCTGCTGCACCTGGCTGCGCTGCTGCAGCTGTGCCTGCACGCGCTGCTCGCGTTCCTGCAGCCCGGCGATGCCGGCATTGATGTCCAGCAGCGGCCGGGTGAACCACGGGTGCACCAGCAGCAGGTAGCCCGCGGCAATCGCCGCCAGCAACAGCGCCAGGGCCAGCCAGCGGTCACGGCGCGTCGGGGGCATTGCCATGGGCAACCTCCTTGGCGGGCGTGGCGGCGGCCGGGGCCGTGGGCAGGGGCTGCAGCTCGGCAGTCAAGGTAAAGCGGTCGCGGCCGGCGGCACCGCCATCGGCCTGCAGCACACCGGTGAGGTTGACCTTGCGCCACAGCGGGGAATCCTGCAGCAGCGACACCAGCTGCGAGGCCTCACGGCTGAGCCCGATCAGCTGCAACGTGTTGCCCTCCACCGAGAGCTTTTCCAGATAGGTGCCATCGGGCAGCAACCGGGTCAGTTCATTCCACAGTTCCACGGTACTGGCATGCGCGCCGCGCTTGCCCTCCAGGAACGCGGCGCCGTCCACCAGCTCCTGCAACTGCTGCCGCTGTGCGGCCACGCGGCGCGCATCGAGCGCGGCACGGTCGACCTGTTCGCGCAGGCGGTCGGCACCGGCCTGGCGGTTGTCCAGCAACTGGTTGCCCGCCAGCGCCAACAGCACCAGCGTGGCGCAGCCCAGCAGCAGGTTCCAGCGGCGCATGGGGTCGTGGGTGACACGGCGCTGGGTGGGCGGCAACAGGTTGACGCCCAGCAGCTGCCCGTTGCCGTCATCGGCATCCACACCGGCCAGCTGCTGTGACCACGCGCCCGCCTGCTGGGTCCACTGCTCCAGTGCCTGGCGCGGAATGACCACCAGTTCGACCTGCAGCTGGCCATCGGCCAGCGTGTCGAGTTCACGCACGTCGTAATGCACCTGGCTGGCTTCGAACGGGGTCTGCCGGTCGATCTCGAAGCCCACCACATCGCGCAGCCGCGGCGCGGCCGCGGCCGGCAACCGCAGCGGGCGGCGCAGCACCAGCGATGCCGGCAGCACCCAGTGCCGCGGCAGGCGGCGCAGGCGTGTATCGAGCACCGCCTCGAGGTCGGCAGGCACGGTAGGCCACGGCAGTTCAACCACCGGCTGGACCTGCGCGGCGGTGTCGCGGCGCACCACCAGGCGATCGCCCTGCTGCGACAGCAGCAGCCGCGAACGCGACCAGCCCATCGCCCATTGCCAGCGCACCGGCAGCCAGGCCAGCAGCGAACGCCGCCACCAGCGCAGGCCATTGCCTACGCCCGGCGCGAGCCGTCCCCTTGCCTGCACCAGACTGTCCCGCCATCCCGTCATCGTGCTGCCATTCCCTGTTCCCAGCGAAGTACTGTGTAAGTCGTCCCCGGCGTGCCTGCCGCGCCCATGCGCACCACCGCACGCAGCACCGAGATCCGCCCGCGTTCATCCGTTGCGCGGCTCTCGATACTATAAGTGCCGCTGCCACTGGCAAGCGTTCCACCGGTCACGTTTCCATCCTCGGCGGCCTCGGCGCGTTCGCGCTCGGCCAGCAGTCGTTCCGCATCCAGCCCGAGCGCGGTCAGTACCGGCCCGGCCGCGAACCGTGGATCGGGACGCGACTGCCGACTGTACAGGGTCAGCATCGGTTCCATCCGTTCATACAATTCGTTGTCCATGCCGAGCACGCGCTGCAGTTCGCCCACCGTCTCGAAACGGCCGTTGCGCGGGCCATACGGCAGGCCTGCGGCCTGGTAGTCCGCGGCCTCGGCGCCGCCGCCGGGTTGGGTCAGGCTGTCGGCATCGCGCCAGTCCGCGATCGCGCCGGCGAGCTGCCGCGCGCGGCCGGGTTCGAGTTCCATGGCACGCAGGAAGGCCTCGAGCAGCGCGGTATCGGCGAGATTGAGGTTGATCTTGCCGTTCTCGTCGATGATGCGCAGGTCGATCCGGCGCGTGTCGAACTGCCAGCGGTAACGCCGTCCGTCCGGCAGCCACGGCGGTTGCAGCGCGTTGGGCTGCAAGCGGTACAACGCGTATTCGAGCCCGGCGCGCGCATGCTCCTGCCCGATGGCATCATCGCCAGTGACCCGCTGCTGCAGGTTCTCGATGCGGGCGCTGAGCGCGAACCCGCCGACCACGGCGGTGAGCAGGGCGATCAGCCACAGCACCAGCACCAGCGCGGCACCGCGCGTACGGCTCACGAACGCGCCCCGCGCGACTGGGTGAGTA
>NZ_JBOHXV010000133.1:0-9721 GCF_050737075.1 Stenotrophomonas sp.
TTCCGGCTCTGGCGCTGGGTGTTGCCCATCCTTGCGTTGCTTGCGTTGGCCTATTGCGGCTGGACCATGCGCAACAAGACCACCCTGCCGCCGCGCACCAGCGAAAGCACCACCACCCCTGCCACGCCAACGGCAGGTACGGCGGTGGCCAGTGCCGAACCGCGCTTCTCGTTCAAGAACAACGGCGGCAAGATCGCGGTGGCCGGCACGCTTGCCACCTCGGCAGAGAAGTTCGAGCTGTGGGAAGCCTTGGCCAAGACCTTCGGCAGGGACAAGCTGTCGGGCAAGATCGACGTGGATGCCAACGTACGGCCGGCAGCCTGGCTGGACAAGCTCAAGGGCATGTTGCCGAGCCTGAAGGCGAACGGGCTGAAGTTCGCGTTCACCGGCGACAAGGTGGATCTGGACAGCTCCGCCCTGCCCGATGCCGAACGCACCTCGGTCAGCAGTCTGTTCCAGCAACAGCTGGCCAATGTCGAGGTGCAGGGCGTGTTCGATCGTGGGGTGGATGCCATCAACAAGCTCAAGGGCGGCTACACGGCGACCGATCTGACTGCGGCGTTGAACCTCACCACGGTGAACTTCGAGACCGGTTCGGCCCGGTTGACCCGCAGCAGCCAGGACGTGATCGGCAAGGCCGCCGAGGCGATCGAAGGTGCACCGGCCGGTACCAAGGTTGAAGTGGGTGGACACACCGACCGGCAGGGTGACGCGGCAGGCAACCAGGCCTTGAGTGAACAGCGTGCGCAGGCGGTGGTGGCGGCATTGGTGGCCGCAGGCGTGCCGGCGGACCGGTTGGTGGCGCGCGGGTTCGGTTCGAACCAGCCGTTGGCCGACAACGGTACCGAAGCAGGGCGGGCGAAGAACCGGCGGATCGAGTACACGGTGCGTTGATCGCCCGGACCGGCGGGTGCGGTGCCGTCAGGCCCGCACCTGCCCTTCCCCACGCACGACAAACCGCTCCACCGTCAGCGCCTCCAGCCCCATCGGGCCGTACGCATGCAGGCGGGTGGTGGAGATGCCGATTTCCGCGCCCAGCCCCAGTTCGCCGCCGTCGGAGAACCGCGACGACGCGTTGACCATCACCACCGCCGAACGCAGCGCCTGCACGAAGCGCTCGGCGGCCGCAGCATCCTCGGTAACGATCACTTCGGTATGGTCCGAGCTGTACTGCTGGATATGCGCCAGCGCCTGCGTCAAGTCATCCACCACGCGCACGGCGATGATCAGGTCCAGATATTCGGCGGCGTAATCCTCCTCCGTGGCCGGCGTCGCCTCGGGCAGCCACTGCCGCGCGCGGGCGTCGGCACGGATCTCGACGCCACGTGCACGCAGCGCCGCCGCAGCCTGCGGCAGGAACTCGGCCGCCACGTCGGCGTGCACCAGCAGCGTCTCCAGCGAGTTGCAGGCCGAGGGCCGGCTGCACTTGCCATCCACCAGCAGCGCGACGGCCTTGGGCAGGTCGGCGGCGCGGTCCACGTACAGGTGGCACACGCCCTTGTAGTGCTTGATCACCGGCACCCGCGCATGCTCGGCCACGAAGCGGATCAGCCCTTCCCCACCGCGCGGAATGGCCAGGTCGATCAGGTCGTTGAGCTGCAGCAGAGCCAACATGGTCTCCCGGCGCAGGTCTTCCACCAGGGTCAGCGCGGCATCGGGCACGCCTGCATCGCGCAGCGCGCGCTTGAGGGAGGCGGCGATGGCGGTGTTGGAGTGGATGGCTTCCGAGCCGCCGCGCAGGATCACGCCGTTGCCGGCCTTGATGCACAGCGCTGCGGCGTCGGCGGTTACGTTCGGGCGTGCCTCGTAGATCATCGCGATCACGCCGAGTGGAACGCGCACTTTCTGCACGCGGATGCCGTTGGGGCGGGTGTCATCGCGGGTGACCATGCCGACCGGGTCCGGCAGTGTGGCCACCTCGCGCAGGGCGGCGCTGACGCCGGACATGCGCGCCGGGTTGAGCGCGAGGCGGTCCAGCATGGCGCTGCCAACGCCCTTGGTTTCGGCGGCGGCGAGGTCGCGTGCGTTGGCGGCGAGGATGGTATCGGCGTCCGCGTCCAGTGCATCGGCCATGGCATGCAGCAGCGCGGCCTTCGCGTCAGAGGAAAGCTGCGCCAGCACCTGCGCGGCGTCGCGGCAGGCAAGCGCCTGCGTGCGGATATCAAGAGTGGGGCTGGCAACCATTTCCGTTTCCTCGATTAATGCGGCGTAGAGCCACCCCATGGGTGGCTGTGCGTGGTTCCGAACGTGCCGGGCACTTCAGCCACCCATACAGCTGTGCCCCATTCCCGGCGGATGGATCATGGCGCGTGGCGATGCGTTCATCGGACAGGCGCCCGCTGGTCATGCGGCGCGGGGTGGCTCTACGGGTTGTGCGCGTACCGCGACACCCGTTGGACACGGTCGCCGTCAGACCAGCACCAGATCATCCCGATGAATCACATTGCCACCGTAGTTGTAGCCCAACACGCTTTCAATGTCGCGCGAATGGCGCCCGGCCACACGGCGGATATCACTCGCCGAATACTGGCTCACGCCCCGCGCCAAGGTCACCTCACCGCTCGCGGTGCGCAACCGCACCTGCACCATGTCGCCCCGGCGGAAGTCGCCCTCGGCCGCGGTCACACCGCCCGGCAACAATGACGCGCCCTTGTCGCGCAGCGCAGCCGCCGCGCCCTCGTCCACCACGATCGCGCCCGCCTCCAGTGGCGCGTGCCGCAGCCAGTACTTGCGCGCGGCATCGCGGGTCTGCCCGGCATGGATGCGGGTGCCGAACAACCGGCCCTGCGCCAACGCGCGCACCACCTCGGCATCGCGCCCATTGAACAGACAGGTATCGATACCCACGCGGCCCGCCTTCGCCGCCGCCTCCAGCTTGGTGTGCATGCCGCCGGTACCCGCCCCGCTGCCCGCGCCGCCGGCCATCGCCAGCACCTCGGTCGTCAGTTCGGGCACGTCATGGATTGGCAACGCCTGCGGGTCACGACGCGGATCGGCGCTGTACAGGCCGTCGATGTCGGTAGCGATGAACAGGATGTCCGCATCGATCAGCGCCGCGACGGTGGCGGCCAGGTTGTCGTTGTCGCCCAGCTTGAGTTCGTCCACCGAGACGGTGTCGTTCTCGTTCACCACCGGCAGCGCGCCGAGCCGCAACAGTTCATTGAGGGTGGCGCGCGCGTTGAGATAGCGGCGGCGGTTGCGAAGGTCGTCGTGGGTGAGCAGCACCTGGGCGACCGGGCGTTCGAAGAAGCGCTGCCACAGGCCGATCAACTGCGCCTGGCCGAGCGCGGCCAGCGCCTGGCGCGCGGCCATGGCGGCGCCGGCCTCCAGCGCGCGCGGCACGATGGCGCGGCCGGCCGCCACTGCGCCGGAGGAGACGATTACCACCTCGCGCCCTGCCAGCACGTGCGCGGACACGAACTGGGCCAGGCCCAGTGCATGCCGCGGCGAGAGCCCGCCACCGTCGGCCGCCAGCAGGCTGCTGCCGACCTTGAGCACGGCACGTTTCCAGCTTGGCAGGGGCTGTTCGGGGAACGGGGACTGCACGCGGATCTGGCTCATTGCAGGGTTTGCCTCAGCGGGTGGACCACTCGTGCACGGTAGCGGTGGCGCTGCCCTTGGTCATCAGCGGATCGGTATCGACAATAGCCTGCGCGGCGGCGCGGTCGGCGACGTTGTGCAGCACATACGCACCGCCGGTCTTGTCGGTGAAGCCGCCGGTGATGAGCAGCTGGTCGCGAGCGTGGACCTCGTCGAGGAAGCGGACGTGTTCGGCGCCGACGTCATCGCGGAAATCGGGCGTGCGGGTGACCAGAACCAGATAGCAGATTTTCATGAGGCACCGTGTTGGATCGGCAGTTGAGGTCGGGTGGCTGTTGAGGCAGGTGGCGCGGCTGTGACGGTGGGCTGGCTGCGGGCGTTGGCGCGGTAGGGTCGGTCCCCAGACGACTGCCGATAACAGTAATCGGCGCGATTGACGCATGAACCGGACCGAAGGAACGCGCGACCCCGGTGAAGTTCATGCGTCCCAGCGTCGATCACCGATATCGGCAGTCGTCTGGGGACCGACCCTACCGACGGCACCACGCCACGGATTACCGACGGCACCACGCCACGGATTACCGATGGCACCACGCCACGGATTACCGATGGCACCACGCCACGGATCACCGATGGCACCACGCCACGGATCACCGGTGGCACCACGCCACGGATTACCGATGGCACCGCGCCACGGATCACCGGTGGCACCACGCCACGGATCACCAGCTCAGGCCGCTGACCCGCGCCTTGTCCATTACACCAACGCCGCCCAGCGGGTGCGCAGTTCGTCCAGCCGCAGGTCGGCGGCCGCGCCGGGCGAGACGCGCGCGGCCAGGCTGCCTTCGGGGGTACGCCCCTGCCCTGCGGTGTCCGACGCCGCCGCGGCTGCCTTGTACGCCTCGCGGAACGGCACGCCGGCCACGGCCGCTTCCACGGCCACGTCGGTGGCGTACATGCCTGAGTCGATGGCGGCGCGCAGCTTGTCTTCGCGCCACTCCAGGTTGGCCAGCAGCGCCGGCAGCAGTTCCAGCGCGGCCAGGCCACGGCCGAAGCCGTGGAAGATGGCGCCCTTGCTGCCCTGCAGGTCGCGGTGATAGCCCGACGGCAGCGACAGCAGCTGCTCGATCTCGGTGCGCGCGGCGGCCACGCTGGCGTGGGTGGCGCGCATCAGTTCGATCACGTCCGGATTGCGCTTGTTCGGCATGATCGAGCTGCCGGTGGTGTACTGCGCCGGCAGCGCGACGAAGCTGTACTCACCGCTGGTGAACAGCGACAGGTCCCACGCCAGGCGGCGCAGGTCGAGGGTGGCGCCGCCCAGTGCTTCCAGCGCGGCCAGCTCGAACTTGCCGCGCGACAGCTGCGCGTAGATCGGCGAGATCTGCATGCGCGCAAACCCCAGCGCGTGGGTGGTGTGCGCACGGTCCAGCGGCAGGTTCACGCCATAGCCGGCGGCGGTGCCCAGCGGATTGGCATCGACCAGCGCGTAGGTGTCGTGGGCGCGGGTGGCGTTGTCGATGAAGGCCTCGGCCCAGCCGGCCCACCACATGCCCGCCGAAGACACCACGGCGCGCTGGATGTGGGTGTAGCCCGGCACCGGCAGGTCCTTCTCGGCCTCGGCACGGTCGAGCGCGACCTTGGCGATTTCGCGACTCAGCTCGCCCACGCGCAGCAGCTTGTCCTTCAGCCACAGGCGGGTGGCCACCAGGATCTGGTCGTTGCGGCTGCGGCCGGTGTGGATCTTGCGGCCGGCGTCGCCGAGGCGCTCGGTCAGCCGCGCTTCGATCGCCGAATGGCAGTCCTCGAAGCGCTCGTCGAGCACAAAGGCGCCGCTGCGGAAATCCTCGGCCAGCACGTCCAGCTCGCGCTGCAGGTCGGCACGTTCGGTGGTGTCGAGGATGCCGATGTTCTCCAGGCCCTGCGCGTGCGCCTTGCTGGCGGCAACATCGTAGAGGAAGAACTCGCGGTCCAGGATGACGTCATCGCCGGCCAGGAAGGTCTGGATCTTGGCGTCTACCGCCACGCCGGGCTTCTGCCAAAGAAGGTCTGCCATGTCTTGCTCCAATCAATGCGGAATCGAGGTCAGTTCGTCCAGGCCCAGGGCCAGGTTGAGGTTCTGCATGGCCTGGGTGGCCGCGCCCTTGAGCAGGTTGTCCAGGGTCGCCACGACCACCACGCGCTTGCCGCCCGGGGCCACGTCGAAGCCACCGATCTGCACGCCGTGGCGGCCGGCGATGCGGCTCACCCACGGGGCTTCGTCGAGGATCTCGATCAATGGCTCATTGGCGTAGAAGCGGCGGTAGGCGTCCACGATCTGCTCGCGCGCCAGCGGCTGCTGCAGCCACAGGTTCACGGTCATGGTGATGCCACGGAAATGCGGGGCCACGTGCGGCATGAACTCCACCGGCACGCGCAGGTGCGCGGTCACTTCGCGCTCGTGCACGTGGTTGGTGAGCGCATACGGCATGAGGTTGTCGCGCAGCAGCTCGGGGTTGTTCTTGTCCGACGGGCTGGTGCCCGCACCGGAGTACCCGGACACGCCGAAGCACTGCGGCGGGCCGGCCAGCTGGTCCAGCAACGGGCTGATCGCCAGCTGCATCGCGGTGGCATAGCAGCCCGGGTTGCTGATGTGCTTCTGGCCGGTGTAATCGCCCCGGGTCAGTTCCGGCAGGCCGTAGTACCAGCTGCCCTCGAAGCGGTGGTCGGCCGACAGATCCACGATCACGGTGTCCGGGCGCGCGGCGTCCAGCGCGGTCACGAACGGGGCCGACAGGTTGTTGGGCAGCGCCAGGATCACCGCGTCCACGCCTTTGGCGGCAACCGCGTCTGCGTCGAGGTTTTCGAACAGCAGCGGGGCAGAGCCCCGCTCTACGGCATGGTGATCGGCCACAGGCTGCCCCGCCAGCTCACGCGAAGACACGAAGCCCAGCGACAGCTGCGGGTGCGCGGCGATCAGCTTGATCAGCTCGGCGCCGGTATGGCCGCGGGCACCGACGATGCCGACGGTGTAAATCCTGGAAGTACTCATGCGTGTGCGTCCAAACGTTCCTGCAGGCCGCGCTTCACGTCCTGCCATTCCGAATCGATGATGGAGAAGACAACCGTGTCGCGCGGGCTGCCGTCGGGGTGGCGCTTGTGGTTGCGCAGCACGCCTTCCTGGGTGGCGCCCAGGCGGGCAATGGCCGCGCGCGAGGCGGCGTTGTGCGAGCTGGTTTCAAACGCCACGCTGATGCAGTTCAGCCGCTCGAACGCGTGGGTGAGCAGCATCAGCTTGGCTTCGGTGTTCACGCCGGTGCGCTGTGCCGAGGGGCCGTACCAGGTGTAGCCGATGCTCAGGCGCGGAATCTCTTCTTCCAGCGCGTAGTAGCGGGTGCTGCCCACCACGTTGCCGTCCGCATCCAGCACCGCGAACGGCAGCACCTTGCCGGCCGCCTTGTCCTTCAGCGCGTCCTGCACGTAGGCGGTCATGGTCTTGGCACTGGGCACGTGGGCGTACCACAGCTCGGACAGCGCGCCGTCGCCCAGCGCGCCGCGCAGGCCGTCGATATGCCCCATCTGCAGCGGCTCCAGCCGTGCATGCCGGCCGTCCAGCGTGGGGACCTTGGTCCAGTCGGCATGATTCATCGGGGTCAGCCCTCCAGGCTCGGGGTGCGCGTGGCGCAATGGTCCACGTAGGTGCGGATGCGGTCGAAGCCATCGGCGCCGAACCAGAACACCTTCCAGTGGTCCTGCTTGTAGCAGCCATCGGATTCGGCGTAGTAGAAATGATTGATCGGGTTGCCGTGGCGCGAACGCCAGAACAGCTGCGGGGTTTCGTCCAGCATCACGTTCCAGACCGCACGGCCCAGGCCCTCGCCCTGCGCGTCGTCGAGCACGGCGAACTTGTCCAGGTACACGCCTTCGGCCTCGTCGGTGAGGATCACCGCGGCGCGGTAGTTCTCGCTGACATAGGCGCGCAGCAGGCGGGTCTTGTCGAAGTAGTTGGCCACCAGGGTGCGGCCGAAGCTGGATTCGATCAGCTGCTTCAGGCGCGGCAGGTCCAGCTCGTCCCACGAGGTGGCGCGCAGTACTTTCTCGCCCTTGCGCACCAGCGTGCCCGACCCCTTGTGGGTGAACAGTTCCTTGGCCAGGTCGGCCGGGCGCGTGATCGACACCGACGACTCCAGCGGCAGCCGGTCCAGCAGGGCCTTGATCTGTTCGATCTTGACCCGCATGCCGCCGTGGATCCACGGCTGCTGCATGAGCTGGTCGTATTCGGTGGAGAGGTTGATCGAATCGATCACCGTGCCCTCTTCGTCGAGCAGGCCGCCGGTGCCGGTGAGGAAGATGATCTTGTACGGCTGCAGTTCCTGCACCAGTTCATTGGCGGCGAAATCGGCGTTGACGTTGAGGATCTGGCCGCAGCGGGTCTCGCCCAGGCTGGTGATGACCGGAATGGAGCCGGCACGCAGGCTGGCTTCGATCGGGGCCAGGTTGACCTTCTTCACCTCACCGACCAGGCCGTAGGTGGCCTGGTCCAGATACTCGGCCTCGAACACGCCACCAGTGATGGAAGTGGCGCGCGCGCCGTTCTGCTGCAGCGCTTCCACCAGCTGCAGGTTGGAGGCCTGGAACACCCGGCGCACGATCGCCAGGCCTTCCGGCGAGGTCACGCGCAGGCCGTTGACGGTTTCCTTGACGATGCCGGCCGCCGACAGCTCCGCGTCCAGCTGCGGGCCGGCGCCGTGCAGCACGATCGGGGTGAGCCCGACTTCCTGCAGGAACGACAGCGACGAGGTCAGCGCGTCGAGGTCATCGCGCAGCACGGCGCCGCCGACCTTGACCACGGCGAAGCGCTTGGCGTCCACCTGCGAGAAACGCTTGAGGTACTGGCTGATCTCCTTCGCGCTGGCCATGCTGGAAAGCAGGCGCACGATGGTCTGACGGGTCTGGCGGTGGGGCTGGAGGGCAGGAGACATTTCGGTTTCGTCACAGGCGGCCGTGGCCGCGATGGGAGGTCCGTCAGTGGTGGGCCACGACGGCGTCATTCGGTCAGGCGCCGGCGCTGATGATGCGGTGCACGGCGTCGGTGTAACGCTGCAGCTGCTCCAGCGTCACGAACTCATCTGCGGTGTGGGCCTGGGCGATGTCGCCCGGGCCGTATACCAGGGTGGTGTAGCCACCGGCCGAGAACAGCGAGGCTTCGGTCCAGAAGTCCACGGCGTTGCCGATCGGCAGGTCCAGCGCGTCGGCCACGTCGCGTGCCAGCAGACGGCGGTTTTCCGCCTCGGCGATGTCGCCGGCCGGCAGGCTGGGCCCACGGAAGGTTTCGGTGAACAGTGCCGCTTCCGGTTCGGCGAAGCCGGCGAAGGTGGCCAGCAGCGCGTCGATGTCCATCGACGGCAACGGGCGGAACCCGAAGCGCAGTTCGGCGGCCGGGGCGATCATGTTGGCCTTGATGCCGCCTTCCACGCGCCCGATGTTGAAGCGCAGCCCGGTGAGCCCACCGAAGCGGGCGTGCGCGAGCGATTCCACATGGTCCAGCGCGCGGTTGCCCCAGCGCATGGCCTGGTGCAATGCGCTGGCGGCCGCGTCCTGCTTGCCCGAGGCGTGTCCGGCGCGGCCGGCGAAGTTCATCAGCACCGAGCTGATGCCGCGATGCGCGAGCACCGCTTCGCTCATGGTCGGTTCGGCCACCAGCACGGCTTCATACGGAATGCCACGGGCGAGGAACGCGGCGATGCAGCGCGGGTCGTTGGCTTCTTCGTCGCTGGAGAACAGGAACGCGGCATCACCATCGCTGGCATTGGCCGCGGCCACCAGTGCGGCGGCCGCGCCCTTGATGTCGCACACGCCGAGCCCGATCACCCGGTCGTCGGTGCGCCGCATCGCATGCGGGTCGGCGCTCCAATGCGGGGAATCGGGCACGGTGTCCAGGTGCACGTTGAACAGATAGCGCGGCGTGCCGCGCACCGCATACAGGCTGACCGCGCCGTCGCCATGGTCGATAACCTCCACGTTGAACCCGGGCAGGTTCGCGCGCAGGTAATCGAAGATGCCACCGGTGGTGATCGCACGCGGCGGGTTGCGGGTGTCGAAGGACACCAGCGCCTGCAGGTGGTTGAGGGTCTGTTCAAGCATGGATCAAGAATCCTGGTAGCGCCGGGCTCTGCCCGGCAACGACAAATGCAGTGCGTAGCGC
>NZ_JBOHXV010000134.1:0-9662 GCF_050737075.1 Stenotrophomonas sp.
GTGCAGTGGGACCGCGTGGAGGTCAGCCTCGTCGACGAACGCTGGCTGTCGCCGCAGGATCGCGACAGCAATGCATGGCTGGTGCGCGAGAGTTTCCTGAGCCGCGCCGAGGGTGCGCACTTCGATCCGCTGGTGCGGGTCGGCAAGCCGTTGCCGGAATGCGTGTACACCGCCAACCTGCAGGCACAGCACAGCCAGGCGCCCTGCCTGGGGGTGCTGGGCATGGGCAATGATGGCCACACCGCGTCGCTGTTCCCGGCGTCAAAAGACCTGGCCCGCGCCCTGGAAAGCACCCTGCCCTACGCGGCGCTGGACGCCACCGGTTGCCCGGGCGCGAACCAGTGGCCGCTGCGCATCACGCTCACCCCGCACGGGCTGCGCCAGTGCGGGCAGCGCCTGCTGCTGCTGCGCGGCAAGCAGAAGCTGGAAGTGCTGAAGCAGGCCTTGGAAAGCAACAACGCACAGCTGTACCCCATCCTCAACGCGATCAACATTGAAGGCGCCAAGCTGCGCATCCACTGGTGCGACTGATGCCCTGCGCCTGTCGTTTCGTTCGCCCTCTCATAGCCGGTAGCCAATGAGCCTGCACCCCAAACTCCACGCCATCACCGAGCGCATCGTCCAGCGCAGCGCCGCGTCGCGCGCCGCCTACCTGGCCGGTATCGACGCCGCCCTGCGCGATGGCCCGTTCCGTTCGCGCCTGAGCTGCGGCAATCTCGCGCACGGCTTCGCCGCCTGCGGCCCGACCGACAAGAGCCGCCTGCGCGGCGGCGTTACGCCGAACCTGGGCATCATCACGGCGTACAACGACATGCTGTCGGCGCACCAGCCGTTCGAGCACTACCCGGAGATCCTGCGCGAAACGGCGCGTTCGCTCGGTGCCACGGCACAGGTGGCGGGCGGCGTGCCGGCGATGTGCGACGGGGTCACGCAGGGCCGCGGCGGGATGGAGCTGTCGCTGTTCTCGCGCGATGTGATCGCGCAGTCGACGGCGATCGGGCTCAGCCACGATATGTTCGACAGCACGGTGTACCTGGGCGTGTGCGACAAGATCGTGCCGGGCCTGTTGATCGGCGCACTGGCATTCGGCCACCTGCCGGCGATCTTCCTGCCGGCCGGGCCGATGACGCCGGGCATTCCCAACAAGCAGAAGGCCGAGGTACGCGAGCGCTATGCGGCGGGCCAGGCCACGCGCGAGGAGCTGCTGGAAGCCGAATCGGCCTCGTACCACGGCGCGGGCACGTGCACGTTCTACGGCACGGCAAATTCGAACCAGACGCTGCTGGAGGCGATGGGCGTGCAGCTGCCGGGCGCGTCGTTCGTGAATCCGGATACGCCGCTGCGCGATGCGCTGACGCGGCAGGCGGCGGTGCGTGCGCTGGAGATCTGCGCGCTGGGCGACGATTTCCGACCGCTGGGCCGGTTGATTGACGAACGCGCGATCGTGAACGCGGTGGTGACGCTGATGGCGACCGGTGGCTCGACCAACCACACGATCCACTGGATCGCGGTGGCGCGGGCGGCCGGCATTGTGTTGACGTGGGACGATATGGACCAGCTGTCGCAGCTGGTGCCGCTGCTGGCACGCGTGTACCCGAACGGGGAAGCGGACGTGAACCGCTTCGCGGCGGCCGGCGGCACGGCATTTGTGTTCCGTGAGCTGATGGACGCGGGGCTGATGCACGCGGACGTGGTGACGGTGGCCGAAGGCGGGATGCGCCAGTACACGCAGGATCCGGCGCTGCGCGACGGTACGCTGACGTGGATCGACGGGATTGCGGAAAGCGCGGACCGCGAGGTGGTGCGCGGGGTGTCCGAACCGTTCGAGGCACAGGGCGGGCTGCGGCTGCTGCGCGGCAATCTGGGCCGTTCGCTGATCAAGCTGTCGGCGGTGAAGCCGCAGTACCGCACGATCGAGGCACCTGCGGTGGTGGTGGACGCGCCGCAGGTGTTGAACAAGCTGCACGCAGCGGGCCTGCTGCCGCAGGATTTCGTGGCGGTGGTGCGTTATCAGGGTCCGCGTGCGAACGGGATGCCGGAGCTGCATTCGCTGGCACCGTTGCTGGGGCTGCTGCAGAACCAGGGCCGTCGGGTGGCGCTGGTGACGGACGGTCGTCTTTCGGGCGCATCGGGCAAGTTCCCGGCGGCGATCCATATGACGCCGGAAGCCTCGCGCGGCGGTCCGCTGGGTAAGCTGCGCGAAGGCGACATGATCCGTCTGGACGGTGAAGCAGGCACGCTGGAGGTACTGGTGGACGCGGCCGAGTGGGCAGCGCGCGAGCTGGCACCGAACACGGCACCGGCCGGTCACGATCTGGGCCGAAATCTGTTCGCGATGAACCGCCGCTTGGTGGGTCCGGCCGACCAGGGCGCGATTTCGATTTCGTGCGGCCCGGCGGCCGACGACGGCGATATGTGGAATTACGACGCGGAGTACGAGCTGGGTCACGACGCCGACGCAGCGCTTGCGCCGCATGAGGCCAAGGACGCTTGACGGTTTATCGCTGAACGCGGCGGTGGGGTTTCCTGGTGGAGGTAGCGGCTTACCCCCCTTCGGGACACGCCGTGAACCCATCCATGGGGGCTCGTAGAAAACATCCATGTTTTCTGCGGTCCCGAAGGGGGGTAAGCCGCCACCTCTCGACACATTGCGGCGCCTCCGTGGCGTCGGCTAACTCGGTAGTGCCGGCCATTGACCGGCGACACGACAAAATGCGGCGCCTCCCTGGCGTCGACCGGTAGCGCCGGCCGTTGGCCGGCTCACGGGATATCTGGCCAACCAGATGTCCCGATCAAACAGGAAGACATTTTCATGAGCATTGCCGAACACCAGAAGCGCGCTGAAACCCTGCTGCATGCGGCCGGCATTCTGCCGGTGGTTACGGTGCATACCCTCGACCAGGCGCGCGCGGTCAGCGCGGCGCTGCTGGAGGGCGGGCTGCCGGCCATCGAGCTGACGCTGCGTACGCCGATCGCGATGGAAGCGCTGGCGATGCTGAAGCGCGAGCTGCCCGATGTGGTGGTGGGCGCCGGCACGGTGCTGACGGTGGAACAGATGCAGCAGTCGATCGATGCGGGCGCGGATTTCCTGGTGACGCCGGGTACGCCGGCGCACATGGCCGATGCGCTGGCGGCGGCACCGCTGCCGGTGGTGCCGGGCGCGGCGTCGCCGACGGAAATGCTGGCGCTGTATGCGCGCGGGTTCCGGGTCTGCAAGCTGTTCCCGGCCTCGGCGGTCGGCGGGCTGGCGATGATCAAGGGGCTGGCCGGGCCGATTCCGGACCTGAAGCTGTGCCCGACCGGTGGCATCACGGAAACGACGGCGGCCGAATACCTCGAGCAGAAGAACGTGGTCTGCATCGGCGGCTCATGGATGGTGCCCAACAACTGGATCGAGAACGGCCAGTGGGACAAGGTGCGCGAGAGCGCGGCGGATGCCGCCAAAATCGTCGCACGCGTGCGGTCGCGCTGAGATTGCGGAGATCGCGAAGCCACGCATGGCGTGGCTCTACGCGGTTGATGGTTTGCTGTTGCTTTTGATTACGTGATCGTCCTGCGCACGTAAGAATTCGTAGTGCCACCCCATGGGTGGCAACCGCGCGCAGCGCGGCACAAGCATCCGAAACCGGGGCACTCAATGCCCCGCACGACGCGACCGACGCTTAACCCCAAACGAAGCGCTTCGGACGCGGCGCGATCACATCGGCCGCGCCGGATCCACCAACCCGTACTGGCTCGCCATGCGCGCCAGCGCGATGTTGTCGTGGATCCCCATCTTCTCGAACAACCGCGCTTTGTGGGTGTTGACGGTCTTGGCGCTCAAGCTAAGGCGCTTGGCGATGTCTTCCTGGCGCAGGCCCTGGGTAAGCAGCAACGCTACTTCCAGTTCGCGCGGGGACAGGCTGTCGAACGGCGACTGGCTGCCTTCGACATTCGACAGGGCCAGGTTCTGGGCAATGCTGCTACCGAGATAACGCCGGCCCAGCGCGGCATCGCGCACGGCGCGCAGCAGTTCCTGCGCATCGCAGGCCTTGCCGATGTAGCCGGAGGCGCCGGCTTCGAGCAGGCGCTTGGGCATGGGGCCGTCTTCGAGAACGGAGACGATCACCACGCGGGTGCCGTGGTCGCCGCGCACGACGCGCTCGGTGACTTCCATGCCGCTCACGCCCGGCAGGTGCAGGTCGCACAGCACCACGTCCGGCCGCAACTGGCGGATCTCTGGCAATGCGTCTTCGCCGGATTCGGCCTCACCGACCACCTCGATGTCCGTCTCGTTGGACAGGATCATTTTCATGCCGGTTCGCACCAGCGCGTGGTCGTCCACCAGATACACTCGAATCGTCATCCACGCACCTCTTCCAAACGCTGCAAACGGGGGCAAGCCTAGCCGCGGGGTACTGCGTAAACAAGGATGATGGCACCTTGTCGGCGCGTTCTGGTCCCCCCATCACACGCGTTCAGGATTACCCCAACCCTGAGCCTTTCACCCCAAGCTGTATCGGTTTATTGAACCTATCGCGGTCCGCGGAAACCCCTGCCGCTTCCGGCCTGTTTCCCTGTCGGCCGGTCTCAGTGACGACTGCGCCAGGGTTGGCGGCGCCGGAACATCACCAGGAAGCACCCTACCACCCAAACCAGCGCGGCACACCATCCGGCCAGGATGTCGGAGGGGTAATGCACCCCGAGGTAGATGCGCGACAGGCTGACCGAACCGGCAAACAGCACCCCGAATGCCACGGCCGGCCAGCGCCAGCGGGTGTTCCAGGCCAGCAGGACGATGACCGCGGCCAGGGTCATCGAGCCCATGGCGTGGCCGCTGGGGAAACTGTAGGTGCTTTCCGGGGCGATCGACTCCCACAGGGTCGGTCGGTCGCGCTGGAAGAACTGCTTGCTGCCCAGGTTGAGCAGGGCCGAACCGGCGAAGCTGATGCCGGCGAAGCTGGCCTCGCGCCAGCGGCGGCGCAGCAGTAGCAGCGCCACGATGAGGATGTCGGCCGGGATCACGCCCCATTGGTAGCCGATCTTCGAAATCAGCACGAAGGCCGCATCCAGGCTGGGCCGGGCCACGGCATGCATTTTCAGCAGCAGCGGTGCGTCGAAATAGAACGCCTCCAGTTCATGGACTTCGTCGGCCAGGGCCACGAAACCGGCCAGCGGCAGCAGCACGCCGGCAAACAACAGCACGAAGCGCCAGGCGTTGCCGGCCATCCAGTGGCGGAAGCCGGCGGCCGGTTCCCGCGCGTCCAGCGCCGTTGGCTTATCCAACGCTTCGGACATACTTGCGCTCGACGTAGTCGTCGATCAGCGCCACGAATTCCTGGGCGATGTTGTCACCGCGCAGCGTCACCGTCTTCTCGCCATCAACGAACACCGGCGCAGCCGGCGTTTCACCCGTGCCCGGCAGCGAGATGCCGATGTTGGCGTGGCGCGACTCGCCCGGCCCGTTGACGATGCAGCCCATCACCGCCAGCGTCATGTTCTCCGCGCCGGGATGACTCACCTTCCATTCCGGCATTTTTCCGCGCACGTGGTTCTGCACGACCTTGGCCAGCTCCTGGAAGAACTCGGAGGTGGTGCGGCCGCAGCCCGGGCAGGCGGTGACCAGCGGAGTAAAGGCACGCTGGCCGGTGGTCTGCAGCAGTTCCTGGGCGACGATGACCTCCTGCGTTCGCGACTGCCCCGGTTCGGGGGTCAGCGAGATGCGGATGGTGTCGCCGATGCCTTCCTGCAACAGCACCGCCAGCGCCGCCGAGGAGGCGACGATGCCCTTGCTGCCGATGCCGGCCTCGGTCAGGCCCAGGTGCAGGGCGAAATCCGAGCGCTGGGCCAGGTCGCGGTACACGGCGATCAGCTCCTGCACGCCGCTGACCTTGGCCGACAGCACGATGCGGTCGCGCGGCAGGCCTAGTTCGACGGCGGTGTGGGCCGAATCCAGCGCCGAGCGGATCAGCGCCTCACGCAGCACCCGGCCGGCATCCCACGGGGTGGCGCGCTGGCTGTTCTCATCCATCAGGCGCGCGGCCAATGACTGGTCCAGCGAGCCCCAGTTGGCGCCGATGCGCACCGGCTTGTCGTAGCGGATCGCGAATTCGATCAGCTGGGCGAACTGGGTGTCCTTCTTCTTGCCGAAGCCCACGTTGCCGGGGTTGATCCGGTACTTGGCCAGCGCCTCGGCGCAGGCCGGTTCCTGGGTCAGCAGCTGGTGGCCGTTGTAGTGGAAATCGCCGATCAGGGGGACGTCGATCCCCATCATCTGCAGCTTCTCCACGATGCGCGGAATGGCCGCGGCCGATTCGGCATTGTTGACGGTCAGGCGCACCATTTCCGACCCGGCCCGCCACAGCTCGGCGACCTGCTTCACGCTGGACGCCACGTCGGCGGTGTCGGTGTTGGTCATCGACTGGACGACCACGGGCTTGCCCCCACCGACCACGACGCCGCCGATGCGGACGGGCTGGGTCTGGCGGCGGGCCCACACGGTGGTGTCGGACGGTTGGGTAGGTTGGCTGACGGCGTCGTGCATGCGGGCATTTTAACGCGCGGCGGGCACGGACGCGCGTGGTTTCGGGTCGACGCGCGGGTGCGGAGGACCGCCATTCACGCGATGCGGCCGATTGTCGCAGGCGGGCAGCCGCGCGAGCGCATACGATGGGCGTGATGACCGGCCAAGACGCTCCCTTCCTCCGCACCCTGTGCAGCCTGCGCTGGCTGGCCGTGGCCGGCCAGGCCGCCACCATTCTGGTCGCCACTTCGGTGCTGGGGCTGGAACTGTCGCCGCTGCCGCTATGGGCGGGGGTGGCCGCACTGGCCCTGTTCAACCTGTATGTGCAGCTGCGCGTGCACGACGCTGACACCGCGCCGGTGACCGCGTTCGGGCACATCCTGGTCGACGTCACGGTGCTGACCTGGATGGTCGCCTGGAGCGGCGGTGTGGCCAACCCGTTCGGCTCGCTGTTTCTGATCCTGATCGCGCTGGCCGCGCTGGCGCTGCCGCTGCGCTGGACGCTGGCAGTGGCCGCGGCCTGCCTGATCGGCTACGCGGTCAGCGGCATCTTCGGGCTGCCCCTGCCCGCCGGCTACTTCACGGCGATGCAGATGCACCAGTGGGGTGTGGTCTGCAACTTCCTGCTGTCGGCCACGGTGGTGCTGGTGTTCGCCACCCGGCTGGCGATCGCGCTGCGCAGGCGCGAACACGAACTGTCGCTGCTGCGCGAGCGCTTCGTGCGCAACGAAGGCATCGTCGCGCTGGCCACCCACGCCGCCTCGGTGGCGCACGAGCTCAACACCCCGCTGGCGACGATGACGCTGCTCGCCGACGACATCGCCGACCAGACCGAAAGCCCGGAACTGCGCGACGACGTGGACACGCTGCGCGAACTGCTCGTGCAGTGCCGCGAACGCGTGCTGGCGCTGGCACGCCCCGCGTCAGGCCAACTGCGCGGACGCGATTCGGTGACCCTGCCGAAGGTACTGGAGCAGTGGCGGCTGGTGCGCCCGACCATCACCCTCAAGCGCAACGACGACGCGCCACTGCAGCTGCCGCTCGATCCTGGCATTGGCCACCTGCTGATGGTGCTGCTCAACAACGCCGCCGATGCCGGCGAGCAGGCCGAACGGCCGCAGGTCGACCTGACCCTGCGCATCGAGGGCAGCGACCTGATCGGCGAAGTGCGCGATTACGGCCGTGGCTTCGACGCCCGCGAGGCGGTCCTGCCCGGCACCCTGTTCAACAGCGGCAAGACGCAGGGCATGGGCGTCGGCCTGGCCCTGTCCCACGCCACCATCGAGCGCCTGGACGGCGAGTTGTGGATGCGTCCGGCCAACGGTGCCGGCACCCGCGTCGGCTTCCGCCTGCCCCTGGCCTCACCGGAGAACCCCGCATGACCACCCCCACCCTGCCCGCTGCCAGCCATGGCCTGCTGGTCGACGACGACGAACTGTACCTGCGCACGCTGCAGCGCAGCCTCGCCCGCAAGGGCCTGGAAACGGTGACTGCCAGCGACATCGCCTCGGCCCTGGTGCTGGCCCGCCAGCAGCCGCCGGCATATGCGCTGATCGATCTGAAGCTGGGTTCCGAATCCGGCCTGGCACTGATCCAGCCGCTGCGTGCGCTGCGCGAGGACATGCGCATCCTGCTGGTGACCGGGTACGCCAGCATCGCCACGGCGGTGGAGGCGATCAAGCTGGGTGCCGACGACTACCTGCCGAAGCCGGCCACGGTGCCGATGATCCTGCGTGCGCTGGGCGAGGAAGACGACGGCCCGGCCGACGACGGCGACATGGAGCCGCCGGACTCCATGACCCCGATCAGCCGCCTGCAGTGGGAACACATCCAGCAGGCCATGCACGAGACCGGCGGCAACGTCTCGGCGGCGGCACGCCTGCTGGGCATGCACCGGCGTTCGTTGCAGCGGAAGTTGGCCAAGCGGCCCAGCCCGGAGCGCGATCCCTCGCGGTGAAACGCATACGCGTTTCACCCCACGCTTTGCTGCGCAAAACGCGGGCCCCCGCTTACCACCACCCAGACCCCCGCCGCTTCGCGGCCGCCCCCTGACTCAGGGGGCTTTCCACCCGATGCGTTCCGGGTGCGTCAGGATTTCAACCGCGCAGCTTTTCCAACAGCTCCAGCGTCACCGGATCGGTGATCGCATGCGCCTCGCCCTGCAGCGCCGGCAACAGCTGGCTGGCCAGCTGCTTGCCCAGCTCCACGCCGAACTGGTCGAAGGCGTTGATGTTCCAGATGATCGACTGCACGTACACGGCGTGTTCGTACATGGCGATCAGCGCGCCCAGCGACTGCGGGGTCAACGCGTCGAGCAGGATCATCGTGCTCGGGCGGCCGCCCGGATACTCGCGGTGCGGGTCGTCGCTGCCCTGGCCGTTGGCCAGCGCCTCGGTCTGCGCAAGCAGATTGGCCATCAGCGCCTGGTGGTTGACCACGTAAGGATCATCGTTGTGCACGCAGCCGATGAAATCGGCCGGGATCACGCTGGTGCCCTGGTGCAGTGCCTGGAAGAAGCTGTGCTGCACGTCGGTGCCCGCCCCGCCCCACCACACCGGAACGGTGTCGCTGTCGACCGGGCTGCCGTCGAGCTGCACGCGCTTGCCCAGGCTTTCCATGACCAACTGCTGCAGGTAGGCCGGCAGCAGCGCCAGGCGCTGGTCGTAGGTCATCACCGCGTGGGTGGCATGGCCCAGCAGGTTGCGGTTCCAGATATCGGTCAGCGCATGCAGCACCGGCAGGTTCTGCGCCAGCGGCGCGTTCAGCGCGTGCGCATCCATCTCGGCCGCGCCGTCCAGCAGCTGCTCGAAGCGATCGAAGCCGATGGCCAGTGCGATCGGGAAGCCGACCGCCGACCACAGCGAATAGCGCCCGCCCACCCAGTCCCACATCGGCAGCACGCGGCCGGCGGCAATGGAGAACGCCTTGGCCGCCCGCTCGGGGTTGGCGCTGACGGCGTACAGGCGCTCGCTGCCGCCCAGCCAGTCATGCAGGATCTGCCCGTTGAGCAGGGTCTCCTGGGTGCCGAAGGTCTTGGAAATGAGGATGCCGGCGGTGGTGGCCGGGTCCAGCGTGGCCAGCGTGCGCTGCATGGCGGCGCCGTCCACGTTCGAAACGAAATGCACGCGGAAGCGTGCGCCGCTCACCGGGCGCAGCGCAT
>NZ_JBOHXV010000135.1:0-9628 GCF_050737075.1 Stenotrophomonas sp.
GTTGCCGGCGGCGTGCGCGCGGCAGCTGCTCGGTCCCGAACCGCCCGCAGCCGCGTGCCTGCGCCAGGCCTATGCGCGGCCCATCGCGCAGTGGCCGGCGGCGCAGCTCGACGCCGGGGTGGTGGCCGGAGAGATGGCGCCGCTGCCGCCGGTCCTGCACCCCGAAGGCAACCCCGGCTCAGCGGCCAAGGTCGCGTTGGGCCGGCGCCTGTTCGAGGACCCACAGTTGTCGCGCTCCGGCCAGATCGCCTGCGCCAGCTGCCACGAGCGCGACCTGGCGTTCGCCGACGGGCGCCGCGTGTCGTTCGGCCATGACCGGCAACCGGGGCGGCGCAACGCGCCGAGCGTGCTGATGAGCGGCTACGCGCAGCCGCTGTTCTGGGATGGGCGCGCCGCCACGCTGGAAGCCCAGGCCCTGCTGCCCATCGCCGATCCGAAGGAGATGGCCTTCAGTGCCGACGAGGCCGCCGCGCGGCTGCGCGCCGACGCGGGCTACCGGCAACAGTTCGAGGCGGTGTTCGGCGATGCGCCCATCGACCGCCGCCAGCTCGCCCAGGCCATCGCCGCGTTCGAGCGCAGCCTGGCGCCGCCACCGGGGCGCTTCGACCGCTTCCTGGCCGGCCGCCGCGACCTGCTCGACGACGAGCAGCTGCGCGGCCTGCACCTGTTCCGCACCAAGGCGCGCTGCATGAACTGCCACAACGGCCCGGCGCTGACCGACAACGGCTTCCACAACCTTGGGCTGCACCTGCACGGGCGCGCCCGCCAGGACCTGGGGCGCTACGAAGTCACGGGCGACCCGGCCGACAGCGGCCGCTTCCGCACGCCATCGTTACGCGGCGTGGCACGCACCGCGCCGTACATGCACAACGGCAGCATGCGCAGCCTGGACGCGGTGCTGCTGTTCTACAGCGTGGGCGGCGGGCAGCCACGTCCGCGCGGTGGCAGCGAAGCCACCGACCCGTTCCCGCTGCCCGACCCGCTGCTGCAGCCGCTGGCGCTGAGCGCGGAGGAACGCCGCGCGATCCAGGCCTTCCTGCAGACGCTGTAGACCGTGGGCGCTGCATGCGCCATGACATCATGCTCACGTCCGCTTTCGGCTGGCACGCCGAAGCTGGAGCTCCCACGAGCGGAATCCGCGCATGCACTACGAGCTTTATTACTGGACCGGCATCCAGGGCCGTGGCGAGTTCATCCGCCTCGCGCTGGAAGATGCGGGCGCTGCCTATACCGACATGGCGCGCGTCCACGGTGACGAGGTGATGCAGCCGTTCCTCGACGGCAGGCAGGAGGGGCTGTGCCCGTTCGCGCCGCCGTTCCTGGTCAGCGGGCGGCAGGTGATCGCACAGGTCGGGGCGATCCTCGATCATCTCGGTCCGGAGCTGGGCCTGGTGCCCGAGGCGGCCTCGCGCCGGGTACAGGCGCTGCAGCTGCAGTTGACCATCGCCGACCTGGTCGCCGAGATCCACGACACCCACCACCCCATCGCGGCCTCGCAGTACTACGAGGACCAGAAGCGCGAGGCGAAGGCACGCGCCGTGGCCATGCGCGGCGAGCGGCTGCCGAAGTTCCTTGGCTGGTTCGAACGCGTGCTGGAGGCCAATGGCGGCCTGCACCCGCTGCGCGAGCATTCGTACGTGGACCTGTCGCTGTTCCAGCTGGTCAGCGGGCTGGACTACATGTTCCCGCAGCGCATGCAGGCACTGCGGCCGACTCTGCCACTGCTGTATGCGTTGAAGGACAGGGTGGAGCGGCGACCGAACATCGCCGCCTACCTGGCCTCCGAACGCCGGCTGGCGTTCAAAACCAACGGCATCTTCCGGCATTACCCCGAGTTGGATGGGGACGAATAACGATCACGACCGTTGGTCGTGATTGCTCTTCTGCAGGGACAACAGGCCCAACAACGCGGCCAGCGCGACGTAGGCACCGGCGAACTGCCACATGATCTGCATGGGCAGGCCGGCCAGCTGCCACGGCAGGTAAATACCGCCGCGCGGGTCCACCGAGTGGATCAGGCCGAACAGGGTCAGGGCCGCGGCCACCAGCAGGATGCCCGAGGCACGCAGCAGGCGCCCGTCGATCATCGCCACCACCGCCGCGATCCACAGCATCGAGGTGATGATGAAGCCATTGCCCAGGGTGAAGATCACCGCCAGCTCGGGCAGGCCGTGGCCATCCAGCGTGGTGGTCATCGCCACCAGCTGCTCCGGCGCGATCCAGCCCGGCGCCTTGATCGCCAGCAGGTACGCCACCGACGGCAGGAAGCCCAGCACCATCGCACCGGCATGCTCGCGCGGCGTGGCCTGGAAGGCCTGGGTGGTGATGTCGATGGCCACGTACACGATGATCGGCGCCAGCACCGCCAGCGGCAGCCACTGCACCAGTCCGGAGATCACACCGAGCATGCCGCCGATGCCGACGAACAGGCCGGTCAGCAGCGTGTAGCCGCTGCGCGCGCCCATGTGCTTGTACGCCGGCTGGCCGATGTAGGGCGTGGTCTGCGCAACGCCCCCGCAGAGCCCGGCCACCAGCGTGGCCACCGCTTCCACCAGCAGGATGTCGCGGGTGCGGTAGTCGTCGCCGGCCGCGCGCGCGCTCTCGGACACGTTGATGCCGCCCACCACCATCAGCAGGCCGAACGGCAGCAGCAGCGGCAGGTAGGTGATCGCCGTGGGCAGGCCCTCGATGAAGCCCAGCGTCGGCCACGGCAGTACGATCTGCGGCGGCACCCACTCGGGCACCTTGAAGCCGGGTGCGCCCAAGCCAGCCAGGCCAAGCCCGTAATACAGCACTGTGCCGAACACGAACGCCACCAGCACGCCCGGCGCGCGGATCGGCAGTTTGCGCTTGGCCACCAGCACGTACAGCAGCAGGCCCAAGGTCACGAAGCCGACCACCGGCGAACGCAGCGTTTCCAGCAGCGGCAGGAAGCCCATCAGCACGATGGCGATGCCGGCGATCGAACCCAGCAGCGACGCACGCGGCAGCGCGCGGGTGACCGCCTCGCCGAAGAACGACAGCACCACCTTGAGCACGCCCATGATCACCAGCGAGGCCATGCCCAGCTGCCAGGTGGCGATCGCCGCGTCGTGCGGCGCCAGACCCTGCGCCTTGAACGCGAGGAAGGCCGGGCCCAGCACCAGCAGGGCCATGCCGATGCTGGTCGGCGCATCCAGCCCGAGCGGCATCGCAGTGACATCGTCGCGACCGGTGCGGATGGCCAGGCGTCGCGCCATCCACGTATAGAGCACGTTGCCGACCAGCACGCCGAAGGCGGTGCCGGGGAACATGCGGCCGAACACCACGTCCGGCGGGAACTGGAAGATGCCGACCAGCGCCATCGCGATGAAGCCGAGGATCGACAGGTTGTCGACCACCAGGCCGAAGAAGCCGTTGAAGTCGCCGGCGACGAACCAGCGGGGGCGTCCGGAGACGGGAGCGGAAGCAGGCATGCGTAGGGGGCACGGGGTGGGGGGTACCCGATGGTAGGCCCTCCCCGTCCCCGCGCACAGAGGCATGGATGGAACAGCGGAACTACGGTTTGTTGAGGAAATTGTTCGCCAACAGGTCCCGTACATCCCCCACGCGCCCGTGCAGCAGCGCCTTGGCCGCGTACAGCGCGGTGCCCGCCACCTGCTTGGCCTCCACCTGCGGCGGCATCACCAGCTCGGTCGGGCTGGTGTGCACGTCCAGCAGGGCCGGGCCGGGGTGGGCCAGCACGTCCTGCACGGCCTGCTCCAGGTCCTCGCTGCGGGTCACGGTGCGCCCGTAGAAGCCGATCACCTCGGCCAGGCGGCCGAAATCGGGGTTCTCCAGGTCAGTGTAGTTGTCCAGCAGCCCTTCCACCTTCTGCTCCAGCTCCACGAAGTTCAGCGAGCTGTTGTTGTAGACCACCACCTTGATCGGCAGGTTCTCCTGCACGGCGGTGAGCAGGTCGCCCAGCAGCATGGCGATGCCGCCGTCGCCCGACAGCGAGATCACCTGGCGCCCGGGATAGGCCTTCTGCAGGCCCAGCGCCTGCGGCATCGCGTTGGCCATCGTGCCGTGCAGCAGGCTGGTGAGCGTGCGGCGGCGCCCGTTGACGCGGATATGGCGCAGGATCCACACCATCGGCGAGCCGCCGTCGGCGGTGAACAGCGCATCGTCGCTGGCGTGGCGGTCGATCAGCGCGGTGAGGTGCTGCGGGTGGATCAGCGTGCCCTCGCCCGGCTCCTCTTCCTTCGCACGGGTGGCCAGCGCCTTCTCGCGGTGGCCGATGCACTCGTCCAGGAAGCTGCGGTCCTCGCGTTCGGGCAGCAGGTGCAGCAGCGCCTCCAGCGTCGGGCCGATATCACCGACCACCCCCAGGTTCACGGGGTGCCGGCGCCCCAGATGGCTGCCATCGCGGTCCACCTGGATCAGCGTGGCCTTGTCCGGGTAGTACTGGCCCCAGGCGAAATCGGCGCCGAGCAACAGCAGCGTGTCGCAGGCCATCAGCGTGTGGTAGCCCGACTCGATGCCGAAGATGCCGGTCATGCCCATGTTGTACGGGTTGTCGTACTCCACGAAGTCCTTGGCACGCGAGGTGTGCGCGATCGGCGCCTTCAGCCGCGCACCCAACGCCACCAGCGCATCATGCGCGTGCTCGCAGCCGGCACCGGCGTAGATGCCGACGCGCTTGCCCTCGCCGATCAGCGCGGCGATGCGCTGCAGTTCCTCGTCGTTCGGGCGCAGCACCGGTTGCGCGTAATGCACCGAGAACGGCCGGTCGTCCTTCACCTCTGCCTCGCTGATGTCGGCCGGCAGGATCACCACCGCCACGCCACGCCGGCTGATCGCCGCCTGGCACGCCAGCGCCACCACCCGGCGCGCCTGCTCCGGGCTGTACACCTGCTCGCAGAACACGCTGCAGGTGGCGTACACCGCCTTGAAGTCCACTTCCTGCGGGAATTCCATGCCCAGCTCGGGCGTGATCACCTGGCTGGCGATCAGCACCAGCGGCGCGCGGTTGCGGTTGCTCTCGAAGATGCCGTTGATGAAGTGCAGCCCGCCCGGCCCGCAGGAGCCGGCGCAGGCCGTCAGCTGGCCGCTGATCAGCGAATCGGCGCCCGCGGCAAATGCGGCGACCTCTTCATGGCGCACGTGCACCCAGTCGATATCACTGCGATGGATGGCATCGGTGACATGGTTGAGGGTGTCGCCGACGATTCCGTAACAGTGGCGCACACCGGCGGCCTGCAGGGTTTCGACGACGATTTCTGCAACACGCTTGCTCATGACGGGGCTTCCACGTTCAAGGGGAGCCCCGAGCCTAGACCCGCCTCAGTGACATTCGCGTGCGAATCCGCGCGATCGCGGCGCCACGCGGGGCGTCATGCCCCGGCGCGGTTCAGGGTGCGATGCCGTTTACCCAGCCCACGATGGCACCGTGCGTCGGATTGGCGTAGCGCACCTGCACCCAGCCGTCGCGTTCATCGAGCAGCGCCACCGTGTCACCGGCCACCAGATAGCGCCGCGTGGCGGTGTCGCCCGGCCGGGCGTACAACGCCAGCCGTTCGGGCACCACGCGGCCGCTCACCGGCTGCAGCGGAACCCCGCTGCGCGGCGCTTCCAGGCCATCGGCGATGGCCGTTTCCAGCACCTTGCCGGCGGCGTCAAACGTGCTCCATACCGCCAGTGGGCCGCTGTCGTCGGGCTGCTTCACCGCCACCACCGCGTCGAGCGCATCGCCGAGCATGCTCATCCGCTCGGCGCGATAGAGGTACAGCGCCGGGCCGTTGTAGCGGTACACGTCCACGTACCACATCGGCCCGCTGCGGCAGCTGCTGGTCAGGGTGCGCGTGGCCGCCTCCACGGCCAGGCCCATCAGCCCGCCGCATTGTTCCTGCCCGTGCGTGGTGGGCACCAGCGCGGTCAAGCGCGCCTGCCGCGCATCGTAGCGATACACCGCCACCGCTTCGTTGACCTGGCCGACCGGGGCCCGTGCCACCAGATCGGGGTAGCCATCGAAATCGATGTCCTCGGAGGACAGCTGCGATTGGCCGTCCGCATCCTGGGCCGCCGGCAGCCGCTGGCGCGTGCCGGCGGGCAGTATCTGCACATCGATCAGGCCGTCTTCGGCAAGATCGGCCTGCACCTGCACCCCGTTGGCGGGGCTGAAGCGGAGCGCATCGCGCGCGCCCGCCCAGGCCGGCGCGGCTGCCAGGGCCAGTGCCAGTAGCATTACGCCCACGCCTATGCGGGAACGCCCTTCCTTGATGTCCATCATCACTCCTGCGGCGCCGCTGCGGCCCGTCGTGCTCAGAACGATACTTCAACCGCCTGCTGTGCCCACAGCACCGACTGGTGCTTGGTGGCCTGCTTCCACGCCAGGCGGATCGCCTCGATGTCCGCGCGGCGCTGCGGCGTGTTTTCGTGCAGCACCACCAGCACCTTGGTGCGCAGGCGGTTGGGCTCGGCCGCGCCGCGGAACAGCCACTGGCCGTAGGCATCGAACACGGTCAGGCCGTCCGGGAAGCGCGGGGTGACCTCCTTGTCGAGGAACGCGCGCCACTGCGCCTCGCTGATCGCATCGGTCTGCTCGCGCGCGGACGCGCCGCTTTCCTCGCCCACGCCGAAGTACAGCTCGCTGCGCACCCAGCCGGCGGCGGCGTTGGGGCGGGCGGCGTCGCCCTGCAGGCTGGCGGTGGTTGACGTGGTGGCGGGCTGGGTCTGATGGGCAAGCGGGGTGGTGGTTGCGCAGCCGCTGATGGCCAGGAGGACGGCTAGCAGCAGGGGGGTGGACTTCATGTTGCGGTATCTCCGGGGGGTTGGGGCTACGTGGGACACGCATGGCGTGTCGCTACGGTGCACAAGCGTGAGGGACATCGGCCGCCAGCATAGATGCCGAACGGCTATGAGCTGATGCCGGCCCGTATTGGGACTTGCATCAAAAGGGGCCCTCACGCCAAGATAATATATCGCTTCATCCGGATGGATTGGTACATACATATCCTCCACCCCTCCCCCTCCCCCCTCGTCGTACTGCTGGAGCCCGCATGTCCCGTCCGTCCGCGTCGCGTCTTGGCCTCGCCATTGCCCTGGTCCTCTCCTCCCCCCTGCTGGCCCAGGACCTCCATGCGCAGGACGCGCCCGCTTCGGCCACCACGCTGGACACCGTGATCGTCACCGGCACCCGTGCGGTCGACCGCACGGTGCTGGAGTCCACCTCCCCGGTGGACGTGCTGACGGCCGAGGACATCCGCCGCGCCGGCGTGGTCAATGGCGAGCTGGGCAGTGCACTGCAGGCGCTGCTGCCGTCGTTCAATTTCCCGCGCCAGTCCAACTCCGGCGGCGCCGACCACGTCCGCGCCGCCCAGCTGCGCGGCCTTTCGCCCGACCAGGTACTGGTGCTGGTGAACGGCAAGCGCCGCCACACCAGCGCGCTGGTCAATGCGGACAGCAAGATCGGCAAGGGCACCACCCCGGTCGATTTCAATTCCATCCCGGTCAGCGCGATCAAGCGCATCGAAGTACTGCGTGACGGTGCCGGTGCGCTGTACGGCTCGGACGCGGTGGCCGGCGTGATCAACGTGATCCTCGACGACGCGCCGGAAGGTGGCGCCATCGAGGCCAGCTTCGGTGCCCACCACACCGACCTGAAGCCGATCGACCGCACCCTCACCGACGGCCAGACCAGCTTCGTCAGCGCCAAGGTCGGCACCGCGCTGGGTGAAGACGGCGGCTTCCTGCGCGTCGGCCTGGAGCTGAAGAACCGCGAAGGCACCAACCGCGCCGGCTTCGACCAGATCCCGCCGTGGGACCAGAGCGACGCCAACCTGGCGCTGCAGGGCCAGCGCAACTATGTGCTGGGCGATGGCAGCACCAAGGACCTCAACGCCTGGATCAACACCGAGCTGCCGTTCGGTGAAACCTCGAAGTTCTACTTCTTCAGCACCTTCAACCAGCGCGACAGCGAAGGCGCCAACTACTTCCGCTACCCCGACAGCGACGCCAACTGGACCCAGATCTATCCCAACGGCTACCGCCCGATCTCCGAGGGCGAGAACCGCGACGTGCAGGCCGTGGCCGGTGCGAAGGGCCAGTGGGGCGAGTGGAACTACGACGCCAGCCTGGATTACGGCTTCAATGACTTCACCTACCGCCTGCGCAACTCGCTCAATGCCTCGCTGGGCCCGGGCAGCCCGACCCGTTTCAAGACCGGCGATTACCGCAATGAACTGACCGTGGGCAACGTCGACCTGGGCCGCGTCTTCACCCAGGGCAACAACAGCCACAGCCTGGGCCTCGGCCTGGAAGCGCGGCGCGACCACTTCCAGACCCGCCCGGGCGACCCGAGCAGCTACGCGGCCGGCCCGTACACCGACCGCCCGACCGGTTCGCAGGCCGGCGGCGGCCTGACCCCGCAGGACGCCACCTCGCTGAGCCGCGACGTGGCCAGTGCCTATGCCAGCCTGTCCAGCCAGTTCGGCGAGCACTTCTCCAGCGACCTCGCGGCCCGTTACGAGCACAGCGACGACTACGGCGGCGAACTGACCGGCAAGCTCGGCCTGCGCTACGAGTTCACCCCGGCGTTCGCGCTGCGCGGTGCGATCTCGAACAACTTCCGCGCACCGTCGCTGGCGCAGATCGGCTACGAATCCACCTCCACCGGCTACAACGCCGCCGGCCAGCTGGTGCAGGGCCGCGTGCTCTCGGTGAACAATCCGATCGCGCGCGCACTGGGGGCAAGCGACCTCAAGCCGGAGAAGTCGCTCAACACCAGCCTGGGCTTCACCAGCCGTATCGGCGAGCACTTCGATCTGTCGCTGGACTTCTACCAGATCGATATCGACGACCGCATCGCGCTGTCGGAAAGCATCACCGGCGACGCGCTCACCAACAGCGTGCTGGAGCAGTTCGGCGTGAGCGGGCTGCAGAGCGCCAGCTTCTTCGTCAACGCCGCCGACACCCGCACCCGCGGTGCGGAACTGGTCACCAACTGGCGCCAGTCGCTGGGTGATGGGCAGCTGCTGCTGACCGGAACCTATGCGTACAACAAGACCACGCTGAAGAACGTGCTGCCCACGCCGGCGCGCCTGCTGGCGCTGGATCCGGACTACGTGCTGTTCGGCGTGGAAGAGACCAACACGCTCACCGACGCCACCCCGCGCACGCGCGCGCAGCTGGCCGCAAGCTGGGCCAACGACCGCTGGACGCTGAGCAGCCGCCTCAGTCGCTACGGCAGCGTGACCCGGGTGTTCAACTTCGGTGACGGTTTCGTGCCGCGCCAGACCTATGGGGCCGAATGGCAGCTGGATGCCGAGGTGGAATACAAAATCACGCCGCAGTGGAGCGTGGCGCTGGGCGGGCAGAACCTGACCGACAATTACTCGGATCTCTCCAACGAGGACATCTACTACTACGGCAACCTGCCGTATGACGTGCTGTCGCCGATTGGTAGCAATGGTGCCTATTATTACGGGCGCGTTCGCTATACGTTCTGATCGTTGGTGCAGCCAGGCAGGGCCTGGCTCTACCGGGCGGGTTCGGTACACGTTCTGATCCTCTGGTAGCGCCGGCCGTTGGCCGGCTTGCCTGAACTCCAGCATTGTCGAGGTCCGGCCAACGGCCGGGGCTACCGCAGAAGCGTGATCGTCCACTGGAC
>NZ_JBOHXV010000136.1:0-9181 GCF_050737075.1 Stenotrophomonas sp.
AGCCCGAAGGGCTCGACGTGGTGGAGATCTATCCCAACGGCATTTCCACCTCGCTGCCGTTCGACGTGCAGCTGGCGCTGGTGCGCAGCATCCGCGGTTTCGGCAACGCGCACATCACCCGCCCCGGCTACGCCATCGAGTACGACTTCTTCGACCCGCGCGGGCTGAACAACACGTTGGAGACCAAGGCGGTCTCCGGGCTGTTCTTCGCCGGACAGATCAACGGCACCACCGGCTATGAAGAGGCCGCCGCGCAGGGCCTGCTGGCCGGACTCAATGCAGCGCGCCACGTCCGCGATGAAGCCGGCTGGTGCCCGCGCCGCGACGAGGCCTACCTGGGCGTGCTGGTCGACGACCTGATCACCCACGGCACCACCGAGCCGTACCGCATGTTCACCAGCCGCGCCGAGTACCGGCTGCAGCTGCGCGAGGACAACGCCGACGTGCGCCTGACCGGCATCGGTCGCGAACTGGGCCTGGTCGACGAGCGTCGCTGGGCCGCGTTCCAGGCCAAGCAGGAGGCGGTGGCGCTGGAATCGGCGCGGCTGCGTGCGCTGTGGGCCACCCCGGGCAACGCGCTGGGGCGCGAGGTGGAAGCCACGCTGGGCGTGGCGGTCAGCCGCGAAACCAACGTACTGGATCTGATCAAGCGCCCGGAGCTGGACTACGCCACGCTCATGCAGGTGCCGTCGCTGGGCCCGGGCGTGGATGACGCGAAGGTCGCCGAGCAGGTGGAGATCGGGGTCAAGTACGCCGGCTACCTGGACCGCCAGCGCGACGAGATCGAACGCCAGCAGCGCCACGAGAACACCGCCATCGACGCCGCGTTCGATTACGCCGGCGTGCGCGGGTTGTCGGCCGAAGTGCAGCAGAAGCTGGAACGCGTGCGCCCGCAGACCATCGGCCAGGCCCAGCGCATTCCCGGCATGACCCCGGCCGCGATCTCGCTGCTGCTGGTGCACCTGGAACGCGCGCGGCGCAGCCGGGTGGCGTAACGGTCTACGTGGGACACGCATGGCGTGTCTCTACGCGGTGATCCACGCGGCGTAGCGACACGCCATGCGTGTCCCACGCGGCGCATCCGCAGGTCCGGGGCACGCCCCGGCCTTATCATCTCCACCTGCCTTACGGAGCTCCCCCATGTCCCCCCTGCGCCCCTTCCTCGATACCTTCCCCGTCGTCGGCGCGCGCGCCTACATCGACCCGGCCTGCACCATCATCGGCGACGTGGTGCTGGGCGAGGATGTCTCGGTATGGCCGGGTACGGTGATCCGGGGTGACGTCAACCATGTGCGGATCGGGGCGCGCAGCAACATCCAGGACGGCACCATCATCCATGTCAGCCACCACAGCCCGTACAACAAGGGCGGCTACCCGACCCTGATCGGCGAAGGCGTCACGCTCGGCCACGGCACCATCGTGCACGCCTGCACCATCGGCGATTACTGCCTGATCGGCATGGGTGCGTGCATCCTGGACGGCGCCACCGTGAGCCGCCACAGCTTCGTCGGCGCCGGCGCGGTGGTCGGGCCCGGCAAGGTGGTCGGCGAAGGCGAGCTGTGGGTGGGCAACCCGGCACGGCCGGCGCGCACCCTGAGCGACCAGGAGATCGAGTCGCTGCATTACTCGGCGGACCACTATGTGCGGTTGAAGGATAAGTACCTTGGGATGTGAGGGTGCCGGTTTTGTTCCGGCACCTGCAGCCACCCATGGGGTGGCTCTACCGGTGCGTGCCTGTACACGGTAAAGTCGTTGTCCGACCCAGGAAGCAGTCGAGAACCGCATGCCGTTGGCAGCCGACCGGAGAGGAATCCGGCGCCCCACCTCCCGCCGCGTGCGCGCATGAGCGCGCCGATGCTGGATACCTACCGTGAAGTGATCACGCCCGAAGGCGTGCCACTGCACCTGCCGGCCGCCGGCCCGGTGCCGCGAGCGCTGGCCTGGGCGATCGACTTCGTGATCCGCGTGGCGGCGCTGCTGCTGCTGAGCATTCCGCTGGCCGTGCTGGGCGAATTCGGCCAGGGCCTCTACCTGGCCCTGATGTTCCTGCTGATGTGGGCCTACACCATCGTGCAGGAAGCCTGTTGGGGCCGCACCCTGGGCAAGCGCCTGCTGAGCCTGCGCGTGGTTGCCCAGGACGGCGCGCCGATCGGCTGGATGGCCGCCATCACCCGCAACCTGCTGCGCACCGTGGACATGCTGCCGTTCGGCTATGCGCTGGGTCTGCTGTCGAGCCTGTTCGACCCGCATGGGCGCCGCCTCGGCGACCTCGTTGCCGGCACGGTGGTCATTCACGACACCACCCGGCCACTCGCCGCCAGCGTGGCCATCGACACGGTGCTTGCGCCGCCGCAGCCGTTGCTGCCGGCCGAGCAGGCGGCGGTGGTCGCCTTCGCCGAGCGCGCGCCGCGTTTGTCCGGGCCTCGCCAGCAGGAACTGGCCGCCGTAGCCGAGCCGATCAGCGGCGGGCAGGGCCAGGTCGGCGTGCTGCGCCTGTATGCCATGGCCAACTGGCTGCTGGGGCGCCGATGAGACAGGAACAGTTCGTCGCCCGGTACCAGGGCGAATGGCAGGCGCTCGAGCGCTGGCTCACCCTGCGTGGCGACAGCGCGCGCCGCGCGCGGCGCATCGTCGACCCGTCTTCCCTCAATGACGAAGATGTCCCGCAGCGCTATCGCCGCCTGTGCCAGCAGCTGGCGTTGGCGCGCAAGCGCGGCTACAGCCCGCAGCTGGTGGCGCGCCTGCAGCAGCTGATGCAGGAGGGCCACGGCCTGCTCTATCGCACCCCGGCGCCCCGCTGGCGGCGCGCACTGGAATTCCTGCTTGCCGACTTCCCGCAGCTGGTGCGCAGCCAGGCGCGCAGCATGTGGGTGGCCACCGCATTGTTCGTGCTGCCGCTGGTGGGCAGCTTCGCGTTGATCCAATGGCACCCGGACGTGGTGCACATGCTGATGGACAACAAAGACATCGCGGCGATGGAGCGCATGTACGACCCGTCGTCGCCACATCTGGGCCGCGACAGCGGCACGGACTGGATGATGTTCGGCTACTACATCATGAACAACATCAGCATCGGCCTGCGCACCTTCGCCAGTGGCCTGCTGGCGGGTGTCGGCACCGTGCTGGTGTTGTTGTTCAACGGGCTCACCATCGGTGCTGCGGCCGGCCACCTGCAGCACATCGGCCACGGCGATCCGTTCTGGCGGTTCGTGGTCGGCCATGGCGCCTTCGAGCTGACCGCGATCGTGATCGCCGGCGGTGCCGGGCTGCAGCTGGGCATGAAGCTGCTGGCACCCGGCCGCCGTCGTCGCATCGATGCGCTGGTGGAAGGCGGCGTGATCGGCGCGAAGCTGTGCTTGGGCGTTACCGCGATGCTGCTGGTGGCCGCCTTCATCGAAGCATTCTGGTCGTCCATTGCCGCCGTCCCCGCGTGGGGCAAGTACAGCGTGGCCGCCGTGCTGTGGACCCTGGTGTTCGTGTGGCTGTGGCGTGGCGGACGAGGAGATGGCCGTGCGCATTGACCAGCTCAACGTCAACCTGCGCGCCCGCTCGGAGTGGGAGGCCATGGAGCTGGGCACCGCGCTGGTGCGTCGCCATGCCCGCGCGATCTGGCTGCCGCTGGTGTGCGTCTCGCTGCCGCTGTTCGTGCTGTTCAACGCGGCGGCGTGGTGGGCCGATGCATTTGGCTGGGCGTGGATCGCCATGTGGTGGATCAAGCCGCTGACGGACCGCATCGCGCTGTATGTGATATCGCGCGGCGTGTTCGGCGACGAACCGCGCCCGCTGCAGACATTGCGTGCGCAGCGCAGCTGGGGCTGGACCGGGTTCTGGGGCTACCTGGGCTGGCGCCGCTTCAGTCCGTTCCGTGCGTTGCTGATGCCGGTCAATTTGCTGGAGGGCAGCGACGCCCAGCAGCGCGGCGTGCGCCGCCGCGCGGTGCTTGGCGGTGCCTTCGGGCCTGCCCTGCTGCTGACCACCGTCTGCATGGCGTTCGAGCTGGTCATCGTCAGCGGCTGCATCGCGGCGATCTTCCTGTTCGTGCCGTTCGACCTGCTCTCCGACTCCTGGCGCGCCGCGTGGGAGATGGTCAGCGAAACCATGCCGCCGTGGGCGAAGCTGGGCGTAAATGCCTTCTTCTGGCTGGCCGCCACGTTGATCGGGCCCTTCTACGCGGGCGCCGGCTTCGCGCTGTACCTCAACCGCCGCACCGAGATGGAAGCCTGGGACGTGGAAATCGCGTTCCGCCGCCTGCGCGAACGGCTGCAGCAGGCCGCCCCCCTGCTGGTGCTCGCACTGGTGCTGTGCTGGCCGATGGCCGCCGTGCACGCCACCGAACCGGGCGCGGCACCCAGTTGCAGCGTGCCGCAGGGCGCCTTCGACGAGGACGGCGAGGCGTACAGCGACGAGGACGAGGACGAAAGCGAAGACAGCCCGGACGTACCGGCCGATGATCCGTCCAACACGCCGGCAGTGATTTTCGGGGGTACCGCGCCGGACACGGCCGGCTTCCGCCAGGCGGTGCAGCGTGGCTACGAAGATCCACTGGTGAGTTCCACCCGTCAGGTCAGCCGCTGGGAGCGCACGCTGACCGACGCGGAGAAGGAAGCCGAAAAGAACGAGCGGAAGCTGGACAAGAACGGCAAGGGCCGGCCCAAGGGTCCGCTGCTGCCTGCGCAGATCGCCGAATGGATCCTGTGGGGCTTCGTCGGCCTGCTGGTGGTGCTGCTGGTCGCCACCGCGCCGCGCTGGGTGCGTTGGCTGCGCGGCACCGGGGCGCGCCGCCGCACGGCCGTGGACCCGGTGCTCGAGGAGGCGGTGGAGCTGCCCGAGGTCATCCCGCCGGACCCGGCCGCGCGCGCGCGCGACCTGTGGCAGCAGGGCCGGCCACGCCAGGCACTGGCGCTGTTGTACCGCGCCAGCGTGGAGTCGATGAGCGAGCGCGCCGAGGTGGTCCTGCCGCCGGGCGCGACCGAGGCGCAATGCCTGCGCGCGTCGCGGCGCATGCCCGAGGAGGCCGACCGCACCCTGTTCGCGCAGGTCGTGCGGGTGTGGCAGTACGCCGCCTATGCCGGGCGCCTGCCCGAGCCGGAGGACTTCGAGACCTTGGCCACCACGCTCCAGACCCAGTTCCGGTGGCGCGCATGAGCACGCGTCTTCGCTGGTTGCTGGTGGTTGGCGTGCTGGTGGTGTTGGGCGTGCCCGCGGCGATCCTGTTCCTGCGCACCCATGAGCGCGTGACCCACACCGAACACCTGCCACCGCAGGGCGAGGCCAGCTACAACCCGTTGTACGTGCTGGGCCAGGCGCTGCGTGCCGATGGCATCACCGCGCAGTCCGGTCCGCGCATCGACCTGCGGCGCATGCAGCTGCAGCCGGGCGACACGCTGGTGCTGCTGCAGGACAACGCCGATGTGCCTGCCCCGACCGCGAAGGCGCTGCTGCAGTGGGTGGAGGGCGGCGGCCATCTGCTGCTGCGCACGCCACCGTTGCCCAAGGACGAGGAGGAAACGCAGGGGCCCCTGCTGGACGCCCTGGGCGTGGACACCGAGTACTACGACAGCGCGTGCAAGCCGTTCCACATTGCCGACGACCCGGGCCACGTCGAGTTCTGCAGGGGCCGCCGCTTTGGCGTGGACGCGCCTGACGGCATCCGCGTGGAGCGCGAATGGGGCGACGACGACGGGCTGGTGTTCGCGCGCCTGCGCAAGGGCGCCGGCACCGTCGACGTGGTATCGGACATGGAGTTCCTCAAGGGAACGCCGCGCCCCTTCCGTGCCGACGATCCGAAGGACAGCCTGGCCGATGGCCTGCATGACATCGCCCACCGCGACCTGACCCGTTACCTGCTGGACCCGAACTACGCCAAGGGCACCATGTGGCTGATCTACGGCTCGCGGCCCCCCACGCTGTGGTCGCGCATCTTCTACCAGGGCTGGCCGGTATGGGTGCCGCTGCTGCTCGCCCTGTTGGGCTGGTTGTGGCAGCGCTCGCAGCGGCTGGGCAGCGTGTTGCCGGCGCCCGCCACCGAACGACGTTCGCTGCTGGAGCACGTGCGTGCCAGTGGCGAACACCTGCTGCGCTACGGCAAGGCCCCGCTGCTGTACGACGCCGTGCGCCGCGCCTTCCTGGCGCGCCTGCGGCGGCGTGCGCCCACGGCCGCCGCACTGGCCGGCGAGGCGCAGGTACACGCCATCGCCACCTTGCTGCAGTGGCCGCATTCCCGCGTCCAGACCGCCCTGCAGGTACCGCCATCGAAGGATGTCGTGGCCCTGCGTGACCGTATCCGCCTGCTGATCCAGATGAGAAACCTGCTATGACCGAGCCGACCGTTCCGCCGCCGCTGTCCCCTCCCGCGCTGTCCGGCCAGAGCCTGGTCGAACGCGTCGATGCCGTGCGCGAGGCGGTGGGCCGCGCCTTCATCGGCCAGCCTGAGGTACTCCACCAGATCCTGATCGCACTGCTGGCCGGCGGCCACGTGCTCATCGAGGGCGTGCCCGGGCTGGGCAAGACGTTGCTGGTGCGTGCGCTGGCACAAGCACTGGAGCTGGACTACGGGCGCGTGCAGTTCACCCCGGACCTGATGCCCAGCGACGTCAGCGGACACGCGGTGTATGACCCGAAATCGGAGAGCTTCAAGATCCGCCGCGGCCCGGTGTTCACCAACCTGCTGCTGGCCGACGAGATCAACCGCGCCCCGGCCAAGACCCAGTCCGCGCTGCTGGAAGTGATGCAGGAAGGCCAGGTCACCATCGAAGGCAAGTCGTTCGCATTGACCCCGCCGTTCCTGGCCCTGGCCACGCAGAACCCGGTGGAACAGGAAGGCACCTATCCGCTTCCGGAAGCGCAGCTGGATCGTTTCCTGCTCAAGGTGATCATCGACTACCCGGCGCTGGAAGATGAGAAGCGCATGGTGGATGCGATCACCACCGGCCGCAGTGCGGCCGACTTCGACCTGTCGCAGGTGCCGCGCGTGCTCAACGCCGCCGAGGTGATCGCGCTGCAGCAGGCCACCGCCTCCATCATCGTGGACCCGGAAGTGGTGGACTACGCGGTACGCATCGTCGCCGCGACCCGCAGCTTCCCGGGCATCGCGCTCGGCGCCGGCCCGCGTGGCAGCATCGCGCTGGTGCGTGCGGCGCGCGCACAGGCCGTGCTGGCCGGCCGCGACTTCGTGACCCCGGACGATGTGCGTGAGATCGCGCGCCCCGCGCTGCGTCACCGCATCGCGCTGGCGCCGGAGCTGCAGATCGAAGGGCAGTCGGCCGACGACGCACTGACGGCATTGCTGGCCAAGGTGGAAGCGCCGCGCAAATGAGGCCAGGGCCGCTGCTGCTGGTGCTGCTGGTGGGCTGGGCACTGCTCGGCCTGCCGGTGGCGTTTGGTCTGCTGCCCGGCTGGGCCTGGCAGGCCACGGGCGCGGCGATCGCGCTGCTGGCGCTGATCGACCTGCTGCGGCTGCGCGCGCAGCCCTCGCCGACGGTACAGCGCGACCTGCCTGAATCACTGGCGTTGAACGTGGAGCGGCGCACCACCCTGCGCATCGAGTCCAGCCGCCGCCAGCGGGTGGAGGTGTTCGACCGGGTGCCCGGCGAATGGTCGCTGCAGGGGCTGCCGCGCACGTTGACGCTCAAGCCGCTCGTCGCCAGCAGCATCGAGTACACGCTCACGCCGACCGCACGCGGCCGCTTCGCCTTCGACGGCATTCACCTGCGCCTGCACGCGCCGTGGCGGATGTGGCGGCAACTGCGCCTGCTGCCACCGGCGCTGACCGTGCGCGTGTACCCCAACTTCGCCCCGCTGACCCGCTTCGCGCTGTTCAGTGCCGAACAGGCCTCGCGCTTGGTGGGCGCGCACCTCAAGCGCCGGCGCGGTGAGGGCACCGATTTCCACCAGATGCGCGAATACCGCATCGGCGACAGCCTGCGCCAGATCGACTGGAAGGCGACCTCGCGCGCACGCAAGCTGATCTCACGCGAATACCAGGACGAGAAGAACCAGCAGCTGGTGCTGATGATCGACACCGGCCGCCGCATGATGGCCAGCGAAGGTGGCCTGTCGCACTTCGACCACGTGCTCAATGCCGCACTGGTGGTGTCCTACCTGGCACTGCGCCAGGGCGACGGCGTGGGCCTGTTCGCCAGCGGCGGCGACAGCCGCTGGGTGGCCCCGCAGCGCGGCATGGGCGCGATCGACGCGCTGCTGCGCGCCAGCTACGACCTGCAGGCGCAGCCGGTTGCGACCGACTACCTGGCGGCGGCCACCGAATTGAGCCTGCGCCAGCGCCGGCGTTCGCTGGTGATGCTGGTCACCAACGTGCGCGACGAGGATATCGAGGACCTGCTGGTGGCGGTACGCCTGCTCCAGCGCCAGCACCTGGTGTGCGTGGCCAGCCTGCGCGAGCGCGAGCTGGACGCCGCACTCGGCCAGGACGTGGACACCCTGCAGGATGCCGCGCAGGCGGGTGCGATCGCGCGCTATCTGCAGCAGCGCAATGATGCGCACGAGGCGCTGCGCAGCCACCGGGTGATGGTGCTGGATGTCACCGCCGATGCGTTGCCGGGCGCGCTGGTGGAGCGTTATCTCGCGGTCAAGCGCGACGGGTTGCTGTAAAGCAGCTGCGGCAGGTGGGCACCACGGCGGGGTAGAGCGGACTATTAGTCCGCTGCCGTTGACGTGCTGCATGGCGGCATCGCTGAGCGCAGCGGACTGGAGTCCGCTTTACCGGCTTGTACTCCCGCCTGGGCTGCTGATCCAACCTAGGCAACGGCAAAGCCGTTCGCTGGTCTGACCAAGTCAGACAGCTGCCCATCCACGATGTGCACGTTTCGGGCTACTCGAAGGGCAACCTCCTGATCGTGAGTGACAATGATGATCGTAGCGCCGGATGTATTGATCTCTTGGAGGAGCACCAAGATGGCGTTTGCCATTTCCGTATCCAGGTTGCCCGTCGGCTCGTCAGCCAGCAGCAGTCTGGGCGTGCCAGCCAGCGCTCGCGCAATTGCCGCTCGCTGCTGTTGACCGCCCGATAGTGTACCGGGGTAATGGTGAGCCTTGGACCCAAGGCCAACCTGGTCCAAGACGCGGGTGATCCTTTCTTTACGGTCTCTCGCGCTAAGCCCGCGATACCTCAAAGGCACATCCACATTGTCGTAGAGCGTCAGATCCGGGATCAGGTTAAAGC
>NZ_JBOHXV010000137.1:0-8932 GCF_050737075.1 Stenotrophomonas sp.
GGCAACACCCAGCGCCAGAGCCGGAACGGCCGCCTTGCGCCGGTCTTGTCGCCCCCCATCAGGCCTGCGAGGCCGGCCGGCAGCGACGTGGGCATGACCCCGCCGGCGGTGATGGCGCGTATCAGGATGGGAGTCGCGGTGGCAAGCAGCGTGGGCACCATCGCACTGGATGAGCCGGACTTGTCCGCGATTTCCTGGACGGCCTGGGTACCGAGCGCGCTGCGCATCTGGCCCGCATCGATGGTGCGCATGTTGGGCTGGCCTGACAGCCACGAATCGAAGATGTCGCCGAGGCCTGCGTTCTTGAACTTGTCGCGGAAGCCGGCGATGCCACCGGGTTGTTTGAAGATGTAATCGGCTACGACCCCGAGAAACGCCTGTGCATTTTTCCCAAGGCCGGTTGCCCGGGCGACTTCGTCGACCAGCGTCTTGATAGACAACATGATGAATCCCCTCACAGTTAAGTGCGGGATGTCTCCGAGGCGGAATCTACGCCTCGGCGGGGTCAGGGATGTGAAGATGTCTACACATGGGGGAGCGGTGCCAATCCCGCGGTAGAGCCACCCCATGGGTGGCCGCGCGATGCATATTTCACGGTAGAGCCACCCCATGGGTGGCCGCGCGATGCAGATTTCGCGGTAGAGCCACCCCATGGGTGGCTGCGCGGTGCCCGCCGAAGACCAGCCACCCATGGGGTGGCTCTACGCGCGGGTCAGCCGATCAACCCGCCAGAACCTGCTCCGTCAACCCCACCGGCCTTGCCTGGTCGTCCATATGCAACGTCACCGACTTGCCCTGGGCCAGCTGCGCGGCCAGCGCCGGGCTGGCGCTCAGGTTGCGCGCGATCTCGTCCAGCGACACATCCTCGCGCGGGTTGCGGCGTTCCTTGCCGGCAAACCGCAGCCGGTTGTATTCGGCCCACGCGATCAGCAGCACCGAGCAGCACACCAGCATCACCGGCAGCGCAATGACAATGAACGGGTCAACCGACTGCTTGTACTCATACAGCTGCAGGAACGCGAGCTTGCCGCCGAAGAACCACGACAGCGCGGTCACCAGCGGCGCCCACAGGTAGAAGTAAAAGCCCCAGAAGGCAATCGTGACAAACCCCCACGCAGTACGCTGCAGCCGTGGCTGCTGGCGCGATTTGCGGATCAGGCGTGAGTCGTAACGGCGGGTCGGCTTGGTGGCGTTCATCGTATACCCCGGTCAGGACTGACCCAGATCGCCCGCTTGCCCCGGCGCTTGAGCAGCGTCTTGGGCAGGGGCCACCAGGGTCGTGAACAGACTGATGAGCCAGTACGCCATCGGGTACCAGATCACCCAGAAGTAATTACGTCCAATATGCGTTTCGTAACGGCGGTCGATGATCAGGCTGCTGGCGAACTGCAGCAGGCACACCAGCGCCAGAATCACGCCATGCCACTGCGGCAGCAGCGTGGCGATGTACAGCTCGGACGGCAGCGGAATGAACTTGCCCAGCGCCCACAGCACGATGATGGTCAGCATCGTGTACGCCCAGAACACACTCAGGATGTATTCCAGCAGCACGCCCCACATGCGCCGCTTGCGCCAGTCGAACAGCGAACGGCCATGCCGCAGCAGCACTTCCACGCCGCCCTGGGCCCAGCGCAGGCGCTGCTTCCACAGCCCACGCAGGGTCTCGGGCATCAGGATGAAGCACAGCGCATTGGGCTCGTAGCGGATGTCCCAATGGTCCAGCTGCAGGCGCCAGCTGATGTCGATGTCTTCGGTGATCATGTCATCGGCCCAGTAGCCGATGCGGTGCAGCGCCGTGCGGCGGAAGCCGGCAATCACCCCGGAAATGGTGAAGATGCGACCGTACACGCGCTGCGCGCGCTTGATCATGCCGATGATCGAAGAGAACTCGGCCACCTGCAGCCGGCCCAGCAGCGTGGAGCGGTTGCGGATGCGTGGGTTGCCGGTCACCGCGCCCACACGCGGGCCCGAGGTGAGGTGCCACACCATCCAGTGGGTGGCGTGCTCTTCCAGCATCGCATCGCCGTCGATGCAGACCAGGTATTCCGAACGCGCGGCCAACGCGCCCATGCGCAGCGCATTGGCCTTGCCCAGGTTGCGGTCCAGGTGCACCACGCGCAGCCGCGGGTGCAGCGCCGCCAGTGCATCCAGGCGCGCGCCGGTGTCGTCGCGGCTGCCATCGTTGATGGCGATCACCTCGAAGTCCGGGTACTTCTGCGCCAGTGCCGCGCCCAGCGTGTCGTCCAGGTTGTCCGCCTCGTTGTGGCACGGAATCAGGATCGAGGCGAACGGGTAGTGCGTCATCGGCGGCGGGTCGTCGCGCAGGCGCGCCTTGCGTTCGCGGCGGAAGAAGTAATACAGCCCGCCGGACATCCAGAAGAACGCCATCACCATCGGGTAGAAGAAGGCGAACTGGAACAGCAGGTAGAGGAACGGATGCATGGCGGCCTCACTTTTCCTCGTAAGGGAAGGTGCGTGCCGACATCGCTGCGCGCGCATCGTAGGTGGAGGGCTTGCCGGCGATGAAGTCGTCCGGGTACCAGGCGAAATGGCGCACGCCCTGCGCCTGCAGGCGGCGTATCTGCGCGCGCAGGCGTTGCCCGGAAATCGGGGTCTGCGTGCGCCAGTCCACCGTCTGCAGCTCGAACATCGTCTGCGACAGGTCCGGGTCGTGCTCACGCACCGCCAGTACCAGCCGGTCGAGCCACTTCTCCGGGTTGCGGCTGCCTTCCATCCACGGCATCGCCATCAGCGCGGTGTGGTCGTAGGCCTTGTTGAACAGGTCCAGGCGCTGGGCGAACCAGCTGGCGCTCTGCGGCTGCAGCACCGGCTGCGCGTACAGGTTGCGCACCGTGGCCAGCTTCGGGCGCCAGCGCTGCGCGGCGTTGCGCAGCTCCAGCGTGAAGTCGATCAGCGCCTGGGTGCGCGCGCCGTCGTCGCCTTCCTGCGGCAGGTTGGCCAGTTCGGTGTCGCGCAGGTAGGCATCGTCATGGAACAGCAGCCCCTCGAAGTACGAGTTGATCGCCAGGTCTTCGTAGATGTCGTCGATGATGTGACGCACCTTGGGGTTGGTGAAATCGAGCCGGAAGATGCCGTCCTTTTCCGGGCTCTCGATGGCCAGCGCCTTGCGGATGGCCGGGTCCTTCAGCTCATAGCCCAGCACCGGCAGCCACGCATAGACCTTCACCCCGGCGCGGGTCTTGAGCTGCCACGCCACGCGGTTGAACAGGTCCGCACGCATCGGCAGGTGGCGGTTGGGGAAGTACAGCGCGTCGGCCGAGCCATTGCCGTCCGGGTCGGCGAAGGCCTGCAGGAACACGTGGGTCGGGCCGATCTTCTTGACCCGGTCGATCAGCGCGTCCAGGTTCTTGGCCTGCTGCGCCGGGTTGGCGTCGTACACCGCGTCCAGGTCGATCTGCAGCGCCCGCATGCCGTCGCGTTCCACGTCGCGGCGCAGCTCGTAGGCCAGCTGGGTCACTGGCGGGTTGCCGGTCACCAGCAGGCGCGCCAGCCCGTGCAGGTCGCGCGTCACCGGCGTGCTGCGGCCTTCCAGGTCGAACGACACCGGCATGCCCAGCTCTTCGGCAATGCGGTTGCTCAGCGTGTTGTAGGCCGCATACGGCCACACGATGGCCTTCGGGCTCACGCCCACGTTGTCCTGCAGGCGCTTCACGCTCAGCGCCAGGTCGGCGCGCAGGCGTGCCTCGTACTGCGCGGCGGTTTCGTACTGCTTCGTGGCCGGGTCGTAGGTGCGGGTGATCACCGCCGGGGTCGAATTGCCCTGCGGGTTGGACTGCACGCCGTGGTGCTGGTTGTCGGTGTGGCTGGCCAGTTCGACCAGGCCGCTGCGCTGCATCTCGCGCAGCTGTTCCCAGGTGAGGAAGTCGTCGCGGGTGAACGGGCGGTAGCCGTAATCGATCTTGCGATCGGCCGGCATGTCCACGTAATCGGTGATCACCGCCACCAGCGCGGGGTAGTTGTAGGCGCGCAGCAGCGGGAACACCTTGGTGTACACGCTGCGCAGGCCGTCATCGAAGGTGAGCAGCACTGGCTTGGTCGGCAGCGGCGCGCCGCCCTGCGAGGCGGTGATCAGCTGCGACAGCGACACCGGGTGGTAGCCATGCGCCGACAACCAGTCCAGGTGCGCGGCGAAGTTCTGGGTGCTCACCGAATACGCATCGGGGTCGCCCTTGACCGCCACGTCGTCGCGGATGTCGTGGTAGCTGAGCACCAGCAGGCCGTTGTCGGCCGAATCCAGCACCGGCGGCGCGGCGGTCTGTGCCTGCACGCCGCCGCAGACGGCCAGCAGGGCCAGCAGCAGCCAGGAAGTGAAGCGCTTCAAGTCCATGTGTCGCATCTCATTGTCCCCAGCGCAGACCGGCGTCGAGGCCGATGTGTCGTTCACGTTGTCCGTCGTAGACCGGCCGCGACCAGCTCACGCCGTATTCGAAGATGCGGCCATCGGCCAGCTGCCACTCGTGGCGGTATTCGGCCGAGGGCACCAGCGCGCTGCCGAAGCCCTGCTGCCAGTAGTTGCCCAGCGACACCGTGAGGCGGTGGCGGAAGTGCCGCTCGTAGTGGCGCCACAGCTGCTGGTCCACGCGCAGGCCGATCTCCACCGAACGGTCTTCGCTCGGGTTGAAGTAGGGCACGTCATCCATGCTGCCGCGGCTGGCATAGATGCTGCCCAGGCCGTCGAGCAGCAGGGTGGGGCGGGTGAGCAGGCGCTGTTCGATGCTGGTGCTGAGCGTGTCGCGGCGGTTGCCGTCGTCGTAGCGGAACTGGCTGGCGCCTGCGCTCCAGTGGGTCAGTTCATTGCGGCGGTAGTCCACCGCCAGCGCCACGCTGTCGGCGGTGATGCCGGACACGCGGGCCTGCAGCGAGGCGTCGGCGTCGTTGCGTGCGGCGGTCACGCCCGCATGCCAGTGGTCGTTGAACTGCCAGCCGAAGCCGCCGCTCAGGCCGGTGTCGCCAATATGGTCGTTGGCGCGGTTGACGAACAGCTCGGCATCGGCCTGCCCGTAGCGGTAGCGCGTGCCCAGGCCGATCCGCAGCGGGCGGATGGTCTGTTCCTGGTAGGTCACGCTGCGGCGGTCGGCGAAGCTGACCACGCGCCAGCGGTCGTCGATCACCGGCGATTGCACTTCCACGCCATAGCGGCCGTCGTCGTTACCCAGCGGCGAGGCGCCGCCGCCGCCGGAGCTGCGGCCGCCTTCGGCATAGGCATGCAGCTGCCAGCCGCGGTGGGCCTTCCAGCTGCGGTCCATGCGCTGCACGGAGGGCTGGTTGGGGTAGCGCTCCAGCAGCGAATCGTGGATGGGGCGGGCGAGGTCGTCGCGCTGCAGTTCCACATAGGCGTCGTACTGGCCCAGGCGCGCCGAGACGTCGCGCGGGTCCAGCGTGTTGGCCATGCTGTAGCGTTCCAGTGCCCGGCGCGGCCAGCCGCGCATCATGTACACGTTGCCCAGCGAGGACTGCGTGCCGCCGTTGGCCGGCGCCAGTTCCACCATTTTTTCCAGGTCGCGCTGCGCGGTGGGCAGGTCACCGCTGTAGGCGCGGATCATGGACAGGTTGAGGTCGGCCTCGTAGCGCGGCCAGTTCGCATACGGCGCACGCGCGCCGTTGGCCCAGCGCCACGCCGGTTCCTGCGCCTGCCACTTGGTGAGCACGTCAATGGCGGTGTCGGCGCGCTCGCTTTCCAGGTGCGCGTACGCCAGTTCGGAATGCACTTCGCTGCGGCCGGGGTCGGCCTTGAGGGCCGCTTCCAGCACCGGAATGGCTTCGTCGGGGTGTTGGCCGGCCATCAGCGAATCGCCGACGGCGGCCAGCAGGTAATTGGGCACTTCATGGCCTTCGGCGAGCAGGGCACGGTATTCGGTGCGCAGCTGTTCGTGGCGGCCCAGGCGGTTGAGCAGGATCAGACGGTCATAGCGGATCCGCAGCGGCGCGGTCTGCACCGTCAGGCCGTCGCGCTGCAGGTAGCGCTCCATCTGCGCCAGCGCGTCTTCGGCCTCGTCCAGGCGGGTGTCTTCGCTCGCGCCATAGGCCAAGCTCCAGCCGACCCGCTTGGCCAGGTAGTTGGCTTCAAAGCGCTGCTTCTGCGCGTCGTCGAACAGGTCGGGGCGGGCCTGGTACAGCTTCCACGCGCGGTGCGCATTGCCGATGTCGGACAGGGTGAGCACCTGCAGGCGGTACAGCAGGTCGTCATTGGGCGCGTCCACCCGGGCGCGTTCGATCGCGGCAAGCGCGTCGAGCCAGCGCGCCTGGTCCCGATAGGAACTGATTTCTGCCAGGTGGTCTGCCCGCGACGTGGCCGCAAAAGAGGCCGGAACCGACAAGCAAAGCGTGGCGCATGCCAGGCCGACGCAGAGCGTCAGCGGCCGATGGTTAAACATGGAACCCCCGGGAGCATCCCTTCAAAAGAATCTGTTTGTGCGTAAAACGTGACGCACATCACATGCCAATCGTGCCTGACTTGGCGTTTGTTGACAAATTGTTAAGACGCACCATGGCCTCCGCAGCTGTGGGAACAGACGCGATCAATACTTCAACTTATTGATTTATAAGACCATCCGGCCGCCGCCACGGCGTTGTTCCGGGGGTCTGAACACCCTGAAACCGTTCATCGGCCGTTGCCGCAGGTTGCGCGGCAGAACCGATCTGGCTGACCGTGTCGCAAGACCGGTCAGTTACAGACACGCTACGTCACAAGATGCGCACGACGCGTGATGCGGGCGGCGCAACAGCGCGATATGTGACGCCGAACCCATTCGACCCCACGCCCGGGTGCTTAACGATCCGTAGAGCCACGCCCTGCGTGGCTTCGCGGTGTCCGGCGAAGGGCAGCCACGCAGGGCGTGGCTCTACCGCTGCGGCACCGCGCGGCCATCGCGATCACCACACGTCTTCCAGCTTCTGCGGCTTGCACGCCACCCAAGACGCACACAACAACACCAGCGCACACACCAGCAGGAACCCGAACGGCAGATGCCAGCCGCCGCTGATCGCATGCAGCCAGCCAAACAGGAACGGGCCCAGGCAGCTGAACGCATAGCCCACGCCCTGCATGAAACCAGACAATGCCGCCGAACCGGCCGGGGTACGCGTGCGCAGGTTGATCAGGGTCAGCGCCAGCGGGAAGGTGGAGGGGCCAATACCCAACAGCACCGCCCACAGCCACGGGGCCTTCATCGGCGCAAACAGCAGCCCAGCAAACGCAATCAAAAACGCGCTGAAACCAATCACCACCAGCGGGAACGGGTTGCGCAGGCGCACCGCCAGGGCCGGCATGGTCAGCGAGGGCAGCAGCCCCAGCGCGGCGAAGATCGCCACCATGATCCCGCCGAAGCGCGGCGTGGCGCCGGCTTCCACCACGATCCGCGGCAGCCAGGTGAACATCGAATAGGTCATCAGCGAGGTCATGCCGAACATCAGCGCCATGCCCCAGGCCAGCGGGGTGCGCCAGACCTTGCCGTGCGGCTGGGCGGCCGGGTCGGCAGCGGTGTCCAGCGGGTCCGGGTGCGGGCGGCGGCGCGCCAGGGCGATCCAGGGCAGGGCGGCGGCCACGGCGAAGATCGCCCAGATGCCCAGCGACACCCGCCAGCCGGCCTGTTCGGCCAGCGGCACGGCCAGCAGCGCCGGCACCATCGTGCCCAGCTGCAGCACCGTTATATAAAGCGTGCTCACGGTGCCCACGCGGTTGGCGAAGTAGCGCTTCACCAGCGGTGGCACCACCACGTTGCCGATGCCCATGCCGGCCAGCGCCACCACCGAACCGAACAGCAGGCTGCCCACGCCGCCGGCCATCGAGCGCAGCAGCAGGCCAACGGCCGCCAGCGCCATCGCCAGCAGGGCGGTGCGTTCCAGTCCGATGCGGCGGGCGACCATGGGTGTGGTCACGCCGAACAGCGCGAACGAGGCGGTCGGCAGCATGCCGAAGACGCCGGTCATGGTGGTGCCGAAGCCGAAGGTCTGGCCCAGCTGGTCCAGCAGCGGCGTCACCGAGGTCACCGCCGTGCGCAGGTTCAGCGCGGCCAGCAGGATGGCGGAAAAGGCCAGTACGCGCCCGCGAAGCAGGGACGTGGAATGGGGATCGGCAGGGGTCATGGCAGGCATCTCTAAAACGGTGTGCCAACAAGCGCGTAGCGCCGGGCTCTGCCCGGCATTACGTGGTGCTGGCGGTTCGCGTAGCCGGGCAAAGCCCGGCTCTACGCGCGTGGGGTGTGCACATGGTACGGGGCAACGCGAACGACAAATACAAAAAAGCCCGGAGGACATTCGTCTTCCAGGCTTCAATGTGACCACTTGTATGGTCGGGGAGACAGGATTCGAACCTGCGACCTCTACGTCCCGAACGTAGCGCTCTACCAGACTGAGCTACACCCCGTAAGGAGCCGCCTATTGTATCGATCCCTCCCTTCGGCGGCAAGGGGGACCGTTGTTTCACCTTCGGATGCCGTGTTGCCACGACCTTGACAAAAAAGCCTGAAAATCGTGTTTCCAGGCTTCAATGCGACCACCGAAGTGGTCGGGGAGACAGGATTCGAACCTGCGACCTCTACGTCCCGAACGTAGCGCTCTACCAGACTGAGCTACACCCCGAAGGAGCCGACAAGGATACGGTGTGATGACGCCTTGGGCAACCTTTTTTTACGGTTTGGGAGCAGCCGACTAACAGTCGGCTCTACCCAGTCAGCTCTACCCAGTCGGCGTCCCCAGTCGGCGATACCCGTCGGGGTTATCGGGCGTCGCGGTCTGTGGCGCCGGCCTCTCGTGCTTCAAACCACATGCCGTTGAGGATGGCGGCGGCCGAGGCCAGGCCGGTGCCGAGGATCCAGGCGAAATACCACATGAGGCTTCTCCTTATATGTGTACCGACTAACAGTCGGTACCTACGGCCGGGCAGAGCCCGGCGCTACGCGGTGGGTGCCGC
>NZ_JBOHXV010000138.1:0-8765 GCF_050737075.1 Stenotrophomonas sp.
GCGCACGGGCGCCCTCGCCGGCCTTTGCCGGTGGGCGGGCGCCGTGCGGCTTGTTCGGGGGCCGGCCGTCACGGCGGGCGTCGGGGGTGCGTTCGGGCTTGGGCGCGGACTTGAAGCCCAGGCCCAGCAGCTGGTCGCGGAGGGTATCGCTCATGGCGTCAGATCGATCAGTAGTGCGGGGGCGGCGGTTCTTCGCCCGAATCGGAATACAGCGCGTTGCGGACCTTGCCCAGGTCCTCCAGCAGCAGGCGGGTCAGGTCCGCGTTGCGGGTGCCCTCGATGCGGGCATCGGCGAGGGCTTCGCTCAGCTCGGCCAGTGCCTGTTCCTGGAAGGACACGCGCATTTCCAGTTCGATCAGGCGCGCTTCAAGCGCCTGCTCACGCGCGGAGGGAGTGGACTCATGCATGCAGCGAACGTCCCCGGCCAATGCCGTAATAGGCCAGGCCCGCGGCTTCGATCTCCTGCGGGTCATACAGATTGCGGCCGTCGAAGACCACCGCGTCTTTCAGTGCTTCGCGCAGGCGGACGAAATCCGGGCTGCGGAACTGCTTCCACTCGGTGACCACCACCAGCGCATCGGCGCCATCCAGCGCGTCGTAGGCGTTGTCGCAGAACACCAGGTCATCGCGCTCGCCGAAGATGCGGCGGGCCTCGTCGGTGGCTTCCGGGTCGTAGGCGCGCACGCGCGCGCCGCCTTCCCACAGCTGCGCCAACAGGCGCCGGCTCGAGGCCTCGCGCATGTCGTCGGTATTCGGTTTGAAGGCCAGGCCCCACACCGCGAAGGTGCGGCCACGCACGCCTTCATCTTCGCCACGGTCGTAGTGGCGCTGGATCAGCTGGAACAGGTGACCCTTCTGCGCGTCGTTGACCGCCTCCACCGCATTGAGCAGCTTGGGCTCATGCCCGTACTGCTGGGCGGTGCGCGCCAGCGCCTGCACATCCTTGGGGAAACACGAGCCGCCATAACCGGCACCGGGATAGATGAAGTGCCAGCCGATACGCGGGTCCGAGCCGATGCCCTGGCGAACCTGCTCGATGTCGGCACCGACCTTCTCGGCGATGTTGGCGATTTCGTTCATGAACGAAATCTTGGTCGCCAGCATGGCGTTGGCGGCGTATTTGGTCAGCTCCGCCGAGCGCACGTCCATCTCCACCACGCGGTCGTGGTTGCGGTTGAACGGTGCGTACAGGCGGCGCATCAGTGCCACCGACTCGGCATTGGCGGCGCCGATCACGATGCGGTCAGGCCGCATGCAATCCGCCACCGCGTCGCCTTCCTTGAGGAATTCGGGGTTGGAGACCACGTCGAACGCGATCGCCTCGCCACGCGCGGCCAGTACCTCGGCAATGGCCGCGCGGACCTTGTCGGCCGTGCCTACCGGCACGGTCGACTTGTTCACCACCACGGTCGGTACGGTCATGTACTGGCCAATGGTGCGGGCCACGGCCAGTACGTACTGCAGGTCGGCACTGCCGTCCTCGTCCGGGGGCGTGCCCACGGCGATGAAGATCACCTGGCCATGCGTGACCGCCGAGGCGGCGTCGGTGGTAAAGGCCAGCCGCGACGCGGCATGGTTGGCCTTGACCATCGGCTCCAGCCCGGGCTCATAGATCGGGATGACACCACGGTTCAGGCCGTCGACCTTGGCCTGGTCGATGTCGACGCAGACCACCTGGTGGCCAACATCGGCCAGGCAGGTACCCGTGACCAGACCGACGTAGCCGGTACCGAAAATCGAAACACGCATGTCCGTGGTGACTCCAGTTCCGATTACGGAAGAACGTTCAGCAGTTCAACGTCGAAGGTCAGCGTCGCGTTCGGACCGATCGGGCCGCCCGGCGTACCCTGCTCGCCGTAGGCCAGCTCGCCCGGGATCCAGAAGCGGTACTTGGAACCGGTCGGCATCAGTGCCACGCCTTCGGTCCAGCCCTTGATCACCTGGTCCAGGCCGAACTCGACCGGCTGGCCGCGCTGGTAGCTGCTGTCGAAGACGGTGCCGTCGAGCAGCTTGCCTTCATAGTTCACGCGCACCTTGCTGGTCGGCATCGGGCGTTCGCCCGAACCCGGACGCAGCACCTGGTACTGCAGGCCCGACGCGGTGGTGACCACGCCCGGCACGGTCTTGTTCTTGGCCAGGAAGGCGTTGCCTTCGGTGCGGTTGGTGCCGCCCTGTGCGGCGGCCTTGGCCTGCTGCTCGGCCTGCTTGGCAGCCATGAAGCCTTCCAGGATGGACTTGGCCTGCTCGGGCGTCATCTTCGGCGTGCCCTTGTTGAACACGGTGGTGACCGCGTCGAACAGCGCGTCCAGGTCCACATCGTCCTTCAGCGGTGCCAGCGACGGGCCCACGGCGTAGCTGCCCAGCATCTCGCCGACCTTCACGCGGTCCACCTTCGGTGCGGGGGTGCCCGGCGCCATGCCCGGAACCGGCTGGCCGCTCTTGACCATCATGGCCTGGCGCAGCGCCTGGTCGGTCTTCTGGGCCTCTTCCTGGCTGATCAGCGGCTGCTTGCCTTCAAAGGCATTGGTCACACCGCGACGCAGGGCCGCCAGGTCGATCTCGCTGGAGATCGGGGCGAACGAGTTGGCCACATCAATGCCGATGGCGTAGCCGAGCTTTTCACGCTGGGAAGTCAAAACGGAAGTCTCCTTGGCAGCCGCGCCTGCGGCCGGTTGTTGCGACATCGCGGTACCCGTGGCACCCATCGCCAGAATCAGAACCGACGCCGCTGCGCCGCGCATTCCCATCTTCATTTGCTGCTTTCCTGGAAGTGACTGGACGCCGACGTCGGCGCGAAAGCGTTCATTGTCGCACGCACGTGCGAGATGTCGAGGATGTCAGCGCTTTGCAGGCGCCACGGACAGCTCGCGTTCGATCGCGGCGACCAGCGCCGGGTCATCGGGGGTGACCTTGCTGGGGAACTGCGCCACCACCCGGCCGTCGCGCGCCAGCAGATACTTGTGGAAGTTCCAGCCCGGCTGCACGCCGGTGGCGGCGGCCAGGCGCTGATACAGCGGTGTCGCCTCCGGCCCGGTGACCTGCACCTTCTGGAACATGGGGAACTTGACGCCATAGGTCAGCGTGCAGAATTCCTGGATCTGGGCCTCGTCACCCGGCTCCTGACCCTTGAAGTCATTGGACGGGAAGCCCAGCACCGAGAACCCGCGCGCCTTGTACTTCTGCTGCAGCGCCTCCAGCCCCTCGTACTGCGGGGTGAAGCCGCACTTGCTGGCCGTGTTGACCACCAGCAGCACCTTGCCGCCGTACTGCTTCTGCAGGTTCACCTCGGTCTTGCCGGCCAGCGGCCGGTAATTGAGGTCGAGCAGACCCGCGGCCTGGGCGCCGCCGCTGCCCAGCAGCCCGACCAGCAGCAGCCCGCTGCCCCAGCGACGAACGCGGGTCCGCGCGGCGTGGAACGGGGACGGCACGGAAGGGGTCTGGGACATCGCGGAACTCCGGTAGAGAGAATGAGGAAAACCCTGCAGGGCAGGCACCGGCGGAATATATCACCGGGCGTTTTCGGCCTGCGTGACGCACGCGGCCATCACGCGACTGAATGCACGCTCACCGCACCTGCTGCAACGCAGCGCCACATATGCCAGATATATCAACCACTTAAGTCACCCATTCAGGTCTTGTCACACCCCTGCCATGAGTTGGGGTGTGTCGGGTATTGCACTTCGGCGTGTCGGTGTTATAGTTGCATACAACACCAGTCACCTGATGCAGGGGAAGCCCATGAACCGCATGCGCCACCACTCCGCCAAAGCCCTCACCGCCGCGTCCGCGCTGCTGGTGCTCGGCTGGTTCAGCATCCCCGCCGGTGACCGTGGCGGCGACATCGCCACCGGTGCGTTGGAAGGCCCGCAGGACGCAGGCGTCATCAAGGCAGGGACCGCCGACGGCGCCCCCACGCCTCCCCGCCGGCTGCACAGCTCCCTGTCCATGCCTTACTTCTCATTCGCACAGTCGCTGAACCCACGGAGCTGACCATGAGCGATATCCAATGGAGCGATGGTGCTCCGATCTACCGTCAGCTGAAAGAACGCGTGATTGCCATGATGCTTGACGGCATCATCAAGCCCGGCGACGCGCTGCCTTCGGTTCGACAGGTGGCCGCCGAGTACCAGCTCAACCCCATCACCGTTTCGCGCGCTTACCAGGAACTGGCCGACGAAGGCCTGGTCGAGAAGCGCCGCGGGCTGGGCATGTTCATGACCGAAGAAGCGGCCACGCAGCTGCGCAGCAGCGAGCGCGACCGGTTCCTCAATGAAGAATGGCCACTGGTCCTGGAGCGCATCCAGCGCCTGGGCCTGAACCTCGACGAATTGCTGCCCCAGGGGAAATCCTCATGAATGCCGTTGCAAGTGATGTCGTCATTTCCGCCCGAGGCCTGCGCAAGGCCTACAAGCAGACCCTCGCGCTGGACAACACCAGCTTCACCATTGCCCCGGGCCGGATCACCGGCCTGATCGGCCCCAACGGCGCCGGCAAGACCACGCTGCTGAAGGCCCTGCTCGGCCTGACCCAGGTGGAGGGCGAACTGAGCGTGCTCGGGCTGGACCCGACCGTGCAGCGCAACGCCCTGATGAACGAGGTGTGCTTCATCGCCGACGTGGCCGTGCTGCCGCGCTGGATGAAGGTGCGCGAGGCGATCGACTTCGTTGCCGGGGTCCACCCGCGCTTCGACCGCGCCCGCTGCGAGCGTTTCCTGGCCAGCACCAAGCTGCAGCCCAAGCAGCGCGTGCGGGAGTTGTCCAAGGGCATGATCGTGCAGCTGCACCTGGCGCTGGTCATGGCCATCGACGCCAAGGTGCTGGTGCTGGACGAACCGACCCTGGGCCTGGACATCCTGTACCGCAAGGAGTTCTACCAGCGCCTGCTGGAGGACTACTTCGACGAACAGAAGACGATCATCGTCACCACCCACCAGGTGGAAGAGATCGAGCACATCCTCACCGACGTGATGTTCATCCGCGACGGCCGCATCGTACTGACCGCCGACATGGACGAGGTGGGCGAGCGGTACACCGAAGTGCTGGTCTCGGCCGACACCGTGGACGCGGCGCGCGCGCTCAAGCCGATCGACGAGCGCGGCCTGCCGTTCGGCAAGACCGTGATGCTCTTTGACGGGGTGCCACGCGCCCAGCTCACACCGCTTGGCGAACTCCGCAGCCCGGGGCTGGCGGATCTGTTCGTGGCCATCATGAAGGGAACCTACGCATGAACACCGTCAACCACCCCATCAGCAAGGCCAGCACCTTCAAGTGGCTGCTCAAGCGCGAGTACTGGGAAAACCGCGGTGGTTTCCTGTGGGCCCCGCTGATCGCCGGCGGCATCTCGCTGGTGATGAGCCTGATCGGCATCCTGCTGGGCATGTGGGGCCTGCGCCGCGCGGCCGAGAACGGCGGCTTGCATATCGACAACACCAACGTCAACGTCAACGGCCTGGACCTCAAGGTGCTCACCGAGCAGCTGGATGCCAAGGGCATGGCCGACCTCGGCAACACGCTGGATGCCACCCTGGTACTCAGCTCGCTGTGGCCGTTCGTGGTGCTGGCCTTCGTGGTCTTCTTCTACTGCCTTGGCGCGCTGTATGACGACCGCCGCGACCGCAGCATCCTGTTCTGGAAGTCGCTGCCGCTGTCGGACACCCAGACGGTGCTGTCCAAGGCATTGAGCGCGTTGCTGGTGGCGCCGGTGATCGCGGTGATCGCCTCGGTGCTGACCATGTTCGGCTTCATGCTGGTGCTCTCGGTAGTCGTGATGATGCACGGCGGCAACCCGATGACCCTGATCTGGGGGCCGGCCAGCCCGCTGAACTTCGTGGTCAGCCACCTGTCCTGGCTGCCGGTGTTCCTGCTGTGGGCACTGCCGACCGTGGGCTGGCTGCTGATGTGGTCGGCCTGGGCCAAGTCCAAGCCGTTCCTGTGGGCGGTGATGCTGCCGCTGTTCGCCGGCATCATCGTCAGCACCACCAACGTGATGAAGCTGTTCGACATGACCAGCGGCTGGTTCTGGCAGCACATCGTCGGCCGCCTGCTGCTGGGCACCCTGCCGGGCAGCGACCTGTTCTACCGCACCGACCAGCTGCAGGCGGTGATGCGCGACAGCGACAACGTGGCCGCGGCCCTGTCCCCGTCGAGCCAGCTGGCCGCGCTGCAGCTGCCCGAGCTGTGGATCGGCGCCGCCGCCGGCGCGGTGTTCATCTTCATCGCCATCCGCCTGCGCCGCCGCGCTGGCGAAATCTGATCCCGCCCCTGTCGAGGAACTGCCCATGATCCGCACGATCGCCCTTGCTTCCCTGCTGTTGCTGCCGCTGACCGCACTGGCCGATGAGCCGCAGTGCAAGTTCAACGCCCCGCGCGAGCTGAAACTCGACGTGGCCGGCGCCAAGGCGGTGGTGTTCGAGGTCAACCAGCACGACCTGGTGCTGCAGGCCGGCCCGGGCGCCGCCCAGCTCAACGGCCGCGCCTGTGCCTCCAACGCCGACTGGCTGCGCGATCTGACCGTGACCCAGCAGAAGGTGGGCGACAAGCTGGTGGTGCGCCTGCAACGTGAGAACCAGGGGATGCGCTTCAACATGAGCGGCGACACCTACGCCTACCTGGACCTGCGCGGCACCATTCCGGACAACGTGCTGGTGCAGATGAAGGTCGGCTCGGGCGACGCCGGCGTGACCGGCGCGCATTCGCTCAGCGCGGACGTGGGCTCGGGCGACATCAAGCTGCGCGACATCAAGGGCCTGGTCACGGCGGCCATCGGTTCGGGTGACGTGGAGCTGGACGGTGCCGGCGCGCTGAACCTGCTGTCGGTGGGGTCGGGCGATTTCACCGGCCGCAACCTGCGCGGCAACGCCACGGTCGGCACGATCGGCTCGGGCGACCTGACCCTGGACGGGGTGGCAGGCAATGTGGACATCAAGACGGTCGGTTCGGGCGACGTCGACCTGCGCCAGGTCAAGGGCAACGTCAGCCTGGGCAACATCGGCTCGGGTGATGTCGAGGCACGTGATGTCGGCGGCAGCGTCAAGGTCGAGCGTCACGGCTCGGGCGACGTGACCGTGCGCGGTGTCGGCGGCGACCTGACGGTGGCCAACAGCGGCAGCGGCGATATCAACCACAGCAACGTGCGCGGTCGCGTGCAGCTGCCGCGCGGCAAGTAGAGCGGACTGTTAGTCCGCTGCTGCGTAACGCCGGTTGGTAACGCCGGCCCCGTCGGGCATGTCACAACCGCGCTGCGAGTCTCTTACAAGGAATCTGACCATGAACATTCGACTGTTGCTGCCCACCCTGCTGCTGTGCCTGCCGCTGGCGGCCTGTGGCAACGCCGATTCCAACAAGACCCCGCCTGCCACCGGCAAGCCGGTGGTGGATGCGGACTCGATCGGCAAGAAGGTCCAGGACGCCACGGACAAGGCGCGGACGGAAATCGCGCAGGGCAACATCAATATCTCCGACGGCCAGGACAACAAGGCGGAGATCACACCGCAGGGCGACCTGCTGATCAACGGCACGGCGGTGACCATCGACGCACAGCAGCGTGCGCTGCTGCTGGACTACCGCAAGCAGGTGGAAGCGCTGGCCGGCGCGGGCATGGACATCGGCGTGGCCGGTGCCAACCTGGGCGTGAAGGCGGCCGGCGAGGCGCTGCGCGGGGTGTTCTCGGGCGACACACAGGGGATCGAGGAGCGGGTGAACGCCGAAGCCGCCAAGATCGAGGCCAGCGCCAAGCAGCTGTGCGGTCTGCTGCCGACGATGATGGCCAAGCAGCAGGCCCTGGCCGCCGCGCTGCCGGCCTTCAAGCCGTACGCGACGATGGACCAGAGCGACATCGACGACTGCCACAGCTGAGCCACGACCACCTGCGACGTTCGGTCGCAGCTGGGCCGCCTGCACGGGGGAGGACTACACTAGTCCTCCCCTTTTTTCATTCTTCGCCCACCATGAAGAAGCTGTGCCTGCTGCTGTTCGCCCTGTTCTGCCTTGCCGCCACCGGCTGCGACCAGGAATACCGCAACCACCGCGCCGAGCGCGGCAAGCCCAAGATCACCGTCAGCGACGGCATGGTCACGGTGCGTCGCGCACCGGCGCCGAACATCATCGTACTGCCCAACGGCCACATGAAGATCGACGAGATCGAAATCCCGCTCGACGCCGACCAGCAGGCCCTGCTCCAGCAGATGTTCGGCAAGCTGCAGGTGCTCCGCCAGAACACGCTCACCGACGCCCCGCACGACCCGGACAAGCGCGCGGTCAAGATCCAGGTCCCACCCGGCATGCAGCCGATCCCGCCGGACCTGACCACGCGCATCCCGCAGTTCAAGGACTACACCGAGACCTTCGACAACCTGATGGCGGACCGCCGCTAACGCCGGACCTGCGCAACATTGGTGGAGCCGGGCTCTGCCCGGCTGCTTCATGCCTTTGCGCGAACAGCCGGAGGCTGCAGGCGCTCCCCGATTTGGGCCGGCGGCGGCAGGCCCGCGGGGGACGCCGTAAATACGTCCATGTAGGCTCAGTCGCCGCATCCATGCGGCTCATGCCCCCGCAAGCCTACCCCCGCCGCCCCTTCGACAGTGTGTCGTTGCCACGGGAAAAGCGGGAGCCGGCCGTTGGCCGGCGCATGCAATGCGTGCCTGCTTCTTCCAGCCGCCCTCGAAGTGTGTGGGGGCGGCCGGCGGGTAGCCCCCGGAGGGACGCTCCAAAACATGGATGTTTTGGAGCAGCCTACAAGGACGTACTTGCGGCGTGTCCCGGAGCGGG
>NZ_JBOHXV010000139.1:0-7994 GCF_050737075.1 Stenotrophomonas sp.
CGTACTCAACGATCTGCCGGACCGCCTCGATCTTGAACTCATCGGTGTACCGCTTCGTACTCATAACCACCTCCGCCTAAGCCATAGTTTATGGCCGCGAGGTGTCTACGGAACCCTGGGCGATTCACCCGCGGTGTCGTGTCCAGTGGTTCAGGCAGCAATCTGGTCACGCTGGATGACACCACGGTGACCACCTACGGCACCAATTCGCACGGGCTGGAAGCTTCAGCGGGTTCGCGTCTGGACGCGGCCAACAGCACGGTCACCACGCGTGGTGCCAGTGCATACGGCCTCACCAGCGCCGGTGCGGGCAGTGACCTTCGATTCGAGGACGGCCAGATCAGCGCCAGCGGCGCCAACAGCATTGGCGTTCTGGCGCAGACAGGCGCCCACGCCAGCCTGACCCGGGCCACGGTCGATGCGACTGCCACTGGGATCAAGGCATTGTCCGGCAGCATCCTGCAACTTGCCGACGTGGACGTCCAGACCCATCAGGGCTATGCCCACGGAGTAGAGGCATCGGGGCTGGGTTCGTCGATCGCCGGCAGCAACGTCAGCGTTACCACCCAAGGGATCTTCTCGTACGGCTTCCGCGCCGTGGAAGGCGGAAATGTCACGCTGGAGGGGGTGAGGGCAACCACTGCGGGTGATTATGCACATGGCGTCATTGCCGAAGGCACCGACTCGATCATGCACGTGTCCTCGGTCGATATCCTGACCAACGCTGGCACGTTCGCGATGGGTGCACGCGCCGTTGCCGGCGGTGCGGTTGACATTGCCGACGCGCGCGTCACCACCCATGGCGATGGCAGCTATGGCCTCGATGCGATCGGTGCAGGCTCGCAGCTGCGTGCGACCGCGGTCGACGTCCAGACCTTTGGTGGAGATTTCGACGGGACCACCGCAGCGGGGGTTGTGGCCGAGTGGGGCGGCGCAGTGGATATCCAGGACAGCACGGTCACTACGCACGGCACGTCCTCCATCGGGCTGCTGTCCCAGGTAGCGGGCAACCTGGGCGACGCCGACACCATGCTCAATGCCAGCAACGTGCAGGTCAGGACCACCGGCGAAGCCGGGTTTGGTGCGATGGCCTGTGCGCTGCTGCCCGGCAGTGGGGATTCGTGCGCCGATGCGGTCAAGTCCGGCCAGACCGGAGATGGCGCCCGTGCGCTGCTGAGCATCAGCCACAGCGATATCGAGACCGCCGGCATCGGCGGCCATGGGCTGTACGCCTATGGCCCGGCTGGCGCACAGATCGTTGCCCGTGATACCCGCGTGCTGACAACCGGGGAGGGCGCGCACGGCGCTGTTGCCGAGGCCGGTGCCGACATTCAGCTGGTGAACTCCAGCGTACATGCAGAGGGCCTTGCGGCTGCCGGTGCCAGCGTAAGCGCCAGCACGCTGGGCATGGCAGGTGGGGTGTTGGATTCCGCACTGGGTAGCGCCATCCGATCCGATGGCGGCCGCATCGCCTTGTCTGCCGGTGCAAAGGCCTTTGGCGGCAATGGGGTCTTCCTTGAACAGTTGGGCGGCGCGCCCAGCCTGGTCAGCTTGGATGAAAATGTCCTTGCCGTTGGTGACGTGGTGTTGGGTTCGGGCGAAGGTGTGGGCGCAACGTCATTGAGTCTGTCGCGCAATTCGGCATGGGTCGGCAAAACGGAGGGCGTTATCCGCGATCTGTCCATTGCCAGCGGTTCGCAATGGCAGATGACCGGCGACGCGTCGGTGGGTAACCTCGGACTGCGGCAGGGTCAAGTCGTCTTCGAAGCGCCTGCCGGCGGTCAGTTCAAGACCCTGACCGTGGCGGGCAACTTCGACGCCGACCAGGGGCTGCTGGTGATGAACACCGCGCTGGGCGATGACAGTTCCCGCACCGATCGCCTGCACGTTCTGGGCGATACCTACGGCACCGCGGACATCCTGGTCAACAATATCGACGGACGCGGCGGGTTGACCGTGGATGGCATCAAGCTGGTGGAAGTGGACGGTGATTCAGCCGCCCAGTTCGGCTTGGCCGGCCGCGCCGTCGCTGGGGCTTACGAGTATTCGTTGCACCAGGGCACGCCCACTGCGCCAGAAAACGGCAACTGGTATCTGCGCTCGGAGCTGCCCTCCACGCCTGTGGATCCTGAAGCCCCGACGGAGCCGACGGACCCGACCGTGCCGAGTGCACCGGGTACGCCGCCGGCCACGCACCAGTTGCGACCGGAAGCCGGCGCTTATCTGGTCAATCAGGCGGCTGCAGTGGGCATGTTCAACCTGGCCATGCATGACCGCATCGGAGAACCCAACCTGGTTGGCGGCAAGGATGACGGCCGGGCCGGTGTAGCCGGCTGGGCCCGCGCGGCCGGCTATCATGCCAACACGGCGCTGTTGGACCAGTTGCAGGCGCGCAGCCGGCAGCATGTACTGCAGGCCGGTGCGGACATCAGTCGCTGGGGCGATACCGGACGCGGAGTAGTGGGGGTGATGGTGGGTGCGGGCGAAGCTACCACCACAGTGACGTCCGATAGCAGTGGCTACTCGGCCGAAGGCCGGGTCAAGGGGCAGTCGGCAGGCGTGTATGGCAGCTGGGTGCAGGATCCGGCTGGCGATGGCGGCCTGTATGTTGATACTTGGGCGCAGCTGGGGAAGTACCGCAACCGGGTGCAGGGTGAGGCGTTGCAGGCCGAGCGCTATGACAGCCGGAGCCGCACTGCGTCGGTGGAAACCGGCTATGCGTTCACGCTGCGTCAGGGTGCCAACAGTGCGGTCTACGTCGAACCGCAGGCCCAGCTCACCTGGTCCGACTACCGCATGGGCGGAGGGGGCCATGACGAAAGCAACGGCACCCACGTGGCAGTGTCCGAGGCCGGTAGGCTGCGCAGTCGCGTCGGCGTGCGCGTGTTCGGCCATGACACGAGCGACGGCATCAATCGGGTGCAGCCGTATCTGACGGCAAACTGGTACCACAACCATGGTGCCGCCAACGCCGTCTGGCTTGACGACGTGTCGCTGTCCGGCGCGGCGCCCAAGGATGTTTACGAGGGCAAGGCCGGCGTGCAGCTGCAACTCGGCCGTGGCATGACGGCTTGGGGTGAACTCAACGCCAGCCGTGGGAGCAACGACTTCCGCACGGTGGGTGCGATGATGGGTCTGAAGTACGACTGGTAACCGGCGCCTACCGCCTGATGTAAAGAAGGGCCCCCGTTTACAGGGGCCCTTCTTGTTTTCCTGGCGTCGCCGACAGCGTCGCAGGCGGTGACTCACGCGGCTGGCTGAAAAGCACTGCGCGCGACGCTGCATGGCAGGAAATTTAACGATTAACTGATATGTCTCGCGCAGGCCGACTCCCAGAACTCCGCGATGCGTCGAGTGCTCCATCAACTTCCCAACGCGGCTCCGGCTGTTGCGGCCAGCGTGCTCCTGCGCTGGCTGTAGTTTTGCGTGGGCGGCCGGCAACGGTCGGGACCATCGGGAAGGGTGGCACTACCACCCTCATGCACCGCCTGCGCCAAGTCATTCGGACCTGCGCGCCATGCAGGCGATCGCAAGAGATGGATCCTACCGTTGTCCTTCGCCACTGCTCGTGATCATTGGCGGATCGTGCGCGGGCTGGCAACTCTCGGTTACGTTTTTCCGAAACGGTGCCACCACAGCATTGGCCAAAGTGGCAGGCGCCTTGCCTGCGGGTTGAAGCAAACGAGCGGGTAAGTACTTGTTCAAGAGGGGTACCTTGCGAGCGTGCTCGTGCATGAATGCGAGCTTCGCGCTTGCTCTTGTTAATGTCCGCGGTCACTTTTTTAGAATGTCGCGCTCCTCGGTTATGTGCTTGGGCTCGGCCTTCAAATGCCGGACTACCGCGGAGTGGCGATTGCCTGCATTTGTACTTAACTGAGGGAACGAGTGGCCCGCGCCGCCTGTACTAAGCTGCACAGAGTACGGGTTCATCCTCCCGCTTCTCGAGGATCACACCCCCAGCCGCAGCGGGCTGCGCCTACCATACCGTCCGGCATAGTTCGTACTCAGCCGATTCACCATAGTTGGTGTGTACGGCACTAACTTTGCTAAACCGCCCAAACGGATGCAGCCGACGGCAGGGGCAACACACCCCCGTTTTGCACTACATTGGTGCAATGACTGCCGCTCCACCGTCTCCGTCCCTTGATGTCCTTGGCACCCCGGTTGCCTGGGCCGATGCCGAAGGCCGCGTCGCCGGCTGCAACCCGGCGTTTGCGCGTTGGCTGGGCGTCAGCGTGCGCCGCCTGCTGGGCCAGCCGCTGGCGTCGCTGGAGGTGCAGGGCGAGGCGCTGGCGCATTTCCTGGCGCGCGGTGAACGCGACACGCTGCGCCTGCACCGGCTGGCCCTGGCCTTGCCCGGCGAGGCCCCCCGCTTCGCCGAGGGCTGGCTGAGCCGGCACGAGGAAGACGGCTGGCTGCTGGAAGCCCATCCGGTGGACGAGTTTCCCGGTATGGACCCCACCCAAGCGCTGCCCAGCGCGCTGAGCGCGGCCCTGAAGGGCCTGGCGCATGAGCTGCGCAATCCGCTGGCCGGTTTGAAGGGGGCCGCCCAGCTGCTGGCCCGGCGCAGCCTGCAGCGCGACCCGGAAGAGCGCGAGCTGATCGAGCTGATCGGGTCGGAGATCGAACGCCTGAACGGGCTGCTGGAGCAGTTGCTGTCGCCGGCCCCGGCCGCACCGCATGCGCCGCTCAACATCCACGCCTCGCTGGAGCGCGTGCTGCGCCTGGCCGAAAGTGAAGGTGGCTGGGCCGTGCGGCTGCAGCGCGACTACGACCCCAGCATTCCCGAATTCGATGGCGACGCCGACCGCCTCACCCAGGCGGTGTGGAACCTGGTGCGCAACGCGATCCAGGCCGGCGCCGGCACCGTCACTCTGCGTACCCGGGTCGAACACGGCATACGCATCGGCGACCAGTTGCAGCCGATGGCGTTGCGCCTGGAAATTGCCGACGACGGCCGTGGCGTGCCCGAGGCGCTGGCCGAGCACCTGTTCCTGCCGCTGGTCAGCGGCCGCGCCGAAGGCACCGGGCTGGGCCTGGCGCTGGCCCAGCAGGTAGCGCGCGAACACCGCGGCACGCTGACCTACCGCTCGCGCCCGGGCCACACCGTATTCACCGTGCAGCTGCCGATCGGGCAGGGCACCCCCGCCACCGAGGAGACCGCGCATGGCGGATGACAGCCAGACCACGTCCCAGCGCGTGTGGGTGGTGGATGACGACCGCGCCGTGCGTTTCGTGCTGTGCACGGCGCTGCGCGATGCCGGCTACGCCGTCGAGGGCTTCGATGGCGCGGCGGCCGCGCTGGCCATGTTGGCCGAGCAATCGCCGCCGGACCTGTTGTTCACCGATGTACGCATGCCCGGCGATGACGGCTTGGTCCTGCTGGACAAGCTCAAGGCCGCGCACCCGCAATTGCCGGTGATCGTGATGTCGGCCTACACCGATGTCGCCAGCACCGCCGGCGCGTTCCGCGGCGGTGCCCAGGAGTTCCTGTCCAAGCCGTTCGACCTGGACGATGCGGTGGCGCTGGCGCAGCGCGTGCTGCCCGCGCCGGATACCGCCGTGGCCGAACGCCGCGAGGTGGCGGAGCCGGCCGCGCCCGACCAGCGCCCGCAGCTGGTCGGCGACACCCCCGCGATGCGGGCGCTGTTCCGCGCCATCGGCCGCCTGGCGCAGGCCCCGTTGTCGGTACTGATCAACGGTGAAACCGGCACCGGCAAGGAACTGGTGGCGCATGCGCTGCACCACGAATCGCCGCGCGCGCAGGGCCCGTTCGTGGCGTTGAACACCGCGGCCATTCCCTCCGAGCTTCTGGAAAGCGAGCTGTTCGGCCACGAAGCGGGTGCCTTCACCGGGGCGCAGCGCCGGCATGTGGGGCGCTTCGAGCAGGCCAACGGCGGCACGCTGTTCCTCGATGAGATCGGCGACATGCCGTTGCCGCTGCAGACCCGGCTGCTGCGCGTGCTGGCCGAGGGCGAGTTCTTCCGCGTCGGTGGCCGCGAGCTGATCCGCGTCGATGTGCGGGTGATCGCCGCCACCCATCAGGACCTGGAAACGCTGGTGGGGCAGGGGCGCTTCCGCGCCGATCTGCTGCACCGGCTGGACGTGGTGCGCCTGCGCCTGCCGCCGCTGCGCGAACGTCGCGATGACGTTGCCCAGCTGGCCGACACCTTCCTGGCCGCCGCCGCGCGCAAGCTCGACACGCCGCCCAAGCGGCTGACGGCCGCGGCGCTGCAGGCCCTGCGCGAGCACGACTGGCCGGGCAACGTACGCGAACTGGAAAACGTGTGCTGGCGCATGGCGGCGCTGGCCGCGTCGGACACCATCGGCGTGGCCGACGTGGACAGCGCGCTGCATCGCGGCGCCGGCCCGCGCACGCGCGCCCATGGCGATCCCGGGCAATGGGAAACCCTGCTCTCGACCTGGGCGCGGCAGCGGTTGGCCGAAGGCGCCGAAGGGCTGCACGCGCAGGTACGCGAGCGCGTCGACCAGGCGCTGCTGGAAGCGGCGCTGCAGATCACCCACGGGCGCCGTGCCGAAGCCGCCGCGCGGCTGGGCATGGGCCGCAATACCTTGACCCGCAAGCTCGGCGCCGGGCGCCGGCGCGGCGGATGAATACCCTGTTCATGGGTCCAAAGCACCGCGCCGCAGTGCCTTTCATGGTCCGTGGACGACCCTGACGTTAATTTGCAGACATGGAGTTTCCGATGCGTCGTTCCCAACTCGCCCTGCTGATCCCCGCGCTGCTGGTGCTTGCCGCCTGCGGTACCGCGCCCGAGCAGCGCACCGCGCCGGCGCCCGCCGTGCCGGTGGTGAGCACCGCCAAGCTGGCCGAAGCCGCGCTGGCACCCGCCTCGGCCAGTATCGTCAGCGGCCGGCTGGCGCTGGTGCCCGATGCGCGCGGCGTGCATATCACCGGCACCATCGGTGGCCTGCAGCCGATGCAGACCGCCGCCTTCCATGTGCATGAGCGCGGCGATTGCAGTGCCGTCGATGCCAGCAGCGCCGGCCCGCATTTCAACCCGGCCAACCAGCCGCATGGCCGCAACGGCGCCGGCGCGCATCACGCCGGTGACATGGACAACCTGCGCGCCGATGCGCAGGGCCGCGTCAGCGTCGATGTGCGCCTTCCCGGTGTCACCCTCGGCGGTGGTGCGGCCACCGACATCGTCGGCCGTGCGCTGGTCGTGCACGCCAACGCGGACGATTACCGCAGCCAGCCCGCCGGCAATGCCGGCGCCCGAATCGCCTGCGGCGTCATCCGGGTCCCGCGCTGAACGCGCTGCCCACCGACGTCGCTTTTTTCTCGTTACCCGTAAGGAGATCCACATGCGCCTGATTCATACCGCCCTGTTCGCGGCCATCGCCACCCTCGGCCTGAGCGCCTGCAGCAAGCCGGCCGACGCACCGGCCGACGCTGCCACCGCCACCCCGCCCATCGCCGAAACCGCGCGCACCACCGAAGCGCCGCCGGCCATGACCAGCGAAGCCCACGCCAACCACACCGCCACGGCCGAGCTGGCGCCGACCCAGGGCAATGCGGTCAAGGGCAACGTCACCTTCAGCGTCGTCGACGGCAAGGTGCACGTGAAGGGCGAGATCAGCGGTCTCAAGCCCAACAGCGAGCACGGCTTCCACATCCATGAGAAGGGCGACTGCAGCGCGCCGAACGGCGACAGCGCCGGCGGCCACTTCAATCCGGCCAAGGAAGACCACGGCAACGTGGCCACCACCCCGCACCACGGTGGCGACATTCCGAACATCACCGCCGATGCCCAGGGCAATGCCGTGGTCGACGCCCCGGTCTCCACCAACGTCAACATCGGCGAAGGCAACGACTTCGACATCATCGGCCGCGGCCTGATCGTGCATGCCGATCCGGATGACTACAAGACCCAGCCGACCGGCAATGCCGGTGCGCGTCTGGCGTGCGCCGTGATCAAGGCCGCGCCCTGATCTGCTGAGGGGTAGCCACCCATGGGGTGGCTCTACGG
>NZ_JBOHXV010000140.1:0-7951 GCF_050737075.1 Stenotrophomonas sp.
TTTGCGGGGGCATGAGCCGCATGGGTCGGGCGCATGCGCCCGACGGGTTGGGCAGGAGCCCAACCCCGGTCTTGCCGTGTGCGCAGGACAGCGCACACGTGCAAGCGGCGACTGAGCTTACATGGACGTACTTGCAGCGTCCCCCGTAAACCCGCACCGTCCCGCCAAATCAGAGGAGCCGCTGGCTATCGGCTGTTCGCCTGAATGCATGAGGCAGCCGGGCAGAGCCCGGCTCTACGCGATATTTGCAAGGATCAGGCGTACGCGTCTACCAGGCCGCGCTGGCGCATGAGCTGCGATGGGGAGACGGTGGTCTCGACCAGTGCCGGATCTCCGTCGCCGTTGCCGTGGCCTGCTTGGCCGCTGCCGGCTTTGCCGTCCTGCGCGGTGTGCTGCTGGCCTACGTCGGCGTTGCCAAGTTGGAAGCCTTGCTCGTTCAGCATTTCGCGCAGGCGCGGGATGCTGGATTCGAGGGCGTGGCGGACGTCGGCGTGGGCGCTGCTGAAGCTGGCGTGGACCTTGTCGCCGTCCATCTGCAGGCGGACTTCGATCTGGCCCAGGTCGTGCGGGGTGACTTTGATGGTGGCGTGGCCGATCTTCTGGTCCGCCAGCCAGCCGATGCGGGCGCTCATGGCGTCGTCGAAGTCGTCGCCGCCCACGTGCGGGGTGGCGGTGGGCTCGCCCTGGAACGGGGTGCTGGCGGTGGCGGCGGCCTTGAGTTCGGCGGCGGCGTGCAGCGCGTGCAGCAGCGGGGTGGTGGGGGCGGCGTCGGTGTCGGCTTTGGCGTTGGCGATGGCGTCGGTCAGGGCCTTGGGCAGGACGGTGTCTTCGGCAACCTTGGCGTCCAGCGGCAGGGCGATGGGCGCGGCGCTGCTGTCGGCGGCGGTTGCGCCGGGCAACGCCGGGGCTGCCGGGGTGGTCGCGGCGGCGGCCGGCAGCGTCGGCAGGGCGGGATCTGCCTTGGCCAGGACGGCCGCATCTGCGTTGGCGGCCGGGGCTGCCATCACGGTGACCGGCTCGAGGCCCGCCAGGGCCAGGCCGGCGAGGCCGAGCGGCGGCCACGGGGCGGCGTCGGTGTCGTCGGCCGACTCGCTGGTCGCGGTCTTTTCGGTGGTCGCGGTGGCTGGCGTGGCTGTGGGGTCGATGGCCTCGCTCGGCTTGTCGCTGCCGGGGCTGCGCGGGGCGTCGCCTGCGGTGTTGCCGCCGGTGTCGGCGGTGTTGGGTTTGTCGGCGGACGCTTTGGCGGGCGCGTCCTTGCTGGCGCCGTCGGACTTCAGCAGGGCGTCAAAGTCCCGACGGTCGCTGCTACCGCTGCTGCGGGTGCCGGGGCTGGCGGGGGTGGCGCTGCTGCCGGCGGTGGGGCCGGCGCTGCTGCCGAGCAGGGTGGGGGGCATCACGGGGTGTCTCCGCTGTCGGTGTCTTCGCTGCGGGCAAGGCGGCTGCGGCGGGCGCCGAGGTCGTCCATCTCGCGCTGATCGCGGCGGTCGACCAGGACCTTTTCCTGGGCGCGGTAGCTGGCGGCCAGCTGTTCGAGCACGGCCTTGTCGCGGCTGGCCAGGATCAGGCGGGCGCGTTCGGCCTCGACCTTCTCGCGGTTGCTGTCCACGGTCTGGCGTTGCTGGGCAACGGCCGTGTCGAGGCGGTCGAGGAAGGCGCGGCGGTTGAGCAGCTGGGCCGGGCTGGTGGCGGCCATCTGCGCGTTGGCGTACTCCTCGGCGTAGCGGCGGAGTTCTTCGAGGCGCGAGAGGTGGGTATCGAGCACGCGCTGGCGTTCGGCCAGGTCACGGGCGACTTCGTCTTCGTGGTCCTGGGCCCGCTTGAGCAGGGGGTCGATGCGCTTGGACTGGATCATGGCTTAGTTCTCTCTCTCGACCAGTTGCTTCAGTGCCGCCTGGCTGTGGGGCAGGTCGGCGGCCTTGGCCACGTCCTGGCCAAGGAATTCGACGATGTCGGACCAGCGTTCCAGCGCCTCGTCGGTCGCCGGGTCGTTGCCGCGCTGGTAGGCGCCGATGGCGATCAGGTCGCGGTTGCTGGAATAGGCCGAGACCAGGCGCTTGAGTTTGCGAATGCGCAGGCGCCACGGTTCGTCGGCGATTTCCGTGACCACGCGGCTGACCGACGCTTCCACGTCGATCGCCGGGTACAGGCCACTGTCGGCGACGCGGCGCGAGAGCAGGATGTGGCCATCGAGAATGGCGCGGGCCGCGTCGGCGATCGGGTCCTGCGGATCGTCGCCTTCGGTGAGCACGGTGTAGAACGCGGTGATCGAACCGCGGCCCTTGGCGCCGTTGCCGGCGCGTTCGACCAGCGCCGGCAGCTTGGCGAACACCGACGGCGGGTAGCCGCGCGTGGTCGGCGGTTCGCCGACCGACAGGCCGATCTCGCGCTGGGCCTGCGCGAAGCGGGTCAGCGAATCCATCAGCAGCAGCACGTTCAGGCCCTGGTCGCGGAACCATTCGGCAATCGCGGTGGCGCGGTAGGCGCCGTGCAGGCGCGCCAGCGGTGGGCGGTCGGCCGGGCTGGCCACCACCACCGCGCGGCGCAGGCCTTCTTCGCCCAGCGTGCTTTCGACGAAGTCGCGCACTTCGCGGCCACGCTCGCCGATCAGCCCGACCACGATGACGTCGGCGGCGGTGTAGCGGGTCATCATGCCCAGCAGCGTGGACTTGCCGACGCCGGAGCCGGCGAACAGGCCCACGCGCTGGCCGCGGCCGATCGGCAGCAGCGCGTTGATCGCGCGCACGCCCACGTCCAGCGGCTGGGTGATGGGCTCGCGTGCGAGCGGATTGATCGACACGCCGGCCATGCTGACGGTGCCTTCGGCGCGGATCGGGCCCTTGCCGTCCAACGGCACGCCATCGCTGTCGATTACGCGGCCGAGCAGGCCTTCGCCCACTTCGACGCCACCGCGGCCCAGCGAAGGCACCACGCGCGCGTTCGGCAGCAGGCCGTGCAGTTCGGCGCTGGGCATCAGATAGGTGCGTTCGCCGGCAAAGCCGACCACCTCGGCGTCGACCCAGCCGCCATCGGCCACTTCGACCTTGCAGCTGGCGCCCATCGGCGATTCGCAGCCGACCGCTTCCAGAGTGAGCCCGACCGCGCGACGCAGCACGCCTTCGCGGATCAGGCCGCGACCGTGCGCGCCATCGGGCTGGATGCCGTCCAGGCGTGCGGCCAGGCGCAGGTTGCGCGCGGCCGACCAGTCGGCGGCCGGCGGGGGCAGGGATTCGGGGGTCATGCGCTGGCTCCGGATTTGCGCAGCACCGCGTCCAGCGCGCCACGCAGGCGGGCTTCCAGGGTGCCGTCGATGCGCACGGCCTCGGCATGCACGCGCAGGTCGCCGCGGCTCAGGCTGAGGTCGGGGGTGAGGCGCTGGGTGGGCGAGAGCTGCAGCAGCGGGGTCAGCGCGGCGATGTCGTCGGGGTGCAGGCGCACTTCGACCTCGCGGTTGGCGCCGCCCACGGCGTCGACCGCCTCGCCAACCAGCTGCGCAAGCAGGGCCGGGTCGGCCTGGTAGGCGCGGCCGACCAGGGTGCCTGCGATGCGCACGGCCAGTTCGCCGAGCGCGCCGACGACTTCATTTTCCAGCCGCACCAGCGGCCGGCTGAAGTTGTCGAGGATGCCTTCTATCTGTGCGATCAGGCGGCGCACCTCGGCCTGGCCCTGGGCCTGGCCATCGGCGTGACCCTGCTCGAAACCGTCCTTCTCCGCCGCGTCCTGGATCGCCTGGATTTCCTCCAGCGTCGGCAGCTGCAGCAGCGGTTCGGGGTCGTGCTCGACCATCGGTTCGCCGAGGTCGTAATGGTCGTCCTGCGGGGCGGCCGGTTCGGCCAGCAGGTCGGGCGCGAGCCAGCGCACGGCGGTATTCACAGCATCGCCTCCGCGTTGCCACCAATGGTGACGGTGCCCTCATCGGCCATGCGCTTGACGATGGCCAGGATCTCGCGCTGCGCCACTTCCACATCCGACAGGCGCACCGGACCGCGTGCCTCCATGTCTTCGAGCAGGATTTCGGCGGCACGCTGGGACATGTTGCGGGTGATCTTGTCGCGCACCTTGATGTCGGCGCCGCGCAGGGCCAGGCCCAGGCGCTCGCCGCTGACTTCGCGCAGCACCAGCTGCAGTTCGCGGTCTTCCAGGTCGATCAGGTCGTCGAAGACGAACATCTTCTCCTGGATGCGCGCGCTCAACGGCGCGTCGATGCGCGAGATCTCGCCCAGGATCGCCTGGTCCTGGCCGCTGTCCATGAAGTTGAGGATGTTGGCCGCGCATTGCACGCCGCCGATGTTGGACGACTTGAGGTTCTGGTTGCCGGCGAACTGGCGTTCCATGATCTCGTTGAGTTCGTTCAACGCGTTGGGCGGAATGCCGTCCAGCGTGGCGATGCGCAGCAGCACGTCCACCCGCGTACGCTCGGGCAGCAGCTTGAGCGCGTCGGCGGCCTGGTCGGTTTCCAGGTGGGCCATGACGATGGCGATGATCTGCGGGTGCTCGTTGCGGACCAGGTCGGCCACGGCGCGCGGGTCCATCCACTTCAGCGCGTCCAGTCCGGTGGTATTGCGGCCGAGCAGGATGCGGTCGATCAGGTTGCCGGCCTTCTCACTGCCCAGCGCCTGCACCAGCATGTTGCGGATGTAGTCGTCCGAGCCGACGCCGAGCGAGGTCTTGGAGCCCAGTTCGGTGTTGAACTGGTCCATGACCTGCTCGACCTGGTCGCGGGAGATGTCGCTCATGGTGGCCATGGCGATGCCGATCTTCTGCACTTCCTTGGGCTCCATGTGGCGCAGCACATCGGCCGCCTCCACTTCGCCCAGCGAAAGCAGCAGCACGGCAGCGCGCTGCACGCCGGACAACGGGGCGGGAGCGGTGGGATCAATCATTGGCCACCCAGCCCTTGACGACCTGCGCCACCCGCTTCGAATCGCTCTTTACCGCTTCACGCGCCATGCGCAGTCGTTCCTCGTAGGAGTCCACCGGCAGCGCCAGCGGCTCGTGACCTGAGAGATTCACACGGTCTGCCCCAAGCGCGGGCAGGCCCTCGCCGTCGTCCACCAGCTGCACGTTGGCGCTGTGCGGTTCCAGGCTGTCGTCCTTGGTGAGGCGCTTCGGAGTGCCGGTGATGGAGCGCAGCGCCGGGCGCAGCACGCCAAATACCAGTGCCAGCACCACGATGGCGCCGAGCAGCAGGCGCAGGCCGTCCTGCACCTGCGGCAGTTCCCACCACTTCGGGCCTTCGACCGGGGTGACTTCGCGCACGAACGGGGCGTTCATCACCGACACGGTGTCGCCGCGTTCGGCATCGAAGCCCACCGCCTGCTTGACCAGCGCCTCGACGCGGGTGAGTTCGGCCGCCGATAGCGGCTGCTCGGTCGTCTTGCCGTTGGCGCCGGGGCGCGGCACGTTGTCCAGCAGCACCGCCACCGAGACGCGCTTGATGCGGCCGCCCGGCTGGCGTGAGTGCTGCAGGGTGCGGTCCAGCTCGTAGTTGCGGGTGGCGTTGCGTGCGGTTTCGGTCGGCGTGGCGGCGGTGGCCGGTGCAGCCGCCGGGCCCGGCGGGGTGTTGCTGGCCGCACCCGGTACGCCCTGTGGGCCCGGGGTGGTGGTGCTGTTTTCGCTGGTCTGCTCGCTGCGCAGCTTCTGCGGCTCGCCGTTGTACAGCTCGCGGGCTTCTTCGATCACCGAGAAGTCCATGTCCACGCTGACTTCCGGATTGACCCGGCCAGGGCCGGTCATCGGCTCGAGCAGTTCGCGGATGCGCTGGTTGAAGGAGGTTTCCTGGCGGCGCACCTGATCAAACTGGGCCGCGTTCAGGGCGGCCTCGCTGTTCGGGTCGGACACGCTGAGCATGCGCCCACTCTGGTCCACCACGGTGACGCGCTCGGGGGCGAGGTCGGGAATGCTGGCGGCCACCATGTGCACGATGGCATCGATCTGGCCGCGTTCGAGCTGCTGGCCACCGCGCAGTTCCAGCACCACCGAGGCGCTGGCCACGTCACGCTGGCGGGTGAAGGCGCTGGGCTTTGGAATGGCCAGGTGCACGCGCGAATCGCGCACCGGGCGCAGGGTGTTGATGGTGCGCGACAGCTCGGTTTCCAGCGAGTGCTGGTAGCGCGCGTTTTCCATGAACTGGCTGACGCCGAAGCCCGGGTCGCGCTCCATCAGCTCGAAGCCGAGGCGGCCGCTGTCGGTCAGGCCAGAACCGGCCAGCTTCAGCCGTGCATCGTGCAGGTTCTTCTCCGGCACGGTGATGCCGCCGGTGGCGGCGTCCAGCTCGAACGGAATCTGCGCGGCGCGCAGCAGGTCGGTGGCTTCGGCGGTGGCCTTCTGGTCCAGGCCCGTATACAGCGGCACCATGCCCGGCTTCTGCGACCAGAAGAACACGAACAGGCCTGCCGCAACGGCCACGGCGATCATCGCCATCAGGCCGAGCCGACGGGTGATCTGCAGGCTTTGCAGCCGGTCGAACCACTGGCCCGCCTTTTCGGCGTTCAGGGATTCCTTGGTGAGCGACAGGGCCATGCGTATCTATCCTTACAGCGGCATGTTCATCACGTCCTGGTAAGCCTGGACGAGACGGTTGCGGACTTCCACGGTGGCGCGGAAGGCGATCTGGGACTGCTGCGAGGCGACCATCACTTTGGCCAGGTCGGCGCTGGGGTCGCCGAGCTCGAAGGCGCGGGCGAGGGCACCGGACTTCTGCTGGGCGTCGTTGACGCCGGCGATCGCGCCGCGCAGGGTCTCGGTGAAGCTCGGGCCCTGGACGTCCTGCGGCGCGACCAGGCCCTGCAGGGCGTTGGTCTGCGGCGTCTCGGCCAGCGGGCTGACCGGCTGGCCGACCTGGGTCTGGAAGGTGCGGATCTGGGAAAGGATCGAGGTGACGGAGTGGGACATCTGGAGCGTTCCGGCGGTTGGGGGTTTCGAGTGAACTCGTTGCAAGCCCCGTGCCGAAAACGGCTGAGTGGTTCAGCGATGTCGTGGTGGCGGGCGATGTGGGCCCGCCGTGCAATCGGTTGCAGGACCCTCGCGACGGAATGCCGCTGCGTCAGCGTGACGCAGGGCCGGCGCCGGAACCCCGGCGTCGGGAAACCGTCGCCAACGAAACCGGGACGGAAGGGCGATATGCCCGTCCGTCCCGTTCAATCTTCCTTCGTTCCGCCGGTGGGCCGTTCCTGGCAGCGGGCCTGGCGGGCCTAGTTGCCGCCCCAGGTGAAGCCGACGCCAACCCCGTAGGATGTTTCGCCGCCGCTCGTTGCGGCACCGATGGAGCCGGTTGCCCGCGAAGTGAACCGGCGGCGCAGGGTGACTGCGATCGCAGTCTCGCTTTCATACCCGCCCACCCCGACGCCCAGCCAGTTGGCGCCGACATCCGGCATGCCGGCGGTCTGGTTGTAGGCGGCGGCCATCGCGCCCTGCCGGTTGAGCCGGCGGTCCATCTTGTTCAGACGGTTGTCGATGGCATCCAGGCGACCGTCGACGCCGGCGAAGCGATCGTTCATGTCGGTGCGCAGCTGCTCGAGGTCCGCCGATGCCACCCCGCCGCCCGCGCCCAACAGGCTGATCTGCTGGTCGGTATAGGTGTTGGCCGAAGCGAGGGTGGTTGCGGCGGTGTCGTTGAGCTGGCTGACGTTGACCGCATCGGTGTCGTTGGTGCCGGCCGCCACATTGGTGACCTTGCGTTCGGCACCGGCGGCGCCCACCGATACGGTGTTGCTTTCGTCGGCGACCGAGCCGGCGCCAAGCGCCACCGAGTTGGTGGCCGTTGCGCTGGCGGCATTGCCCACTGCGGTGCTGTCAGCCCCCGAGGCAACCGTCCCGGTGCCGAATGCGGTGGCGTTTGCGCCGCTGGCTGCGGAATTTGCGCCGAACGCCATGGCATTGGCGGCGCTCGCGGCACTGTTGAAGCCAACGGCGGTGGACGCAGCGCCACTGGAATTGGCACTGCGTCCTAGAG
>NZ_JBOHXV010000141.1:0-7751 GCF_050737075.1 Stenotrophomonas sp.
GAGCGGTAGTTCAGCTGGTTAGAATGCTGGCCTGTCACGCCGGAGGTCGCGGGTTCGAGTCCCGTCCGCTCCGCCAGTTACAAAAAATCCTCGAAAAGCAGTAATTCGGGGTGGGTTTTCTGAATATCTTCGGATATAATGAGCGCCTGCAAAGTTTCAAGCGCGGAGCGGTAGTTCAGCTGGTTAGAATGCTGGCCTGTCACGCCGGAGGTCGCGGGTTCGAGTCCCGTCCGCTCCGCCAATTCTTGAAGGCCCCTGGCGAAAGCCAGGGGCTTTTCTTTTGGGTCGAAGGTCGAGGGTGGTTGGGGTGTGGCGCGAAGCACGCTACACTGCTGGATTCGCCAATCAGGCCTTGATTTCTCCCATGCTGCAGAAACTTCGCGACAAGACCTCGGGCTGGATCGTTACCGTGATCCTGGGGCTGCTGATGATTCCGTTCCTGTTCGTTATCGACTCCAGCTACCTGGGTGGCGTCGGTGCGCAGAACGTGGCCAAGGTGGCGGCGCCGCCGACCTGGTGGCGTTCGGCGCCGTCGTGGTGGCCGATGTCGTTCCTGTGGCAGCACCACGAGATCAGCGTCCAGGACTTCCGGACCCGCTTCGAGCAGGCGCGCCAGCAGGCCCGCGAACAGCAGGGCGAAGATTTCGACCCGCGCGAGTTCGAAAGCACCGAAAACAAGTTGGCCGTCCTCGACCAGATGATCGACGAACAGGTCGTGCGCCTGGCCGGCGAACAGTCGGGCATCGTCATGAGCGACAGCACGGTGCGCGAGACCATCGCGTCCATTCCTGCGTTCCAGGGGGCTGATGGCACGTTCAGCCAGGACCAGTACCGCATGCGGCTGGCCACCGGCAATCCGCCGCGTACTCCGGCGCAGTTCGAGGCCGAAGTCCGCGAAGGCATGCAGCTGCGGGTCGTCCCCTCAGCGCTGGTGGCGTCTGGCTTCGTGACCAAGGCCGAAGCCGAGCGCCTGATGGCCCTGCTGTATGAAACCCGCGACGCCGAGCTGGCGGTACTGCCGCCCGTACCGGCCGATACGGCAGAGGTCACCGACGCGCAGATCAAGCAGTGGTTCGACAGCCATGCCAAGGATTTCCGCCAGCCGGAAACCGTGTCGCTGGAATACGTCGAGATCAACGCCGCGACGCTGCCGCCGGCTACCGCGGCCGATGAAGCCACGCTGCGCAAGCGCTTTGCCGACGAGAAGGCACGGTTCGCCACGCCGGAGACGCGCCTGGCCTCGCACATCCTGATCGCGGCCGACGGCAACGATCCGGCAGCGCTCAAGGCGGCCGAAGCCAAGGCCACGCGCATTGCCGCCGAAGCCAAGGCGCCGGGCGCCGACTTCGCCGCGCTGGCCAAGGCCAATTCGGACGACACCGGCTCCAAGAGCACCGGTGGCGACCTGGGCTGGGTCGAGCGCGGTGCGATGGTGAAGCCGTTCGAAGACGCGCTGTTCGCCATGAAGGCCGGCGAGATCAGTGGCCCGGTCAAGACCGAGTTCGGCTTCCACGTGCTGCAGCTGCGCGAGCAGAAGGGTGGCCAGGAGCGTTCGTTCGAGGAGGTGCGTGACCAGCTCGCGGCCGAACAGCTCAAGGCGGACAGCGAGAACGCATTCAGTGACCTCAGCAGTCGCCTGGTCGACCAGGTCTACAAGAACCCGACCTCGCTGGAAGGCCCCGCGGCCGCGTTGAAGCTGCCGGTCCAGACCGTCGGCCCGTTCACCCGCGCCACCGCCAGCGGCATTGCCGCCAACCCGGCCGTGCTGCGTGCTGCGTTCTCCGACGTCCTGGTCCAGGACGGTACCGTCAGCGATCCGATCACGATTGCGCCGAACCACAGCGTGATGATCCGCGTCACCGACCACAGCCCCGAGCAGGCGCTGCCGTTGGAAAAGGCACGCGATCAGGTGATTGCCGCCATCCGTGCCGACCGTACCCGCCAGGCGTCGGCCAAGGCGGCCGACGCGGTGCTGGCCAAGCTCACTGCCGGCCAGACGCTGCAGGCGCTGGCCGCCACCGAGAACCTTCAGGTGCAGGCGATGCCGGGCCTGCAGCGCGGGCAGCCCGCGCCCACGCCGGAGATCAACCGCGCGTTGTTCGCTGCCAAGGCGCCGACCGAAGGCAAGCCGACGTATGGCAAGGTCGACCTTCAGGGCCGCTATGTGGTGTACGCCGTGACCAAGGTGATCCCGCCTGACCAGAGCAAGTTCAGCGAAGAGCAGAAGCAGCAGGTCATCCAGGGCGTCGGCCAGATGCAGGGCGATGAGGATGCCAAGGCGCTGACCAAGGCGATGCGCAAGCGTTACAAGGTGCAAATCGAGGAGGGCAATCTTTAATCGTTCCGATTAAAGATTTCCTCGATTTGCCCGCGCATTCCGCCTAATCCCCGCGCCGTTGGCGCGCCCCCTTTAACAGAAAGGGGGCTCTCCTCCAGACGGGGTACCGGGGCCGGGCTTTGCCCGACCTGCCGGGATAAATGGACGGAACCGCAATTGGAAGGCCCGGCATTGCCGGGCCTTTCGCGTTACTACGGCTGAAACGACAAGGCCTGGCATTGCCGGGCCTTCTGCTTTGGTAGGGTCGCATCCCTATCGACTGCAGGGGCGCTGACAACGTCCGGTTGTGGCATGACCCGCATCGACATGGCGTTTTAGGTGCTTGCACCCACTGCTTCTGAAACAACAAGGCCCGGCATTGCCGGGCCTTGTCGTGTGTGGCGTCGCCGGTAAGGCGTGCCTCAGTCTTCTACGCGCAATACGGCGCCGGGCTTCAGGACGCTGCTGCCGCTCAGGTTGTTCAGGGAGAGCAGGGCCTTGAGGGGCATTCCATAGCGCTTGGCGATCGTCCAGGCGGACTCGCCGTTGCGCACGGTGTGGCGGCGCGCGCGCGGGCGGTCTGCGCTGGCGACGGTGCGGCTGGCCGCTTGGGGGTCCGTGCGCGGGCTGACCGTGTCGGCCGGCGGGACGTCGGCCTGGGCCAGCATGGCCGTGCTATCCACCGGTGCGTGCGTGGCCGGGGCCAGCACGGTGACCTGGCCGCTGGGGCGGCCCTTGCCGCTGGCCAGTGCCGGGTTGAGCCGGGCGATGCGCGCCGGGTCCAGCGAGCGCTGTGCCGCCCACTGCTGCACGCTGGTGCCGGCGGGCAGGGTGTGGCCCTTGAGCACCGGCACGGTGCGGTCCAGCGAGGCCATTACGCCCGGCGAGGTTTCGGCGTCTTCCAGCACGCAGGCCAGGGCATGCAGCTTCTCAACATAGGCATAGGTGATCGGCGACAGCCCCGGCAGCTCGGCCGGCCGTGCGTTCGTGGCATTCATGCCCGCCTTGCGCAGCGACTGCAGGACCCGGTATTCGCCGGCGTTGTAGGCCATGGTGGCCAGGCGCCAGTCGCCGCCGAACATGCCGTGCAGGGTCTTCAGGTAACGCACCGCGGCCTGGGTGGAGTCCACCGCCGACAAGCGGCCGTCGTAGCCGCCGGTCATCTGCACCCGGTGGTTCTTGGCGGTGGTGGCAATGAACTGCCACAGGCCCGCCGGGCCGCTGCCGTTGCGGGCATTCGGCCGGTAGCCGCTTTCCACGAACGGGATCAGCGCAAATTCGGTGGGCAGGTTGGCGGCGCGCAGCTCTTCGACCACATAGCCGAACAGCACCAGCGCGTCATCGTCCTGGTTGGCCAGCCGCGACGGCGCATGCGCGAACTGCTTCTGCCAGCGCGGGCTGGTGGCTTCTGCATTGCAGGTGGGTTCGGCCAGGCCATCGCGGAAGCTGGCGAAGATCTCCTGGCCGTTGCGCACCGAGGCGGGCGGCAGCGCGGCGGGGTCCAGCGGCAGCTGCGACAGGCCGGCCACGTTCTGCGACATGCCCGCCGCCAGCGATTGGGCGCCCGCATTGCCGGCCATGGCGATCGCCAGGCCCAGCGCGAGCGGCAGCCATCGCCGGCTCATGTTCGGAATCCGTCTTTCCAGCCCCGCAGACCTGCAAGGACATCGACTTCATCGGTGACGGGGCGACCCAGGTGTGCGCTGACCGCAGCACGGATCTCGAGAGTATCGGTTCGCAGGAACGGATTGCATTCCAGCTCGCTGGCCAGGGACACGGGCAGCGTGGGGCGTTCATCGCGGCGCATGGCCAGGGCCTCCTCTTGGCGTCGCGCGAGCGCGGCGTTGGCGGGGTCGACATGCCGCGCGAAGACGGCATTTGACACGGTGTACTCATGGCCACAGCACAACAGCAGGTGCGGTGGCAGGGACGCCAGTTTCTGCAGGGAAGCCAGAAGCTGGGGTGGCGTACCTTCGAACATGCGACCACAGCCCAGGCTGAACAACGCATCTCCGCTGAATAAATGTTCAGCGGTGTGAAACGCGATGTGCGACCGGGTGTGTCCGGGCACGGATACTACGTCGATCTCCAACCCCAATGCCTGAACCTGTTCACCTTCACCGATCCGGCGGGTGGCGTGGGGAATGCGCGGATCGGCCGGCGCCACCACCTCCAGCCCCGGATACCGGGCCTGCAGCGCCGCCACGCCCCCGATGTGGTCGTCGTGGTGGTGGGTGAGCAGAATCGTGTGGGGCGCCCAGTTCTGCTGCGCTGCGGCGGCCAGAACGGGCGCGGCGTCACCGGGGTCGACGACAATGGCACGGCCCTCGCTGTCGACCAGCGCCCAGATGTAGTTGTCCGCAAATGCGGGTAGGGCAGTCAGTCGCATAGAATTGGACCATGCCCGCCGCGCCCAGCCCCCGTCAAGCGTCAGTCGCATCCTGGTTTGATACTGAACCGGCGCGGATCCTGTGCGAGCTGGAGCGGCAGCGCCTGGGCCCGTTGCTGGGCGCGCACCCGCTCACCCCCTGGCTGTGGATCGCGCCGACCCCTGCCTGGGTAGACGCGGTGGCGCTGCCGGGGCAGGGACTGCGGCTGTACCGCCGCCCGGGCGGCTATGCCGGCGACGCCCACTGCGCGCTGCCTTTGCCGCTGCCCAGCGAGAGTCTCAACGCGATCGTGCTGCAGCATGTCACCGCCCGCGATGCCGAGAAGCTCATCGCCGAATGCGCGCGCGTGCTGATGCCGGGCGGCCGCCTGTGGCTGTCCACGCTCAATCCGTTCAGCCCGTTCCGGCGCCAATGGCGCCGGCATGGGCTGGTGGTGCGCACGCCGCAGCGGCTGCGCCACACCCTGGAGCAGTCCGGCCTGTCCTGTTCGGAGCTGGCGTGGCTGGGGCCCATGTGGCGCGACCGCGACCCGGACCTCAGCAGCCTGGCCCCGCTGCGGGCCGCCTGCCTGTTTACTGCCGAAAAACGCACCCTGGCCCTGCCGGGCCCCACGCCACTGCCGGTACGCCGTTGGCACGGTACCGTGGCGACCTGATCTGGAGCTGTATTGAAAACCATTGAAATCCACACCGACGGTTCCTGCCTCGGCAACCCCGGCCCCGGCGGCTGGGCGGCGTTGATGCGCTACAAGGGGCACGAGCGGGAACTGAGCGGCGGTGAGGCGCATACCACCAACAACCGCATGGAGCTGATGGCCGCCATTTCCGGTCTGGAAGCGCTGACCGAGCCGTGCGAGATCGTGCTGTATACCGATTCCCAATATGTGCGCCAGGGCTTGACCCAGTGGCTGCCGGGCTGGATCCGCAAGAACTGGAAGACCGCCGGCGGCGATGCGGTGAAGAATCGCGACCTGTGGGAGCGGCTGCAGGCGGCCACCCTCAAGCACACCATCGACTGGCGCTGGGTAAAGGGTCACTCGGGCGATCCGGACAACGAGCGCGTGGACACGCTGGCCCGTGACGCTGCGATCCGTATCCGTTCCGCCGGCCCGGTACACTGAGCCCATGCGTCAGATCATCCTTGATACCGAAACCACCGGCCTGGAATGGCGGAAGGGCAACCGCATCGTCGAGATCGGCTGCGTGGAGCTGCTTGAACGCCGCCCGAGCGGAAACAACTTCCACCAGTACCTCAAGCCCGATTGCGAGTTCGAACAGGGCGCGCAGGAAGTCACCGGCCTGACCCTGGAGTTCCTGGCCGACAAGCCCGCCTTCGCCCAGGTCGCCGAAGAGTTCCTGGCCTACATCGACGGCGCCGAGCTGATCATCCACAACGCCGCGTTCGACCTGGGCTTCCTGGACTACGAACTGTCGTTGCTGGGCGATCAGTACGGCAAGATCACTGACCGCTGCACGGTGATCGATACGCTGAAGATGGCGCGCGAGCGCTATCCCGGCCAGCGCAACTCACTGGACGCGCTGTGCAAGCGGCTGGGCGTGGACAATGCGCACCGGCAGCTGCATGGCGGCCTGCTCGACGCCCAGATCCTGGGCGATGTGTACATCGCGCTGACCTCCGGCCAGGAGGAGATCGGGTTCGGCTCCGCCGACGACGCCCGGCCCGGTACCGCCCATGCGCAGGCGTTCGACACCTCCCGCCTGCTGCCACGCCCACGCGTCGTGGCGACCGCGTCGGAGCTGGAAGCGCATGAGGCGCGGCTGGCCAAGCTGCGCAAGAAGGCCGGGCACGCCATCTGGGATGGCCCGAAGGTGGAAGAGGCCGTCGCCTGATACCGCGGCTTCGGCGGGTCTAAACGCTGGACGGGAAAATTGCCGGCGGTAGTTGACCGGCTTCGGATGCTTGGGCCGCGCTGCGCGCGGTGTCCGGCCAACGGCCGGACCCACGAATTGTTACGGGCCCATTTGAATCTGGATCAATCAACCAAAGGCCGGCATCCCGGTAGCGCCGGCCGTTGGCCGGCCCTCGCAATCCTTTAGTGGCAACGCACCAGAATGACGGTGATGTTGTCCGAGCCGCCGCCATCCAGGGCCGCCGCCACCAGGGTATCCACGCATTCCTGCGCGCTGGCGTCGTCGTAGGCCAGGGTACGGGCGATGCCGGTGTCTTCGACTTCTTCGGTCAGGCCGTCGCTGCACAGCAGCAGCTGCATGCCCGGGCGCAGTTCGCCCGTGGTGGTCGCCACGTTCAGGTGCGCCGGGTCGGTCACCCCCAGTGCCTGGGTGACCACGTTGCGGTGCGGGTGCGCGCGTGCCTGTTCGGCGGTCAGGTTGCCCTGCGCCACCATCTCCTGCACCACGCTGTGGTCCTGGCTCAGCTGGGCGAGCTTGCCGTCGCGCCAGAGGTAGGCGCGGCTGTCGCCGACCCAGGCCACTTCATAGCGGTTGCCCTGCACCCGCGCGGCCACCACCGTGGTGCCCATGGGCAGGCTGTCGTTGCGGCGGCGCGAGGTGCGGATGATTTCCTCGTCCGCCACCCGGATCGCGTGGGCCAGCGAGGCGCCCTGGCGGATCTCGCGCACGATGGTCTCGCGCGCCAGCGCGCTGGCCACTTCGCCACAGGCGTGGCCGCCCATGCCGTCCGCCACCAGCCAAAGTGCGAGCTCGCCGTCCCCGTAGTAGGTGTCCTCATTGAGGTCACGGCGCAGGCCAGGGTGGGTGAGGTGTCCGAATTCGATCATGGCGGGCGCGGGCCGGGAGTGTATTGCTGAGGGATAACGGCATGATCGCGGCCCTGCGGACATCCGGCAAGGCATCCATACAGAAGAAATTCATCGGATGTCGTCCAATGGCTTGCCGTCTGCGTCTCCTGACCGTATTATTCGCTCCCCGGTTCGCCGGGGACCATCTGGAGAGGTGGCAGAGCGGTTGAATGTACCTGACTCGAAATCAGGCAGGCGTTTATAGCGCCTCGGGGGTTCGAATCCCCCCCTCTCCGCCAGACACGCAAAAAAGGCTGCCCTTACG
>NZ_JBOHXV010000142.1:0-7647 GCF_050737075.1 Stenotrophomonas sp.
GTGCTTGTCGGCGGCGCGCTCGTCGTACACCCAACCGGTGTAATGAACCACGATGGTGCTGCCCGGGGTGGCCTCGGCGCCGGTGCCCGGCTGGGTGTCGATCTTTTCGAAGGTGGCGATGCTGCCCCCCGGCGGCGGGCCAGGCGGGGTGCAGGCGGCCAGCAGCGACACCAGCGCGGGAACGAGCAGGAACTTCGGAAGTCGACGCATGCGGGCACCGGTTGGAAAACGGGGACGCAAGGGTAGCGCATCGCCGGGCGCTATCATGGGCGCATGTCGAAACTGCTGCTCAACCTGCGCAACGTCGCGGACGATGAAATCCAGGACGTGACCGCCCTGCTGGACCAGGCGGGCATCGCCCATTACCGCACCGAACCCAGCCCCTGGGGGATCTCGTTTGGCGGGATCTGGATCCGTGACGATGGCGACCAGCCGCGCGCCAAGGCGTTGATGGCCGAGTACCAGCAGGCACGCGGCGCACGGGTCCGTGCCGAACGCCAGGCGGCGCTCGCCGATGGCAGCGCCGAGACCTTCGGCACGCTGCTGCGGCGGCGGCCGTTGTTCGTGGTGGCGGTGCTGGCCGGCATGATCGGCGCCGCCGCACTGGTGCTGCTGCCGTTCGTGCTGCTGCGCGGCTGAATGGCCGGTTGGGCGGGGCGCGCAGCCCGCGGGTAAAATGCGCGGATGATCGCCAATACCGCCGCCTACCATTTCACGCCAATCGCCGACCCCGATGCCCTGTGTGCGACCCTGCTGGCGCGCGCCGAGGCCGCCGCGCTGCGTGGCACCGTGCTGGTGGCGGGCGAGGGCATCAACCTGTTCCTGGCCGGCAGCGAGGCGGGCATCGATGGCTTTTACGCCGCATTGCGCGCCGAGCCGGGCTTTGCCGGCCTGCGGGTGAAGACCAGCTACAGCCAGATGCAGCCCTTCGCCCGGCTCAAGGCCAAGGTGAAGCCGGAAATCATCAGTTTCCGCATCGATGACGGCCAGCCGCTGGCCTTCCCGCGCGCGCCCTCGGTCGACCCGGCCACGGTGCAGCGCTGGCTGCGCCAGGGCCACGACGACGCCGGCAAGCCGGTGGTGATGCTCGACACCCGCAACGTGCAGGAGGTCGAGTACGGCACCTTCCAGGATGCGCTGGTGCTGCCGATCACCAAGTTCACCGACCTGCCCGAGGCCCTGGCCCCGCACCGCGCCGCGCTGCGCGACAGCACCGTGGTGAGTTTCTGCACCGGCGGCATCCGCTGCGAGAAGGCCGCGCTGTGGATGCGCAACGACGGCATGGACAACGTCCTGCAGCTGGACGGCGGCATCCTGGGCTATTTCGAGGCGGTGGGCGGCGAAGGCTACGAGGGCCGCTGCTTCGTGTTCGACGAACGCGTGGCGCTGGACGCGGAATTGAAGCCGTTGGTGGACCAGGCCGCGGATTGATTCCGAACGTGGCCGCAGGAATCACCATCCCGCAAACGGCCATGGTGTCCCGGGGCCGCCGCCCCCATCAAGGTTCCATAACCTTTGATGGAATGCCCCATGCAACTGTCGATTCTTGATCTGGCCCCGGTCTGCGAGGGCAGCAACACCACGCAGGCTTTCGCCAACATGCTGGACCTGGCCCAGCACGCCGAGGGCTGGGGCTACCACCGCTACTGGCTGGCCGAGCACCACAACATGCCCGGCATCGCCAGCGCCGCCACCGCGGTGCTGATCGGCCACGTGGCCGGCGGCACCCAGCGCATCCGGGTGGGCGCGGGCGGCATCATGCTGCCCAATCATTCGCCGCTGCAGGTGGCCGAGCAGTTCGGCACGCTGGCCTCGCTGTACCCGGACCGCATCGACCTGGGCCTGGGCCGCGCGCCGGGTACCGACCAGCCCACCGCGCGTGCGCTGCGCCGCTACTTCGACAGCGCCGACCAGTTCCCGCAGGACGTGCGCGAGCTGCTGCACTACTTCGAGCCGGCGCAGGCCGGGCAGGCGGTGCGCGCCGTGCCCGGTGCGGGCATTCCGGTGCCGGTGTGGCTGCTCGGGTCGAGCCTGTTCAGTGCACGCCTCTCCGCCGCGCTGGGCCTGCCGTTCGCCTTCGCCTCGCACTTCGCCCCCGACGCGATGGACGAGGCCCTGGCGATCTACCGCCGTGAATTCCGCGCCTCGCAGTACCTGACCGCGCCGTACGCCGTGCTCGGCCTGAACGTGGTGGCCGCCGAGTCCGAGGCCGAAGCCAAGCGCCTGTTCACCACCCAGCAGCAGAGTTTCGTCAATCTGCGCCGCGGTCAGCCGGGCCTGATTCCGCCGCCGATCGACGATATCGAAGCCTTCTGGCAGCCGCACGAGAAGCTTGGCGTGCAGAGCGCACTGGCCTGCGCGGTGGTGGGCGACCTGCGCCAGGTCAGCGAGGGCATGGCCGCCTTCGCCGCGCGCCATAAGCCCGACGAACTGCTGCTCACCGCCAACATCTACGACCACGCCGCGCGCAAGCGGTCGTTTGGTCTGGCGATGCAGTCATGGAACGCAAGGGCATAAACCCGTAGAGCCACCCCATGGGTGGCTGCGCTTCAAAGAGCACCGCCAACCCACCCGAGTGGTGGCGCCACGTAGCGCGGTTCTGCGAAGGCGGCGTGACCGTTCGGTTCACGTCGCCATTGCCGCCGATCCGGTGTGATGGAGCTCCTTATTGCAGGAGTCATCCCATGGCCGACCATGATCGCGCGCAGCACATCGAACAGCTGGCCGAACTGATCCGCGGTGTGGACATCGCCATGTTCACCACCACGGGCGTCGATGGGCGTTTGTACAGCCGCCCGCTGGGCACGCAGGAAGTCGAATTCGACGGCGACCTGTGGTTCGCCACGGCGGCCGACAGCCCGAAGGTGGCCGAGATCGCGCTCAATCCGCGCGTCAACGTGGCCTACGCATCGCAGTCGAAGAACACGTATGTATCGGTTGCCGGCATCGCACGCGTCGTGCACGACCGCGCGAAGGTGGAGGAGCTGTGGTCGCCGCCGATGAAGCTGTTCTTCCCGGGCGGCAAGGACGATCCCAACCTGCGCCTGATCCACGTGCGTGCCGAATCGGCGGAGTACTGGGACGGCCCGGGCACGCTGCTGGGCAAGGCGTTGAGCTTCGTGCTGTCGGCGGTTTCCGATGACCCTTCCGCGTTGTCGGACAACGGCGTGGTCGATCTGCGCTGAAGGCGGGGAGGGTCAGGCGCGACGGACGACGTCGCGCTGATGCGCCGATGCTCTGGCGGGCCGATGCACCGATGCACCGATGCACCGACGGGACCGACGGGACCGATACGCCGACGGGGTAGAGCCGACTGTTAGTCGGCTAGGCGCGCAGCGCGGCGTTGGGTTCTACGCGAAAGGCAGCCGACTAACAGTCGGCTCTACCCAGTCGGCTCTACCGCGCTGGTTCTTTCAGAACCAGCGCTGGAACAGCTCCGTCAGGTAGTGCACCAGCTGCCCCGAGCTGAAGCTGAAGAACAGCACCGCGGCGATCGCGCCGATCCAGTTGACCAGCATCAGCGTGCCGTCGCGCTCCAACAGCGCCAGCGAGAACAACAGCAGCTGGAATCCGAATAGATAGTTGGTGAACGGAATCGGCAGCGACAGCAGCACGCCGGTCAACACCAGCAGCAGCCCCGTGAATGCATGCGCGGGCAACGGCACCAGCAAGGCCGGGCGGCGCGGCTTGAGCATGCGGTCCAGGCGGCGCAGCGCGCCGTCGATCTTCCCCAGGAACTTGTGCATCGTGCCGCGCCGCGGACCCCGGTTGGCGATGAAACCCGGCAGCCAGGGGCGTCGCATGCCACACAGCATCTGCACGCCGATCAGGATCACCAGCGGACCGCTGACGGCACCGCCCATGCCGGGGATCGGAATGAACGACGGCAGGATCGCAATGAACAGGAATACCCCGAACGCGCTCTGCTGCAGGCCCTGCAGGATCTGGCCCAGCAGCAGCCGTTCGTCCGGGTCGCCATGGTCGAACATCGCCAGCAGCGTGCGGATGCCCTCGTTCTGATACTCCGGCCGGCTCTGGTCCGGCGCGGGGGAGGGATCAGCCGGTGAGTTCATCGGTCTCTTCTTCGGCCAGCGTGCGCAGCAGCAGCTTGTCCACGCGCGCCCCGTCCAGATCGACGATCTCGATGCGCCAGCCGGCCCAGTCGAAATACTCGCCGGCGTGCGGGATGCGCCCGAAGAAGTGGATGCACATGCCGGCCAGGGTGTAATAGTCGCCGTCCTCGGCGTCGGGCAGTTCGGCATTGCCCATCAGCTCGCGCAGGTCCTCGATCGAGAGCGAACCGTCGACCAGGTAGGAGCCGTCCTCGCGGGTCACCACCAGGGCGTCCTCGTCCACGTTTTCCACCGACTGCATGCGGCCCACCACGGCACCCATCAGGTCGCTGATCGTGACCAGGCCCTGGATCTCGCCGTACTCGTCCACCACCAGCGCCATCGACTGCTGTTCTTCGCGGAAGATCTCCAGCAGCTTCATCGCATGCGTGGATTCGGAGACGTACAGCGGCTCGCGCAGCTGCTGGAACAGCGAATGCTCGTCGCGCACCAGGCGCGTCACCAGGCTCTTCACCTCGAGCACGCCGACGATGTCCTGGTCGTTGTCGCGATACACCGGGTAGCGCGAGAACTCATGCTCGCGCATGGTCGCCAGGTTCTTCTCGGCGTCGGCCACGGTGTCCAGCCAGGCGATCCGGTTGCGCGGCGTCATCAGGCTGTCGGCGGTACGGTCGCCCAGGCGCATCACCCGGTTCATCATGTCGCGCTCGTGCGCGTCGATCACGCCGGCCTCGTGGCTCTCGGCCACCAGCATGCGGATCTCTTCTTCCGTGACGGTGGCCGCCTCGTCGTTGCCCAGGCCCAGCAGGCGCAGCACCAGCCGGGTGGTCTTGGACAGCATCCAGACGAACGGGAAGGCCAGCTTGGCCAACCAGCTCATGGGCAGGGCGACCAGGCCGGCGATGTCCTCCGAGCGGGTCAGGGCGAGCCGCTTGGGCACCAGTTCGCCGAAGATCAGCGTCACGAAGGTGATCAGGGTCACGGCCAGGCCCTTGCCGACCAGCTCGGCGTGGCCGAAACCGGGCATCAGGTCCTTGATCCAGAGGGCGATGGCCTCGCCGATGGCGTCGCCACCCAGCAGACCGGTCAGCACGCCGATCACGGTGATGCCGATCTGGACCGTGGACAGGAAGCTCTCGGGCTTCTCGGACAGCTCCAGGGCCTTGGCGGCGCGCTTGGAGGTACCGGCCATCTGCTTCAGGCGGCTCTTTCGCGAAGTCATGACCGACATCTCGGACATGGCGAAGAACCCGTTGAGCAGGATCAGGGCGAAAACAAGCAGGATCAGTTCAAACACGGGCGTCGTCCCCGGTTGGTGGCAGGGAGGGCGTGTTCAAGCGCGGGCGGCTACCGGGCCAGGTCAAGCCTGGCGGGCGCGGCGGGGGGTAAGGGTCGTCTTCCATAGAGTGCACCCGAAGGTGCCCGCGCATCTTAACAAAAGCCGGGGGGAGGGGTGCAAACAGAGTCGTTCAGGGGGCCCCGTGACGGCGTGAAGATGACGGGAGTACCCGGATTGGACATCAAACCGTCATAATTCCGCCCGGTGCCGTCCTTCCTCGACGGCGAATAGGTTTCTCCATGTTCTCTCTGCAGACCATTTTCGGCTCCGGCAAACAGTTCTACACCCTGCTGGACGAGGCTGCCCAGGCCGCCCAGGACAGCGCCAAGGCGCTGCATTCGATGCTGCGCGAAGCAGATCGCCAGCCGGCGCTGGACGCCTTCAAGCTGGCCCGCCTGCGCGAACGCGCCGCCTCGGACAAGATCAGCCAGGCGCTGGTGGACAGCTTCATGACCCCGATCGAGCGCGAAGACATCGAAGCGCTGGGTTCGGCCCTGTACAAGATCCCCAAGCAGATCGAGAAGTTCGCCGATCGTTATTCGCTGGCCACCACCCACCTGGAGCACATCGACTTCGCGCCCCGCGCGGCGATGCTCGAACAGGCGGCCAAGGTCGTCGTGGAAATGGTCAACGACCTGCGCCACATGAACCTGGATCGCATGACCGCGCTCAACGAAAAGCTGCGCGCGCTCGAAAACGAAGCCGACCGCCTGATGCTGGAGCTGTACCGCGACATCTACTCCGGCCGTCTGGACAACCTGCAGATGTTCCTGCTCAAGGAGTTCTTCGAGATCCTGGAAAAGGCCATCGACCGTTGCCGCGAGGCCGGTGTGGTGGCGTACCAGATCGTGCTGAAGAACAGCTGACGGACGCCACAGCATGCTGACCCTCGTTCTGGTGGTGATCCTGGCCGCGCTCGTTTTCGAGTTCATCAACGGCTTCCACGACACCGCCAACTCCATCGCCACCGTGGTGGCGACCAAGGTGCTTTCGCCCGGCTGGGCCGTGATGCTCGCCGCCTTCATGAACCTCATCGGTGCGCTCACCGGTACGGCGGTGGCGCTGACCATCGCCTCCGGCCTGCTCAACACCAATGTGATCGACGTGACCCCGCAGGTGATCCTGTGCGCCCTGCTGGGCGGCATCATCTGGAACCTCATCACCTGGTGGAAGGGCCTGCCGTCGTCGTCCTCGCATGCGCTGATCGGCGGCCTGTGCGGCGCCGGCCTGGCCGCGGCCCACAACAACTGGGACGCGCTGATCTGGTCCGAACGCATCGGCACCTGGGCGCAGAACAAGGGTCTGTTGTGGAAGGTGTTCCTTCCCATGATCACCTCGCCGATCGCCGGCTTCCTGCTCGGCATCATCGTCATGCTGCTGTTGTGGGCGATCATCGCCGGCATGGCCAAGGTCGGTGGCTGGATCGGCCGCCTGGCCCGCCCGCGCATCGTCAACGCGTTCTTCGGCAAGGCCCAGATCGTCTCGGCGGCCTACATGGGCTTCGCCCATGGCCACAACGACGCGCAGAAGACCATGGGCATCATCGCCATGACCCTGATCGGCGCCGAAGCGACCGGTGCACTGAACGACCTGCCGTCCTGGCTGGCCTTCATGCATCCCGACGCCCAGGCCGGCGAGGGCATCGCGATGTGGATCGTCCTGACCTGTGCCGTCGTCATGGCGGCCGGCACCGCCTCGGGCGGCTGGAAGATCATCAAGACCCTGGGCCACAAGATGGTCAAGCTGCACCCGATCCACGGCTTCGCCGCGGAGACCAGTTCGGCCACCATCCTGACCCTGGCCGCGCACTTCGGCATGCCCGTCTCGACCACCCACAGCATCTCCACCGCGATCATGGGCGTGGGCTACGCCAAGAACCCGCGGTCGCTGCGCCTGGGCGTGATCGAGCGCATCGTCTGGGCCTGGATCCTGACCATTCCGGCCGCCGGCGGCTGCGCATACCTGATCCTCAAGCTGTTCGAGATGTTCGGCTGGACCTGAAGGCTCTGGTTCGGCATACAAAAAACCCGGCTTCGGCCGGGTTTTTTGTGCGTTGTTGTCCGCGCGAAGAGCGGCGTTTCAATTCATCCGAGCTGGGGCGGCCGACGGGCAGCCCCGCTCCGGGACACGCCGCAAGTACGTCCTTGTAGGCTGCTAGAAAACATCCATGTTTTCTAGCGTCCCTCCGGGGGCTACCCGCCGGCCGCCCCCGACAGAGGGTCGCGTGCGGAAGGA
>NZ_JBOHXV010000143.1:0-7536 GCF_050737075.1 Stenotrophomonas sp.
ACCTTGCCCTCGGACAGGTTGTCGCCGACCTTGACCTTGATTTCCTTGACCACGCCAGCGACCGAGGACGGCACTTCCATCGTGGCCTTGTCGGACTCCAGCGTGACCAGACCCTGGTCCTTCTTGACGGTATCACCAACGGCGACCAGCACCTCGATTACCGGGATGTCGCTGTAGTCACCGATATCGGGGACAAGTGCTTCCTTGATTTCGGCCATGGGGATAACTCCGGCAATCTGGTGTAGGGAATCGCCTATTGTGGGGGTACGAGGCGTCAGCGCCAACCGGCTTGCGCAATATTCACTGCCTCTGTCCCGGGACAGCCTGTTGCAGCGGGCGCTTCCCGGCAGAATCGGCAACGGCAGCCGCTGCATCGACCGCTCCAGTCGGCACCGTACCAGTCGGTACCGTATTGTCCCGCGCTGTTCCGGATCAGCCGGCCAGGACATCGGCCAGTGGCTGCCATGCCGCCTGCAGCCGTGGCAACGGCCAGGCCGCATTGGCCGGACTGGTCGAGGGCAGCGCCCACACCGCCAGCGATGTGACGCGAGCGCCCAGCAGGGGCTGGATGTAGCGCACGAATGCGGCGTGTGCCGTTGCACCGTTGCAGGCCACGGCGGCCAGCTGCGGCAGCTGTGCGATCAGCTCCGGCAGTGCATTGGGTACCTCACTGCCGCGCACGATCGCCGTGTCCAGGCTGCCACGCCGCTCGCAGGCACCGATCACGTCCCACACGCCCACGCCCGCCGACTGCAATGCCTGCATGCGCGCGGCGTACGGCTGCGCCACATCGATGCCGGTCAACGCCGCCATCAGCGGCCAGAAGCGATTGCGCGGATGCGCGTAGTACTGCGCCGCCTGCAACGACGCGACGCCGGGCATGGAGCCCAGCACCAGTACGCGGCAGTCCGCTGCAACCTGCGCGGCAAGCCCGATGCAGTGTGTCGTTTCCGTCACATCCTCTCCAGATGCGTGAATGTCGAGCGTTGCATGATCGCGCGCCACGGTGGGCTTTTCGAGACGATCGCTGAACGGAACAAACTATTTTTTAACGAGCGTCGGATTCGATTCATGTTGAGAGGACTACGTTTGCCTCGCCCCGACACAAGGGGCCAATAACAAAAAAAGACTTCTGAGGAGATTCCCCCATGCGCTCCATCCGCACCCTGACCCTGGCTACCCTGACTGCTCTCGCCTTCGCACCTGCCGCCTTCGCGCAGGACAGCAGCACCGACACCGCTTCGGGCAAGCATTTCGCCGTCGTCGGCGGCGTCGCACTGCTGCAGCCGAAGAATGATCCGATTGAAGGCATCGACAAGGTCGATGGTGGCCCGGCGCCGACCCTGAGCGTCAGCTACTACATCAACGACAACTGGGCCGTGGAGCTGTGGGGCGCGGCCGACAAGTTCGACCACCGCGTGCGCGGCAGCAACGGCGCCAAGCTGGGCACCGTCGAGCAGCAGCCGATCGCGCTGAGCGGCCAGTACCACTTCGGCCAGGCCGACAACGTGTTCCGTCCGTTCGTGGGCGTGGGCTACTACGAGTCCAACTTCAGCAACGAAAACCTGACCAGCGACGCCGGCCACATCGGGCTGGAGACCGCCAAGGGCGCCATCGGCACCGTCGGCGTGGACATGAACATCAACAGCACCTGGTTCGCCCGCGCCGATGCACGCTACATGCATTCGCGCCCGGAACTGACCGTCAACGGCGACGGCACCGGCGACAAGGCCAAGCTGGACCCGTGGACCGTGGGCTTCGGTATCGGCGCCCGCTTCTAAGCGCTGTTGTTGGATGTAACGCAACGGGCCCCTTGTGGGCCCGTTGTTGTTTTGGCCGTCGCACCACCGCATTTCATTTTCCCTTGCTCCGGTGTCTTCAATACTGGCGACAGGGGCGCTGCGGGCGCGCAAGGGGAGTGCCGATGGATGACATCGTGGATGTCCTGGTCGTGGGCGGCGGTATCAATGGCGCTGGCATCGCCCGTGACGCGGCCGGGCGCGGCTGGTCGGTGTGCCTGTGCGAGCAGGACGACCTGGCTGCGCACACGTCCAGTGCCAGCACCAAGCTGATTCACGGCGGCCTGCGCTATCTGCAGTACGGCCAGTTCTCGCTGGTGCGCAAGGCATTGCGCGAACGCGGCGTACTGCATCGGCTGGCGCCGCACCTGGTCACGCCCACGACGTTCCTGTTGCCACATGCGCCGCACCTGCGCCCCGCGTGGATGCTGCGCGTTGGTTTGTGGCTGTACGACCACCTGGAGCACACCGGCGCCGCCTTCCCGCACGCGCGGCGCATCGACCTGCGCAGCGATCCGCGCGGCGCGGTGCTGCAGCCGCGCTGGCGCACCGCCTTCAGCTATGCCGACGCACGCGTGGACGACGCGCGTCTTGTAGTGCTCAACGCGCTGGATGCCCGCGAACGCGGCGCCGACATCCGCCTGCGCACCCGCTGCGAGCAGCTGATCCGGCACCGCGATCATTGGCTGGCGGTCCTGCGCCAGGCCGACGGCCAGGTCACGCGACTGCGTGTGCGTGCGGTGGTCAACGCGACCGGGCCGTGGGCCGGCAATCTGCTGGAGCGCGCCGGGATGGATGCCCCGATCGGCCTGCGGCTCGTCCAGGGCAGCCACATCGTGGTGCCACGCCTGTACGCGCATGACAGCGCCTACCTGTTCCAGCAGCCTGACCAGCGCGTGGTGTTCGTGATTCCCTTCGAGCAGGACTACAGCCTGATCGGCACCACCGACCAGGATTACGACGGCGACCCGGCGCGGGTGCAGATCGCGCCCGACGAGATCACCTACCTGTGCGATGCGGTGAATGGCTGGCTGCGCACCGCCGTAATGCCCGAACACGTGGTCTGGCAGTTCAGCGGCGTGCGCCCGCTGCTGGCCGACCACCACCATGACGCGGCCAAGGTCACCCGCGACTACCGCCTGCACCTCGACGCGCAGCAGGCAGCGCTGCTCAGCGTCCTGGGGGGAAAGCTCACCACCTACCGCACGCTGGCAGAGGAAGCGGTGGACCAGCTGGGCGCGGCACTGGGCCGGAGCGAACCGGCATGGACGGCGGACGGCCCCGCCCTGCCGGGTGGCGACGAAGGGCCTGTCCAGGCCGTTCTACCGGCCTTGGAAACCTCGTATCCCGAACTGCCTCGATCGCTGCTGCTGGATCTGGCCCGTCGACACGGAAGCCGCGCACGCCGCGTGCTGGGCGACGTACGCAGGCCCGACCAGTTGGGCCATCACTTTGGTGCGGGCCTGTATCAACGCGAGGTGGATTACCTGGTCGAGCACGAATGGGTGGTCGAGTCCGATGACCTTTTATGGCGACGCACGCATTTCGGCCTGCGCCTGGATGAAGCACAGCGCGCGGCGGTGGCGGCATACCTGGGCGATCCGCGTCCATGACCCCGGAACGGGGACAGCCACGCATGGCGTGGCTCTACGCTGTTCCAGCCAAATCGTCCTGTGCACGTAACAACTCGTAGTGCCACGCCATGCGTGGCATCCGCGCACAGCGCGGCACAATCCCCAGAAGCCTACGTACTGCCGCCCCGACCACCCGTCCGGCGTTTAGACCCAATCGAAGCATCCGTCAGACATTCATGACCCCGGAACGAAGCGTCCGCGATCACCCCCCGCGTTACCATCACCCCACGCCAGAGCAACGGAACCCGCATGGACAAACGTTACGTACTCGCCATCGACCAGGGCACCACCAGCTCGCGCGCGATCCTGTTCGATCGCGGCGGCCGCGTGGTCGGGGTGGCCCAGCGTGAGTTCGCGCAGATCTTCCCGCAGCCTGGCTGGGTCGAACACGACCCGCGCGAGATACTGACCAGCGTCTATACCACCCTCACCGAGCTGCTCAACCGCCAGCAGATCGACCCGCGCCAGATCGCCGCGATCGGCATCACCAACCAACGCGAGACCACCGTGGTGTGGGACAAGGTCACCGGCCAACCCATCCACAATGCCGTGGTGTGGCAGTCGCGGCAGAGTAACGAGATCTGCGAGCGGCTCAAGGCCGATGGGCACGAACCACTCATCCGCGCGCGCACCGGCCTGCTGGTGGATGCCTACTTTTCTGCGACCAAGATCCGCTGGATCCTCGATCACGTCGACGGCGCCCAGGCGCGCGCCGAGCGCGGCGAACTGCTGTTCGGCACCATCGACAGCTGGCTGGTGTGGAACCTCACCGGCGGCGCGCAGCACGTGACCGACTACAGCAACGCCTCACGCACGCTGCTGTTCAACATCCACACCCTGCAGTGGGACCCGGAACTGCTGGCGCTGCTGGATATTCCAGCGGCAATGCTGCCCGAGGTGCGCAGCTCCAGCGAGGTGTACGGCACCACCCGGGCCCAGTTCTTCTTCGACCAGCACATCCCCATCGCAGGCATCGCCGGCGACCAGCAGGCCGCGCTGTTCGGGCAGGCCTGCTTCGAGCCCGGCATGGTCAAGAACACCTATGGCACCGGCTGTTTCATGCTGATGCACACCGGCACGCAGGCGGTGACCTCCAGCAACGGGCTACTCACCACGCTGGCCTGGGGCATCGACGGGCAGGTGGAATACGCCTTGGAAGGCTCCATCTTCGTGGCCGGCTCGGTGGTGCAGTGGCTGCGCGACGGGCTGCGCATGTTCGGCAAGTCCAGCGACTGCCAGGCCTACGCCGAGCGCGCCACCGACAACGGCGGGGTCTACATGGTGCCGGCGTTCGTCGGCCTCGGTGCGCCGTACTGGCGCAGCGACGTGCGCGGCGCGGTGTTCGGCCTCAGCCGTGGCACCACCAAGGAGCATTTCATCCGCGCGGCGGTGGAGTCGATGGCCTACCAGACCCGCGACGTGCTGGCTGCGATGCAGGCCGATGCCGGGATCGAACTGAAGGAACTGCGCGCCGATGGCGGCGCCATCGCCAACGACTTCATGGCGCAGTTCCAGAGCGACCTGCTCGGGGTGCCGGTGCTGCGCCCGGAGGTGGCCGAGACCACTGCGCTGGGCGCCGCCTATCTGGCCGGCTTGGCGACCGGGTTCTGGACCAGTCGTGCGGAAATCGCCGAGCAGTGGGCGGTGGATCGCCGGTTCGTGCCGCAGATGGCGGTGAGTGAGCGCGAGGCGCTGTATGCCGGGTGGCAACAGGCGGTGGAAGCGACGATGGGGTTCCGCGTGGCGTGAACGGCGTACCGACCAACGGTCGGTACCTACCGAAGGTCGGCACGTCCGGTGAGCAGGAATCGGCCGCGGTCATTGCGACCGGGCCGGTAGGAGCCGACCGTTGGTCGGCTCGCGCAGGTGCCGGTCAGAATGCCGGCAGCACGGCGCCTTTGTACTTCTCGGCGATGAAGGCCTTCACTTCCGGGCTGGTCAACGCCTTGGCCAGCTGCTGCACGCGCGGGTCATCCTTGTTGTCCGGGCGGGCGACCAGGAAGTTCACGTACGGCGAATCCTTGCTTTCGATCGCCAGCGCGTCCTGGGTCGGGTTGAGCCCGGCATCCAGCGCGTAGTTGGTGTTGATCAGGGCCAGGTCGACCTGGTCAAGCACGCGCGGCAGCATGGCCGAGTCCAGCTCGCGGAACTTGAGCTGCTTCGGGTTGGCGATGATGTCGCGCTGGGTGGCCAGCGCATTGGTCGGGTCCTTCAGCGTGATCACGCCGGCCTTGTGCAGCAGGATCAGCGCGCGGCTGTTGTTGCTCGGGTCGTTGGGGATCACCACGTCGGCACCGACCGGCAGGTCGGCAAGCGACTTGAAGCGGCGCGAGTAGGCGCCGAACGGCTCGATGTGCACGCCGATGACCTTGGTCAGGTCGGTCTTGCGGTCACGGTTGTACGCGTCCAGGTAGGGCTCGGTCTGGAAGTAGTTCACGTCCACCTGCTTCTGCACCAGCTGGTCGTTGGGCTGCACGTAGTCGTTGAAGACCTTCACGTCCAGCTCCAGCCCTTCCTTCTGCAGGATCGGCTTGACCACCGCCAGGATCTCGGCATGCGGGACCGCGGTGGCCGCGACCACCAGCTTCTTGGAGTCGGTGGCCGGCTTGCCACAGGCCGCCAGGGCCAGCGAGGCGACGAGCAGCGGGAGCAACAGGGTCTTTTTCATGGAGGCGGGAATCCGGGGGCTGCGGTAGCAGCCAACCATACCGCAAGGCTTGGGCGGGCGGGTATCCCGGCCATATTACCGGGAGGAATGACCGTTCCAGTTCCGCGCAGCCACCCATGGGGTGGCTCTACGGGCACCAACCATCATCGTAGAGCCACCCCATGGGTGGCTGCGCGGCGCCCGGTCATTCGTAATTGCTCAACGCCATCATCAGCAACGCCTTGGCCTGCTCGCGCAGCATGACCGGCTCGATGATCTCGGCATCCGAGCCGTAGTGCAGCACGTCCATCAGCAACTCGCGCGACACGCTGTAAGGTACCTTCAGCTCGTAGCGTCCATCGGCCAGGAAGCGGCCCTGCTGCTTGGAATGCCAATGCTCGTCCGCCACCCAGCGGGCGGCCTTGGCGCTGAACACGATCGTCGCCCAGCCCTTGGGCGGGCCGGAGAAGATGCCGTAGCTGGCGCCCAGCTGTTCGTCCAGCTCGCTGTCGTCCACGTCGCGCGCGGTGGTATCGATCACCCGCGCCTTGTAGATGCGGTCCACCGCGAAGCTGCGCAGCCCCTCGCGGCCGTGGTCCCAGGCGTCCAGGTACCAGTTGTCGCGGTAATGGGTCATGCGCTGCGGCGACACAATGCGCTTGGTCGCCTCATCCGTGGAACGGGCCCGGTATTCGAAGCCCAGCTGCTTGCGCTCCAGCACCGCCGAGGCCACCGCGCGGAAGCTGGCTTCATCGAACTTGCGCCCCCGGTGCGGGATCACCCGCACCCGGTCCACCGGCCAGGTGGACACACCGGCCTGCGCGGCCAGCAGGCCCTCGATGCGCTGCTGCAGCGGCGCCAGCACCGACGACAGCACGCCGCCGCCGGTACGCGAGAGCAGGTGCTGCGAGGCCAGCAGGGCGTGCAGCTCCTCGGAGCTGAGCCACAGGCCCGGCAACTCGAAGCGGTCGCTTTCGTCGTCCTGGTAGCGGAAGCCGGCCTCGCCGTCGCCCTCCACCGGCGCCATCAGTGCGTCGCGCAGGAAGGCCAGGTCGCGGTAGACGGTGGCGCGCGAACACTCCAGTTTTTCCTGCAGGGTGGCCACCGTCACGGGGTAACGGGCGGACTTCAGCAGGCGATGCAGGGCGTTGATGCGTTCATATCGGTCCATGATCCGATTATGTCCGAGTCGCCGCCGTTGTGGCGGCCCTGACTGTAACGGCGCGCGATAAATCGCCCGCCGCTCCTGCGATAAATGAAGGGGGCCTAGTGTTGCACCCCCTGCAAGGAAATTGCACGGGGCGGAATCCCGCCCCGTGACCCTGGCCGGCTACTTGGCCAAGTAGATCCGCTCACGCCGGGCGACTCCGGCACCGGACCCGATCGTGTACCGGATGCCCACGGAGCGGCCGGGGAACCGATCGAACACACGACGCATGTCCGGGTGGTCGTTGAT
>NZ_JBOHXV010000144.1:0-7508 GCF_050737075.1 Stenotrophomonas sp.
CGCTCCTACAGTTGACCTTCATCGCTTAACTGACTGGCATTAGGGCAAGCCCGCTCCCACAGGTTCAGTGTTGTTCCCGCTATTGGCATCCATCTCCCCAACCCCATACCAAGGAACTAGAAATCTCCACATTGCGGCCAATTGTTGTCCAGGTGGCGGCGCTCAAGAATCTGCACCAGACCGGAAAAATTTTCCGGGCATAACAAAAATTGCAGAGGAAGCCGTCATGACTCAACCCGCACGTCGCCAGCCCTTCGTCCTGAGCCTGCTGCTCAGTGCCATGCTGTTGTCCGGCCAGGCGCTGGCCGGCGTTTCCGACCAGGACATTCTCCAGGACCCGAAGAACCCGGAGCAGGTGGTCACCAATGGCCTGGGCGTCCAGGGACAACGCTACAGCCCGCTGGACATTCTCAATGTCGACAACGTCAAGGAGCTGCGTCCGGCCTGGGCATTCTCCTTCGGCGGTGAAAAGCAGCGCGGCCAGCAGGCGCAGCCGATGGTCAAGGACGGCGTGATGTACATGACCGGCTCCTACTCACGGGTGTTCGCCGTGGACGCACGCACAGGCAAGAAACTCTGGCAGTACGACGCACGCCTGCCGGACGACATTCGCCCTTGCTGCGACGTGATCAACCGTGGAGTCGCCTTGTATGGTGACCTGGTGTTCTTCGGCACCCTCGATGCCAAGCTCGTGGCCCTGAACAAGGACACCGGCAAGGTGGTCTGGAGCAAGAAAGTCGCCGACCACAAGGAAGGCTATTCGATCAGCGCCGCGCCACTGGTGATCAACGGCAAGCTGATTACCGGCGTGGCCGGTGGCGAATTCGGCGTGGTGGGCAAGATCGAAGCCTACGACCCGAAAAATGGTGACCTGTTGTGGACCCGGCCGACGGTCGAAGGCCACATGGGCTACGTCTACAAGGACGGCAAGTCCGTGGAAAACGGCATCTCCGGCGGCGAGGCGGGCAAGACCTGGCCAGGCGATCTCTGGAAAACCGGCGGCGCGGCCCCTTGGCTTGGCGGCTATTACGACCCGGAAACCAACCTGCTGCTATTCGGGACCGGTAACCCGGCGCCGTGGAACTCGCACCTGCGGCCTGGCGACAACCTCTACTCGTCGTCGCGCCTGGCGCTCAATCCGGACGACGGCACCATCAAGTGGCACTTCCAGAGCACGCCCCACGACGGTTGGGACTACGACGGCGTAAACGAGCTGGTGTCGTTCAACTATTCCGAAGGCGGCAAGGAAATCAAGGCGGCGGCCACCGCCGACCGCAACGGTTTCTTCTACGTGCTGGACCGCACCAACGGCAAATTCATCCGCGGCTTCCCGTTCGTGGACAAGATCACCTGGGCTACCGGCCTGGATAAGAACGGCCGTCCGATCTACAACGAAGCCAGCCGTCCCGGCGCGCCGGGTTCCGAAGTCAAGGGCAGCTCGGTGTTCGTGGCGCCGGCGTTCCTTGGCGCGAAGAACTGGATGCCGATGGCCTACAACAAGGACACCGGGCTGTTCTATGTGCCGTCCAACGAATGGGGCATGGACATCTGGAACGAAGGTATCGCCTACAAGAAAGGCGCGGCGTTCCTCGGTGCCGGTTTCACCATCAAGCCGTTGAACGAGGACTACATCGGCGTGCTGCGTGCGATCGATCCGAAAACCGGCAAGGAAGTCTGGCGCCACAAGAACTACGCGCCGTTGTGGGGCGGGGTACTGACCACCAAGGGCAACCTGGTGTTCACGGGCACGCCGGAAGGTTTCCTGCAGGCGTTCAATGCCAAGACCGGTGAAAAGGTCTGGGAATTCCAGACCGGTTCCGGCGTGCTCGGCTCGCCCGTGACCTGGGAAATGGACGGCGAACAGTACGTCTCGGTGCTCTCCGGCTGGGGCGGCGCCGTACCGCTGTGGGGCGGCGAAGTGGCCAAGCGCGTGAAGGACTTCAACCAGGGCGGCATGCTCTGGACCTTCAAGCTGCCCAAAGACCTGGTGGCCAAGCACTGACTTAGTCGCGCAATGATCATTCCCACGCACTGACTTAGTCGCTCAATGATCGTTCCCACGCTCCGCGTGGGAATGCAGCCAGGGACGCTCTGCGTCCCCTCCGGAGCTGGAACGCGGAGCGTCCCTTGAGGCGTTACCACGCAGAGCGTGGGAACGATCACAAGCCAGATCCTACAAAGAACGAATTTTATCGCCTGTCGCTACGGCAGGCTTCGACCCAGACAGAGGCCTCATCATGATCTACGCCCAACCCGGAACACCCGGCGCCGTCGTTTCCTTCAAACCACGCTACGGCAACTTCATCGGCGGCGAATTCGTCGCGCCGATCAATGGCGAGTACTTCACCAATACCTCGCCTGTGAACGGCGAAGTGATTGCCGAGTTCCCGCGCTCCAGTGCCGCCGACGTCGACAAGGCGCTGGACGCCGCCCATGCCGCCGCCGATGCCTGGGGCAAGACCTCGGCGCAGGACCGCTCGCTGGTGCTGCTGAAAATCGCCGATCGCATCGAACAGAACCTGGAGATCCTCGCCGTCACCGAAACCTGGGACAACGGTAAGGCCGTGCGTGAGACCCTGAACGCCGACGTGCCGTTGGCGGCCGACCATTTCCGTTACTTCGCCGGCTGCATCCGCGCCCAGGAGGGCGGCGCCGCCGAGATCAACGAGCTCACCACCGCCTATCACTTCCACGAGCCGTTGGGCGTGGTCGGGCAGATCATTCCGTGGAACTTCCCGCTACTGATGGCCGCCTGGAAACTCGCGCCAGCCCTGGCTGCCGGTAACTGCATCGTGCTCAAGCCGGCGGAGCAGACGCCGCTGTCGATCATGGTCTTCGCTGAACTGATCGCCGACTTGCTGCCGGCAGGTGTGCTGAACATCGTCCAGGGTTTCGGTCGCGAAGCCGGCGAGGCGCTGGCCACCAGCAAGCGCATCGCCAAGATCGCCTTCACCGGCTCCACCCCGGTGGGCGCGCACATCATGCATTGCGCCGCCGAGAACATCATTCCCAGTACCGTGGAGCTGGGCGGCAAGTCGCCGAACATCTTCTTCGAGGACATCATGAACGCCGAGCCTGCGTTCATCGAGAAAGCCGCCGAAGGCCTGGTGTTGGCGTTCTTCAACCAGGGCGAAGTCTGCACCTGTCCATCCCGGGCACTGGTGCAGGAATCGATCTACGAACCCTTCATGGCCGAGGTGATGAAGAAGATCGTCAAGATCAAGCGCGGCAATCCGCTGGACACCGAAACCATGGTCGGCGCCCAGGCGTCGCAGCAGCAGTACGACAAGATCCTTTCGTACCTGAACATTGCCCAGGAGGAGGGCGCGCAACTGTTGACCGGTGGCGCGGCTGAACGCCTGGAGGGCGACTTGTCCAGCGGTTATTACATCCAGCCGACCTTGCTCAAGGGCACCAACAAGATGCGCGTGTTCCAGGAAGAAATCTTTGGCCCGGTGGTGGGCGTGACCACCTTCAAGGACGAAGCCGAAGCCCTGGCCATCGCCAACGACACCGAGTTCGGCCTCGGCGCCGGCCTCTGGACCCGCGACATCAACCGCGCCTACCGCATGGGCCGGGCGATCAAGGCCGGGCGCGTGTGGACCAACTGCTACCACCTGTACCCGGCGCATGCCGCGTTCGGTGGCTACAAGAAGTCCGGTGTCGGGCGCGAGAACCACAAGATGATGCTCGATCACTATCAGCAGACCAAGAACCTGCTGGTGAGCTACGACATCAATCCGTTGGGGTTCTTCTAATTCCTTAAACATGACGCTAAACCTGTGGGAGCGGGCTTGCCCGCGATGGGGCCAGCACATTCAACATTGATGTTGAATGTGAGACCGCTATCGCGGGCAAGCCCGCTCCCACAGGATTGATGGTGTTGCTGAAAATCGAATAAACACCCCCTACCAACGCACCCCCGAACCTCCTTCGAAAGTAGCATTCGGGCGTCGGATGCCCCGTGCATTAATGGTGCTACCGGAATCACCCGGCACAAGAAGAGGAATGACCCATGTGGACTAAACCGGCGTTTACCGATCTGCGCATTGGCTTCGAAGTGACGATGTATTTCGCCAACCGTTGATTGATCACCCGGCCAGCCGCGGCGCTGGCCGGGCCTGCCTTCTGGAGCATTGCCCATGCACATCCGCGTTCTTGGCTCCGCCGCTGGCGGTGGTTTTCCGCAGTGGAACTGCAACTGCCGGCAATGCACCGGCGTGCGCAATGGCAGCCTGCGCGCACAACGGCGCACACAGTCGTCGATCGCCCTGAGCGACAACGGCCTGGAGTGGGTGCTGTGCAATGCTTCCCCGGACATCCGGGCGCAACTCGAGAGTTTTGCGCCGCTTCAACCGGCACGTCGGCTACGTGACAGCGCCATTGCCGGCGTGGTGTTGATGGACAGCCAGATCGATCATTGCACCGGCCTCTTGAGCCTGCGCGAAGGCTGCCCGCATCAGGTGTGGTGCACCGAGCGGGTGCATCAGGACCTCAGCAGCGGCTTCCCGTTGTTCACCATGCTCAGCCACTGGAACGGCGGCTTGCAGTGGCAACCTGTCAGTTTGAATCGCGAGCCGTTCCGGATTCCGGGCTGCTACCACCTGCGGTTTTGTGCCATTCCACTGATCAGCAACGCGCCACCGTATTCACCCAATCGCGGCAACCCGCAGCCAGGCGACAACATCGGGCTGTTCATCGAAGACCAGCGCAGCGGCGCCTCACTGTTCTACGCGCCGGGGTTGGGGCAGGTTGACGACGAAGTGCTGGGCTGGATGCAGCGCGCCGATTGCCTGCTGCTGGACGGCACCCTGTGGCGCGACGACGAGATGCGTCAGTGCGAAGTCGGCCAGAGCCTGGGCAGTGAAATGGGCCACCTGGCGCAAAGCGGGCCCGGCGGCATGCTCGAAGTGCTGGAAGATTTTCCCCGCCAGCGCAAGGTGCTGATTCACATCAACAACACCAATCCGATCCTTGATGAAGACTCGGCAGAGCGGGCGCTGCTGGTGCGGCGGGGGATCGAGGTGGCGTATGACGGTATGAGTATTGTCTTGTAAGACGCCGAGACCGCTGCGCGGTCTATCGCCAGCAGGCTGGCTCCCACAGGGGATCTGTGGTGAACACAATATTGAAGACACACCACAACCATGTGGGAGCCAGCCTGCTGGCGATAGGGCCGGCACAGTCAGCAAAGATTCCAACCGGCAGTTTCCTGGAGAACAACAATGACCAACACTCCAATGTCCCCCACCGAATTCGAAACCGCCCTGCGCGCCAAGGGCGCCTACTACCACATCCATCACCCGTACCACGTGGCGATGTACGAAGGCCGGGCCAGCCGCGAGCAGATCCAGGGTTGGGTCGCCAACCGGTTCTACTATCAGGTCAACATCCCGCTCAAAGACGCCGCAATCCTGGCCAACTGCCCGGACCGTGAGATCCGCCGCGAGTGGATTCAGCGCCTGCTGGACCACGACGGCGCTCCCGGCAGCGAGGGCGGTATTGAAGCCTGGCTGCGCCTGGGCGAAGCGGTGGGGTTGGATCGCGAACAAATTCTTTCTCAGGAGCTGGTGCTGCCCGGCGTACGCTTTGCGGTAGACGCCTACGTCAATTTCGCCCGCCGCGCCAGTTGGCAGGAGGCGGCCAGCAGCTCCCTGACCGAGCTGTTCGCGCCGCAGATCCACCAATCGCGCCTAGACAGTTGGCCGCAGCATTACCCGTGGATCGACCCGGCCGGCTACGAGTATTTCCGCACGCGCCTGGGCCAGGCCCGGCGTGATGTCGAGCACGGCTTGCGCATTACCCTTGCCCATTACCAAACCCTGGAGGCCCAGCAACGCATGCAGCAGATCCTGCAATTCAAACTCGACGTGCTGTGGACCATGCTCGACGCCATGAGCATGGCCTATGAGCTGCAACGCCCGCCTTATCACACGGTCACCCGCGACAATGTCTGGCATCGGGGGATCGTTCTGTGAGCCTGATTGATCGCGAGCAGTCACCGTCGTTGCGCCGGGGTTTTCGCCTGCAATGGGAACCGCGCCAGGATTGTCACGTGCTGCTGTACCCCGAGGGCATGATCAAGCTCAACGCCAGTGCCGGGCAGATTCTCGATCTGCTGGACGGCCAGCGCAGCGTTGCGACGATCATCGAGCGACTGAACGCGAGTTTTCCCGGTGTGCCGGGTATCGACGAGGACGTGCTGGCGTTTCTGGAGGTGGCCCATGCGCAATTCTGGATCGAGTGACACATTGCCGGGGCCGCCGTTATGGCTGCTCGCCGAGCTGACCTACCGCTGCCCACTGCAATGCCCGTACTGCTCCAACCCGCTGGACTTCGCCCGGCACGGCGAGGAATTGAGCACCGAGGAGTGGATTCGTGTGTTCCGCGAAGCGCGGGAGATGGGCGCGGCACAGCTTGGGTTTTCCGGTGGCGAGCCGTTGGTGCGCCAGGACCTGGCGCAGTTGATCAAGGCCGCGCGGGACATGGGTTACTACACCAACCTGATCACCTCGGGCATCGGCCTCACCGAGCAGAAGGTGCGCGATTTCAAGGTCGCCGGGCTCGATCACATCCAGATCAGTTTCCAGGCCGCCGATGAAGCGGTGAACAACATGCTCGCCGGTTCCCGCAAGGCCTTTGCGCAGAAACTGGCCATGGCCAGGGCCGTCAAGGCGCAGGGTTATCCGATGGTGCTGAACTTCGTCACCCACCGGCACAACATCGACAATATCGACCGCATCATCGATCTGTGCCTGGAGCTGGAAGCGGATTTCGTCGAGTTGGCCACCTGCCAGTTCTATGGCTGGGCCGAACTCAACCGCGTTGGGCTGTTGCCGACCCGCGAGCAATTGCAACGCGCCGAACGCATTACCAACGAGTATCGCCAACGTCTCGAAGCCCAGGGACATCCGTGCAAGCTGATCTTCGTGACCCCGGACTACTACGAGGAACGCCCCAAGACCTGTATGAACGGCTGGGCCAATCTGTTCCTCGACATCACCCCGGATGGCACGGCATTGCCCTGCCACAGCGCCCGGCAATTGCCGGTGCAGTTTCCCAATGTGCGCGAGCACAGCATCGAGCACATCTGGAATGACTCGTTTGGCTTCAACCGATTTCGTGGCGATGAGTGGATGAAGGAACCGTGCCGCTCCTGCGATGAAAAGCACAAGGACCTGGGAGGCTGCCGCTGCCAGGCTTTCATGCTCACCGGTGACGCGGCCAATGCCGACCCGGTGTGCGCCAAATCGCCCCATCATGGTGTGATTCTCAAGGCCCGGGAAGAAGCCGAGGCGCCGGGGCAGGGCATGGAGCACCTGACGCAGCGCAATGAGAAGGCTTCACAATTGATCTACCGCGGCTAGACCACACCACACAAACCTGTGGGAGCGGGCTTGCCCTAATGCCAGTCAGTTAAGCGATGAAGGTCAACTGTAGGAGCGAGCTTGCTCGCGAAAAACGTTAACGATAACGCGGAAATTCTGAATGAACGCGGCGTCCTGAAG
>NZ_JBOHXV010000145.1:0-7485 GCF_050737075.1 Stenotrophomonas sp.
GGCCCAGGCAACCCGTGGTCCGGCCAACGGCCGGCGCTACCGGGCTTCACGTCTTCGCGTGAAGCCTTCGCATTCCCTTCGTGCACGCGGCGTTATGCTCCGCCGGTCCCATTCCGGGCCGAAGGAGTCGATCGTGAATACGAATTCGCTCACCGCATCCCTCTTGTCGCAGCTGCAGGGCCCCGGCGTCCAGCAGGTTTCCCAGCAGCTCGGCCTGGACCAGAACCAGGCCTCCCAGGCAGTCACCGCCGCCCTGCCACTGCTGATGGGCGCGCTGGGCACCAATGCCAGCCAACCACAAGGCGCGCAGTCGCTGCTCAACGCCCTCCAGAGGGATCACCTGGGTGGCGCGGGCGGCGGAGGCGGCTTCGACCTGGGCGGCATCCTGGGCGCCGTGCTCGGGGGCGGTGGCGGCGGCGCGGCTACCAATGGCGCCGGCATCCTGGGCCATGTCTTCGGCGGGCAGTCGGACCAGGCCGCCCAGGTGCTGGGCAACAAGACGGGGTTGGACAGCGGCAAGGCCGGTCAGCTGCTGGCGGTCCTGGCGCCCATCGTCATGTCGTTCCTTGCCCAGCGGTTCGCCCAGCAGGGCAATGCCAACGAACTCGGCCAGGCACTCAGCGCGGAGGCACCGCCCGCCGCCGCCGGCGGCATCGGCAGCCTGCTCAACGCCTTCGACCAGGACGGCGACGGCCAGTTGGGCCTCAGCGATGTGATCGGCTTCCTGGGCAAGCGCTGACATGCTGCCGGGTCGCCGGCCGCGCATGGCCGGCGGCCCATCAATAGTTCAAAGCTATCGATTCAGTTGATTCATTCGAATTTACCAAACGCTTCGCGGTGCCTAGGGTGGTTGGGCTGCCCTCGCATCTTCTCCGCGAGGCCATCCCACATTCGCCAGTCCACAGGTAACGACCCATGAAAAGCGAAGCGAAGTGCCCGTTCAACCACGCCCTCGTCGGCGATGCCACCACCAACCGCGACTGGTGGCCGAACCAGCTCCGCGTGGACCTGCTCAACCAGCACTCCGCGCGCTCCCATCCATTGGCCGCCGATTTCGATTACGCCAAGGCATTCGGCGCGCTGGACTACGCCGCGCTCAAGGCCGACCTCACCGCGCTGATGACCGATTCGCAGGACTGGTGGCCGGCCGACTTTGGCCACTACGGCGGGCTGTTCGTGCGCATGGCCTGGCACAGTGCCGGCACCTACCGCATCGGTGACGGGCGCGGCGGCGGTGGCCGCGGCCAGCAGCGCTTCGCCCCGCTCAACAGCTGGCCGGACAACGTCAGCCTGGACAAGGCCCGGCGCCTGCTGTGGCCGATCAAGCAGAAGTACGGCCAGGCCATTTCCTGGGCCGACCTGCTGATCCTCACCGGCAACGTCGCGCTCGAATCGATGGGCTTCAAGACGCTCGGCTTCGCCGGCGGCCGCCCGGATACCTGGGAACCGGACCAGGACGTGTACTGGGGCCGCGAGACCACCTGGCTGGGCGGTGACGTGCGCTATGCACATGGTTCCGAAGGCGTGGTCGAGGATCACGGCGTGCTGGTGTCCGATGACGACGCCGACGGCGACATCCATTCGCGCAACCTGGAAAATCCGCTGGCGGCGGTGCAGATGGGCCTGATCTACGTCAACCCTGAAGGCCCCGACGGCAACCCGGACCCGCTCAAGGCCGCGGCCGACATTCGCGACACCTTCGGCCGCATGGCGATGGACGACGAGGAAACCGTCGCCCTGATCGCCGGCGGGCACAGCTTCGGCAAGACCCACGGCGCCGGCCCGGCCGACAACGTGGATGTGGAGCCGGAAGCCGCCGGCCTGGAACACCAGGGCCTGGGCTGGCACAACAAGTTCCGCAGCGGCAAGGGCGGCGACACCATCACCAGCGGGCTGGAAGTGACTTGGACCCGCACCCCGGCGCAGTGGAGCCACGACTTCTTCCAGATCCTGTTCGGCAACGAGTGGGAGCTGACCAAGAGCCCGGCCGGTGCGCACCAGTGGGTGGCCAAGAATGCGGAAGCCGTGATTCCCGACGCGCACGACCCGTCGAAGAAGCACCGCCCCACCATGCTCACCACCGACCTGTCGCTGCGTATCGATCCGGCCTACGAGAAGATCTCGCGCCGCTTCCTGGCCGAGCCGCAGGCGTTCGCCGATGCGTTCGCACGCGCCTGGTTCAAGCTCACCCATCGCGACATGGGCCCGCGTGCGCGCTACCTCGGTCCGGAAGTGCCGCGCGAGACCTTCATCTGGCAGGACCCGGTGCCGGATGCACCGAAAACGCAGATCAGCGCGAACGACGTGGCCGCGCTGAAGCAGCAGATCGCGGCGGCCGGACTGAGCGTGGCCGAGCTGGTGTCCACGGCCTGGGCCTCGGCGTCCACCTTCCGTGGCTCGGACAAGCGTGGCGGCGCCAACGGCGCGCGCATCCGCCTGGCCCCGCAGAAGGACTGGGCGGTCAATCAGCCGAAGCAGCTGGCCAAGGTGATGGCGGCATTGGAGAAGATCCAGGCCGGCTTCAAGGGCGATGGCGGCGCGCAGGTGTCGCTGGCCGACCTGATCGTACTGGCCGGCAATGTCGGCGTGGAGCAGGCGGCCAAGGCCGGCGGGCATGACGTCAGCGTGCCGTTCCATGCCGGGCGTACCGACGCGACGCAGGAACAGACCGACGTCGAATCGTTCGCGGTGCTGGAGCCGTATGCGGATGGCTTCCGCAATTACCTCAAGGGCCGCTACAGCGTGCCGGCCGAAGCGCTGCTGATCGACAAGGCGCAGCTGTTGACCCTGACCGGACCGGAGCTGACCGCCCTGGTCGGCGGCCTGCGCGCCCTGGGGGCGAACGTGGACGGCAACACCCAGGGCGTGCTGACCGATCGCCCGGGCACGCTCAGCAACGACTTCTTCGTCAACCTGCTGGACATGCGCACGCAGTGGAAGGCCAGCGGCGATGGCTACGAAGGCAGCGACCGCAACGGTGGCGGCAAGCGCTGGACCGGCAGCCGTGCCGACCTGGTGTTCGGCTCCAACTCGGTGCTGCGTGCGGTGGCCGAGGTATATGCCAGCGCCGATGGCGAGAAGAAGTTCGTGCAGGACTTCGTCGCGGCCTGGGCGCGGGTGATGGAGCTGGACCGGTACGACCTGCACCGGTGATTCACCGCGATCGGTAGGTGCCCACCGTTGGTGGGCACGCTTGCTTACATCGCGTCGAGGTCGCCCAGCGCGCGGATCAACCGCCGCGCGCGCTTGTCCGGGCGATGCTCCGGAGGCTGGTACCCATTCTTGGCCGCCGCACGCTGCGCACGCAGCTCTGCACGCCGCGCGCGCGAAGCTTCGCTCTCTTCATACAGCTGCTGCGCCACCGGTGCCGGCCCGCGCAGATCGCTCAGCCCACGCACCTGCACGTCATACACCTCATCGCCACGACTGATCTGCAGCTGCTCGCCCACGCGCACCGCGCGCGAGGATTTCGGGCGCTGCCCGGCGACATCCACCTTGCCCGTCTCCACGGCCTGCTTGGCCAGGCTGCGGGTCTTGTAGAAGCGTGCGGCCCAGAGCCACACATCCAGCCGCACGGCGGCGGCGGCCAACGGTTTCGCTTCGATCATGCAGGTCGTTCAACTCCCCGGTTCGGCCGGTCGTCGGTTCAGCGGTTGCGGCGCCGAGGGATTGCCACGGCAGCCGGTGCCGCCGATCAGCACGGGAACCCCCGCATCCAGATCGCGCCGCTGGCTGCCGACCTGGCATTCCGGTCGGTCCATGGGCCGTACCTGCGCGTCGCGCAGGCGGTCGTCTGTAGACGAACATGCGGGCAGCAATGCCGCAATCAAGAGTGCCGGCACGACGGGCATGAACCGGTTAAAAATACGCATGGCGATATCCCAGTGACGGGGTTGGTGCTAGTGTGCCGCTCTCCGGGCTTGATCTCCAGAGCACATGGCCAAAGCGCCGCTTGACCTGACTACCGGCCCGATCGGGCGCAATCTGTTCCTGTTCGCCCTGCCTATCCTGGCCGGCAACATCGCCCAGTCGTTGAACGGCTCGGTGAATGCGGTCTGGGTGGGCCGCTTCCTGGGCGAGGCGGCGCTGACCGCCACCGCGAACGCCAACAACATCATGTTCTTCCTGATCGGCTCGGTGTTCGGCATCGGCATGGCCGCCACCATCCTGATCGGCCAGGCGATGGGCGCACGCGACCTCCCGCAGGCGCGCCGGGTGATGGGCACCAGCGCGACCTTCTTCATCGGCCTGTCGGTGGTGATCGCCATCGCCGGCTGGTGGCTGTCGCACCCGCTGTTGGCGGCCATGGGCACGCCCGCCGCGTCGCTACCATTGGCCGAGGCCTACCTGCGCATCATCTTCCTGGCGATGCCGACCCTGTACGCCTTCGCGTTCCTCAGCTCCGCCCTGCGCGGCGTGGGCGATTCGCGCACGCCGTTCCGCTTCCTGCTGCTGTCGGTGGTGCTCGACATCGGCTTCAATCCGCTGCTGATCTTCGGCATTGGTCCGTTCCCGAAGCTGGGCATCGCCGGTGCCGCCTGGGCCACGCTGATCGCGCAGACGCTGTCGCTGATCGGCCTGCTCTGGTACATGCGCAACAAGCGTCACGTGTTGTGGCTCGGTCGCAAGGACATGCGGCTGTTCAAGATCGATCCGGAGATCCTGCGCGCGCTGGTGGTCAAGGGTGTGCCGATGGGCCTGCAGATGGTGCTGATCTCGCTGTCGATGATCATGATGATGACCATGGTCAACAGCTACGGCACCGACACCGCTGCCGCCTATGGTGCCTCGCTGCAGCTGTGGACGTACGTGCAGATGCCGGCGATGGCGATCGGCGCGGCGTGCTCGTCGATGGCGGCGCAGAACGTGGGCGCGGGCAACTGGTCGCGCGTGCGCGGTACGGCGCGCAGCGGCGTGCTCTACAACTTCCTGCTCACCGGCATGCTGATCCTGCCGCTGATCCTGCTCGACCGCTACACGCTGGCGCTGTTCCTGCCCAGCGGCAGCGAAGCGCTGGACGTGGCCCGCCATCTCAACCACATCGCGGTGTGGTCGTTCCTGTTCTTCGGCGTGAACTTCGTGATCTCCGGCGTGGTGCGCTCCACCGGCGCCGTCATTCCGCCGCTGCTGATCCTGGCGGTATCGCTGTGGGGCATCCGCGTGCCGTTCGCCGAACTGCTGCAGCCACACTGGGGCGCGGACGCGGTGTGGTGGAGTTTCCCGATCAGTTCGTTCTGCGCGATGTTGATGTCGCTGGCGTATTACCGCTGGGGCGGCTGGCGCAAGGCGCGCATGCTGCCCAGCCACCGCGAGGAAATGGCGTCCCCGGCCGAGATCCCGGCATCACCGCCCTCCCCGGTCGCAGATCCAGATCCACGCCCGACCCCGTAGTGCCACGCCCTGCGTGGCAATGGGATCAGGCGTTCATGACGCCCAACAAAGAGCAGCCACGCAGGGCGTGGCTCTACGAGCGATTCGATCGGTATCCAGATACCAGAAACGCAAACGGCCACCCGAAGGTGGCCGTTTGTTGGGTAGGTACCGACCGTTGGTCGGTACACCACGCCGGAATTACTGGGCAGCCTTGGCAGCCAGGCGCGCGACCTTGGCCTGTGCAGCAGCAGCCAGATCTTCCTTGATGCGGGCAGCCTTGCCTTCCAGGCCACGCAGGTAGTACAGCTTGCCGGAGCGGACCTTACCACGACGCTTCACTTCGACCGAGTCGATGATGGCGCTGTGGCTCTGGAAGACGCGCTCGACGCCGTAGCCGTGCGAGATCTTGCGGACGGTGAACGCGGAGTTCAGGCCGGCGTTCTTGGTGCCGATCACGACGCCTTCGTACGCCTGGACGCGCTCGCGGTTGCCTTCCTTCACCTTCACGTTCACGACAATGGTGTCGCCCTGGCTGAACTTCGGCAGCTCGCGGGTGATCTGGGCGGATTCGAAGTCCGAGAGGATGGATTTGTTCAGCTTGCTCATGGGTGCACCGATTGTGTTCGTTCGGGTGGGCGTGTCGTTTCGACAACGTAGGCTCATGCAGTCACCGGACTGTGCTGCACGTTTTTTGTAGGGTTTCCACCGCCAGGCACGGAAAGGCCTGATGGGAATCGCCAATTGTAGCGGAAAAAATGTGGCGGGTGGTAGCGCCAGTCCCGGCAGCCAGGCAGCGGACTAACAGTCCGCTCTACCCGTCCGCTCTACAGGCCCTTGCCGCCTTCGGCGGCGCGGGCCTGCTCCAGCAGGATCCGGTCGGCCTTGGACAGGCTGGCCTCGTCGAGCAGGTCCGGGCGCCGCAGCCAGGTCCGCAGCAGCGACTGCTGGCGGCGCCAGCGGGCGATGGCGGCGTGGTTGCCCGAACGCAGCACGTCCGGGACCGTGCCCCATTCATGCTGGGCCGGATGGCTGTAGTGCGGGCAGTCCAGCAGCCCCTGCGGGCCTTCGAAACTGTCCTGGGCGGCCGATTCGGCATCCCCCAGCGCACCCTCCTGCAGACGGGTCACGGCATCGACGATGACCGCTGCACCGAGCTCGCCGCCCGACAGCACGTAGTCGCCGAGCGAGATTTCCTCGGTGACCTCGGCCTCGAGGAAGCGCTCATCGATGCCTTCATAGCGGCCACAGAGCAGGATCATCCGCGGCAGTGCGGCCAGCTCACGGACCTTGGCCTGGGTGAGCGGCTTGCCCTGTGGGCTCAGGTAGATCACCGGCGCAGGCGCCGGATCGGCCGCCTTGGCCGCAGCCAGGCAGGCCCGCAGCGGCTCGATCAGCATCACCATGCCCGGGCCACCCCCGAACGGACGGTCGTCCACCCGGCGGTAGTTGCCTTCAGCATAGTCACGCGGATTCCAGCCATGCAGGTCGAGCAGACCGCGCTCGGCCGCACGGCCGACCACGCCCAGCGCGGCCGACTGCGCCATGAACTCCGGGAACAAGGTGACGACGTCGATGCGCACCGGCTAGAACTCCGGATCCCAATCAACGATGACCAGATTGGCCTCGAAATCCACCGATTTCACGAAGTCCGGCTGCACGAACGGAATCATCCGCTCACGGTCGCCCTGCACCACCACGACATCGTTGGAGCCGGTGGAGAACAGGTGCGAGACCCGACCCAGTTCGACGCCCTCGACGGTACGCACCTGCAAGCCTTCCAGATCGACCCAGTAATACTCGTCGGGCTTGGGCGGCGGCAGCGCGCTGCGGGATACATAGACTTCGGTCCCGTACATCGACTCGACCACATCGCGGTCGGTGATCTCGGGAAACACCGCTACCAGATGCTTGCCGGACTGACGTCCACGCGCGCCTTTGAGGGTGCTCTCCTGGCCGGCGGGTGAGCGCAGGATCCAGGGCTGATAGTTGAAGATGGCGGTACGCGGCTCGGTCCAGGACTCGAGCTTTATCTCGCCTCGCACACCAAAAGCGCCGACAATCCTGCCCAGCAGGATGCGGCGCTCGGTATCTTTCATCTGTATAGACCGAATG
>NZ_JBOHXV010000146.1:0-7408 GCF_050737075.1 Stenotrophomonas sp.
CCGGGGGCGGGTCGCCGTGCACTCCACGGCGACCGCTCCAACCTGAACACCACCGCGACATTGATGAACCTGAATCTGTCGCGCGCCGGTAAACCGTCACCGAAAGCCGCTGCCGTCTTTCGCCGCTGCCTGCTTTACTCCACAATCGGTGTATCTATTCCCAGGGCCAAGCCCCGCGGGCAATGCAAGCCTACGTCTATAAAAGCCAACGCAAGCAGGACACTTACGTCTACCTCGCCGCCCGTGACGCCTTCGATGCCATCCCCGATGCGCTGAAGGCCACCCTGGCGCCGTTCGCATTCGTGCTGGAAGTCGCCCTGACCCCCGACCGTCGCCTTGCCTTGGCCGACGCCGATCAAGTGCGCGCCAACCTGGCCGAGCGCGGCTTCCACCTGCAGATGCCACCGCCACCGGTCGCGCCCGTGCGGGTGCCGCGCCGCAATGACTGACACCCTGCGTACCCGCGCCGCAGCACTTGCCTTCGGTATCGGTGGCCTGCTCTCGCTGGCCGTGGTGCTCGGTGGCGTGCCTGCGGCGCTTGGCGCGGCATTGGCGCAGCCCGCGTTTGCGCTGGGCGTGTCGTGGTGGCGGCGCAGCCGCACGGTTCCTGCCCTGCCGCAGCTGGCCCACCAGGACGTTCCGGCGCTGCTGGCGCTGTGGGGCCTCGGCCCGCTGCTGCTGGCGCTGCTGGTGGCATGGCCACTGGGCGCGCTGCACGACAGCGGCAGCCTGGCCGCGGTACTGGGCCTGAGCGTGGCGGTCAGCGCCGCGCTGCTGGGCGTGTGGCGGACCTGGCCGCTGTGGAACGAAATCGAGCGCAGCGACGGCAGCCTGGCGCGTCACTGGCGCACCCTGGCCGCGCGCGACCTCACGGCCTGGCGCGGCCTGATCGTGGCGGGCCTGGTGGTCGGCGTCTGCGCGCTGGTGGTGGTGCCGGCGTGGCCCGGCCTGCTCTCCGATGGCCTGCGCTGGCCCTTCGCGCTGGCCGTGCTGCTCGGCTCGCCGCTGGCGCACCTGGCGCTGCAGCGCGTTACGCCCGCTGATCCATTGGCGACCCGCAGCGCGCTCGACCTGGGCAACGACCCGTTCGCGGCGGCCGCGCATGCCGCCGGCGCCCAGGACGAAACGCCGCAGCCGCTCGAGCCGCTGGGCCAGCACGAACGCCTGCCGGCGCTGTACGAGGCCGCTCGCAGCGGCCGCGTCGACCGCGCGCTGCAGCTGCTGGCGGCCGGCGCCGACCCGCATGGCCTGCCCGATCCGGCCTGGCGCGACCAGCGCAGCCTCGTCGTGCTGGCCGCCGTCCTGCCGGACCTGCGCCTGCTGCGTGAACTGATCGCGCGCGGTGTGAGCGTCAATGCCCCGCACAAGGGCATGACCCCGCTGCTGGCCGCGACCCGCGACAGCTGGCACGGCCGCCCCGAAGCGGTCATGACGCTGCTGGCCAACGGCGCGGATTCGCGCGCCGTCGATACCGAGGGCAACACGCCCCTGCATCACGCCGCGCGCAGTTCCGACCCGGGCGTGGCCGCGCTGCTGCGCGATGCCGCCGCTGAAGTGGACGCGCTCAACCAGGACGGCTGGTCGCCGCTGGCCGTGGCCTGCCAGGTCGGCAACTGGCGGCTGGCGCGCTTCCTGCTCGAGCGCGGCGCGCGCACCGAGCCGGCCGACGGCACCCCGGTGCTGCTCGCTGCCGCCGGCACCGAAGAAGACGATCCGGCCGGCGTGCAGCTGCTGCTCAAGCACAAGGCGCGCGCCGATGCGCGCGACCGCCAGCGCCGCAGCGCCCTGCACGAGGCCGCGCTGGCCGGGCACGTGGACATCATCGACGTCCTGCTGGCCGCCGGCGCCAACCTGGAAGCACGCGACGCGCTGTCGCGCACGCCGTGGCTGGAAGCCGCGCGCGCCGGGCGCGCTGCAGTGGTGGAACACCTGCTGCCGCACAAGCCCGACCTCACCGCCGTCGACGGCGACGGCCGCAACGCCGTGCTGCTGGCCTGCATGGCAGAAAACGTGTCGCCGCTGCTGGTCCGCCGCCTGCTCGACCTCGGCATTGCCGCCGACGTACCGGACCCGCAGGGCCGCCGCGCGGTCGACATCGCCGCCAGCGCCGGCCGCTGGGCGATCGTCTCGCTGCTCGACCGCAGTTATCCGCTGCCGGCCGCCGTGAGCGATGGTCTGGCCAGCGCACCGGATGCCGAGCCCGGCAGCCCGGCGTTGCCCGACGTGCCGCCGCTGGATCTGCTGCGCGAAGCGCTGGGGTTCGGCAATACCGACGGCATGGCGCCGCTGGCGCGCCTGTGCAGCGCCGACGAGCTGGGCGCTCTGCTGCACGACGCCGAGCTGGCGCTCGATCCCAACGCAGTGGACTGGCTGCTGGCGCATGGCGCCGCACCGGAAGTGCTCGACGCCTGTGGCGACACCCCGATGTTCGCGCTGCTCGCACGCGGCATCGACGCCGTGCCGGCCCTGCAGGTGCTGCTGCGTCGCGGCCTGTCCCCGGCCGGTGCCGGTGGCCTGGCGCGCCTGCTCAGCGCCTGTGCCCAGCATGACCAGGCCTCGCGCGGCCTGGAGCAGCTGGCGCTGGAACTGCTGGAACGTGGCGCCGACCCGTTCGCCGCCTCGCCGGCAGGCGACCCGCCGCTGTCGCTGGCGGTGCGGCTGGGCTGGCTGCGCCTGCAGCAGGCACTGCTCACCCTCGGCGTGGACCGCGAGGCGCGCGACAGCCACGGCATGACCGCGCTGCACCTGGCCACCGCGCTGGCCCGCGAAGGTTCGCTCAAGCTGCTGGTGCAGCAGGGTGCCTCGCCCGAAGCCCGCGCCGCCGATGGCCAGACCCCGTTGGGTGTCGCGCTGTCGATCGGCCGCCGCGACCTCGCGGACTGGTTGGACTGGCGTGTGTGGCCGCTGCCGCGCCGCGCCCTGCGCGACGGCGACCTGCCGGCCGCCGCGATGGCCGGCGACGCCGACGCGGTGCGCCGCCTGATCGACCTGGGCTTTGCGGTGGACGTGGTGGACGCGCAGGGCTGCACCGCGCTGCTGCGTGCCGCCGGTGGTGGCCACCTGGCCGTGGTCGACCTGCTGCTTGCCCGCGGTGCCAATCCGCAGCATGCCGCCGCCAGCGGCGCCACGCCGCTGTCCGCGGCGGTCAGCATGCGTCAGATCGACATTGTCTCGGCGCTGCTCGACGCGGGTGCGGAGCTGGAATACCGCCTGCCCGGCGGCGTCACCGTGCTGATGCTGGCGTCTGCGCTGGGCCTGCCGGACATTGCCGCGCGCCTGCTCACCGCCGGTGCCGACGTGCATGCCGGCGACGCCCAGCAGCTCGGCCCGCTGCACTGCGCCGCCCTGTATGGCTTCGGTGCACGCGACCGTTCACGCCTGCTGGCCCTGCTGGATACGCTGCTGCTGTCCGGCGCGGAGCCGGACCAGGCCGCGGCCGGCTCGGTCACCCCGCTGCTGCTGCTGCTGGGCGCACGTGCCGAACCCGGCACCGCCTGCGACGAACAGGTGGTGTTGGCGGCCGTGGAGCGCCTGCTCGACGAAGACGTCTCGCTGGAGGCGCGAGACCCGCGCGGTTTCGGCCCGCTGCACCTGGCTGCCCTGCATGGCCTGCCGCTGCTGGTGCAGCGCCTGCTGCGCGCAGGCGCCGACCCGGACGTACGCGACGCCCTCAACCGCAGCCCGCGCGAGATCGCGGTGATGCGCGGCTTCATCGACGTGGCGGGTGAGTTCGAACCGCGCGTGCCGGGCGTGTCGTCGATGGCGAGGTTCCTGCGCGACAACGGTTGACCCGGCGCACGACCAACGGTCGTGCGCTACCGCCTCTCGCCGATCGGACAACCCGACGGGGTAGAGCCGACTGTTAGTCGGCTGCTCTCCCCTCAATCGGCACGCGACGCGTCCGATGCCTTCCCATCGCTTTCCGCATCCGCCTCGAACAGATGCATCAGATCCGCCCGCGCATCGCGCGAAGTCTGGATCACCGCAGCCTCGTCGTCGTAGACCAGGTACTGGTCGCGCAACAGCTTCTCATCGTGCTCGCGGAAGCGCTCGACGTGCGCGCGGGCGGTGTCGGTCGGGATGCCGAGTGCGGTCAGCACGCGCTCGCTGAGTTCCAGGCTGGTGCCGAACACCTCGCGGAACGGCTCGGCCGACATGTCCATCAACCGCCACGCATGCTGGCGGTTGCGCGCGCGGACCAGCACCACCGCGTCGGGATACATCCGCCGGATCAAGCGCGTGGCGCGCATGTTCGCGTCCGGGTCGTCCAGCGTCACCACGTACACCCGCACGTATTCGCCACCGGCGGCACGCAGCATTTCCGGTCGCGTCGGGTCGCCGTAGTACAGCTTGTTGCCGAAGCGGCGCAGGTCCGACACCGTGTCCGGGTTCGACTCCAGCGCGATGAAGGGAATCTTCTGCGCGGTCAGCACACGCGCCACCACCTGCCCGAAGCGCCCCATGCCCGCGATCATCACCTTGGGCTCGGTACCGCCGTTGTCCACCTTGTCGGCCGGGCGCTTGTCCTGCTTGGGTGCGTCCTCGCTGCCCAGCACGCGCAGCAATGCAATCATCAGCAGCGGGGTGATCGCCATCGACAGGCCCACGATCGCCACCAGCCGGTCATGGTTGGCGTCGCCCAGCAGGTTCGCGCGCTGCGCCTCGTTGAACACCACGAACGCGAACTCACCGCCCAGCCACAGCACGCTGCCCAGCAGCAACGCATGCCGCGTGCTCAGGCGCGCCACCTTGCCGATACCGAACAGCAGCCCGAACTTCACCACCAGCAGCACCGCCACACCGATGGCGATCAGCGCCGGCTCGGCCACCACCCGGTCCAGGTCGATTTCCATGCCCACCGCAATGAAGAACAGGCCCAGCAACAGTCCCTTGAACGGTTCGATCTGCGATTCCAGCTCGTGGCGGAACTCGGAGTCGGACAGCAATACACCGGCCAGGAACGCGCCCAGGCTCGGGCTCAGGCCGGCCTCCTGCATGAACCACGCCGTGCCCAGCACCACCAGCAGCGCCATGGCGGTGAACACTTCCGGGCTGCGCGTGCGCGCGATGATGTTGAACAGCCGGCGCAGCACTGGCCGCCCGCACAGGATCACCACGGCCAGCGCGCCCAGCGCCACGGCCACATCGCCCCACTGCAGCGTTTCATTCTTGGCGCCGCCCAGCAGCGGGATCGCGGCCAGCAGCGGAATGGCGATCAGATCCTGGAACAGCAGGATGGCGAAGCCCAGCCGCCCGTAATCGCTGTTGATGCCCTTGTGCTCGGACAGCAGCTGCAGGCCCACCGCCGTGGACGACAACGCCAGCGCGATGCCCACGATCAGCGCCGCCTTCCACTGGAAATGGTCCAGCAACAGCAGGCTGCCCAGCACCAGCGCGCTCAGTGCCACCTGGGCGATACCCGCGCCGAACACCGAGCGGCGCATCACCTTCAGGCGCGTGGGCGAAAGCTCCAGCCCGATCACGAACAGCAGCATCACCACGCCGATTTCGGCCGCGCCCAGAATCCGGTCCGCGTCCTGCACGAAGCCCATGCCGTCCGGGCCCAGCACCACGCCGGCCACCAGGTAGCCGAGCACCGCACCCAGGCCGAGCTTCTTGAACACCGGCACCGCGATGACCGCCGCGAGCAGCAGCACCAGGGCCAGTTCCAGGGCACCGCTATGCATGGGGGGTCCGTAAATCGAAGCGTCGGCCCGTCGCCGGCGGCCCATTATGCGGCCCACGGCGTCAACGACCTTCAACCGCGCCCGAACGCGGGCGGCAGAGGGGTTGACCCCGCCCGCCCACGGGTCCAGACTCCGCCGGCGCAGCCCGAAGGCGCCCGACCGCTGGTCGGGGCCGCGAGCACCGCAAACACCCTTCCGGAGTCCAAACCCATGTCCAGCGACAGTAGAAGTCGACCTTGCTCGACGCCAGCGATGGCCACCGCCTGACACGGGACGGTTCGCCAGCGTTGGCGTCGCGCAATCGCGATCCACAAGGCGAACCCCATGAACCAGAAAGACCTCCTGCGCCCGGTGGCCGATGCCGCCGCCCTGAGCGCACCCCTGCAGGACTTCAACTCCGCTGACGCGGTGGAATACCTCAACACCCTGGAGCTGTCGCGCGCCGCCGACACCCTGGCCGCGTTGCCGTTGCCGCGCGCGGTGAAGATGCTCGAGCAGCCCGAACTCACCCGCAGTGGTGACCTCATCGCCACCCTGCCGGTGGCCAAGGCCGCCGCGCTGCTCGGGTTGATGGCCGACGACCGTGCCACCGACATCGTCCATGAGCTGGACGAGGACGAGCGCGCGCGCCTGATCCCGCTGCTCAGCCCGGAGGCACGCCAGGCCATCCAGCAGCTGCTCAGCTACCCGGCGCACACCGCCGGCGCGCTGATGACCACCGAATTCGTCAGCGTGCCTGCCAACTGGACGGTGGGTCGCACGCTGCAGCACATCCGCGAAGTCGAACGTACCCGCGAAACCGTCTACGCGATCTACGTGCTCGACCCGCACACCCAGGCGCTGCAGCAGGTGGTCACCATGCGCCGGCTGATCACCGGCCTGCCCGACGAGCCCATCCTGGACGTGGCGCAGGTCAATCCGCCGGTGACCGTCGATGCCATGCTCGACCAGGAAGAAGTGGCCCAGCTGATCCGCCGCCACGACCTGCTGGCCATCCCCGTGGTCGACGCGCGCCAGCACGTGCTCGGCATCGTCACCGTGGACGACATCCTGGATGCGCTCATCGAGGAATCCACCGAGGACGCGCACAAGTTCGGCGGCATGGAGGCGCTCGAGAAGCCGTACATGCAGATCGGGTTCTTCGAGATGCTGCGCAAGCGCGCCGGCTGGCTCAGCGTGCTGTTCCTGGGCGAAATGCTCACCGCCAGCGCCATGCAGCATTACGAAGACGAACTGGCCCGCGCCGTGGTGCTGACGCTGTTCATTCCGCTGATCATGAGCTCCGGCGGCAACTCCGGCTCGCAGGCCACCTCGCTGCTGATCCGCAGCCTGGCGCTGCGCGAGCTGCGCCTGCGCGACTGGTGGCGGGTCGCACTGCGCGAAGTGCCCACCGGCATCACCCTGGGCGCCATCCTCGGCGTGCTGGCGATGATCCGCATCGTGTCCTGGCAGCTGCTGGGCCTGCACGACTACGGCGAACACTGGAAGCTGCTGGCGGTGACCATCGGCGCGGCGCTGGTCGGCATCGTCACCTTCGGTTCGCTGTCCGGTTCGATGCTGCCCTTCATCCTCAAGCGGCTGGGCTTCGACCCCGCCAGCGCCTCGGCCCCGTTCGTGGCCACGCTGGTGGACGTCACCGGCCTGGTGATCTATTTCAGCATCGCCGCCGCGATCCTCAGCGGCACGTTGCTGTAACCGGGGGCGCCGCCGCGACATATCGC
>NZ_JBOHXV010000147.1:0-6879 GCF_050737075.1 Stenotrophomonas sp.
CCGGTAGCGCCGGCCGTTGGCCGGCCCTCGGAGATCACAATCCCCGCATCAACGCCATTTGTGCCGAATGAGGCGCCTCGTCATGGCCGGGCGCGCACTTGGTGTAGTTGCCGTCGGCCTGCAGCTCCCACGCGTTGAGGTTGTCGTCCAGGTAGTTCTGCAGCACGTCGCGGTAGACCTTGCGCGCCAGTTCCGGGTCCAGGATGGGGAAGCAGGTTTCCACCCGGCGCAGCAGGTTGCGTTCCAGCCAGTCCGCACTGGCGCAGTACAGCTCGGAAGCGCCGTCGTTGCCGAACCAGTACACGCGGCTGTGTTCCAGGAAGCGCCCGACAATGGAGCGCACCCGGATGTTGTCGGACACGCCCGGCACGCCGGGGCGCAGCGTGCAGGCGCCGCGCACGATCAGGTCGATCTGTACGCCGGCCTGGGAAGCGGCATATAGCGCGCGCACTACCTGCGGTTCGTTCAGGGCATTCATCTTGGCGATGATCCGTCCCGGCCGACCGCTGCTGGCCAGGCGCATTTCGCGTTCGATCTTCTGCAGCAACCCGTCATGCAGGGTGAACGGCGACTGCAGCAGGCGCTTGAGGCGGGTGCGCGGGGCCAGCCCGGACAGCTGCTGGAACAGCAGGTGCACGTCGTTGCCGATGTCGGCGTCGGCGGTGATCAGGCTCAGGTCGGTGTACGCGCGCGCCGTGCCGCTGTGGTAGTTGCCGGTACCCAGGTGCACGTAGCGGCGCAGCTTGCGGCCCTCGCGGCGCACGATCAGCAGCATCTTGGCGTGGGTCTTGTAGCCCACCACGCCGTAGACCACCTGCACGCCGGCTTCCTGCAGGCGGTCGGCCAGGCCCAGGTTGGCCTCTTCGTCGAAGCGCGCGCGCAGCTCCACGACGACCGTGACGTCCTTGCCGTTGCGCGCGGCCAGGATCAGCGCATCGACGATCAGCGAATCCTTGCCGGTGCGGTACAGGGTCTGTTTGATTGCCAGCACATTCGGGTCCACCGCGGCCTGCTTGATCAGGTCCAGCACGGCGGTGAAGGCATCGAACGGGTGGTGCAGCAGCACGTCGCGGCGCGCGACCACCTCGAAGATGCCGTCGCTGTCGCGCAGCGTGCGCGGGTTCATCGGCGGGTACTTCAGTTCCGGGCGGGCCAGCAGGTCGTACAGCTGGATGACACGGTTGAGGTTGACCGGACCATCGATGCGGTACACCGCGTTTTCGGTCAGCCCGAAGTTCTGCAGCAGGGTACGCACGATGTCGCGCGGGCAATCCTGCGCGATCTCCAGGCGCACGGCCGGCCGGTAGCCGCGGTCGACCAGCTCGTCGCGCAGCGCCAGCGCCAGGTTTTCCACTTCCTCCTCGTCCACCACCAGCTCGGAGTTGCGGGTCACACGGAACTGGTAGGCGCCCTGGACTTCCATGCCCGGGAACAGCTCGCCGACGAAGGTGGACAGCACCGAGGACAGGAACACGTAGGTCTGCGCGCTGCCCAGCGAGGCGGGCAGCTGGATGATGCGCGGCAGCGAGCGCGGGGCGCGCACGATGGCCAGGTGGCCGGCGCGGCCGAACGCATCGGTGCCCTTGAGCACCACCACGATGTTCAGCGATTTGTTGAGGATCTTCGGGAATGGGTGCGACGGATCCAGGCCGAGCGGGGACAGCACCGGCATGATCTCGTTGCGGAAGTACGCGCGCAGCCAGCGCTTCTGGCGATGGTTCCAGGAGTGGCGGCCGAGCACGTCGATGCCGGCTTCGTGCAGCGCCGGGCGCAGCGTCTCGTTCCAGCAGCGGTACTGCTGGTCCACCAGCTGCGCGGCGCGGTCATGGATGGCGTTGAGGATCGTCTGCGGGGTCATGCCGTCCGGCGCGGGCGGCAGGCCGAACTCCTGGGCGTGGCGCACGGCCGCGGCACGGATCTCGAAGAATTCGTCCAGGTTGGTGCAGGAGATGCACATGAAGCGCAGCCGCTCCAGCACCGGCACCTGCGGGTCCATGGCCTGGGCCAGTACCCGGAAATTGAAGTCCAGCTGCGACAGCTCGCGGTTGATGTACAGCGCGGGGTCGCGCAGCGGGTCGGTGTCCGCCGGCACGGCGATGGGAACGAGGGTGCTCATGCGGAGAAGTCTTCTGCTGAAGGAAGGGAGGCCACTTCGGTGCGCTCACGCACGTGGTCGGCATCGAAGTGGCATGAGAACACACTGCCCTTGCCGACCTCGCTCTGGATCTCCAGGCGTGCGTGGTGCAGGCCCAGGATATGTTTGACGATCGACAGGCCCAGCCCGGTGCCGCCACTCTCGCGCGAGCGACTGCTGGAAACGCGGTAGAAGCGCTCGGTCAGGCGCGGCAGGTGGGTGGCCGGGATGCCGTAGCCGGTGTCGCGCACCGCCAGCACCACGCCCTGTCCCTCGCGCGCCAGCTCCACTTCGACCCGGCCACCGGCCGGGGTGTAGCGCACGGCGTTGGTGACCAGGTTGGAGAAGGCGCTGTGCAGTTCCTTGTTGGACCCCTGCAGGTCCACCCCGGCGCTGTCGATCACGCTGATGGTATGGCGGCTCTGGCTATGCGCCTCGGCTTCCCGGCGCAGCGTGGCCAGCATCGGCGCCATCGCCACGGTCTCTTCTTCGGTATGTTCCTGAGACTCCAGCCGCGACAGGGTCAGCAGGTCTTCGACCAGCTGCGCCATGCGCTGGGACTGCTTGCGCATTTCCTCCAGCATCGGGCCGGTGCCGGGGAAGTCTTCCGGCTCCATCATGTCCAGGTAGCCGTGCACCACCGTGAGCGGGGTGCGCAGTTCATGCGAGACGTTGGCGACGAAGTCGCGGCGCACCTGTTCCAGCCGCAGCAGCTTGCTCACGTCGCGCGCGATCAGCAGCCAGTAGTCCGGCGAATAGGGAATCAGGCGCAGGTTGAGCCGGATCGCCGGATCGACCGGGGAGGCCACGTCCAGGATCGGTTCGGCGTTGCGGCCGCCGGCCAGCCAATGCGCCAGCGGCATGGGTTGCAGGCGTTCGACCAGCGCCTCGCCAAGGTCGCCCGGGTGATGCAGCCCCAGCAGCGAAGTCGCCGCTTCGTTGAACCACTGCACGCGCTGGCTGTTGCGGTCCACCACCACCACCGCATCGGGCAGCGCGGCGGCGGCGGCGCGGTAGCTGCGCAGCATGTCCAGCAGGCGCCGCTTGCGCGTGCGCATCTCCAGCTGATTGCGGTACAGCAGGCGGTCCAGCTCGTTCCACACGCCGTTGCCGCCGCTCATATCCCAGCGCTGCCGCGCCGTCAGCCGGCGCAGCACCTTGCGCAGCCGCCAGTAGTGCCAGGCCAGCGCCCCGATGGACGCCAGTGCGATGCACATCCACACATGGCCGGTTGCGAGTCCCAGCAGGCCGGCCGCGAGCAGCAGCACGGCGAGCGTGGCAAGGGTTTTCAACCAGGCAGAACGGATGTGGCGCGGCATTGCACTCTCGTAAATGAAATCCGTAGAGCGGGGCTCTGCCCCGCTGTGGAAGGGCTCTGCCCCGCTGAATCAAGCGATCAGGTCGACGTGGAGAACCGGTAACCCGCACCGCGAACGGTCTGCACCATGTTCTCCGCCGCGAACGGCTCCAGCGTCTTGCGCAGCCGGCGGATGTGCACGTCGATGGTACGTTCTTCCACGTACACACTGCCGCCCCAGACATGGTCCAACAACTGCGCGCGGGTGTAGACCCGTTCGGGGTGGGTCATGAAGAAGTGCAGCAGGCGGTACTCGGTCGGGCCGATCGGCACGGGCTGGTCGCCGGCGAACACGCGGTGCGCGGCGCCGTCGATGCGGATCGTGCCTACCGCCACGCTGCCGTCCTCGTCGTCATCCCGGGCGCGGCGCATCACCGCACGGATGCGGGCCAGCAGTTCGCGCGCCGAGAACGGCTTGACCACGTAGTCGTCCACGCCGGCTTCCAGGCCACCGACACGGTCGTTCTCTTCGCCGCGCGCGGTCAGCATGATGATCGGCACCTCACGGGTGAGGGCCTCCTTGCGCCAGCGCCGTGCCAGGTCCAGGCCACTGGTGCCGGGCAACATCCAGTCGAGCAGGATCAGGTCCGGCACGCGGTCGGCGATCGCCGTCTGCGCCTCGCGGGCGTCGCCGGCATGAATGGGGTCGTAGTCGCCCTTGCGAAGGGCAAAGGCGACCATCTCGCGGATCGCGGGTTCGTCATCGACGATCAGGATGCGTTTCTGCACGTGCCCACCGTATTACTCATCAGACCGGGATTGAGCCCAGTAGACTACGGTTTCATGACATGTTTGTGACGACCGCGGCGCATCTGCCATCCGGCGGTCATACCGGCCCGGCCGCCAGGCCCTCAGCGGCGCTCCAGTTCCGGGTCTTCAATGCCCTGGCGGCGCATCTCCAGAACGGTCGGGGTGATGCTCTCGATCCGGGCATCGACCCGCGCGCGACCCACGTAATCCAGCCCGGGCTGCTTCTTCAGCGCCTGCAGCTGCATCAGCGCCTGCTCCGGGCGGCCATTGAGGAAGGCGGCCTCGGCATAGGCTTCGCTGGCGCGGACGGTGTCGCCGGCCAGTTCGCTGGCGCGGGCGTAGCGCTGCTGGAAAACCGGATCATTGCCACTTTGCGACAGCAGCGGGCGCAGCATCGCCTGGGCGCGCTGACCGGCCTCGCGTCCGCCCTGTTCATTCAGGACCTCCGCATAGGTCAGCGCCACCGGCCGGCTGCCCGGGTGTTGGCGCAGCAGGGTGTCGAAGCGGGCGTTGGCCTGCGCCGGCTGGCCGGAGCGCGATTCGGCCTCGCCCAGCGCCAGCGCCACCCACAGGTTGTCCGGGTGGGTCTGCAGCAGGTCGGCCAGCGTCCGCTTTGCCTCGGCCGCACCGCTGTTGCGCAGCTGGGCCAGGGCAAGGCCGTAGCGCTGGGGGTCGCTCAGGCCATCCTTCTGCGCGCGCTGCAGGTTCTGGTATTCGGTGGCCAGCTCGCCCGGGGTGTCGGCGCTGAGTACGCGCAGCCGCTCGCGGGCCCACTCGAACTGCCCGGTGGGGCCGCGTTGCAGCGCGTTGACCGAAATCTGCATCGACGCCGGCAGCAGCGGATTGCCGCGCCGGACCAGCGGGTCGGACAGCGCCGGGTCGGACGGGTTCACGCGCTCCTGGCGCACCCCGCCCGGCACGGCGGTGGTGAGCAGCACGGTGTCCTTCTTCATCTGCTCGGCGCGGGCCTTGGCCTCGCTGATGCGGGTGGTGTTGACCGGGTGGGTCTGCAGGAAGTCCGGCACCGAATAGCCCCCGGCATTGCCGCGCATCGAGGCGGACATGCGCTCGAAGAAGCCGGCCATCGCGTCCACGTCGTAGCCGCTGCGGGCCAGCGTGCGGATGCCCAGGCGGTCGGCCTCGGACTCGTTGCTGCGGGTGTAGTTGATCTGCCGCTGCTGCATCAGCCCCATGCCGGAGGTGATCGCGGCCATGGTGGCATCGCCCGAGGAGTTGCCGCCGGCCTGCTGCGCGGCCACCACCGCCGCCAGCATGCCCAGCAGGATCGGAATCTGGTCGCGCTGGGCGCGTTCCACCCCGCGCAGCACATGCTGCTGGGTGACGTGGGCGATTTCGTGGGACAGCACGGCCGCCACTTCATCCTCGCGCTCGGCGGTCAGCACCAGGCCGGCGTTGACCCCCACATAGCCGCCCAGGGTGGCAAAGGCATTGATCTGCCGGTCCTTGAGCATGAAGAACGTGTAGGGCTGGCGCGGCTGGGCGCTGTTGGAGCCCAGTCGCGCGCCCATGGTCTGCAGCCAGTCGTCCACCAGCGGGTCATCCAGCAGGTAGCCGTAGTTGCGCAGCTCGCGCAGCATCATCCCGCCGTACTCGGCCTGCCGCGCCGGAGTCAGCAGTTCGCCGGCCGAGGAGCCGATGTCGGGCAGCTTGCTGTCCTGGGCCGAGGCCAACGGCGCGGCCAGGGCGAGGGTCAACGCAGCAGAGAGCAGCAGGGTGCGCAAACGGAACTCCTGGTGGGACCGGGGCAGCGGGCAAGGGCGTCAGCGTGACAGGCCATGTGCAAATCTGCGGTTAATCCACAGTGTTGCGGTGATGACATGGAAAATCCAGCCGACGGCTACCATATACAGACACTCGTTCCGCTGTGGAGTTTCCCGTGAACCAAGATGCCGCTGCCAACCCGGGTGGGAAGCCGCCCATCACCATCTATTCGACCGCCGTATGCCCGTACTGCGTGGCCGCCAAGAACTTCCTGAAGAGCAAGGGCGAGAGCTGGACCGAGGTCCGCATCGACCTGGACCCGGCCGAGCGCGAAAAGATGATGGCCAAGACGCGCCGCACCAGCGTGCCGCAGATCTTCGTCGGTGAGGTTCACGTAGGCGGCTACGACGACATGATCGCCCTGCACCGGGAAGGCAAGCTCGAGCCGCTGCTGAATGGGGAGGGCGCATGAGCGCTTCCGACGACAGCAGCAAGGACCGCATCGCCGAATTCACCGAATTCCGCCAGCGCATGAACCAGCGCATCCTGGGCGAGCCCAACCAGGTGGTGCGGCGCTTCTTCGCGCTCGACACCCAGACCTACCAGGCCGGCGCGCTGGATGTGAAGACCAAGGAACTGCTCGGCCTGGTGGCCTCCATGGTGCTGCGCTGCGACGACTGCATCAGCTACCACGTGGCCCAGTGCAAGGACGCCGGGGTGACCCGCGAGGAGTTCTTCGAGACCTTCTCGGTCGGCCTGGTGGTCGGCGGTTCCATCGTCATCCCGCACCTGCGCCGGGCGGTGGACTTCCTGGACCAGCTGGAAGGCGGCGCCGACGCCCCGGCCGTTCACGAGCATTGACGGGTAGCGCCGGCCGTTGGCCGGCCTTCATGAACGCAGGACCCGATACGTAGGC
>NZ_JBOHXV010000148.1:0-6815 GCF_050737075.1 Stenotrophomonas sp.
AGTACATCGAGATGTTTTACAACCCAAAACGGCGGCACAGTTCCAACGACGGGCTGTCCCCGGTAGAGTTCGAGAAGCAGTACGCACTAAACGGCTGACGACTGTCTACAAAACCCTGGGCGATTCAGCCGGACTTGCCAAAGCTCAACATCTATTGCAATCGGCGGGTGAAGCCTCCGCTCCAGTCAGGGCAATTGTCGGTGAGGCGTTGCGTACAGTTCCCACTTCAGTAGGACCGCTTCGACCTGGCGACGGCAGACTTTCAGCATTCCCTTCAAGATCGCTACCCGAATCGCTCGCGTTCTATGCGGACGCGGTCAGCTACGCGAGCCTCATCCTACATGGCAACGGTATCTCGCTTGATGATAGCGGTGACGAACATGAGCTCGATGGATTTATCGTCAACTTCGAGACGATGTTCGAAGACTATGTAAGAAATTCAATCAGTCTCCACGCACCGGCAGATTGGCGAATTGAAGACGGCAATACCATTGGAAGAAAGCCACTATTTGATGACCGCCCATCGCCCCCCGCACAGCCTGACATCGTAATCTCAAACTCAGCGATACGAGTTGTAGTAGAAGTTAAGTACAAAGAGAAGCCAGACAGATCAGACATCAACCAGGCGTTGACCTACGCTTTAAGCTATGGAACCAGGATTGCGATTATCCTGCACCTCTGCGGAGTTGGGGGTCACGCAGGCGCGTATCTGATCGGTCGCGTCGGATCGGTCTCTCTTTATGGTTACCGGCTGGACTTGGGAGTGGCGACGATGCAGCAACAGGAAAGGCAGCTTGCCGATGACTTATTTGCACTTGCCCAGGGACCATCTTCACAGACAGAGTCAACGCCTCTTTGACTAACCCCTTTTGAGCCGCACCCTACACCTGCATTGAGTCGGCGACTTTCATCGATGCCTTGGAGAACCATGTCGCGTATGCATCCGGGTCATAGAAAGAAGCGGATTCAACTTCCTTGATGCTAATGACCTTGATCCAATCCTCGATATCAAAGTCCTTCGCGCCTTGAAATCTAGCGACCACCTCGGCCGCCTCTTTGCGTTGCGATTCAAGCATTCTCCGGGTGCGCCGAAGGAACTTCTGCGCCAATCCCGTCTCGCGACGGGCTCCGACTATGCGGAAAAAGAGCTCATCTGCGTTGAGGTCAAAGAGGCGGATGTTCTCCTCGAGCGTATAGAGCCTTTGCTTAGCAATCCAAAGCTCGATCACTGGATACTCTGTCCTCGCCTCTCCCATGCGTAGGCTGTCTTTGTCTCGGTAGGCTGAGAACGAGGGTAGTATCTCGATACAGGCATCCGCGGCGTCGATGTTGGGCGGAACCTCAAAGATCCGTCCGCAGTAGATCTTTCTGGACTTTAGAGTCAACATTACGAGGCTCTGCTTATCCGCTGCCCGGCGGAACAACTGCGCCATGGAACTTCCGTTGGAATCCGTCAGGCGATCGTATACTCGCTGCGCCTTCGTCCTAGAAGTGCCCTTTAGTAGCTGCTGGTTTGTCTTCGCCCCTCGGACTATCCAAACCGAAAATAGGTTGAGAAAGGAGGAGAGCGCGATAGACCCAGTTAGCGCGAGGATCAACCGAAATGCGTATGGGATCGGAATCGACTGATTGACGAACTGAGCCAGGCGAAGCGGCCAAGAATCAGCGGGGAGGTATGGCTTCAGCCACGATACGGCCAGAAAAACCAATGCGCCCAAAAGTATGCCTGAGCCCGCCGACATGAAGAACAACTTCTGACCCTCCGCCCGGCTGGAGAAGTACCGAACGGGATGAAAGATCAGGTTGAAGATGAAACCGCTGATCACAAGAACCAGTACCGCGATGGCCGAGCTTCCCGCCCCCATGAAAATGCTCCCTTACTTCAGTCGCTGCCTCAACTTCTCGATGGCCCTTCTTCCTTCTGCTTCGCTGATCACGACCCGGTCGTGATTGACCTTCAGCGCTCCATTGAAGCTCTGAACGGTCTGGCGCGCCTGCAGCTCTCGCATCACCTCTCCGGCGAAGTTGCGGAGATCGCTTTTGATCTTTCGCGTACCCGTCGACATACATGCTCCTTCAGTTGCAGTGTCCATCACGCAGGGGCATTGTATGCCCCTGCGTTCTCGCCACCTGAGACGCCTGTTCCGATATAGGCGAACTCAATCAAACCCCGACAGGATTCCCCTTCTCAGGGTCAATCTTGTACTGCTTGATAGCCCGGGCCACATCCTTCCCGGTCATCTTCCCGTCCTTGGCCAGTGCCGCAATCGCGGCATGCGCGATGTAGTACCGGTCAACTTCGAAGAAGCGACGCAGGTTGGCACGGGTGTCCGAACGGCCGAAGCCATCGGTACCCAGCACGGTGAAGGTGGCCGGCACGAACGCGCGGATCTGGTCCGCATACGCACGCACGTAGTCCGTGGCAGCAATCACCGGGCCCTGGCGGTCTTCCAGCAGCTCGGTCACGTAGGCCTTGCGCTGGGTGTCTTCCGGGTGCAGGCGGTTCCAACGCTCGGCGTCGAAACCATCGCGGCGCAGTTCGTTGAAGCTCGGGCAGCTCCAGATGTCGGCGGTGACGCCGAAGTCCTTCTCCAGCAGCGCGGCCGCTTCAATGGCCTCGCGCAGGATGGTGCCCGAACCCAGCAGCTGCACGCGCAGCTCGTTCTTCTTCGGCTTGCCGGCGTCGGTGAGCAGGTACATGCCCTTGACGATGCCTTCGGCGGCGCCTTCCGGCATTTCCGGGTGGGTGTAGTTCTCGTTCATCAGAGTGATGTAGTAGTACTCATCAATCTGGTCTTCCATCATGGCCTTGGTGCCGTGCTGGAGGATGACGGTCACTTCGAAGCCAAACGTGGGATCGTAGCTGCGCACGTTCGGAATGCCGCCCGCCGCCAGATGGCTGTGGCCATCTTCGTGCTGCAGGCCTTCACCGTTGAGCGTGGTGCGGCCGGCGGTGCCGCCGAGCAGGAAGCCGCGGGTACGCATGTCGGCGGCCTGCCAGGCAATGTCGCCCACGCGCTGGAAGCCGAACATGCTGTAGTAGATGTAGAACGGCAGCATCGGCACGTTGCTGACCGAGTAGCTGGTACCGGCCGCCATCCAGGAGCTGATGGCGCCCGGCTCGCTGATGCCCTGCTGCAGCACCTGGCCGCTCTGGTCTTCGCGGTAGAACATGAGCTGGTCGGCGTCGACCGGCTTGTACTTCTGGCCGAACGGCGCGTAGATGCCGATCTGGCGGAACAAGCCTTCCATACCAAAGGTACGGGCTTCGTCGGCCACGATCGGCACGATGTGCGGGCCCAGTTCCTTGTCGCGCAGGGTGATGTTCAGGCTCTGCACGAAGGCCATGGTGGTGGAGTAGCTGCGCTCGCCGCTGCTCTTGAGCAGGCGCTCGTAGGTTTCCAGCTTCGGTGCGTTGAAGCTCTTGGTGGCCTTGCGGCGGCGCTGCGGCAGGTAACCGCCCAGTGCGGCGCGGCGCTCCTGCAGGTACTTCACTTCCGGCGAGTCCGGGCCCGGGTGGTAGAACGGCACCTGGCCGTCGGCCAGCTGCGCATCGGTCACCGGAATGTTGAAGCGGTCGCGGAAGTGCTTGACGGCTTCGTCGTCCAGCTTCTTGGTCTGGTGGGTCGGGTTGAGCGCCTCACCGGCGCTGCCCATGCCGTAGCCCTTGACCGTCTTGGCCAGGATAACGGTGGGCATGCCCTTGGTGTTTACGGCCTGGTGGTAGGCGGCGTACACCTTGTGCGGGTCGTGGCCACCACGGTTGAGGCGCCAGATGTCGTCGTCGGAAAGACCGGCCACCATGGCGACGGTTTCCGGGTACTTGCCGAAGAAATGCTCGCGCGTGTACGCGCCGCCGAAGGCCTTGCAGTTCTGGTATTCGCCGTCGACGGTTTCCATCATGAGCTTGCGCAGGACACCGTTGGTGTCCTTGGCCAGCAGGGCATCCCAGTAACCGCCCCACAGCAGCTTGATGACATTCCAGCCGCCGCCACGGAACACGCCTTCCAGTTCCTGGATGATCTTGCCGTTGCCGCGCACCGGGCCGTCGAGGCGCTGCAGGTTGCAGTTCACCACGAAGATCAGGTTGTCCAGGCCTTCACGGCCGGCCAGCGCGATGGCGCCCAGGGTTTCCGGCTCGTCGCTCTCGCCGTCGCCGATGAAGCACCACACCTTGCGGTCGCTCTTTTCGATGAGGCCACGGTTTTCCAGGTAACGCAGGAACTGCGCCTGGTAGATGGCCGCCAGCGGGCCCAGGCCCATGGACACGGTGGGGGTCTGCCAGTAGTCCGGCATCAGCCACGGGTGCGGGTAGCTGGAAAGGCCACCGCCGTCGACTTCCATGCGGAACTTGTCGAGCTGCTGCTCATCGATGCGGCCTTCCAGGAAGGAACGCGCATAGATGCCCGGGGCGCTGTGGCCCTGGATGAAGAGCAGGTCGCCCGGGTGGTTGTCGCTGGGGGCGCGCCAGAAGTGGTTGAAGCCCACGTCGTACAGGGTGGCACCGGAGGCGAAGCTGGCGATGTGGCCGCCCAGGTCGCCCGGCTTGCGGTTGGCGCGCACGACGGTCGCCATGGCGTTCCAACGGATGATGGAACGAATGCGCCATTCCAGTTCGGCGTTGCCCGGGCTCTTGGCCTCCAGGGTCGGCGCGATGGTGTTCACGTACTCGGTGGTGGGAGAGAACGGCAGGTAAGCACCCGAACGACGGGTCAGTTCCACCATGCCTTCCAACAGTTGATGCGCGCGCTCAGGGCCCTCGACATCAATAACGGCCTTCAGCGACTCGATCCATTCCTGGGTTTCCACAGGATTCGGGTCGTTGTTCAGCACCTCGTTCAACCAGTTCATTTGCGCTCCCATGACCGCACGCACGCGCGCGACTGTTTTAGATTTCTAGCCGCAAAGTGTAGCGCACCAATGGGTTTGCTTACTTCGCTACGGGTGCGTATGGAAGCGCTGCGCGGTGTCTGGGGGGACATGGCGCGACAGTGGGGTGGGTGGGGTTTGGCGGTTCCACGCGCGGTTTCAGGGTGGTTGATGGGGATGACATGGGTGCGGCAGGGGGACAGCGGCGTGTTGGTGGGGGGCGGTTTGGGGGGCGGGGATTGGCTAGCGCTGTCATATGGTGGGGCGTGGAACGTGGGTGGTTGGGGTGGGTGGGGCTGGCCAGCGTTCTACTTGGGGCACGCACCGTCGCGTGGGGGCGTTTGGTGGGTGGGCGGTTTTGGTGAGGGGCAGCTTGGTCGGATGCTGAACCGTTCCGTTAGCGAGGCAGGGCCTCGCTCTACCACCGGTGATGATTTCGATATATCGTTATCGCACTTCATTCGATATATCGAAATGACTGCTCCGCGTGACCTTGAACGTTCTGCCCGCGCTACCCCTGCCCGGCCGCTCAGCCGCGGCGACCTGCGCCTGCTGGTGCTGTCGCTGCTGGGCCAGCAGCCGCGCCACGGCTATGAGCTGATCCAGTGCATCAGCGAGATGTTCGTGCGGGTGTATACGCCCAGCGCGGGCTCGATCTACCCGGTGCTGTCGCAGTTCGAGGCCGCCGGCTGGGTGAGTGCGGTTGAAGATGGCGGCCGCAAGCGCTACCAGCTCAATGCGCTGGGCCAGGCCGAGCTGGCGGCGCAGCGCGAAGAGGTGGACGCGGCGCTGCACCGGGTGCGCCACAGCGCGCGCTCGATCGCCAAGGCCAACCTGCCGCCGGTGGTGCGCGACGCGCTGCGCGAGGTGAAACAGGCCCTCGCCCTGCACCACGCCCGATGGCAGGACGACAACGCGGCCGCGGTGGCGCAGGCGCTGCGCGAGGCCGCCGCACAGATCCGTGCGCCCGGCCGCCGACCCGATTGATTCAGACCCAGCTCGCTTACGGCCAGCCAGGTCCTTCCCCCCTACGCCGCGTGTGCGGCACTGATTACAGGTGTTCCCATGGCTTTGCATGAAAACCGCTTGCTGCGTCATACCGTGAAGTTCCGCCTGCTGCAGGTGCTGCGCACCGAGGAAATCACCCCGTGCATGCGCCGGGTGATCGTGGGCGGTGAGGCGCTGGAAGGCTTCGATTCGCCCTCGCCCGACGACCACTTGAAGCTGTTCTTCCCGAATGCGGAAGGCCAGTTCGTGGTGCCGACGATGACCCCGGAAGGCCCGCGCTACCCGGAAGGCCAGGCGCCCTCGCCCGCCCGCGATTACACGCCGCGCTGGTGGGACCTGGAAACCAGGGAGCTGGCGATCGACTTCGTGCTGCACGGGCACGGGGTGGCGTCGAGCTGGGCGGCCAATGCGCAGCCGGGTGATGCGATTGCGGTGGGTGGCCCGCGTGGGTCGCATATGACCGCCGATGACTACGACACCTACGTGCTGATTGGCGATGAGACGGCGCTGCCGGCCATCAGCCGCTGGCTGGAGACGCTGCCGGAGCAGGCGCGTGCGGAGGTGTACATCGAGATTCCGGAGGCGGACGACCGCCAGCAGCTGCCGGAGGATGACCGTATTCGGGTGTATTGGCTGGAGCGCAACGGTTTTGACGGGGCGACGAGCACGCTGCTGGAGGACGTGTTCACCGACTTTGAGGAGCCGGAGGGCGACACGTTCTACTGGATTGCCACCGAATCGCGCCGGGCGCGGATGATGCGCAAGTACATCGAGGGGCATCTGGGGGTGCCCAAGGAGTGGATTCGTTCCACGGGGTACTGGAAGGCGCATCCCGAGTATGAAGGCGACTGAGTGCGGTAGCCCCGGCCGTTGGCCGGACCACGTATCGCCTGGGCCGGCCAACGGCCGGCGCTACCGGATTGCGGCGCCGCACGACC
>NZ_JBOHXV010000149.1:0-6680 GCF_050737075.1 Stenotrophomonas sp.
CCCCTCAGACGTTCATGACCCCGGAATGAAGAGCAGCCGGCCAACGGCCGGCGCTACCGGTTATTGCAGGTCACGAAGGTTGAGGCGGCGCAAGGCGGGGTTCTTCCACGCGGTAATCCCCGCCACGCTCAACACCGCGAACCCGCCCAGCACCACCGCCGGCACCAGGCCCAGCAGCTTGGCCATCGTGCCTGCGTAGAACGCGCCCAGCTCGTTGGAGGAGCTGATGAAAATGCCGTTGATCGACGACACCCGCCCGCGCATTTCTTCCGGCGTGGCCAGCTGCAGGATCGTCGAGCGGATCACCACCGACACGCCGTCGAACGCGCCGTAGAACAGCAGGATCACCGCCGACAGCCAGAAACTGTGCGACAGCCCGAAGCCGATCACGCACAGCCCGAAGCCGGCCACCGCGAACAGCAGTACCCGCCCGGCGTGGCGCTGCAACGGCCGGCGGGCCAGCCACAGGCCCACGCAGACGGAGCCCAGTGCCGGTGCCGCGCGCAGAATGCCCAGGCCTTCCGGTCCGTGGTGCAGGATCTCGTGCAGGAAGGCCGGCAGCATCGCCACCACGCCGCCCAACAGCACCGAGAACATGTCCAGCGCCATCGCCCCGACCATGATCCGGTTGCCCAGCACGAAGCGGCCGCCCTCGGCGATGCTCTTGAAGATGGGTGCGGCCGGCCCGGCATGCACCGGCTCGGATACCCGCAACGTCGCCAGGCAGGCCAGCGCACCCAGTGCCGCCGCCACCGCCACCCCGTAGGACAGGCTCTTGCCACCCCAGGCCACCAGCGCACCGCCCAGTGCCGGGCCGATCACCATCCCGCCCTGGAACACCACAGAGCCCAGCCCCGCGCCGCGCGCGAACTGGTGGCGCTCCAGCACCCGGGCGAACAGCGCGTTGTAGATCGGCGACAGGAAGGCGCGGACCATGCCCGTCATCGCCACCGCCGCATAGATCGGCCACACCCCGTTGAACGGCAGCCAGCCCTTCGCGACGGAGGTCAGCACCACCGCCGTCAGCACCAGCCCGGCGCAGGCCACCATGCCCAGCCGGCGGCGGGGCAGGTGGTCCACCAGGTATCCGGCGAACGGCGCCACGCAGAAGAACGGCAGCACCTCCGCCAGCCCGACCAGGCCCAGCGAGAACGGATTGCGGGTGACCTCGTAGATGTGCCAGCCCACCGTGACCGCCACGATCTGGTAGGACAGCATCGCCAGGATGCGGTAGGCCAGCAGCAGCGAAAAGCCGGGGCGTGCGAGCAGGCCCAGCGCGCTTTCGCCGGCCTCGGCAGGGGCAGGCGAACTCACGGCGCCGACTGCGCCTGGGCGGTCTCACGGATGAAGGCCAGCATCGCCGCCACGCCGTTGCTGCGCGTCGGGGAAAGATGACGCGACAGCCCGATGTCCTGGATGTAGCTCGGCTCCGTGGCCAGGATCTCGGCCGCCGAACGGCCCGAGTAGACCCGCAGCGCCAGGTAGATCAACCCCGACACGATCGCCGAGTCGCTGATCGCATGGAAGCGCAGCGTGTCCGCGTTGCCCTCCGGCACGATCCACACCATCGACTGGCAGCCCAGCAGCCGGTGCTGCTCGGTCTTCCACTCCTCGGGGAACGTGGGCAGCTTGCGGCCGAGGTCGATCAGGTATTGATAGCGCTCGGACCAGTCGCCGAAGAAGGCGAACTCTTCGGCAATGGCGGTCTGGGCTTCAGCGGCGGTGGGTTCGAGCGGGAACGGCGATGCGGGGGTCATGGGGAATCCGGTTCGGTGTATCAGCGCTTGCGCGACCAGCGTACGCCCTGCGCAGTGTCTTCCAGCACAATGCCCTCGGCGGCCAGCTGGTCGCGGATCGCATCGGCACGGGCGAAGTCGCGGGCCTGCTTGGCGGCGGCGCGGGCGTCGATCAAGGCCTGGATGGCCGCATCGTCTTCGCTGCCGCCGGCCGTGCCGAACCACGCGGCCGGGTCCTGCTGCAGCAGGCCCAGCGCCAGGCCGGCGCCGAGCAGCGCCGACTTCCACACGGGCTTGTCCGCATCGGCGGCCTTGCGCGCCTCGCCGGCAATACGGGCCAGCTCGGCCAGCGCCTGCGGCGTATTGAGGTCGTCGTTGAGCGTCGCCTCGATCTCGGCCGGAATGACCGCCGTGGCGGTTACATCAGCCAGGTCACGCAGCGTGCCGTACAGGCGGTCCAGCGTGCGCACCGACTGTTCGATCAGCGCATCGGACCAGTCCAGCGGCTGCCGGTAGTGGGCCGACAGCAGCGCATAGCGCAGCGCCTCGGGCGCGTGCTGGCGGACCAGGTCGTGGACCCGCTCGATGTTGCCGATCGACTTGCTCATCTTGGCGCCGCCGAAGTTGAGCATGCCGTTGTGCAGCCAGAACCGGGCGAAGGTCTGCCCGCCATGGGCGCACTCGCTCTGCGCGATCTCGTTTTCGTGGTGCGGGAACTGCAGGTCCACGCCACCGGCATGGATGTCGATGGTCTCGCCCAGGTGGGCGGCGGCCATGGCCGAGCATTCGATGTGCCAGCCGGGCCGGCCGCGGCCCCACGGCGATTCCCAGCCGGGCAGGTCGTCGGTGGAGGGCTTCCACAGCACGAAGTCGCCCGGGTCGCGCTTGTACGGGGCCACGTCCACGCGGGCGCCGGCCAGCATCTCGTCCGGGTCGCGGCGCGAGAGCTTGCCGTAGTCGGCGTAGGAGGCCACCGAGAACAGCGCGTGGCCTTCGGCGGCATAGGCGTGCCCGGCCGCGATCAGCTGCTCGATCATCGTGATGATGTGCGGGATGTGGGCGGTGGCCTCCGGCTCTATGTCCGGCGGCACGACGCCCAGCGCGGCCATGTCTTCACGGTAGGCGGCGGCGAAGCGGTCGGTGATGGTCGAAATCGGGACGTTCTGCTCCCGCGCGGCCGCGTTGATCTTGTCGTCCACGTCGGTGATGTTGCGGGCGTAGCGCAGGCCGCCGAAACGGCGCCGCAGCAGGTCGGCCAGCACCCCGAACACCACCGGGCCACGGGCGTTGCCGATGTGGACGTAGTTGTAGACCGTGGGGCCGCAGACATACAGGGTCGGACAGGTCGGATCGAGCGGGGTGAACGGTTCGAGCTGGCGTGTCAGGTTGTTGTGCAGGCGCAGGGTCATGGGGGCGTAGGGCCGGGCGGAGTAGGGGCAAGCCCTCGATTTTAGATCACATCGGCCGCCAGCGCCGGCCTTCGGGCGGCCCTGGGCGGCCCGGATTTGCCCCCCCGAGCGCGGCGTCGGTCGCAAACGACACGCCCCGGTATGGGCAGATGCGTCGCGGAAGGGTAATGTTCAGCCCCTTGTGCCGCGCACTGCCTACACTATCCGCCTTGTCCTCTTTCCTGTTGCCAATGAAACCCGCCTCGTTGCTGACGCTGACCTGCCTGTTGGGAAGTACCGCCTTCATGGCGTGCGCCCAGGAAAGCGAGGTCCGTAACCGGGTGGTGATCGTGGAGAACGTCAAGTTCGACTACGCGCAGGTGCTCAACGTTGAACCCGTGTTCCAGACTCTGCGGGCCACCCGCACCGAGGAGCACTGCGAACCGGTCTCGACCCGGACCCTGGCCCCGGTGAACGTCACCGGCGAGGAACCGCAGGAAGAGAAGGGCCGCTTTGGCCGTTTCATGGATTCGGTGCGCTCCATCTTCAAGCGTGAAGACGGGTTGAACGAGGACGGCACCCCGTTGGTGGAGGCCCCGGCCGCCAACAACAACAACGGCCCGCTGCTGACCCGCGACTGCCGCATCATCCCGGTCGGCCGCGAGTTCCGCCGGCCCATCGCCTACGACGTGGACTACGTCTACAAGGGCACCAAGTACCGTTCGCGGCTGCCGGACGACCCGGGCAACCGGCTCAAGATCCGCGTCTCCATCACCCCCTGGGTGGGTGCCGAGCCGGGCAGCGCGGCGAATCCCTAGGCCGGCGTATCGACCAACGGTCGATACCTACCGCCTGAACCGTCGGTTCAGGCCTTGCGCCCACCGGCCTCACATGCAAAGATTGGCGGCCATGAAACTCACCGACTTCCAGCACGACACCAGCGCCGCCCGTATGGCTACGGGCATGACGTCGCGTGCCCGCCGACCGGAACCCCACATTTTCGCTGGGTAACCGGAGCTTCGTGCTGTCTGTTCGGAAAACCCAGCCCCCGCGCTGGGTTTTTTCGTTTCTACGTTTTGAAAAGTTGCATTTGTACCCTTTCTTCCATTGAAACCCGCCTCAAAGGATCGATCGATGTCCCTGAAGCACTTCCTGAACACCCAGGACTGGAGCCGTACCGACCTGGATGCCCTGCTGACCCAGGCCGCGCTGTTCAAGCGCAACAAGCTGGGCGACGAGCTCAAGGGCAAGTCCATTGCCCTGGTGTTCTTCAACCCGTCCATGCGCACCCGCACCAGCTTCGAGCTGGGCGCCTTCCAGCTGGGTGGGCACGCGATCGTGCTGCAGCCGGGCAAGGACGCATGGCCGATCGAGTTCAACCTGGGCACCGTGATGGACGGCGACACCGAAGAGCACGTGGCCGAAGTGGCCCGGGTGCTCGGCCGCTACGTCGATTTGATCGGCGTGCGCGCGTTCCCGAAGTTCATCGACTGGGCGCAGGACCGCGAGGACATCGTGCTCAAGGCGTTCGCCAAGTACTCGCCGGTGCCGGTGATCAACATGGAAACCATCACCCACCCGTGCCAGGAACTGGCCCACGTGATGGCGCTGCAGGAGCACTTCGGCACCCAGGACCTGCGCGGCAAGAAGTACGTGCTGACCTGGACCTATCACCCCAAGCCGCTGAACACCGCCGTGGCCAACTCGGCACTGACCATCGCCACCCGCATGGGCATGGACGTGACCCTGCTGTGCCCGACCGCCGACTACATCCTGGACGACCGCTACATGGGCTGGGCCGAGCAGAACGTCGCCGAGAGCGGCGGTTCGCTGAAGATCAGCCATGACATCGCCAGTGCGTATTCCGGTGCGGATGTGGTCTACGCCAAGAGCTGGGGCGCGCTGCCGTTCTTCGGCAACTGGGAACCGGAAAAGCCCATCCGCGACCAGTACAAGCACTTCATCGTGGACGAGGCCAAGATGGCCATGACCAACAACGGCGTGTTCAGCCACTGCCTGCCGCTGCGCCGCAACGTCAAGGCAACCGACGGCGTCATGGATTCCGCACAATGCATTGCGATCAATGAGGCGGAAAACCGCCTGCATGTGCAGAAGGCGATCATGTCGGCGCTGGCCGGCCGATGATTGAAACCGGCCGCCGTCGGCGGGTTACCGCCGATGGTAGAGCCGACGGTAGAGCCGACTGTTAGTCGGCTGCTCTCCGTACAGTACGCAGCCACGCATGGCGTGGCTCTACGCGCCATTTAAACCGTATCGCCATTACCGCCCCCCAATTCGGACCCTTACCCCCATGAGCAAGAAAGACATCGTCCTGGCCTTCTCCGGCGGACTCGACACCAGCTTCTGCGTGCCTTACCTGCAGGAGCGCGGCTACAACGTGCACACCGTGTTCGCCGACACCGGCGGCGTGGATGACGAAGAGCGCGATTTCATCGAAAAGCGCGCCGCCGAACTGGGCGTGACCAGCCACGTCACCGTCGACGGTGGCCCGGCCATCTGGAGCGGCTTCGTCAAGCCGTTTGTGTGGGCCGGCGAAGGCTACCAGGGCCAGTACCCGCTGCTGGTGTCGGACCGCTACCTGATCGTCGATGCCGCGCTCAAGCGCGCCGCCGAACTGGGCACCAACATCATTGCCCACGGCTGCACCGGCATGGGCAACGACCAGGTCCGCTTCGACCTGGCCGTGAAGGCGCTGGGGGACTACCAGATCGTCGCGCCGATCCGTGAAATCCAGAAGGAACACACCCAGACCCGCGCCTACGAGCAGAAGTACCTCGAAGAGCGTGGTTTCGGCGTGCGCGCCAAGCAGCAGGCCTACACCATCAACGAGAACCTGCTCGGCCTGACCATGTCCGGCGGCGAGATCGACCGTTGGGAAGCGCCGGGCGAGGGCGCCCGCGGCTGGTGCGCACCGCGCAGCGAATGGCCGGCCGAGGCGCTGACCGTGACCCTGAAGTTCGTCGAAGGCGAAGCCGTTGAACTGGACGGCAAGGCACTGCCGGGCGAGCAGATCCTTGCCAAGCTCAACAAGCTGTTCGCGCCCTACGGCGTGGGCCGTGGCGTGTACACCGGCGACACCGTGATCGGCCTGAAGGGCCGCATCGTGTTCGAAGCGCCGGGCCTGGTCTCGCTGCTGGCCGCGCACCGCGCGCTGGAAGACGCCGTGCTGACCAAGCAGCAGAACCGCTTCAAGCCGGACGTGGCGCGCAAGTGGGTGGAGCTGGTGTACGAAGGCTTCTACCACGACCCGCTCAAGACCGACATCGAGGCCTTCCTGAAGTCCTCGCAGACCAAGGTCAACGGCGAAGTCGTGCTGGAAACCCGTGGCGGTCGCGTCGATGCCGTGGCGGTGAAGTCGCCGCACCTGCTCAACACCAAGGGTGCCACCTACGCGCAGTCGGCCGATTGGGGCGTGGAAGAAGCCGAAGGTTTCATCAAGCTGTTCGGCATGAGCAGCACCCTGTACGCGCAGGTGAATCGCTGAAAGCGATTCACGTAGAGCCGGGCTCTGCCCGGCTTTTCGTGGTTGCCGGGC
>NZ_JBOHXV010000150.1:0-6560 GCF_050737075.1 Stenotrophomonas sp.
GGCGGCGTCCGCTTGCGCCAGATCATCCCCATCGCACCGTCAGCCGTGTACCGTGTCACCACGTGTCCCGGTGACTGTTCGACCCCATGAGCACCTACCACCTGCAATCCGTGTTCCGCCCGCAATCGGTCGCCGTCGTCGGCGGCAGTCCGCGCGAACGCTCCGCCGGCCGCGCGGTCATGCGCAACCTGCGTGCCACCGGCTTCCCCGGCAAGGTCGCCTGGATCAATCCGCGCTACGGCGAGATCGACGGCATCCGCACGGTCAAGCGGCTCAAGGACCTGGACTGGGTTCCCGAACTCATCGTCATCACCGCGCCGGCCAGCATCGTCCCGCAGGTGGTGGCCACCGCCGCCGAGCGCGGCGTTGCCGCCGCCATCATCCTCACCGCCAACCTCGGCCACGGCCCCGGCTCGCTGGCCGAACAGGTTGAAGCGGCCGCGCGCCCCAAGGGCCTGCGCATCCTCGGCCCGCACTGCCTGGGCGTCATCGCCCCGCATGCGCGCCTCAATGCCAGCATCGCCGCGCACTTCCCGCAGGCTGGCGACCTTGCGCTGATTTCCGAATCCAGCGCGATCGCCGCCGCGCTGGTGGAGTGGGGCGTCGCACGCTCGGTGGGGTTCTCCGCCGTGGTCTCGCTCGGCGACGCGCTCGACGTGGACTTCGGCGACCTGCTCGATTACTTCGCCACCGACTACCGCACCCGCGCCATCCTGCTGTACGTCGAACACATCCGCGACGCGCGCAAGTTCATGTCGGCCGCACGCGCTGCGGCGCGCGCCAAGCCGGTGGTGGTGGTGAAGTCCGGCCGCCACATCCGCATCGATCCCGACGCCGACACCCACGTGCAGGCGCTGGCCAGCTCCGACGCCGTCTACGGCGCCGCCTTCAACCGCGCCGGCCTGCTGCGCGTCAGCGCGCTCGACGAACTGTTCACTGCCGCCGAGACCCTCGGCCGGCTGGGGACGTTCCCCGGCCGCCGCCTCGCCATCCTCAGCAACGGCGGCGGCGTCGGCCGCCTGGCGGTTGATCAGCTGCTCGCCCTGCGCGGCACCCTGGCCGAGCTCTCGCCCGGCACCATCGCCGAGCTCGACGGCGTGCTGCCCGAAGGCTGGTCGCGCAGCAATCCGGTGGACATCGTGGTGGACGCCGACGGCGAGCGCTACGCTGCCGCCATCGACGCGCTGATGTCCGACACCGGCAACGATGCGGTGCTGGTGGTCAACGTGCCCACCGCCTTTACCTCGTCGGCCGACGCGGCGCAGGCATTGACCCGCACCCTGGGCCTGCGGCCCCGCCACCATCGCGACAAGCCGGTGTTCGCGGTCTGGCTGGGCAATGACGACCGCGCCACCGCCACCCTCAACGCGGCCCGCGTGCCCACCTATCCCACCGAGGCCGAGGCCGTGCGGGGCTTCCAGCATCTGGTGCGCTACCGCGATGCGCAGGCCGCGCTGATGGAAACCCCGCCCAGCTTGCCGCAGGACTTCGTGGTCGACACCGCCGCCGCGCGCGCCATCGTCGACGCCGCGCTGGCGGCCGGTCAGCAGTGGCTGGACCCGATCGCCACGCACCAGCTGCTCACCGCCTACGGCATTCCGTCCGCGCCGGTGATGCAGGCGCGCGATCCGCACGAAGCGATGGACCTGGCCCAGCCGCTGCTGGAACAGGGCGCCACCGTGGCGGTGAAGGTGTTCTCGGCCGATATTCCGCACAAGTCCGACGTCGACGGCGTGCGCCTCAACCTGGGCACCCTGCAGGCGGTGCAGGAGGCGGCGACCTCCATCCTCGCCCGCGCGCATTCCCTGCGCCCGAAGGCACGTATCGAAGGCCTGCTGGTGCAGCCCACCATCGTGCGGCCCAAGGCGCGCGAACTGATCGCCGGTATCGCCGACGACCCGACCTTCGGCCCGGTGGTGGTGTTCGGCCGCGGTGGCACCGCCGTGGAAGTGATCGACGACAAGGCGCTGGCGCTGCCGCCGCTGGACCTGCGGCTGGCCCACGAACTGATCGGCCGCACCCGCGTGTCGCGCATCCTCAAGGCCTACCGCGATGTGCCCGCCGCTGACGAACGTGCCGTCGCGCTGATCCTGGTCAAGCTGGCCCAGCTTGCCGCCGACATTCCCGAAGTGCGCACGCTGGACATCAACCCGCTGCTGGCCGACCGCGACGGCGTCATGGCGCTGGGCGCGCGCGTGGCCATCGCGCCCTCGCGCAAGCTGCACAAGGGTCGCGGCCATCCGCGCTTCGCCGTGTTCCCGTATCCCAAGGAATGGGAGCGCACCATCACCCTGTCCGACGGTGCGCCCGCCTTCGTGCGCCCGGTGCGGCCGGAAGACGATGCGCTGTTCCGCGCGTTCTTCGCCCGCGTCACCGACGACGACCTGCGCCTGCGCTTCTTCCAGTCGGTGAAGCACTTCAGCCACGAATTCATCGCCCGCCTCACCCAGCTGGACTACGCGCGTTCGATCGCGCTGGTGGCCATCGATCCGCGCAGCGGCGACATGCTCGGCGCCGTGCGCCTGCATGCCGACGCCGACTACGACCGGGGCGAGTACGGCATCCTGATCCGCTCGGACCTCAAGGGCCACGGCATCGGCTGGCGGCTGATGACCATCATGATCGAATACGCGCAATGGCTGGGCCTGAATCTCATCGAAGGCCAGGTGCTGCGCGAGAACAGCACCATGCTGGCGATGTGCCAGAGCCTGGGCTTCAAGACGAAGCTGGATCCCGACGATCCCACGGTGATGGTGGTGACCCTGCCGGTGCAGAGCGTGCAGGTGCCTGAGCCGCCAGAGGGTGCAACGCACTGACCCACACCGGGCATGGTCCGTGCACGGCCCCGGCGCGACAATACGCCGCATGACCCAACGCCTACCGCTGCTGCTGTTGCCGGGCTTGCTCAACGACGCCGAACTGTGGCGCGCGCAGGTGGCCGCGCTTTCCGACATCGCCGACTGCACCGTCGGCGACCAGACCCGTGGCGAGACGATGCAGGACGTGGTCGAGGACGTGCTGGCCCAGGCGCCTTCACGCTTCGCGCTGGCCGGCTTCTCGTTGGGCGGGTTCGTTGCCCAGCACATCCTGCGCGTGGCCCCGGAGCGGGTCATGCGACTGGCGCTGATCGATACCTCCTTCCATGCCGATTCGCCCGAACGCGCCGCCCAGCGGCAATCGCAACGCGCCAGCGTGCGCTTGCCGGGCACCTTCCACGGCTTTGGCGACACGCTCATGCGCAGCTACATTGACGCCTCGCGGCTGGACGACTACGTTCTTGTGCAACGCGTGCGCGACATGACCACGCGGCTGGGCGCCGAGGTGTTCCTGCGCCAGAGCGCGCTGGACCGCGCCGACGGCCGCGCCGTGCTGGCCGCGTACCGCGACCCGCTGTTGATCGTGTGCGGTGCCAACGACCGCATCACCCCGCTGGCGACCAGCGAGGAGATGCAGGCGCTGGTACCGGGATCAACCCTGGTGGTGCTGCCCGATTGCGGGCACCTGTCCCCGATGGAAAAGCCGGACGAGGTGAGCGCCGCGATGCGCGAGTGGCTGTTGGCCTAACCGGTAGGGTCGCATCCCAATCGACTGCCGATAGCGGTGCCATATTCTGTTGTGGCATGACCTCCCCCGAAGAAGCGCTCTCCGGCAGAGGTCATGCGTACGCCGCAAAGATCAAACTCCGAGGATCCACACCGGGCCGGTGGGCGGCGTTACCTCAATCAATCAATCCCACGCCGGCGCGATGCCTTCCGGATTCGCCAATCGCTGGCCACGATCCAACGTGGCGATCTGCGCCATGTCGTCATCGCTCAACCGGAGATCGGCCGCCAACAGGTTGCTGGCCAGGTTCTCGCGTTTGGTGGAGGAGGGGATCACCGCGAAGCCCTGCTGCAGTGCCCAGGCCAGCGCCACCTGCGCCGGGGTGGCATCGTGCCGCTCGGCGATGGCCTGGATCACCGGGTCCTTCAGCACCTCGCCGTAGGCCAGGCTCATGTACGCGGTGACATGGATGCCCTGTTCGCGCAGGAACGCGATCAACGCGCGGTTCTGCAGGTACGGATGCACTTCGATCTGGTTGGTGGCGATCGCCTCCGCGCCCAGGATCGCAATCGCCTGGCGGGTCAGGTCGATGGTGAAGTTGGAGATGCCGATCTGCCGGGTCAGCCCTTCGGCCTTGGCCTGCGCCAACGCGCCAAGGTACTCGGCCATGGGCACCGCATCGTTCGGCGATGGCCAGTGGATCAGGGTCAGGTCCACGTGGTCGGTACGCAGCTTGCGCAAGCTCTCGCGCAGGCTGTCCAGCAGCGCATCGTGCTGGAAGCTGGCGATCCAGACCTTGGTGGTCAGGAACAGATCCTCGCGGGGCACGCCGGAGTCGGCGATGGCCTGGCCGACCTCCGCTTCGTTGCCGTAGATCTGCGCGGTATCGATGGCGCGGTAGCCCACGTCCAGTGCGTTGCGGACCGAGTCGATGACGGTCTGGTCCTTCAACCGGAACGTACCAAGACCAAATGCGGGAATGCTCATGAAAAACTCCTTCAGTGGGGGAAGTGCAGGCTACGCCGTGCACCGTTAAGCGAATCAAATGAACACAGGCGGTCGGTAGAGCGGACGGCAGATCGGACGGCAGATCGGACGGGAGAGCGGACGGTAGAGCGGACTGTTAGTCCGCTGCCCTCGGCATCAATGCGCCGCCACAACAACTCCCTCAGCGCGATCCTCAACCCCATCACGCCGGTCCAACCGCCCACTCAGCACGGTCAACCCCAGCGCACCCAGCACCACCAGCGCGCCCAGCCACGGCGTATGCATCAGACCCAGGTGATCCACCACCAGGCCGCCCAGCGACGCACCCATTGCGATGCCGACATTGAACGCGGCGATGTTCAGGCCCGAGGCCACGTCTGCCGCCTGCGGGGCAAACCGCTGCGCCTGCTTGACCACATACACCTGCAGCCCGGGCACGTTGCCGAATGCCACCGCGCCCAGCGCCAGCACCGTGAGCAGAACCAGCCACGTGTTGTGCGCGGTGAAGGTCAGTGCGAACAGCACCAGCGCCAGCAACCCGAAGATCAGCTTCAGCGCGGGAATCGGGCCGCGGCGGTCGGCCAGGCGGCCGCCCCACAGGTTGCCGAACGCCACCGACACGCCGTACACCAGCAGCACCCCGCTGACCGCGTTCGGCGAGAAGCCGGTGACGTCCTGCAGGATCGAGGCGAGGTAGGTAAAGGACAGGAACGTGCCGCCATACCCGAGCGCGGTAATGGCATACACCAACAGCAGGCGCGGCTGCGCCAGCACGGACAGCTGCTGGCCGAACGTGGCCGGTTCACTGCGCTGCAGGTTGCGCGGCACGAACAGCAGGCTTCCAATCAGGGCGATCACGCCCAGCGCGGCCACGGCCAGGAAGGTGGCGCGCCAGCCCATATGCTGGCCGATGAACGTGCCCAGCGGCACGCCGGTGACCAGCGCCACGGTCAGCCCGGTGAACATGATGGCAATCGCACTGGCGGCCTTCTCCTTCGGCACCACCGAGGTGGCGATGATCGAACCGATCGAGAAGAACACGCCGTGCGCCAGGCCGGTGAGCACGCGTGCCACGATCAGCGAGCCATAGCTCGGTGCCATCCACGCAATCACATTGCCCAGCGTAAACAGCACCATCAGCGCCACCAGCAGGGTCTTGCGCGGTACCCGCCCGGTCAGCGCGGTCAGCACCGGCGCGCCGACCGCCACACCCAGGGCGTACAGCGAGACCAGCAGGCCGGCGGAGGGCAGGGACACGCCGAGGTCGGCGGCGATGGTGGGAATCAAACCGACAATGACGAATTCGGTCGTGCCGATCGCGTACGCACCCAGCGTAAGCGCCAGCAGGGCCAAGGGAATGCCACGGGACATGGTCGTAACCGGTGGAAGAGGAGGTGCGCAGTCTGCGCGCCCCACTCTTGCCGAAAAACCGGCCTTCACGCCAATGACTCTTGCTTCATGGTCAATAATGGGTCCATGAAGACGACCCTCGACGAAATGCAGGCGTTCATTGCCGTGATCGACAGCGGCTCGATCACCGCCGCCGCCGAAGCACTGGGACAAACCACGTCCGGGGTCAGCCGCGCGCTGGGCCGGCTGGAGGAGAAGCTGGGCACCACCCTGCTGACCCGCACCACCCGGCGGCTGCAGCTCACCGAAGAGGGCGATGCGTTCCTGGCCCAGGCCCGCGCCATCGTCGCCTCGGTGGAGGCGGCCGAGGAGCAGATGACCGCGCGCCGCCAGCGCCCGGCAGGCCGGCTGCGCGTGGATGCCGCCACCCCGTTCGTGCTGCACGTGATCGCCCCGCTGGTGGCCGGCTTCCGCGCGCGCTATCCGGAGGTGCAACTGGAGCTCAACAGCAGCGAGCGCTACATCGATCTGCTCGAACGCCGCACCGACGTGGCCATCCGCATCGGGCCGCTGGCCGATTCCACCCTGCATGCGCGCCCGCTCGCGCACAGCCGCCTGCGGGTGCTGGCCAGCCCGGCCTATCTCGCCGCGCATGGCACGCCGAACACCGTGGAGGCTGT
>NZ_JBOHXV010000151.1:0-6554 GCF_050737075.1 Stenotrophomonas sp.
ACGTCCTTGTAGGCTGCTAGAAAACATCCATGTTTTCTAGCGTCCCTACGGGGCATGTCCGCCGCCCGACCCCTCCTGCACCGCGTTGGCGGATGGAAAAGGCAGCGACGCATGGCGTCGCTCTACGGGGTGCGCGCGCTTCGGCGGTAGGATCGGTTCCCAAACGACTGCCCGGAACCGTCCCACGTCCGGTAACGCATTGAAACGATCAGAACGGTAGAGCGACGCCATACGTCGCTGCTCTTTCCAGAGGCCGCTACGAAGCCTGCTTCTCGTCGCTCTTGGCCGGCACCAACCACCGCGATGCGTGGATGCCCAGCTCGTAGAGCAGGCACATCGGGATCGCGAGCATCAGCTGCGACACCACGTCCGGCGGGGTCAGCACCGCGGCCAGCACGAAGATGCCCACGATGGCGTAACCGCGGCCTTCCTTGAACTGCTGCGGGGTGATCCAGCCCAGCAGGGTCAGGATCACCATCGCCACCGGCAGTTCGAAACTGCTGCCGAAGGCGAAGAAGATGGCCAGCACGAAATCCAGATACGCATTCGCGTCCGGGGTGATCGCAATCACTTCCGGGCGGAAGGTGGTCAGGAAGTGGAACACCGCCGGCAACACCAGGAAGTAGGCGAACGCACAGCCGATGTAGAACAGCAGCACGGAGGTGAAAAGCAGCGGCACGGCCAGGCGCCTCTCGCGTGCATACAGCCCCGGCGCCACGAAGGCCCACAGCTGGTACAGCAGCCACGGCACGGCGATGAACAGCGCCACGAAGAAGGTGAGCTTCAGCGGTGCGAAGAACGCCCCGGCCGGGTTGGTCGCGATCATCGACTGCCCGTTCGGCAGCTGCGAGATCAACGGCTCGGCCAGCCAGGTGTAGATCTGCCGCGAGAACGGCATCAGCCCCAGCAGCACCACACCCAGCCCGATCAGGCCGCGCATCAAGCGCGCACGCAGTTCGATCAGGTGTTCGATCAGCCCGCTTTCGGGCGCGTCGTTGCCGCTCATCGCGGAGCCTCCGGTGTCGAAGGCGGGGGATCGCGCGGGGCCTGCCCGTCGATGCCCGGCGGTGCCATCGCATCGCGCGGCTCAGCCGGTTCCGGCTCGGGCTCGGCGGCCACCACGTGCTGGGCGACGCTGGCCGGTGAACCCGGTGCGGGCCCGGTCATGACCGGTTCGTCTGCGGCGTTGGGCGCATCGTCATGGCGCTGCACCTGCCCGCGCATCTGCTCGGCCTCGCGGCGAACGGCCTCGCCACTGGCACGCAACTGCGCTTCGGTGTCGCGCACCGAGTCCTGCGCCTCGCGGAACTGGCGCTTGATCTCATCGGCATGCAGCTCGCGCTCCAGCTCCTGCTTCACCGAATCCCACTGGTTGCGCGCACGGCGCACCCACAGCCCGGCGAAGCGGGCCGCCTTGGGCAGCCGCTCGGGACCGAGCACGACCAAGGCCACTACCGCGATGACCAGCAGTTCACTGAAACCGATGTCGAACACGCCAAGCCGCCCCGGTCAGCGCCGGTCGCGCTCTTGTTCGTTCTGCGAGGTCGTCGTCGGGTCCTGCGGACGCGACTCATCGCTCAGCTGCGCGGTCGGCTTGTCGTCGTCGCGCATGCCCTTCTTGAATTCCTTGACGGCACTGCCAAGGTCTTTGGCGCCACTGGTCAGCTTCTTGGTGCCGAACACCAGCAGAACGATGACCAGCACCACCACCCAATGCCACAAGCTCATACCGCCCATGTGATGCTCGCAATAGCTAGTAAACAGAGGGTTGAGCATAGCGCACCGCCGGTAAGGCGGCGCGCGTGACGAAAGTCAGTTGCCGTCGAGCGATTCAGTGCGTACTTCGCCCTCACCGACCGGCTGGAAACCTTGCTGCGGGGCGGTCTGCGCCGGCACCGCCTGCAGCGGCGCGGTGGTGGCGCCGCTGGCTGCCTGTTCAGCCACGGGTGCCGCGGGCTGCGGCTGCGGGCTGGCGGCCCGTGCCACCGGCGCGCTGCCCTGGGTGCCGCGCTTTTCGCGGGCGGAATAGGTGGCTTCTTCGAGGCGGTCGCGGAAGGCGACCACATCGGTCGACGGCGCCTCACCGTTCCGGCCCTCGAAGACCATGCGCGGCGTGGTGCCGCTGCCGTAGACGTCCAGGACGGCCGCGTCGTCGATCTGCAGCACCGCGCCATCCAGTGCCACGCCGGCGAACAGGCCGCGCGCGCGCGACCACGACCAGATTTCAGCCTTCAGCTGGCCATCGGTGGCGGCGGCGGCGTTGCGCCCGACCGGGCCCGCGGCGATGCCCGCGTCGGCGCCGAGGGTGACCTTGCCGTTCACGATGTTGTCCAGGCTGCGGTCGTTGCGGAACACCAGCACCACGTCGGACGACTGCACGCCGGCCTGGAAGCCGATGCTGCCGCCGGTGAGCTTGATGAACACCGGGTTGGACCAGCTGCCGTCGGCGTTCTTCACCGACATCAGGCCATGGCCGCGACGCCCGCCAATCACCAGACCCGCCTTGATCGTGTCGGGAATGACCACGACCGCGCGTGCTTCGTCGAGCAATTTGTCCGGAATGCCGTCTTCGGGAATCTTCTGGATTTCATCCAGCACACGCACCGCGTTGCGGGCGCGCTGGTCCTCCTGGGGGCCGGCCAGGGCCTGGGTCGACAGCAGGCTGGCGGAGATCAGCAGTACAAGACTGAGGCGGCGCATGGTGGCTCCAGAAAGGGGAACAAATGACAGATATCGACCGTTGATCGATACGCAATACCCGAAATTAGTGGGGTTCAAATGAATCCGCAATGAGTATTACTCGTTTAATTGACGACACTGATCTCAGCGATCCGTCGTTTCCATCCCGGCAATCGCGTAGACCTGCGAGAATGGCGCCATGCTCGACGCACCCGACACCGCCGTGCTGGCGGTCAATCTAGGCACGCCCGAGACGCCAACCGCCCCGGCGGTGCGTCGCTACCTGGCTGAGTTCCTCAGCGACCGCCGCGTGGTTGCGATCCCGCCGCTGCTGTGGAAACCCCTGCTGTTCGGCCTGATCCTGCCCCTGCGCAGTGGCCGCTCGGCGGCCAAGTACGCCCAGGTGTGGCTGCCCGAGGGCTCGCCGCTCATGGTCTACACCCGCCGCTTGGCGCAGGCCATGCAGGACCTGATGCCGACGCTGCGGGTGCGCCACGCCATGCGGTATGGCGCGCCGGCGCTGGGCGCGGAGCTGGACCGGCTCGCCGCCGAGGGCGTGCGGCGGGTCGTGGTCTTGCCGCTGTACCCGCAGTATTCCACCACCACCACCGCCTCCATCGAAGACCAGGTGCGCGACTGGCAGCCGCGGCACCCGGCGGTCACGGTCACGCTGGTGCGCGACTACGCCGTGGATCCGGAGTGGGTCGCGGCGGTGGCCGACAGTATCCGCCAGTGGTGGCAGCAGCACGGCCGCGGCGAGCGCCTGGTGTTCTCCTTCCACGGCATTCCGCAGCGCCTGGCCGACGCCGGCGACCCCTATCCGCAACGCTGCGAGGCCAGTGCGCAGGCGATCGCGCAGGCGCTGGGCCTGGACGACAATGCCTGGACGCTGACCTACCAGTCGCGCTTTGGTCGTGAGAAGTGGCTGCAGCCGTACGCGGAGCCGACGCTGTGGGCGATGGCCGAGAGCGGCGTCAAACGCATCGACGTGGTCTGCCCCGGCTTCGCCACCGACTGCCTGGAAACATTGGAAGAAGTGGCGCTGGGTTTCACCGAAACCGTCGCCGCGCGCGGGGCGCAGATGCGCTACATCCCCTGCCTCAACGATGCGCCTGCGCACGCGCTGGCATTGTCGCGGTTGAGCATCGCCGCGCTCGCATGATCCTGCAGCCCTTCTCGCTGCCGGTCGCCGGCAACCACGTCGCGGGGCTGCGCTCGGCCGCCGGCGAAGGCCCGCGCGTGCTGGCGCTGCACGGGTGGCTCGACAACGCCGCCAGCTTCGTTCCGTTGGCCGCCGCGCTGCCCGCGATGGAGCTGGTGGCGATGGACCTGCCCGGTCACGGCCATAGCACGCACCTGCCGCCGGGCACGCAGTACAACACTCCCGGCGCCCTCTGCCACGTGCTCGACGTGGCCGACGCGCTGGGCTGGGACCGCTTCATCCTGCTCGGCCATTCGATGGGGGCCGGCATCGCCAGCCTCGTCGCGGCGGCGGCGCCGGAGCGTGTCGAACGGCTCATCGCCATCGAAGCCCTCGGCGGCCTGCGTGGCCCCGAGGATGAAACCGCACAGCGCCTGCGCGAGCATGTGCGCGCCGCACGCGCCCTGCCTGGCAAGAAGCTGCGCGTGTTCCCCGACCTGGTGGCGCCGGTGCGCGCGCGGATGATGGCCAACCAGCTCAGCGAGCCCTGCGCGCGGCTGCTGGTCGAACGCGGCGTCATGGCGGTGGACGGCGGCTTCAGCTGGTGCAGCGATCAAAGGCTGATGCTGCCCACCGCGATGCGCCTGAGCGAAGCCCAGATCGACGATCTGCTGGCGGCGATCGAATGCCCCACCCAAGTGATCTACGCCACGCCGGCGCAGTCGTACTATCCCGAGCCGCTGCGCAGCGACCGCATCCGGCTGCTGCGCGATGGGCGCCTCAGCGTGTTCCCCGGCACCCACCACCTGCACATGGAACACCCCCAGCAGGTGGCCGAGGTCATCGCGACCTTCCTCGCTGGCTAGTTCGCCAACGCGCACAGCCATGCAGTGCCGACACGGTGCGACATCCCGTCGCACTCAATAAAACAGCGCCTCGACCGATACCGATACTGCAGCCGACCGATCGGCTGTGTCATCGCCTGCTCCGCCGTTGCGAAGCCGCGTAATTCCCCGGCTTCCTGGACACGTCGTCGCAATGTTCGTTCTTCCCCGCTGTTCCAGATCCCGTCGCCGGCATCCGCCGCTCCGCGACGGTGGCGGCCGTGGCCGCGTTTCGCCGCCGCTCTCTTCTGCCTGCGCCGCGCCGCTCGCCTGCGCGATGTCGCGTGCGCGCATCCGGCCCACTGTTGTCGCTTGAATCCTGGAGGTTCCATGTCACCCCTGCCCGCTACGCCCCGCCCTCCTGATCGTGTGTCGAACCGCTCGCTGAATCCTCACGGCGGCGTTGTGCTGTCGCTCGCCGCCGCAATACTCGGCGCGGTGGCACTGATGTGGTGGCCGCACGCGCCGTCCGTTCCCGTGTGGCTGCTCGCCCTGCGCGTGCTCGTTGTGTCTGCGTTGGCGGGACTGCTCTACGTGCTCGCAGCAAGCATGCGTCGCCAGTCGGCAGCATTGAAGGCGGCGGCGGGTGCGACCGACGCGCTGCTCGCGTTGCAGCAGCAGGTGGAGCGCGATGCGATCTTCCACCGCGCCGACGCGCAGGTACGGCAGTCGTTGGATGTGTCGCGCACGGCGATGATGATCGCCGACGACGACCATGTGATCCGCTACGTGAACCGCGCCGTGGTCGAGCTCCTGCGCAACCAGCAGGACCAGCTGCGCGAGGCGTTTCCCGATTTCGATGCCGATGTGCTGGTCGGCACCAGCATCCACCGCTTCCACGCCAACCCGGCGCGGATTCGCGGCATGCTCGATACGCTGACCCACACCCACCATGGGCGGATCCGGATCGGTCCGGTGCATTTCGCCCAGGTGGTCACCCCGGTATTCGGTACGCAGGGTGAGCGCATCGGCTTTGCGGTGGAGTGGCACGACCGCACCGAGGAGCTGCTGCTCGAAACCGCCGTTGCCGGCATCGTCGACGCAGCGGCAAGCGGCGACCTCGACCAGCGCCTGCCGTCGCGCCGCACCGATGGCAGCTTCCTCGACGGGCTGACCGGCGGCATCAACCAGCTGCTGGACAGTGTGGGCAGTACCGTGGGCGAGCTGCGCCGCATGCTCGCCGCGTTGGCGCAGGGCGACCTGGACCAGCGTATGCAGGGCCAGTTCCAGGGCGCGTTCGAAGCCATGCAGCGCGACGCCAACGACACGGCCGCGCAGCTGGGTGCGATGGTCACGCGCATCCGTCATTGCAGTGGGTCCATCGCCGAGGCCGCCACCGAGATCGCGGTGGGTAACGCCGACCTGTCCGAGCGCACCGAACGCCAGGCGACGCACCTGCAGGAGACCGCCGCCTCCATGGAGGAGCTGACCACCACGGTGCGCCAGAATGCGGCGCAGGCGGGCCAGGCCAGCGCATTGGCGCAGGACGCACACGCCATGGCCACGCGCGGTGGCGAGGTGGTCGCGCGGGCGGTGTCGAGCATGGCGTCCATCCAGTCGGCGTCACAGCGCATCGGCGACATCACCCGGGTCATCGATGGCATCGCGTTCCAGACCAACATCCTGGCGTTGAACGCCGCGGTGGAAGCGGCCCGTGCGGGCGATCACGGCCGCGGCTTCGCGGTGGTCGCCAGTGAGGTGCGCACGCTGGCGCAGCGATCCGCCGACGCGGCCCGCGAGATCAAGCAATTGATCGACAGCTCCAGCGACGAGGTCACCGAAGGGGCGCGCTGGGTGCGTGAGGCGGGACAGACCATGGGCGAACTGGTCGGCAGCGTGGCCAGCGTGAG
>NZ_JBOHXV010000152.1:0-6511 GCF_050737075.1 Stenotrophomonas sp.
CATCAACACAACCTCCTCGGATGATGTCGGGTGGATGGCCACGGTGTCGTCGAACTGCGCCTTGGTGGCGCCCATCTTCACCGCTACGGCGAAGCCCTGCAGGATCTCGTCGGCCGCTTCGCCGAGCAGGTGCACGCCCACCACCCGCTCCTCCTCGCCCACGCAGACCAGCTTGAACAGGCTGCGCTGGGTGCCGTCGGCCAGCGCCTGCAGCATCGGGCGGAAGTTGCTGCGGTACACGCGCACATCGCCGTGGCGGGCGCGGGCCTCTTCCTCGCTCAACCCCACCGCGCCGAGTGCCGGGTGCGAGAACACCACGCTGGCCACGTTCTCGTAATCCATCTTCGCCTGCGGCTGGCCGCCGAACAGGCGGTCCATCAGCTTGCGCGCCGCGGCGATCGCCACCGGGGTCAGGCCGACCTTGCCGGCGATGTCGCCCACCGCGTGCACGCTGGGCACGGCGGTGGTCTGCCACGCATCGACCTCTACATCGCCCTTTTCACCGACGACGATCCCCAGCGCCTCAAGGCCGAGGCCGCCACTGTTGCCGCGCCGGCCGGTTGCGAAGAACACCTGGTCGAAGCGCGGCTCGGACGGGCCGTCATGCCCGTAGGCGATCAGGTCTTCGCCGTCGCGGCGCAGTTCGCGCAACCGGTAGTTGAAATGCACCTGTACGCCCTGGTGGCGCAGGTTCTCGGCCAGCTGTGCGGTCAGTTCCGCATCGAAGCGCTCCAGCAGACGCTCACCGCGCACCAGCAACGTCACCCGGCTGCCGAGCGCCTGCAGCAGGCCGGCCAGCTCCACCGCGATATAGCCACCGCCGACGATCGCCACGCGCGCGGGCGCGCCACACAGGTTGAAGAAATCGTCGGAGACCGAGCCCAGTTCCGCCCCCGGAATATCCGGGCGCTGCGGGTGCGCGCCGGTCGCGATCAGGATGTGCGCGGCGGTAAGGTGCACGCCATCGCTGCAGGCCACCGTATGCGCATCCACCAGGCGACCCTTGCGTGGCACCCGCACCACCTTGTTCTCATCCAGGCGCTTGAGATAACTGGCGTGGATGTTGGCGATGTAGGCCTGGCGATGCACCACCAGTTCCTTCCAGTCCAGCGCCGGCCGTACGGGCACGTCGAAGCCCATGGCGGCGGCCAGGTCGATTTTTCCGGAGAGATCGGCAGCCAGCCACATCGCCTTCTTCGGCACGCAGCCTACGTTGACGCAGGTGCCGCCGAGTTCGCCCGGCTCCAGCATCGCCACGCGCTGGCCGTGCTGGGCCGCGCGGAATGCCGCCGCCAGTCCGCCGGAGCCACCGCCGAGAATGATCAGGTCATAGTCGTATTGCGTTGTCATGGGCGTCAGCATGCCATGTCCGGCTGCGCGTCAGACGTGAGGAGCGGTGGCCATCCTTCAGCGGCGCAGCGGCGGCCAGCGGCCATAGGTCATCGCGCGCCAGATCCATTCCAACGGACCGAACCGGAAGTAACGCAGCCACACGTGGCTGAGCACCACCTGCACGGCGAACAGCAGCAGGGCGAAGGGAATCTGCCATGCCCGTGGCATCGTCTCGAATGCGCCCAGCCCGTAGCCGTAGAACAGCCAGGTGCCCACCAGCGACTGCAGGATGTACTGGGTCAGGGCCATCCGGCCCATCGGTGCCAACCCGCGCAGGCGATCCCGCCACTGCACGATCCACGCAAGATAACCCAGGCACATCAGCAGGCCCGCCACCGACGACAGCGCGTAGGCCGCGCCGGTGCGGGCAGTGAACGTGCCCGGTGCGGTGTACGGCACCCACACCGCGCTGGTCAGCATCAACAGGAGCCCGCAGGGCAGCGCGACCCAGCGCAGTCGCTGGTACAGGCGCTCGAAACGGGCCGGGTCGGCCAGCGCGCCGCTGCGCGCGAACCAACTGCCGATCAGGAACATGCCCAGCACTTCCGGGCCGATGATCAGCGCGCCGGACAGCGACGTGCCCAGGTCGCTCGCCCGCTGCGCCACCGCCTGGGTGAAGCTGCCGTGCCCATATACCTGGCGTTGCAGTTCAATGGTCTGCTGGCCCTGCGCGATGGCGGAGCGCAAGGCGGTGTCATTGTTGCCATCGATCTGCGCCGACAGCCCCAGCAGTGCACCCATCAACAGCATCAGCAGCGCCGCGCACAGGTAGGTGGCCACCCCCATCGCCGGCAACCAGCGCTGCGGCGCCTCGCGGCAGGCCAACAGCGGCAGCGACACCAGTGCGTAGATCACCAGGATGTCGCCGGACCAGACCAGCAGCGCGTGGCACAGGCCGATCAGCAGCAGGCCCGCGCTGCGGCGCAGATAAAACGAAGTGAAATCGCGTCGCGCCGCTTCGGCACGCTGCGCCATGATCGCGAAGCCGGCGCCGAACAGCAGCGAGAACAGGGTGAAGAACTTGCCCTGCACCAGCACGTAGACCAGCGCATCGGCCCAGTAGTCCAGCCCCTGCCAATGCGGGTCGATACCGGTGAAGGCCAGGTCCAGCGGCCCGCTCAGCGCCTCCATGTTCATCAACAGGATGCCCAGCAGCGCGACGCCGCGCAGGATGTCGATGACATCGATGCGGTCGCTGGCCGCTACCGGCTGAAGGGGGGGATGGGCAGACTTCACGGGCGACTCTTGGACCAGGACGGACAGTATGCCGTCGCGTCGCAGTACGCGCCCGGCGGTGCGGGGAGCCGAATACACAACGGCCCGCCGAAGCGGGCCGTTGCATCACACGGACGACGCCGTGCTTAGTGCTGGTGGCCGCCGTCGCCGTGGACGTGGCCGTGTTCCAGTTCTTCGGGCGCCGCTGCGCGCACGTCCACGATCTCCACCGAGAAGTGCAGGTCCTTGCCGGCCATCGGGTGGTTGAGGTCCACGTCGACCACGCTCATGCCGACCTTCTGGACGGTCACGGCGCGCGGGCCGAAGTTGGTCTGCAGCACCACCTGCGAACCCGCCACCAGCTTTTCGTTGCCGAAGTGCTTCTTCGGCACGCGCTGGGTCAGGCCTTCCTTGCGCTCGCCGTAGGCGTCGGCCGCCTTGACGTCCACTTCGAAGGTGGCGCCGGCTTCCTTGTCCATCATGGCGTTTTCCAGGCCCGGGATGATGTTGCCGTGGCCGATCAGGATCGCCAGCGGGTCACGGTCCTTGGAGCTCTCGATCGGCTCCTGGCCCTGCTCGGCAACGGTGTAGTGGAAGCGGACGACGCTGTCTTTTTCGATCTTCATGCGGAACTCTTGTGCTGAGGCTGCCAGGGCAGACGAGTGAGACGGGTTGTCGCCCGCCAGGTACGCCGCCATCATGACGGCCATCTAAGGCCGCGCATTATCCGGACATCACGCACATGACGCCAGTTCCGCGCTTGAACCGCTCTGTTGCCCGGGTCGCCGCCCTGCTCGCCCTGGCCCTGCTGGCCGCCTGTGGTGGCGGCAAAAGCACCCGCCCCAGCCCGCCACCGGCCTCGACCCAGGTCTGGCCGACGGTGGTACCCAGTGACCCGCAGGCGGCCAACGCGGTGCTGATGCGCGCCATCGGGCTGGTCGGCACGCCCTACCGCTACGGCGGCAACACGCCCGAGTCCGGCTTCGACTGCAGCGGGCTGGTCACCTACGTCTACCGGGAAATGCTGGACCTCAAGCTGCCCCGGACCTCGCGCGACCTGGCCGCGGTACAGGGCCCGAAGATCGACCCGCAGCGGCTGGCGCCGGGCGATCTGGTGTTTTTCGGCGACCGCGGCAACGTGTTCCACGTCGGCATCTATGTGGGCGAAGGGCGCTTCGTGCATGCCCCCAGCACGGGCGGAACGGTCCGGCTGGACTCGCTCGCCGGGACCTACTGGAAGCAGCACTACACGGGGGCGAAACGCGTTCTTCACTGAAATGAACAGGGGAAAGGGTTGAAAATGTGAGGTCGATCACACTCATGTAAACGGAAAATTAACGAAATTTGTACCTAATCACACGTCTTACACGGCATCATCACCCATCGTTTTTATTCAGTGACCGCCGCGTGACGACAGCCGACCTGACGTACCAAGGCCAGACCGCCGCTTCAAGGCGTTTCGCCCACCCCGCTTTTCTCGCCGTTGCCTTGTGCCTCGCCAGCGTTCCGGCCTGGGCACAGACCGCGCCGACGGCCGTCATCGACGCCGCGCCGGTAGCCACCGCGAACCCGGTTGAAACCCCCGCCGCCGTCAAGCCCAAGGCTGACGCGCCGGCCCGCAGCAAGGCCGATGCCGCTGCCAGCGCCACCCTCGCCGCCCTGCTTCCGCACTTGGCGTCGAATGACACCATTCCCCTGATGGACCGTTCGGCGATGTTCGCCGGCGATCTGAGCCGCCTGCTGGCCAACTATGACGCCAGCACGGGCGCCACCGGCGCCGTGGTCGGCGGCGAAGCCGACAATGGCAAGGTGCAGTCCCTGCTGCGCCGCGCGATGACCCTGCTGGGCACGCCGTACCGCTGGGGCGGCACCTCGCCGGACAGCGGCTTCGACTGCAGCGGCCTGGTGGGCTATGTGTTCCGCACCGCCCTGGGCATCGAGCTGCCGCGCGTGTCGCGCGAAATGGCCCATGACGGCGAAGCCGAGCTGATCAACGACCGCAATGCCCTGGCTGCCGGCGACCTGGTGTTCTTCGGCCGCAAGGGCCGGGTGGACCACGTCGGCATCTATGTCGGCGAAGGCCGCTTCCTGCACGCACCCAGCACCGGCAAGGACGTCCGCGTGGACAGCCTGGTCAGCGGATACTGGAGCGGCAAGTTCATGCAGGCCCGTCGCGTCGAGCTCTGAGCCGGGCCGCTGCACCGCCCCGCCTGAAGGCCGCTGCCCCGCGCAGCGGCCTTTTGCATTATGGGGGCCGCACGTGGCCGCTGGGGGCGGCAGTCGGCGTTGTTGTTTCTGTCGTTGCAGAAATTCCCTGCATCCGGCGCGCCCCGACCAATGAAGGAGGGGCCGTTGATCCCGGCGTGGGGCGGCACGCCCGGGGGACGTTGACCAGGAGAACCGCCCGGGAACTTTCCTTTGAAGGTGACGCATGGCGGCAGTCCCTGATTTCCCGGCCCGGTGTGTGATCTGGTTTGGGCAGCCCCACGCGGCAGAACGTGCCGCATTGGCTGCGGCTGGCTGGCAGGTGCGCGGGGTGGCCAGCAATGAATGCGTGGCCATCGGCATGCGCAGCAACGACCTGATCGTGGGGCTGCTGGACCTGCGCGGCGATGCGCCTGGCAACCTGGATCATCTGCAGGCGCTGCTGGACCAGCACCGGCACATGCGGCTGCTGGCGATCCTGCCGGGCGGCCCGCGCGCACCTGACGCGCAGTTGCAGGCCCTGTTGGGCTGCTGTGTGGAGACGTATGCGGCGCCGCTGGAGGTACCGCAGCTGGTGCAGCACCTGCTGCGGCTGGCCGACGGCGAGCAGGCGCCATCGCCTGCAGGGGCGCAGTCACTGGTCGGCGACAGTGCGGTGCTGCAGGTGGCCCGCGCGGCGCTGCGCAAGTTCGCGCCGGTCGAGTTGCCGGTGCTTATCACGGGTGAAACCGGCACGGGCAAGGAGCTGGCGGCGCAGGCGCTGCATGCGCTGTCGCCACGGCATGCGCGCCCGTTCCTGGCGGTGAACTGCGGGGCGATTCCTGCAGCGCTGGTGCAGTCGGAACTGTTCGGCCACGAGCGCGGGGCGTTCACGGGCGCGGCGACACGGCGGCTGGGGCTGTTCGAGACGGCCAGTGGCGGGACGGTGTTCCTGGACGAGATCGGCGACCTGCCGCTGGACGCGCAGACGAATCTGCTGCGGGTGCTGCAGGAGGGCACGATCGAGCGCGTTGGCAGCAATCATCCGCAATCGGTGGACGTGCGGGTGGTAGCGGCGACGCATGTGGATCTGGAGCAGGCGGTGGAGCGCGGGCAGTTCCGTCGCGATCTGTTCTACCGGCTCAATGTGCTGCGGCTGCCGATGCCGGCGCTGCGCGACCGCGGCAGCGACATTGTGCTGTTGGCGGAACATTTCCTGGCCAGTTTCCGCAACCGTCATGTAACACGGGCGCGCGGCTTCACGAGCGAGGCGCGGCAGGCGCTGCTGGGCTTCCATTGGCCGGGCAACGTACGCGAGCTGCTCAACCGCGTGCAGCGCGCGGCGATCGTGAGCGAGGCGGAGTTGATCGGTGTTGCCGAGCTGGAACTGTTGCCGCCCCAGGTGGAGATGCCGCAGCGACTGCTGCACGACGCACGCCAAGCGGCAGAGCGCGAGGCGCTGCTGCGCGCGTTGCGCCAGAACGCATTCAACATCACCGCCTGCGCCCGCACGATGCAGGTCTCCCGCGTAACGGTCTACCGCCTCTGCCGCAAACACCAGCTCGCCCTACCCGAGTTGCGTTGACGGGCGTTGCTGCCAACGTCAAATGCCTTGGTCTGCGAGTCATTCTGGCTTGGGCCGGCGGCGGCGGGTTTGCGGGACACGCTGCAAGTACATCCATGTAAGCTCGTTCACGCCATCCATGGCGCTCTACGGTCC
>NZ_JBOHXV010000153.1:0-6228 GCF_050737075.1 Stenotrophomonas sp.
GGTCTGCGGCATCGGGCCGTCAGCAGCCGAACAGACCAGGATCGCGCCGTCCATCTGCGCAGCACCGGTGATCATGTTCTTGACGTAGTCAGCATGGCCCGGGCAGTCAACGTGGGCGTAGTGACGGTTGGTGGATTCGTATTCGACGTGCGCGGTCGAGATCGTGATGCCACGGGCCTTTTCTTCCGGCGCGGCGTCGATCGCGGAGTAATCCTTGAACTCGCCACCAAAGCGCTCTGCACCGATCTTGGTCAGTGCGGCGGTCAGCGTGGTCTTGCCGTGGTCGACGTGACCGATGGTGCCGACGTTGACGTGCGGCTTGGTGCGCTCGAACTTACCCTTGGCCATGGCTGCTTATCTCGAAATCGTCTGAATGGGTAGCACTTAGATGGTGCTCACGAAAGGAATCGAACCTTCGACCTCCTCCTTACCAAGGAGGTGCTCTACCGACTGAGCTACGTGAGCGAGTTTTCTATTATGGCACGAATTTGAAGATTTTCAAATTCATTCAATGGAGCGGGAGACGGGGATCGAACCCGCACCATCAGCTTGGAAGGCTGAGGTTCTACCATTGAACTACTCCCGCATCGGAAGCTCTTGCCACAACATTGAAACTGGTGGAGGGAGGTGGATTCGAACCACCGAAGGCGTAAGCCAGCAGATTTACAGTCTGCCCCCGTTGGCCGCTTGGGTATCCCTCCTTACCACCCTGTCCCTTGGCGCCGAAGCGTTTTCGGTGTGGGGTGGAAGAGCCGTGAATTTTGGGGGTGAATGCGGGTTCTGTCAACAACCTTTTTCAATTTTTTCACACGAATCGCGAATCGCCCGAATCGAGCGGGTTATTCGCCCGGCATGGCCAGCGTTTCATCGGCAAAGATCGCCACATGCGGCACGCCGTCAGCGCCGATCCAGCCGCGATACATGCCTTGGGTGTTGAACGGGGTGGCGGCCATACCGCTTGCTGACAGCACGATCGCACCGCCGTCGCCGCCCAGTGCGGGAATGCGCTCGTTGATCACCGCGCGCCCCGCATCGGCAGGACTCTGCTGCAGGTACTGCATGCGTGCACAGATATCGTACGCGGCCGCGGTGCGGATGTAGTACTCGCCCCAGCCGGTGCCCGACACCGCGCAGGTGGCGTTGGCATAGGTGCCGGCGCCAATGATCGGCGAGTCGCCGACCCGTCCATAGCGCTTGTTGGTCATGCCGCCGGTGGAGGTGCCGGCCGCGAGGTGGCCCTGGACGTCCAGTGCAACGGCGCCCACGGTGCCGAAATGGCGCGCGGTCTCCAGGTCGGTATGGGCCTGGCCGCTGGCCTCCTCCTTCAGCGCTTTCTGCAGCTGCTGCCAGCGCTTTTCAGTACGGAAGTAGGAAGGGTCCACCAACGGGATGCCTTGGCTGGCGGCGAAGGCCTCGGCGCCCTGCCCCACCAGCATCACGTGCGGCGACTGCTGCATCACCGCCTGGGCGAGCAGGATGGGGTTGCGCACGCGCTGCACGCCGGCCACCGCGCCTGCCTTGAGGCTGGCACCGTCCATGAGCGAGGCATCCAGCTCATTGCGACCCTCGTGGGTGAACACCGCGCCCTTGCCGGCATTGAAGGTGGGATCGTCCTCGAGGACGGTGATGGCGGCGGTGACCGCGTCCAGTGCCGGCTTGCCGGCGGCCAGTGCCTGGTGCCCCCGGATCAGCGCCTGGCGCAGTGCCGCGCGCGCGGCCTGCTCTTCGGCCGCCGAGAGATCCTTGCGCTGCACCCCCGCCCCGCCGTGAATGACCAGCACCGGTTCGGCGGCCTGGGTGAGTGGGCTGAGCAGGCACAGCGAGAGCAGCAGCGCGGATCGGCGGGGCATGGCGATGACCGGGTGGTGAACGAAGCCACCATCATGACCGTGCGGCGGGTGGATCGGCATCGGTCGAAAGCCATGCCCGCCGGCGACCAGGGGTCGAAATCGGTTCCAGGACATTCCTGAAGATGGGGCAGTGGTGAACTGCGTAAAAAAGGCGTTAAATGCGCGCCGTCCGTTCACCGAATGTGAATGGGGGTCTTGGCCTCCCTTGAGGCCTACTTTCTTCTTGAGAATTCTCATGCGTAAACAGGCGATGGCGTGGTCGATCCAGCTGGCGTTGATGGGTGTGGCCGCAACGGCGGCCGCCCAGGCGCCGGCCGCCCCCGGGGTGCAGCAGCTGGACACGGTGCAGGTGACCGGGTCGCGCATCGCGCGCGCGCAGGTCGAGGGACCTGCGCCGGTCACCGTGATCACCGCCGAGCAGATCCAGGCCAGCGGCTTCACCAGCGTGCCGGACGTGCTGCGCTCGATGACCCAGAACGGCGGTGAGACCCAGAGCCAGCAGTCGGCCAGTGGCGCCGACTTCTCCCCGGGCGCCCAGCAGGTCGACCTGCGCGGGCTGGGCCCGAACCACACGCTGGTGCTGGTCAATGGCCGCCGTATCGCCGACTTCCCGATGCCGTTCCAGGGCCGCAGCAACTTCACCGACGTCTCCAACATCCCGCTGGGCATGATCGACCGCATTGAAGTGCTGACCGGCAGCGCCTCGGCGATCTATGGTTCGGACGCCATCGCCGGCGTGGTCAACTTCATCCTGAAGAAGCAGGTCGATGGCACCACCGTCGACATGCGCATGGGCACCACCACCGAAGGCGGTGGCGAGTCGTTCGACATGAGCGTTGCCAGCGGCTTCGACGCCGGCCGCTTCAGCGCGGTGTACAGCGTGGAACTGCAGTCGCAGACGCCGCTCTGGGCCTACCAGCGCGCGCAGCAGGACTCCACCCTGGACGCGCCCACCGAAAGCGCGCGTGCGGCACGGCGCGCCTACCTGCGCACCGACTACAACGACGACTACCTGGACCCGGGCCAGGCTACCTGCGATGCGCTGGCCGGGCAGAACCAGGGCAGCACGCACTACGCCGAGCGCCCGCGCTACGGCTTCTACTGCGGCAGCGACCGCTCGATCGGCTACGGCACGATCCTGAGCAAGCGCCGCGGCGCGAACGGCTATGCGTCTCTGCGCTATGCCTTCGACAATGGCGCGGAATGGTTCGCCGACGTGCAGCTGGGTTACCACGACCTCGCACTGATGCGCGACGTGACCCAATGGGGCCGCATGGCCGCCGACGGCAACGAGGACGGCTACTTCCATAACCAGGCCACCGACCAGGTCGAGTTCTGGCAGCGTCAGTTCTCGCCGGAAGAAATGGGCGGCCTGGACAACGGCATGATCCGCAGCACCCAGAAGACCTTCAGCGTCACCACCGGCTTCAAGGGGTCGCTGGGCGCCGCGTGGGACTACGAGGCGTCGCTGAGCCACTCGCAGTACCAGTCCTCGATCCGCTGGCCGCAGATCATCGCGTCCAAGGCCAACGACCTGTTCCTGGGCCCGCAGCTGGGCGAGGACGACGACGGCTTCCCGATCTACAACGCCGACCCGGCGCGCCTGTACCAGCCGCTGAGCCGCGCCGAATACGACTCGATCGCCGCGCGTACCACCTACACGCCCAAGTCGCGCACCGATACGGCCGCGCTGACCCTGACCAATGGCGAGCTGTTCGAGCTGCCGGGCGGCAAGGCCGGCTTCGCGGCCACGGCCGAGTTCGGCAACCAGTCCTACGCACTGAACCCCGATCCACTGGCCACGCAGTACTACTACTACAGCTGGAAGGACTCGGACGGCCACGGCAGCCGCAACCGCTGGGCCACCGCCGCCGAACTGCGCCTGCCGCTGCATGACACGCTCAACGTCAGCGTGGCCGGCCGCTTCGACCAGTACCGCTATTCCGGCAACACGATCGGCAAGGCGACCTGGAGCGGCGGCATCGAATGGCGTCCGATCGACACGCTGCTGGTGCGTGGCTCGTACGGCACCGCGTTCCGTGCACCGGACCTGCACTACGTGTACGCCGGCCCGGGCAACGACGAGACCAGCGCCAACGATTACTACGCGTGTGCCGTGGACGGTGCGGATGACTGTTCGGATTACGAAGAGAACCTGATCCGAACGCGCGAAGGCAACCGCCAGCTGGACCCGGAAACCAGCACGTCGTGGAGCGCCGGGTTCGTATGGTCGCCGGCGGTGGGCCTGGACCTGTCGGTGGACTGGTTCGACATCGACATGCGCGACCAGGTGCAGGACATGGACGTGAGCACCATCCTGCGCGATGAAGCGGCCTGCCGCCTGGGCGATGCAGACCCCAGTTCGCCGACCTGCGTGGACGCCGTCAACCGGGTCACGCGCACCGACGACGGGCGCCTGTACGGGGTTCACGTGAGCCCGATCAATATCGCCCGCGAGACCACCAGTGGCATCGACGTGGGCCTGCGCTACCGGCTGACCACGGGTATCGGCGATTTCATCCTCAGCGGCAACCACACCTGGGTGCGGCGCCACGACTTCCAGCAGTTCGCCGGCGACGTGGTGGAGGACCAGTTCGCGGTCAACAGCGGCTTCGACATTCCGCGCACCAAGACCAGCGCCAGCCTCACCTGGGAGAACGCGGCGTGGTCGACCACGCTGTACGGCTCGCGCCTGGGCAAGCTGCCCACCTACGACAGCTACGACCAGAGCTTCGACCCGGACAGCGGCGACAGCCCGTGGATGAAGGCGACCTACCGCTACAACCTGTCGGTGCAGTACCGCTTCGACGACCACTCGCGCCTGTCGCTGTCGGTGGTGAACCTGTTCAACAAGATGCCGCCCAAGGACGCCACCTACACCCCGTACCCGTATTACGACGTGTCCTGGTTCGATACGGTGGGGCGGACGCTGAACCTGCAGTTCACGCACAAGTTCGGCGGCAGCGCGCTGTAACCGGGCCGCAAGCCACGCAGGGCATGGTTTTATGGCTTAAGGAGGCCCGCCATCTGGCGGGCCTCTGCATTTCGGCAGGCTGAACGAAAGGCAGCGACACCCTGCTTTTAAGAAGCGCCTGATGTGCGGTCGGGGAGGCTGTTCCTAGGATCGCGGCATGCAACGCCTCCTCTCCCGCCGCGACCCGATCGACGCCCCCGTGCTGGCCGCCACCGTGCTGCTGCGCTGGCTCTCGCTGTGCGTGCTGGTCTGCCTGGTCGGCACCGCCTGCTTCTATCTGCTGGCGCAGCTCAGCGAAGACGTTTCGGTGCACCGCCGCGAAATGAATGCGGCGGCGTACCGCGCACAGCTGTACTTCGACCAGCGCGAAGCGCTGCTCAACTACCTGGCCGACTCGGTGGTGACCTCCAGCGCCGACCGTACACCCGCCGGCGCTGCGGCGGACGATGATGATGAGGTGCAGCGCCTGCCACTGGGACGCGACCGCGACGGGCAACAGCTGAGCCTGCTGCTGTCCAACCGCGCCGAACGCACACTGGGCGACTATGGTGCACAGCTGATCCACGTGGGCAACGATCCGCGTGCACCGCGCCAGTGGCTGCATGGCGTGCGCTCCCAGGCGGCGCTGCCGCCCGCCGAGCTGACCCCTGCCCTGCTGCAGGCCCATGCCACCGGCACCGGTGCGAGCAACCGGGTCTACTGGCTGGCGTCGACGCAGAAACCCAACCGCATCTATCTCTATCGCCCTGCCGAAGACGGTCCCGCGCCGGCGCACTGGCTGGTGCTGTCGCTGGACTCGTCCACCATCTCCGGTGTGGTCAACAGCAAGGGCGTGGGCGATTTCGTGCTGCTGGACGGGCAGGGCCGGCGCGCGCTCTCCAACCGGGTCGGCGCCGGCGTGCCCGGGGCCTGGCTGCGCGAGCGGCCGGACGACGTGTTCGCCTTTGTGTGGTCGCACGGCGTGCCCCGGGGGCTGGCACTGGTCAAGGGCATTGGCGAGGACGGCTGGCGGCTGGTCTACCATCTGCCGCTGGTGCTGCTGCTTCGCGACCTGGCGCTGCACATCGGTGTGACCGTGCTGCTGTGCGTCGGTGCGGTCGCGGCATTGCGGGTGTTGACGCGGCGCATCGACCGGCAGCTGATCCAGCCCGCGCGCCACCAGCACCGCCAGCTGCTGGAGAGTTTCGATTTCGGCAGCACCGTGATCGAGATGGCCCCGGTCGGCATGTGCGTGCTGCGCCGTCACGGCGGCCAGGTGATGCTCGAGAACCAGCTGGCGCGCGACTGGCTCGGCGCCGACACCGCCGCCGGTGACTGGATCGGCAGCTGGCGCCAGGCCGCCGACATGACCACCCGCCCTGCGCGGCTGCATCGCGGCACCGATTTCACCACGCAGGACGGGCG
>NZ_JBOHXV010000154.1:0-6078 GCF_050737075.1 Stenotrophomonas sp.
GCCCGGGCCACCCGGACCGCGTGCACCGGGGCCACCCGGGCCACGGTTGCCGCCCGGGCCACCGGGACCACGGTTGCCACCCGGGCCGCCCGGACCGCGGTTGCCCGCAGGACGGTTGCCGGCCGGGCGCGCGGTGCCGTACGGGCTGGCGCCCGGATTGGCGTGATCGGACGGGAAGCTCGGGGCATTGCCCGGGTGACCGTACGGGTGGCGCTGTGCGCCCTGGCCGCCACGGTTGCCCGCACCGGCACCGCCACCGGCCGGACGACCCTGGCCGCCGTAGCCGCCACGGCCTTCGCCGCCACCGGCCGGACGACCCTGGCCACCGTAGCCGCCGCGGCTTTCGCCGCCACCGGCCGGACGGCCCTGGCCGCCGTAGCCGCCACGGCTTTCACCACCGAAACCGCCCGCGCCCGGACCCTTCGGCTTGCCGTACGGACGACCCTGGCCACCGGCGCCTGCGCCGGCACCCGGACCGCGCGCACCCGGACCACGGGCTGCGCCCGGGCCGGCATTGCGGTGGTTGCTCGGGCCGGTGCTCACACCGTCCGGCACGTACCAGCTGCGGAACGCAGCCGGGTTGCCTTCGGGCAGGGCACGGTTGCCCTTGTCGGGGCGGGCCTTGAACGGGCGCTGCGACTGCTTGGCCGCCGCTTCACCGGTGACCGTCAGGCCACCCTTGAAGCCGCCGCCCTTGCCGCCGCGACCGCGGCCGCGCTCTTCGCGCACGTTGTCGAAACGACGCAGTTCGCGGCCTTCGTCGGCCGTGTTGTGGCCGTTGACGTAGGCGTTGCCACGGCCACCCTCGCGCGAGACGCGCACGGTGGTCTTGGCGGCGCGGCGCTGGCCGATCACCGGCTGCAGGGTCAACGCCGACGGCGCGCCTTCTTCCAGCTTCAGTTCGGCGCGCAGCGCTTCAACCTGCTTGGCCGGCAGTTCCACCGACTGGCCACGCAGCAGTTCGCGCGGCAGGGAAACCTTGCCGTAGCGGGTGCGCTTCAGGCGGCTGACCTGGCAGCCCTGCGATTCCCACAGGCGGCGCACTTCGCGGTTGCGGCCTTCCTTGACGACCACGCGGAACCAGTCGTGCGAATCGGTGCCGCCAATGCGTTCGATCTCGTCGAACTTGGCCGGGCCGTCTTCCAGCGCGACGCCACGGGCGAGGCGGTCGACGATGCTGTCCGGCACTTTTTCTTCGCCTTCCGGTGCACGCACGCGCACGACGTATTCGCGCTCGACCTCGTAGGAGGGGTGCATCATCGCGTTGGCAAGTTCACCGTCGGTGGTTGCCAGCAGCAGGCCGGTGGTGTTGATGTCCAGGCGGCCGATGGCGATCCAGCGCGCGCCCTTCAGGGCCGGCAGCGCTTCGAATACCGTCGGGCGGCCTTCGGGATCTTCGCGGGTCGTTACTTCGCCTTCCGGCTTGTTGTAGGCCAGCACGCGCGAGGTTTCGGTCAGCGCGGTGGCAACGAAGCCACGGCCGTCCAGTTCAACCTTGTCGCCGCTCTTGATGGACTGGCCGGTCTGGGCGACTTCGCCGTTGACCTTGACCAGACCGTCGGCGATGCGCTGTTCCAGCGCGCGGCGCGAACCAAGGCCGGCCTGGGCCAGCACCTTGTGCAGGCGCTCTTCGAGCTTGGGCTGTTCGGTTTCGTTTTCGCGCTTGAGCGAAAGCTTGTTCAACGACAGCTTGCGGGGGGTGTCACTCATTTACTTGGCTCCGGCCGGCGACGGTTTCGTCGGCCTCTGGTTCGGGATCGGTGTCGTCAACAGCGACGGTCGTCTTCGCGACGGCGTTGTCATCGGTATCGTTCTGGTGCGCCGCGCGTTCTTCCGGCGCGGTATCGGAGGTGCCATCGCTGGCGGTCGTATCCGCGTCGTCGTCGGGAAGTGACAACGGCGCATGGGATGGGGTGTCGGCGGCATCCGCGTGGGCGGGCGCCTCGTTATTGTCCTGCTCTGCGTCCTGTTCCGCCAGCCGGGCCGCCATGAGGGCAGCGCGGGCGGCGGAGCGGGCGGCGGCCGGGTCCGGGGTGGTATCCGGTTCGGCGGACGCTTCCGGTTCCGGTTCGGCGTCCGGGGCGTTCAGCCTGGCATGGCCAGGCTCTACGCCGACGGTTTCACCATCGGCAATTTCGCCGTCGGCAATGTCGCCATCGTTGTCACCGCCGGCAATGTCGCCGTCGTTGTCATCGGCGGCGATATCGCCATCGTTGGCGGCGTCGCTGTCCAGGTCGGCGTCCGGGTCGGCGGCGCCGGCGGCGATCCGGCCGGCCAGCTGGCCGTCGTTGTCCAGCGGCAGCTGCGGTTCCAGTTCGCCCAGGTCGCGCAGCTCGGACAGCGGCGGCAGTTCGTCCAGGCGCTTGAGGCCGAAGTAATCCAGGAAGCCCTTGGTGGTGCCGAACAGCGCCGGCTTGCCGGGCACGTCGCGGTGGCCGATCACGCGGATCCACTCGCGCTCTTCCAGGGCCTGGATGATGTTGCTGCTGACCGCGACGCCGCGCACCTGTTCGATCTCGCCGCGGGTGATCGGCTGGCGGTAGGCGATCAGGGCCAGGGTTTCCAGGGTGGCACGGGTGTAGCGGGTCTTGCGTTCGGTCCACAGCCGGGTGATGTAGCCGTGCACTTCGTTGGTGACCTGGAAGCGGAAGCCGGAGGCGACCTCGACCAGCTCCACGCCGCGCTCGGCACAGCCCTCGCGCAGCAGTTCCAGCGCGCGTTCGATGCTGCCCGGCGGCGCCGGTTCCTCTTCGGGGAACAGGCCCTGCAGCTGCGCCAGGGTGAGCGGCTGGCTGGAGGCCAGCAGCGCGCCTTCGACAATGCGGTTGATCAGCGGTTGATCCATGCGTGGGTCAGGTGCTCAGTCGGGTTCGTTGGCGGCGTCGTTGTCGTCGAACTCGCTGTTGAACTGCAGCGGTTCGTTGGTGTTGCCGGCGGCCAGGGATTTGACGTAGATCGGCGCCAGCGGTGCTTCCTGGACGATGTCCAGCAGCTGTTCCTTGGCCAGTTCCAGCAGGGCCAGGAAGGTGACCAGCACCCCCAGCTTGCCTTCTTCGGCGGTGAACAGCGTTTCAAACCGGTAGAACTTGCCGTCTTCCAGACGGCCCAGCACGTCGCCCATGCGCTGGCGCACGCTCAGGGCCTCGCGTTTGATCGCGTGGCCGGTGAACAGCTCGGCGCGCTTGAGCACGTCGTGCAGCGCCATCAGCATTTCCTTCAGGTCCACCGGCGGCGGCAGCTTGATGGCCGCACGGTCGGGGATGAAGGCATGCACCACGCTGGTGTCGCGGTCCTGGCGGGGCAGGGCGTCGATATCCTCGGCGGCCTGCTTGAAACGTTCGTACTCCTGCAGCCGGCGCACCAGTTCCGCGCGCGGATCGGCTTCCTCGCCTTCGATGCTGGGCGGCCGCGGCAACAGCATCCGCGACTTCACTTCGGCCAGGATCGCCGCCATCACCAGGTATTCGGCCGCCAGTTCGAAGCGCAGCTCCTGCATGACGTTGATGTACTCGACGTACTGCCGGGTGATCTCGGCGACCGGAATGTCGAGGATATCCAGGTTCTGGCGGCGGATCAGGTACAGCAGCAGGTCCAGCGGGCCTTCGAAGGCATCCAGGATGACTTCCAGCGCATCCGGCGGGATGTACAGGTCCTGCGGAATCTGCAGGACGGGTTGACCATGCACCACGGCCAGCGGCATTTCCTGCTGCTGTGGGGCGGTCGGCCGGATTTGCGGGTTCGCGTCGAGCGCGAGTTCAGAGGTCATCAAGATTGACGTCGGTATTGCAACGGACCAGTTTGCTGCGCCAGACCCGCATCCGGAACATCCGGGCGGTTGGATCGCAAGCCATGACACGCCAACGCGGGCGTGGTTCCACATTTCAAACAGCAGGGGCTCTCGCTGCCGGTAGGTACCGACCGTTGGTCGATACAGGGAGCAGCGACAGAACCACAGGAGGTCGTCTACGTGTACTGGTGTGGGGCAGCGGGTCGATTGTCGGTTGGCGGTGAAGCCATTGCCGACGGACTGCTGCGTCCAGCCACGTGCAATAGAGACAAGAGTACGGCTTCACGCGGGCAGTGTCCAGCGAGCCGGGCTAGAATCGCCCCGTTCGTTTAGCTGAACCTTGGAGTTGCCCGTGTTCTATGTCATTGAAGGCTATGACGGCACCGATGTGCTGCCCGCCCGAGCCGCCGCGCGGCCTGCCCACCTGGCCCGCCTGGAGGCCCTGCGTGACGAAGGGCGGCTGCTGCTGGCCGGCCCATGCCCGGCCATCGACAGCGAAGACCCGGGCCCGGCCGGCTTCAGTGGCAGCGTGGTCATTGCCGAGTTCAACACGCTGGAGCAGGCCCAGGACTGGGCCGCCGCCGACCCCTACGTGGCCGCCGGGGTGTATGTGCGCACCGAAGTGCGCCCGTTCCGCAAGGTATTGCCGTGAACCGGGTCGAGCGCATCCGCGAGGCCCTGCAGGCCGCCCTGGACCCGCAACTGCTGGAGGTGGAGGACGACAGCCACCGCCATGCCGGCCATGAAGGCGCCCGAGACGGGCGTGGGCATTTCAATGTGCATGTGGTCAGCGCCGCCTTCGAGGGCAAGCTGCCGCTTGCGCGCCACCGGGCCGTCTATGCGGCCTTGGGCAGCATGATGGAGACCGATATCCATGCGCTGTCCATCCGTGCCGAAGCGCCGCCAAAAAAGGGCTGAAACCCTTGTCCCGCCTTGTCCCGGTGAGTCCCGGGGCGACCTCCCCAAGACATCTTGAGGTTACCGCCGTGCGACATTTGTCTAACGTTGTATTTACATCCGGGTTTGAAAACGCTTACATTCCGCGCCAAGCCCAGATCTCTAAGCCGTGGAGGGCGGCGAGGTGAACAAGGCAGCGATCACTATCAAAGATGTAGCCCGTGAAGCCCGCGTCTCTGTCGCGACGGTTTCGCGTGCGCTCAATGGCCATGAAAATGTTGCCGAGCCCGTGCGCAAGCTGGTGCTGGAGGTGGCGGCGCGCCTGCGCTACACCCCGCATGCGGCCGCCCGCAGCCTCAGCAGCCGGCGTACCAACACCATCGGTGTGGTGCTGCCCGACCTGTATGGCGAATTCTTCTCCGAGCTGATGCGCGGCATCGACAACGTGGCCCGCGCGCGCCGCCAGCACCTGCTGGTGTCCAGCTACCACGGCGACCAGGAGCAGCAGGGTGCGGCCCTGCGGGCGATGCGCGGCCGGGTGGACGGGCTGCTGGTGCTTTCGCCGTATGCGGAAAGCCCCGGCTTCCTGACCGACAACCTGCCGCAGGCGCTGCCGACGGTGCTGATCAACACCTATCTGCCCGAGCAGGATCACCCGGTGCTGAGCATCGATGACCACGCCGGTGCGATGGCGATGACCCGCCACCTGCTCGACGTCGGCCACCGCCGCATTGCGTTCATCGCCGGCCCCGACCTGAATTACGACGCCCGCGAACGCCTGCGCGGCTTCCGCGATGCGCTGGCCGCGTTCGGCAGTGAGGCGGCAGGCATCGAGCTGCCCGGCGACTTCGATGAAGCGTCCGGCCACCGCGCCGGGCAGGAACTGCTGGCCGCCGGAACATTGCCCGATGCGGTGTTCGCGGCCAACGACATGATGGCGCTTGGCTGCCTGTATGCCTTCGCGCAGGCCGGCGTGCGCGTGCCCGCCGATGTGGCGCTGGCAGGCTTCGATGACATCCCCCTGGCGCGTTTCGTTCACCCTTCGTTGACCACGATGCAGGTGAGTATCGCCGACCTTGGCGATAAGGCGGCGACGCGTCTGCTGCAGTTGATGGATGGCAACAACACGGAAACGGCCGGTGACAAGCAGACACTTGTACCGACCCTGATCGTGCGTGATTCAAGCGTTCCGCCGAAAGGCGGAACGCGGTAGGTCACGACCGTTGGTCGTGACAGGTTGGTCGTGACTCGTTGGGCCGTTGAACGCTGTATCGGTATTTCACGCAATCCAAAAAAAAGACAGGCGGCCGCAATGACGGCCACCACCACCCGGAGATTTACATGACGTATTCCAATCACCGCACCCGTATGCCGGCTCGGCGCCTGCTCACGAG
>NZ_JBOHXV010000155.1:0-5548 GCF_050737075.1 Stenotrophomonas sp.
CCCCAGATCGCTCGTCCTTGCAGACATGGCCAGCTTCGACCAGGCCAGCAACTTCCTGGGCGATCTTGGCGGCGCGAGACAGTCGCAGCGATGTTTTGGCAGGCTTGAACAAGCCGAGGTAGCCCAGCACGGCCTTTCCCAACTCCGGCTGCATGCCGGCCAAGGTTACGGCCAGCCGCTTGCCGTCTTCCTCGACAAAGAACGCATTCACGTGGCCCTGTGCGCCGCATTCGGGACATGTCGCTTTCATCAGTTTCTCCGAAAGTCCTTCATCGAGAGCGCGGGCGGCGCATCCAGGCTGTCCAAGGCGCTGCTGAGGAATGCGTGCACGAACGCATCCTCCGTGCCGCCAGCCCTTAGCAGCTCGACGCCTATAGCCACCACGTTCGTGAGATACGGCACCACCTGCGGCGATGACAGCTGCATTACGTGTTCAAGGGTGATCCTGAGCGCGGCATCTGCTGCCGACTCCAGTGCCTGAAAGTCTTCCTGTGCGGTCACTTCCTACTCTTCCTGTTTGCGTCGATCTGGAGCGCAGCGATCAATCGGTGGAGTTGGTCAGCCTTCAACCACTCAAGCCGCTCAACCTTGAACATGCGCTTGGCCATTGAAGTGGCGTAGCTCCATGGCTTCCCACCGGCAGCAAGCAACGCCTCGACCTTCTTCAGCATCGGGACGCTGTCTACGTTCTCCGGCCTCCCAGGGAAGATCGTGGCGCCACCTTGCTTGCGGGCATCGCTGAAGCCGAGTCGCTTCAGCTCCTGAATAACCTGATCTCGCTCCTGGATGGACATCGCGGCGCTCGAATCTTTGTTTGTGATCCGAAGCAACAGCTCCCGGTACGTACTGTCGTCCAGGCCGAGCTGATTGGCAGCAAGATGAATCTTGGCGATCTGCGCCCTTCTGGGGTCTCTACGCGGGGTCATTCAGCAACTCCAGCTTTCTTTGTCCTTCGCCCAAACCCTGATTGAGCTGAGCGCGCGAGCCAGCCTCGTAGCCTGCTCGGCGATCGCGCTCCGTAGCCCGTCCCGATTTGATGACCGTTCCACCACTAAACTCAAGATGGCCGTACCGCTGCTTGAGGGCCAGATCGAGCAAGAGTTGTCGACCTTCTGGCATCTCCGCCCGGGGAAAGAGGCGGCGAAGCGCGCCGACAAATCCGAGTGCAAACTCTTCCCCTCGGCGGTATCTGTTCTCTTTTTTACGAATACGGCGGGTATGGGCCTGCTTTCCGAGTTGCAACTGACGACGCAGGACCGCATAGGCGTAGCCCGCCACCTCGGAGTCGGTGCCAAGGCCGTGAAAGAGAACTACCGTTGTCCCTTTGGTCCTCAACGCGCAGTCGCGCACCACGACTTGGCTACGGCGGCTGATTACCACAGTGCAGCGATACCCGTCGCCGACCAGGTTGGCCAGCGCCACCAGGGACTGGGGGATCATGCCTCCCCGGTACCCTGTTGGCGCTTCGGTGGTACACACCTCCAGCGTTTTCGCGTCCGTTTCGCTAAGCCCGTACTTGTCCATCAAGGTCCGCGCGTGGCGCAGCGCGGTCGCGGCTTCGGTCGGGTTGCTTGAGCCTGCCATCCGCAGGCATGCCTGAATCTTGCGCAGGGCGCTCGCGATGTCCATCAGGCCTTTTCCTCGAATCGAACCCACTGCGGGTGGAGTGGATGGCGCTGCATCGCCCAGGGGAAGACGTCTCCCCGAAGCTGGATGTACTCCAGCGCATCTCTCACCATCGTGAGGTCTTCGCCGAAGAGGCGGGGCGCGGTGACATCGAAGTACTGGACCCCGTCAACCCAAGTATCCCGGCAGAACAGCTCGATGTCGCAGCGTACGGTCTTGTCTGCGATCTGGGCGGCCAGTTCTATCACCGCAGCGGCCGGTTTGGAGTCATCCATGTCAGACCCCCGCCATATCGAGCGTGATCGGCTGATACTTGCCCTTATCGTCGCGTTCGTAGACGCGGACGTAGGCTTTACTGCCCACGACCTGGACGGCCTCACCGATTGCCACCATGGCGCGCTGCCACCGCTCGTCCTCAATCTGAAGCCGCCGCAGCGAAAGCACCTGGCCGGTGCGGATGTTGCCCTGCTGGTCCATCCGGAACGCATCATTGATGATCGCGCGAACCTCCGGGGATGCGTCTTCCGTCCATTCGACCAAGCAGGCATCGATCAGCGCTTTTGCCGCCTGGAGGCGTTCATCGAAACGGATGCTCTCCTGAATCTGACGAATGATCTTGTAGCTACCGTTGAAGGCCAGGAGGGTGACGTTCCCCTTTGTTCCCCCGATAAACACCCGATATTCCTCCGCACTGAGCTGAATGAAGGCGGCGATGTCGGCGTGCGCCCGGATCTTGAACGCCGCGAGCTGTGCATGAAGGCGCTTTGCCTCGCTGGCCAACTCGGCCACCAGCTCATCGCGGGCCTGATCAATGGGACGGATATTCCTTTCGGGGATCAGATTACCTTTGGCGTCCTGCCGGTAGCCGGCCGGAATGTCAATGGTGCATTGCATGGTGTTGCTCTCCATTTCGTGATCAGTCGCTGAGGCTGCTGGCTGCTGCGCGGGTGGCCCGGTTGGCTGTGAGCAGGTTCTGAATTGCCGCGTGGGGCAGCTCGATGCAACAGGCGTCCACCAGTGCTTCATCGAGGTCCTGGCTGATCGCTTTGAGGCGATTGCGCAGTGCCAGAGGGTCATCCTGGCGAGGGCTTCCGACTGCGCTGTTCGCCGGCTCCAGCAGGGCTACGGGCGAGCTGGTGTTCAGGCGGATCAGGGCGTGAATCGCACCCGCTCCTGTGCCCGTAGTTTCCAGCTGGCCCTGCTGCTGCAAGGCGACCACCGCCTGCGCCCGCTCCCCGGCGGGGATGTCATTCAGCAGCTCACGCAGCTGGACCGCCGTGATCATTCCCCCCGAGGCAGATGCCTCATCAAGGATGCGGCGCTGCACCTCACTGCGCTGGTGGTCTGTGAAACGGGTGTTCTTCATGACTTCTCGTTGCCTCTCGCTGCGTCAGTGGTGGGTCCGGATGGCGGTGGGGGTGCAGACCTCCCACTCGATCTGACAGCCATGGAACGGAGCGGCCATCACGGTGCGCTTCACCATCTGCCCACCGCCTTTGCGAACGTGCTGAACGCCCACCAGGAAGGTGTGGTCACGCGGCGGATCAATGACGATCAACGGCTTACCACCGCTGATCGAGATCGAGCGCGGCACGCAGCCGTGATCTGCCAATTGGCCCACGGCGCCTTGTGCTGCCTTCAGCAGGTCCACGAACGTCGGAACAACCTTCGCTGCGATGCTCATGCCGGAATCTCCCTAGGGGGGTTGTTGAACTGCTTGGACCAGTTGGAGAGCTGGAGCAGCTCACCAACCGTCAGGGAATTAACGGGCTTGCCGCTTGCGGCAATGGCCTTGACTACGTGGCAGCGCCGCCGCAGCGCCTCGCTGGCACCGAGCTGGCTGATGGCATCCACAGCGCTGATGAGGTCGGCGGTGATGCGGGAGTAAGGTCTTGCCATCAGCCCAGCACTCCCAGCTCCTGGGCTGCGTACTTGATCGAGTCGCAGCAGATGCGGCGGTTGTTCGCCTTGGCATAGATGGCCGCCAGGCGCAGCACCTTGTTCAGCACCCGCAGCGCACCAGGCATCGCTGCAATGGAGCGGATCTGCTCCTTGCATGGCGTGTCCTCAATGCCCCACGCCGTGATGATTGCGTCGGCGTCGGCCACGCTCGCCTTCCGCAACACGATCTTTTTGCCAATTCGGCTGTAGAGGCGGTCCAAGTAAGCGGCGCGGTTCCCGCCGCTCATTTGCTGGTAAACCCGCTCGTTGCCGCACAGAACCAGGCCGATGCCTGCCTGGTCGTTGATCGCACGGACCTGATCCAGCGCCGGGACCGAGAGGTGCTGCGCTTCGTCCAGCACCAGCAGACCATTGGTCCCGCGTACCTTGGCGAAGATGGCGCGCTGCAGGTAGGCACTGGAGTTGGTGAGGTCGCGCAGGCCCATGGACAGTGCGATTTCCTGCAGGCAGGTCAGCACGCTGCCCGTGGCCGGCGTCAGCTCGACGTGCCAGACATTCGGGGTCTGCTGGCGATAGCGGTCGATAGCCTTGGTTTTGCCCACACCCGCGCCGCCGCAGATCACAACAATGTCAGAGGCCATCTGGGCGTACCGCAGGCCTGCGATGATCCTCTCGCCCGTCTGGGTCTTCACCCATTCCGGGCCTTCCGGGAGCTTCCCGGTGCTGTTGCGCTCATCGAAGGCCTTGAGCCAGTTGGTGAGCTTGCGGCCAACGTTCTGCAGGTTGCCGTTGTAGGAGCCGCCGAGGAACTGCGAGACGGTGGCCGTACTGAGGTCGGCTTCGCGGGCAATGCGTGCCTGGGAGTAGCTCTTATCGTCCTCCGCGACCGCGCGAATGCGCTCACGCAGGTCTGACAGCTGCTCAGTGGTGATTTCTTCGAGCTGGGCGGTCGGTAGGGCGCTGACGTTCATCGTATCGATTTCCTTGGGATGGCTGGGGTGCTGCGGTTTCAGTGGCTGGCGTTTAAATCGGGCGAGGCGTTGTTTCCGCCTTTCCAATCCGGCACCTGGTGCGGTGCCGCGAGGGTTTACCCTCGTATCAACCCCGGACTGGATACGGGCTTGAGATCGATATCGAGCTGGGTGGGAGCCCTCCTTGGCCAAGCGCTCCAGGTACACCCGGCGCTTCATGAATCCTGTTTTCAGTTCGACGGCCTGCATCACGCTTCATCCTTCGGTGCCTTCCAGAGAGAAGTCGCATTGCTGCGGCTGGCCATGTCATTCATCAGCGAGATGAAGGCGCTCTCGTTGTCATCGGTGCCGGTGCGGCGATGCTCCATTTCGGCAGGGGCAGGTGCCGGCGCCTTACGGCGGCCGAACATCGGTGCGATCACGCCAGCCGGGGGCAGCTCTTCGGGCATAGGAGACGGAAGCTGCGCGGCGACCTTCGATGCGTCCATTCGGCGCTCGGCAGCCAGCTGCTGCCGGTTTGCTGTCCGGTACTGCTTCTTGGCGCGAGCGTGTTCACGTGCAGCGCCCGTATCGGCGAAACCAACCGCCGCGATGCACTCGGCCTGGCCGATGTAGACGTTCGCCAGGGTGTATGCCTGTACCGCCTGGTGGAGCTGCTCTGGATCAAAGCGGAGCATCAACTTCTGGCCGGCGTAGGCCGCGATAGCCTCACTCCAGTAACGGTTACCCGACAGGCGCACAGACCCGTCTCGGCGGTCGCCGGTGACGACATCCGTGGACAACAGCAGTTCGCGCAGCTGCTCTGGCGTAGCCTTGCGAATCGGCGACCTCGCGTAGCTCTCCTGGAAGGCTGCATCGAAGCTGCGGCCGGCGGCCGTGCGCGTGCGGCGACCCTCGCGGGCGTTGTGGGCCGCGATTTCTTCGTTAACTACCCGCACGAACTCTTCCAGCGGGATGGCCTTGCTGCCGTAGTTCTCCGGCTTGGCATCCGGCTTGTTGCCCGTATAGGCGCCAGCGAACGCCGGGTGCTTTGCGATGCGGTCGCACAG
>NZ_JBOHXV010000156.1:0-5346 GCF_050737075.1 Stenotrophomonas sp.
AGTCTGATGACTGCGATGTTCCGCGCGTTCGTTCAAGGCACCAAGGAAACACAGGCGCCAGCAACTGTGTCGGATATTGCATATCGCATAATGTATACAGTGTCGCTCGCGGAATGACCCACGTCGGCCTGCGCGTCGCGAGGCAGGGCGAATCCCACCCCTATCGCCAAGGCCATAGCGGTAGCCGCTAGGCGGCGCCAAACAGCCTTTTCCTCGCGACTGATCGCGCGTACCTCGCCCACCACTCCAAGCACCTTTGCTAGCGGAATTCCCGTAATTCCCGCAATGGTCGCGCACGTAACCGTGTCCGGAAACTTCTTTCCGCCTCGCCAGTTGCTGACCGCTTGGCGCGACACGCCCAGCTTCCGAGATAGATCGCTATCAGAGGTCGCGCCGCTCGCCTCAACTGCGCGGTTGAGGATGTCTTCGAAATTCACTTGTCCACCCCTCGTTGACACTTTGTCCACCCCCAGTGTACTTTCCTCGCTGTCCACCGGCGGTGGACACCCGCCAGCCGCTCCCCCTAGGGCGCTGGCGGGGATCTAGGGGCTAGGGGCAGGGGATAGGAGTCATGGCTGACGTCGCAATCGTGCTGGCACTGGTGGGTTCGAGCATCGCGCTCGCCCTCGGTGTCGCCGTCCTTCCGCGCAGGCTGCGCGCACTCATCGACGCCACGCGTCCCAACCGAGCTCGCGAAGCCCAGGCGCTGGCACAGGCCGTCGCTGAGGTGGCCCCGTGATTACGAAAGTCACCCTCCGCAAGCGCGGGTCATTCAACAACTCGCCCGCGTCGCGTCGCGCGCGTCGCGACTTCAATTCCTATTGGGCAGGTAAGGACGTGGGCAGTGCACTGCGCGCTGCCGCGTTTGAGCTGGAAATCGCCGCTAGCAAGCGCGGCGACCTCATGGCCGCAGCCCGCTACGCCGAAGAGCAGGAGGTCAGCCGTGCGTGACGGCCTCCGAAAGAATTTCAGCCTGTCGAATGCGCCTGCGGATCGTCGGATTCGCCGGGAATGGCGTCAGGTGATGGGTCCGTTTTCTGCTCAAGGTGTGTCAGCACGTGCAGCAGACTTGCCCTCCAATCTCGCGCGAATTCTGGCGGAACTCTCGAAGCGGGGTCCGCGATGAATTCCTCATGCCAGCGCATGGACGCCTCCATGCACTGCCCGAAACGCTCCGACCTGACGGTCCAGGACATGGCACTCACGATGGCCTCTAGGGCCATGATTCGGGCTTCAAGGGCTTTCAAATACGACTGCTGCTTGCCGTCGAACGTCATTGGGCTGCGCATTGCTGTCTCCGCTGGCTTGGATACGGATCATCTCATGACCGTACGGGGTGCGCTCCATGGCTGTTGATCGCGCGGTGCTGGCCGGGTCAGGACTCCCCTCGTCTAACAGGGGAGTCAGTGAATTCAGGAACGAGGCGGGAACCCTCACGGTAGGCATCGACTGGTTCTCCGCTTCGGTGGATCTCTTCGCAGCATTGCGGGAAGTGGACTTCACCGATGGTGAAACGCAAGAGGAAATGCGCCAGTGGATCGACGCCAGCGCTGACAACGCCCGCACGGCGGCACTGCAAGTGTTCTGCTGGTTCTTTGCAGGGCTGGGCCTTGAGCTTGACGTGGCAGCAAGTGGCGGCCGCTTCTACCTGTGGCGCGTCAAGATCATCAATGCGGCCAAAGAGTTCGTCGGCATGATCGAGCTGGGCGGCGAGGAGTGCAGACGCGCCGATGGCACGTATACAGCTCGCATCGAGTTGACCGGTACCGGGTGCAAAACGGTTGGCGCAGCGCGCTGCGGCCATGCGAAGCGGTGGCTGGAGCTTCGAGCGAAGCTCGAAAGCTGCGCCGGAAGGATTACCCGAGTTGACGTGTGCGCCGATGACCTGATTGGGGACTATCCGTTGCGCCTGGCACAGAAGTGGTACGCCGATGGTGAGTTCAACAATCGCGGCCAGCGTCCGAAGGCACAGCTAGTCGATGACTACGACAGCGGTGACGGAAAGACGCTCTACATCGGCGGCAAAAAGTCCGAGAAACAGCTGCGCGTCTACGAGAAGGGCAGGGAGCAGGGCGACAAGAACTCTCCATGGGTTCGATACGAAGCGCAGTTCCGCAAATCGGATCGCAAAGAGATCCCCTTGGACGTGCTGCGTGACCCCGCGTCCTACCTGCTGGGCGCGTACCCGGTGCTGAACTTTCTGCACTGCGTCGCAACCCGCATCGACATTACGAAAGCCGCAGTGGAAGCCACGTGGAAGAGTGCGCGCAGGCATCTGCGCCGCCAGTACGGCGCCACCTTGGCGTTCATCAGTCGCAACTGCCCTGACGCTGAGTCGTTGAAGGCAGTCATTGAAACCTGCACCTCGCCAAAGCTGCCGAGGTGGGCAACAGGGGATACAGCAGCGCTATGGCCCGAAATCGCGGGCGTAAACCAACCTCAAAGGGGTATCGCATGAACAACGAAGTCAAGGTCACCGTACTTAAGTCCACCATCGATGAACGGCGCGGCACCTTCAAGGACGACGAAGGCAAGGACCGTGAGTACACCACTCGCAAGCAGAAGGCAAAGCTGGAAGCTGGCGGCTTCGCCTACCCGTTTGATGTCCGCCTGGACGAAGGACAAGCCGCTTACCCGGAGGGTGATTACGTCATCGACTTCGCCAGCATGGTGCAGGTCAACAAAGGCGTGCTCAACCTGAGCAAGTACACCGCGCTCATCCCCGTCCAGAAGTCCAGCGCACGCCCCGGCGCGTAACCGAATTAAGGAGAAATCCGTGGAAGAGGTCGTTCTAGTCCTGAACTGCAAGGCATCCGATTTCGATGCCAGCACCGGCCAATGCGCGCACCCCTTCTATGGCCCAGCGTCGATGTTTCTACCGCCCATCGACGCGACTGAGGGCCTTCTGCTGTCCTGTGCAATCGGCACCCTTTGGGGGGTCGGCCACATGATCAAGATGGCTCGCAAGGCAACTGGCGTGTAATCCCTTCGCACTACAGAGAGAGAAAGACGATGTTCAAGAACGAAAAGCTGCGCTCCATCGCCACCAAGGCCACCGCTGTGGTTACCACTGCCATGGTCGCTGCACCGGCCTTTGCGGGCGATCTGGCCGATGCGGTCACGCAGAGCGCGGAACCCGCCGAGTTGACCCTCATCGGCGTTGCCGTACTGACGCTGTGCGGCGTAATCCTGATGATCCGTTCGGGCAAGCGGGCTGCGTCTTAATTCGCTGCCGATCACCACTGGGGCGGGGAAACCCGCCCTTTTTCGTTTAGAGGGGGTTGTATGGCATTCGCAGGGTATTTCGTGTTGCTGGCGCTACTGGGGGGTCTATGGCTCGCACTGGATGGTTGAACGCCTTGTTGCCTATGTTGGTGCTGGTCATGGCATTTGCCTGCATGGCCTACGGGCCTGCTGCCGGGGCGCAAACGTACCGCTGCACCAGCAGCTCACCGCGAGTTTGCGATGAGGGAGAAGCATATGCGGAGGCCCAGGCATACGGAAAGGCTCAGCTGGCCACATACAAGCCGCCACAGTTTGAGTCATGCGTCAAACCAGACGTGCCTAGCAAGGCGTATGCGGGCTATGTCGCTTACACGGGAAATTGCTTTGCGAATGTTTGGATTTCGTCACCCCGCACGTTCTACTACGGCGACGGTTGCTCAAGCCGTCCGGACTGGAACGGCCCATATCCGTACCTCACAGGCGGCAAACCTCGCAACGGCTCCGTGACGTGTAACGGCGGCTGTCGGCAAGCATGGTATTCAACTGGTGACGGATACTTCGTCGGAAAGTACAGCTCTATTCCGGGCACCTGTGACAACTACGACGAGGATAAATGTAAGGCGCAGTACGGCATGTCATGGAACTCCGCAATGTCTGCGTGTGAACCTGACGAAGGGAAGTGCCCGGATGGTAGCGCAACGAACTCGCTCGGTCAGTGCGCACCGGAACCCTGTCCGCCCGGCAAGATCCAGCAGGCGGATGGCACTTGCAAGAACAAGAACAACGAATGCCCAGCAGGGCAGATTAAGTCCCCCGATGGGCAATGCCTTCCCGGCGATGGCCAGTGCGCCAAAGGCGAAGCGCGCGGCAAGGACGGTACGTGTAAAAAGGATAACGACGGTGACGGAAAGCCCGACGAAGAGGACGGCAGCAATCCCGACGATCCCGATGATGGCAAGAAAAAGGAAGAGTTCAGCGGTGGTGACAACTGCACCACGCCCCCGTCATGCAGCGGTTCGCCGATCCTATGTGGTCAAGCACGCATTCAATGGCGAATCGACTGCAACACACGAAAGAACCGCAACATTGCGGGCGGGATGTGCACCGCTCAGCCTGTTTGCACGGGAGATACGTGTGATGCCCTGGAGTACAGCAGCTTGCTGATGCAGTGGCGGATCGCGTGTGCCACTGAAAAGCTCGCAGGGCAGGGCGGCAACGGCAGCGGTGAATCCGGGCAGCCAGAGTGGACCAAGGTCGGATCGATGTCACAGGACCCCGGATCCGGCTCAAGCGCCGGGGATACCAAAGTACTCACGACCAAGAAGCTCGGCGTTTCCGATCTTGACCAATCCGGCGTAGGGGGTGGGGGAGGGCAGTGCATCGGGTTTGCCTCTGGTGGAGGTCAGGGCATCGCATCTGGCTTCACCAACGCGCTTGCGTCGCCGCCCGGCTACTTCTGTGACTACATCAGTACCGTCAGGGCGATCATCATCCTGTGCGCTGCGGTCGCGTCTGTGTTCATCCTTACGAGGGGTGCTTAAATGCCTATGATCATTGGCGCGCTTGTCACCATGCTGCTGCAGGCGCTGCGTCAATACTTGCCCGGCATCATTGGACGGGTTCTGCTGGCTTTCGGTATCGGTTACGTCACGCACGAAATTGCGCTACCGCCGCTCAAGTCATTCATAGAATCCAAGGTCGGCGGCTTGCCCGGCGTCCTGTCTATCTACTTCAGTGCTACGGGCCTCAGCATCGCCGTGAGCATGATCCTTAGCGCCATAGTTGCCGCGAGGGCCCAAGCAGCGATCCTGAGCAAGCTGGGGAGCGACTGATGGCCCTATACCTCGTCACTGGACAGCCTGGGCACGGAAAGACCGCATACGCGCTCGACAAGGCCTTTCAGTTCCAGAAGGCAGGCCGCGCCATCTACGCGCACGGCGTGAAAGACCTGGACTATCAGAAGGCGGGATGGACCTATCTTGAGGACCCTAGGCAGTGGGATCAGCTGCCCGATGGCTCCGTGATCCTGCTCGATGAGTGCTATACCGTGTTCCCGAATCGCAACCCGGGTGCAGCGGTTCCGCCTTTCATTCAAGCGATGGCGACACACCGGCACCGCGG
>NZ_JBOHXV010000157.1:0-5250 GCF_050737075.1 Stenotrophomonas sp.
GCGCTGGTCAAGCTCGATGCCGATGAGGCCAAGCTCAAGAAATCTGTTGACGCCGGCACGCTCTCGCGCGAGGCGTACAACCGCGCAATGGTGGGCATCAGCAGCCAGCGCACCCACTGGAAAGAGGTGAGCGACGGGGTCGACCAGGCCGATCGCAAGATGCGCAACCTGAGCCTGTCCGCGCGCGAGGTCCGGACCAGCCTGGCCGGTGTCGGTGCCAATCTGCTGCAGGGCAACCTGTCTGGAGCCAGTAGCTCACTGCTCAACCTGGGAACGCGGGGCACCGCCGGCCTGGGCGCCTATGGGATCGCCTTGGGCGGCGTGGTGGCCACCCTGGGCCTGTTCTCCGTGGCTGCATGGAAGAGCTACCAGGAGAACCGCCAGCTGGAGCTGTCGTTGATCGCCACGGGCAATGCCGGCGGCGTGTATGCAGGGCGCTTGGCCGAGATCCGCAATGCCACGGCCGAGGCCACTGGCGAGTATGGCAACGCGCAAAAGGCCGTCCTGGCGCTTAGTAACTCCGGAAAGATCGCAAGCGACAGCCTCCAGACAGCGACCTCAGCAGCCCTGAACCTGTCTGAGCTGACCGGCGAAAGCATCGAGCAGACGACGGCCAAGATCATTGCCCTGGCCAAGGCCCCCAGCGCACAGTTGCAGGAGCTCAATCAGCAGTACAACTTCCTCACCCTGGAGGTGTATGAGCACGTCCGGGCGCTGGAAGATCAGGGCCGACAGACCGATGCTGCGCGCGCCGCGATCGACGCTTTCGCCGAGGTCCACGCACGCCGTGTCGCCGAAGCTCGGGCCACTGCCGGCATGCTGGAGCGCGCATGGATCGGGGTCAAATCAGCGGTGCTCGGCGCTTGGCAAGTGATCAAGGACGTCGGGCGTGATGATGTAGATGCCCGGCTTAGGCGCGCGAAGGAAGACCTGCAGTTCTTCCAGACCTTGTCAGACAGCCCTATCCCTGGCGACAAAGGGCGCGCGGCCGACGGTCTCCGCAACACCAATGCGCTGATCGCCTCACTTGAATCCGAGCGCTCGGCGCTGGAAGCCCGTACCGCTGCCGACAAGAAGAACCAGGACGTGCAGAACGCCGGCATCTCGGCATCGAAGGCCATCCAGGACCAGCTCGACGCGGGGGCGCCCAAGGCCGAGAAGTACGGCAAGGCGCTGGATGATCTGAACAAGAAGTTCCGTGCATTGCGTGACGCGGCCGCAGCTGGCGACAGCGATAGCCCGCTGCTGACGGACGTGCTGTTCAAAGCCGATGGGAATATCAGTGGCGGCGCCTACGACAAGGCCAAGAAGGCGCTCCAGGAGCAGTACAAGGAAACCAAGAAGAAGACTCCGAAGACGGACACTCAGAAGGCCGAAGAAGCCGGCCGCCGGGAGCTGGACAACCTGCAAAAGCAGGTGTCGTTGCTGGGTGACCTGGAAGATGGCCAGGCCAAGGCCGGCGAGGCGGCGCGGATCCGCTACGAGATCGAGGAAGGTGCCTATAAGAACGCCAGTGAAGCGCTGAAAAGCGAGTTGGTGGACTATGCCCAGCTGCTCGACGGCGAGCGCCAGCGTATCGACATGGCCAAGAAGTTGGTCGACGTGCGCCTACAGTTGGCGCAGCTGCAGGGCACAGGCCAGGACGTTGAGGTGGCCAAGACCACCAAGGAACTGACGCGCCTGCAGCAGCAGCTGGAGAACATCGGCAAGACCGGCGAAGCCGCAGATGTCGGAAAACTGCTTAATCTCACCCAGGCAAATGCCGATCTTAGGAGGTTGCAGGAGACCTACAATCGGACGATGGGACAGATCTCGCTGGAGCAGCAGCGGATCCAGGTCGAGCTGCAGGCCGGCCTTACCACTGAATCCGACGCTCAACAGCGCATCGTCAACCTGTACCGCGACAAGCTCGGCACCCTGCGCGAGCTGGTGCCGCAGATGCGTGCTGCAGCTATAGCGCTTGGCGACCCACAGGCGCTCGCCAATGTCGAGCAGATCGAGCTCAAGTTGCGGGAGATGGAGCAGACTACGAACCTGCTCCAACAGTCCATCCGAAGCACATTGGAAGGCGCATTCACCAACCTGTTCACCTCGCTGGTGATGCAGACCGATTCGCTGGGGGAGTCGGTCCGCAATTTCTTCTCTGATCTGGCCCAAGGCATTGCCGAGTTTGCTGCAGCACAGTTGGCCCAAGCAGCAGCCATGAAAATCATGAGCTTGATTCCCGGTGGAACGGGCGATGTATCAGACGGTTCCGAAAAACTGGCCTCTGCCGCATTGGTGACAGCCGCTGCGGGAGCAGCAATTTCAGTAGGTGCCACCAAGCTAGAGTCCTCATCCACGGATTTGGCTACGTCGGGCATTTCCTTGGTGATCGGCGCTCAAGCCGTCTCCAGCGCGGCGGATAAGATGCAGGCGGCAGCTACGGCGATGCTGGTCGCCAATGCTGCTGGCGGTTTCGCTTCCGGCGGCTACACCGGTCCTGGCGGCAAATACCAGCCCGCCGGCATCGTCCATGCCGGCGAGTTCGTGCATCGCCAGGAAGTGGTACGCCAGCCAGGCGCAATGGCGTTCCTGTCCGCGTTCAACCGGGTGGGCATGGCGGCGATCGATGGCTGGCGAAACGGCTATGCCAACGGCGGGCCGGTGGTGGCGCCAGTCGTCAGCGCCGCGCCGTCCTATTCGATGGCCAGCCCCTCGCGGGCGCCGGCCGCCCAGCTTGGACTGCGCATGGTCAACGTGGTCGACCCGGCCCTGGTTGAGCACTACCTGGACGATCCGAACAGCGATCGTACCTTCGTCAACAAGATCGACCGCAATGCGGCGGCGATTCGCAAGCTCCTGGAGTTCTGAACATGGCATGGAAAACCGGTACCGCCTCCAACCACCGCGACTTGCTGCAGCAGCTTCGTGACTTCCTCACGGCAGATGCGGCGCTCGTTGCCGCTGGCCAACAGTGGGCCGTGGTGGGGGGCGTGGCCAGCGGTGCGATCGCCGCCAATGATTTCGTGTCGCTGAAGGGGCGGGGCCTTGCCGGGGCCGACGAGATCTTCGTCTCGCTGCAGGCTTACACGGTGGCGTCGAGCAACTACTACAACTTGGCCCTGCGGGGGCACACCGCCTATAACCCGGCTGCGCCTTCACTGGACCCCGCTGGCGCCAACAGCAAGTACGTTGCTCTTCTGGCCGTGAACTCGCCGTTCGCCTACTGGTTCATCGCCAACGGTCGATGCTTCAAAGTCATTACCCGCATCAATGGCCGATACGACGCGCTGTACGCAGGCTTCATCCTCCCCGAGCACCTGCCGGAGGACTGGTCCTATCCGCTCTTCATCGGCGCAGCCGGGCTGTCGCGCGACCTGTTGGCGTCCTTGGATACCTACCAGCATTCGAACTTCTGGAACCCCGTCTCCAATTTCGACGTCAACACGGGCGACTCCCAGGCGTTCCTGTTCTCACCGATGCAGGCATGGGTGCCACTGCGAAATACGTGGTCCAGCAGCTTGACCACCACGGGCAGGATGACGTTCCCCTGGACAAGTGTCGTCAACGCCAATCACCGCAGGCTGCTTGACGGATCCGCATGGCTTCAGCGCGGCCAGCTGGCGGCGGTGGCTTACAGCTCGGGCAGCCCCGACCTTGGCATCCCCTACGACCAGGTGCCCGAAGGTGGGCAGTTCTACGGCAGCTTCGATGGGGTGTTCTACACACCCTCGCTCGGGGCATCAGCCGAACAAGTTGTCACTGCCGGCGGCACCGACCACGTCCTTGTTCCCAACGTCTTCCGCACCGGCGATGGACAGTTCGCCGCCTTTGCGCTGGAGTAAAAAATGGCCTACGCCGAACACATCAACGTCCTCAATCTTCAGACCCTGATCGACCTGGTCACGGCCTTCTGCGCTGCAAATGGTTGGACCGTGGAGCGCAACAACCTGGTGTCTACCAATCGCTCCGCTACGCTCCGGATCCCCGGGGTTTCTGATTATGTGCACCTGTTCAACAATGATCAGATCAACCTTCGAAGCCGTGTTTCAGTGGGTTACTCGGCAGCTGCTGCTCCCAACCTGCAGCCCAATGTTTCGCCCGCTGATGGGCTCAGCAACGTCCAGGCCGGGCCCTACCCGAGGGTAAAGTTGTTCGCCAACGGAAATGCTGTCCACGTAGCTATCTCAACGGCCATTGCAGGCCAGTACCGTCACCATGCGTTCGGCGTGCTCGATAAGGCGGGCGATTACGTTGGTGGTACCTACGCAGACGGTACCTACTGGGCAGGCCTGACCGGCAGCTACAGTGGGTACGTCACACCGAATGCCCCCAACGTGGTCCTGTTCGGGTTCAACTACGACGTGGCGGGCTGTGGCCACGTGCGCGCCGACTCCGTAGAGGACGGGCGCAGCAACAGCTTCCATCGCATCAGCAACTACTACTCCGGCTCCCTTTTGCCCGAAGGGACGGCTTGCACCGGTGTCGGGACGATGGGGCAGGCAAATACCTCGACCACAAGTTCCGACACCTTATGGCTTGGCCGCGTATTGGGCGGCGCAGACCAGAACACGTTCTCCGGCCGCAGCGTGTTCCACCCCGTGACGTTTTCGGTGCGGCGCGCTGGCACCGCAGCATATCTTTCGCCGATCGGCACCGTGATTGGCACCCGCGCTTGCTCTCTGGCCAAGCTGGAGCCGGAGCAGGAGGTCACGATTGGCGAAGAGACTTGGGTTGTGTTCCCGTGGCTAGATAAGCGCCCGATGAGTACCGCTGGGAATGCACCGCCGGCGTCAGGAAACTATGGTTGGGCAGTGCGGAAGACGTCATGACCACCATCTTGGCGGGGGCGCTCAGTGCCCAAGGATTCTGGCAGAGCGCGAATCTGGACTTGCCGCGTACGCGAATTCCGGTTTCGGCGTTTCGAGGCGCGCTGGCGCAGCCCACCTTGCTGGCTGGTCCAGCGGTCGAGGGCACGATCAGCGTGCCGCCTGAGCGCAATGAAGGGTTGGCGATGCGGACCTCGCTCAACGATTGGTACTACCGGCTGCACGTCATCCCGATTCGCATTGATTTGGGCAACCTGGTGACCAACCAGGTACGCCTGGTCAAGATCTGGAGCGCGTATTTCCAGCCGCAACACCTGGAATCGGTGGTCATGGAGAACGGTGAAGGCATCGACCTCACCGGGCCGGGCGCACCGCCCTTGGAATTCGGTCCCTTGCAGATGCGGGGCTGGCAGTTGGCAGTGGGGACCGAAGGCCCACC
>NZ_JBOHXV010000158.1:0-5096 GCF_050737075.1 Stenotrophomonas sp.
GCCCTTACGGGTGGCCTTTTTTGCGTGTCTGGCGGAGAGGGGGGGATTGCAACGGCGCGTTGCGCCGTTGCCCCCGCTTTGCGCCGTTGCCCCCGCTTTGCTTCCTCTCCCCGCCCCTTCGGGGCAGCCCCTCAACAGAGGGGCTTGTTGCTTCGCTGCTTTGCGCGGGCGCTGCGGAATTCCAACCGGATACGCCTTGGGTGCCTATTCGCTAAACTGGCCTTATCCAAGATGGAATGCCCCCCATGACCGCAGAAATCCTCGTTCCCGTGTCCTTCGGCGAACTGCTGGACAAGATCTCCATCCTGCAGATCAAGTCCGAGCGCATCAGTGATGCGGCCAAGCTGGCCAACATCCGTGCCGAGCTCAGCGCGCTGGAGAAGACCTGGATGGCGCATCCGGCCGGGGTCAAGGACATCGCCAAGCTGCGCGCCGAGCTCAAGGACATCAACGAACAGCTCTGGGACATCGAAGACAACATCCGACTGCAGGACAAGGCCAATGCCTTCGATGAGGACTTCATCGCCCTGGCCCGCAGCGTCTACCAGAAGAACGACCAGCGCGCCCGGATCAAGAAGGACATCAACCTGGCGCTGGGGTCGGTCTACGTCGAAGAGAAGTCATACAAGGATTACGCCGGCCGCGGCTGATCGGCCACATACCGTTCGAAGGCGGCAATGCCGTCTTCCACGGTGATCAGCTGCATCACATCGTCGAACTCGATCTTGGCGCCCCACTTGAGTGCGCTGGCCGGCTTGCCCAGGAACTTCCGCGCCGCATCGTCATAGCGGTCAACACAGTAGCGACGGTCCGAGTACGGGCCGCTGCGGTGCGGGTTGCTCGCCGCATGCAGGCCCAGCACCTTGGCGCCCATCGCGTTGGCGATATGCATCGGGCCCGAATCGGGCGTCATCACCAGCGCCGCACGGGCAAGCAGGGCCGGCAGCTGCTTGAGCGTGTCCTTGCCCACCAGGTCCAGCGCCGGCACGTCCAGCTGCGCCTGGATCGCATCGGCCATGCCGCGCTCCAGCTCGCTGCGGCCTCCGCACAGCACCACCCGCCAGCCGCGCGAGACCGCATGATTGGCCACCGCCGCATAGCGGTCGGCATACCAGTTGCGGCGCACGTGGCTGGAGCAGGGGGAGATCATCAGCACCGGGCGGCCATCGTCCTGCCACTGCGCCTGCGCCCATTCCACCGCCGCCGGCGGCACGGCCAGGTCCCAGCTCACCTCGGTCTGGACGATGCCCAGTGGCTCGCAGAAGCTGCCGATCGCATCCAGCACATGGATGCCGGGGCGGTCGGGGATGCGCTCGTTGATGAAGAGGCCATGCAGGTCCTTAGAACGGGCCTTGTCGTAGCCGATGCGGCGCTGTGCGGGCACGAACGCCGACAGCACATTCGCGCGGAACGCCACCTGCATCTGCAGCAGGGCCTCGAAACGGCCGGGCGGCAATTCGGCGCGCAGCGCACGCATGCCCGCCAGGCCGGTCTTCTTGTCGTAGGCATGGAACACCACGCCCGGCAGGCCATCGAGCAGCTTGTGCCCGGCCTTGTCGATGATCCAGTGCAGTTCGGTACCCGGACGCGCCCGCTGCAGCGTGCGTACCAGGGGCACCACATGGGTCACGTCGCCCAGCGCTGACAAACGCAAAAGACACAAGGAAGAGGACGTTGATGCCATGGTGTTGTTAGACTCGAAGGAATGGTCGCATTTGACGCCACTGAAGCGCTGACGCCCTGCCGCGATGGACGCGGTATAGGTGCCATTCTGTTCGACCGCGAACGGCTGCGGCAAGCCGAGATGAGCCTGTTCTCGCCTGCCCACTGGGGCGACAGGGCCCGGCCGGTCGGTGATGGCGGCCGCGGCGGCGCCTGGTTCGTCGACGCCCCGTTCGGCCAATGCGTGCTGCGCCAGTACCTGCGCGGCGGCATGGCGGCCAAGTTCAGCCATGACCAGTACCTGTGGCGCGGCGCCAATCGCACGCGCAGCTTTGCCGAATTCCGCCTCATGCGGGCCCTGCGCGCGCTGAAGCTGCCGGTGCCGCAGCCGATCGCCGCGTTCTACATGCGCGACGGCCTGCGCTATCGCACCGCGATCCTGATGGAGCGCCTGGAAGGCGTGCGTTCGCTGGCCGACCGCGCGCTTGTTGCGGGGCGGGGCGCCCCCTGGGAAGAGACCGGCCGGCTCATCGCGCGTTTCCATCGCGCGGGGCTGGACCATGCCGACCTCAATGCCCACAACATCCTGTTCGATGCCAACGGGCATGGCTGGCTGATCGATTTCGACCGTGGCGTGCAGCGCATTCCGGCCACCGCCTGGCGCGAGCGCAACCTCAAGCGCCTGCACCGTTCGCTGGTCAAGCTGCGCGGCGAGCGCAGCCACGACGAGGTGGAGAAGGATTTCGCGCGCCTGCGTCGGGCCTACGACCTGGCCTGGAACCGGGGCTACTGATGGACTGGGCGCTGCGCTTCATGGGGGTCGGCAATGCGTCGGCCGTGCAGTTGGGCTCGCCGATGGCGGTGATCGAGCGCGACGGCCAGCCGTGGCTGACCATCGACTGCGGCGGCGAAGGCCTCACGGCATTCCTGGCCCAGTACGGACGCATGCCCGACGCCGTGTTCATCACTCATGTGCACCTGGACCATGTGGCCGGCTTCGAGCGGCTGTTCGTGGACGCTTATTTTTCGCCCGAGCGGCGCGGGCGCATCCGCCTGTACGTGCCGGCCACCGTGGTGCCGCTGCTGCACAAGCGCGTCGCCGACTACCCGAACGTACTGGCCGAGGGCGGGGCGAACTTCTGGGACGCCTTCCAGCTGATCGTCGTGGGCGATGCCTTCTGGCACGACGGCGTGCGCCTCGAAGTCTTCCCGGTGCGCCACCACTGGCCGGAAACCGCGTACGGCCTGCGCCTGCAGGGCGCGCTGGTGTGGAGCGGCGATACCCGGCCAGTGCCGGAAATGCTGGCACGCTACGCCGCCGACAACGAACTGATCGCGCACGACTGCGGCCTGCACGGCAATCCGTCGCACACCGGCGTGGACAATCTCGAGCGTGAGTACAGCGCGGAACTGCAGGCGCGGATGATGCTCTACCACTACGCCAGCGAAGCAGACGGCGAAGCATTGCGCCAGCGAGGCCACCGCGTGGCGATGCCGGGCGAGCGCGTAGTCCTGCAGGTCCCGACGGCCCCGAACGTAACCTTGCCGTAGAGCCACCCCATGGGTGGCTGCGCGGGTGGGTTGGGGCTACGCGGCGGGGTAGAGCCGTCTGTTAGACGGCTGCTTTTGAACCGCCCAAAAAGGTGGCGGCCCCGCCGGCTGACCTCGGCGCCCGCGTCGATCGATACCGTTGCTGCCTTCCGGCCCTGGCGGGATTTTCGACCTAGCGTCGCGAGGGGCCGACGGGGCCACCATAGAGACTGGTGCAGGCAGGACGGGGTCCTGCAGTGCATCCACGCATTCTATCCCAAGCGCAGCGTGCAGCGCCAGCCAAGGCGATCATCGTAGCGACACGCCATGCGTGTCCCACGTACACCTGAATCCCCCGTATCCCCAAGCGCCGCAGCTCACGCCACCCGAACGCCCAGTCGCTAGAATCCCCCCACATCTGGAGGAACGGCCTCCCCCGCATCGGGCATCAATGACCAGGACGACCTGGCCCCATCAAAGGAGGCCGTATGGCCTGGATCTATCTGTTGGCAGCCGGTGTACTCGAAATCGTCTGGGCGTTCGCCATGAAGCAGTCCGACGGGTTCAGCAAGCTCACCCCCTCGATCATCACACTCGTCGGCATGATCGGCAGCTTCTGGTTGCTCGCCCTGGCGATGCGCAGCCTGCCGTTGGGCACGGCGTATACGATCTGGACCGGCATCGGCGCGGTCGGCGCGTTCATCATCGGCATCGTGTTCCTCGCCGAGCAGGTCAACGCGATGCGCATCGCGGCGGCGGTGCTGATCGTGAGCGGGCTGGTGTTGATGAAGGTGTCGAGCGCGTAGGGACACGCCATGCGTGTCTGCGCGATGCCGGATGAACCGGTAGAGACACGCCATGCGTGTCCTCGCGATGCCGGGCGGAGAGCAGCCACGCAGGGCGTGGCTCTACCGCAGACGGAAACCGCGTCGGCGCCTGGGGGTATGTTCTGCGATAGGCCGACGATGTTCCGCCACCCCATTGGCATCGCACAAATCGAATGGCCTGCCGACCTGTTTCCCTGCAGCATCGGGTCTTTACGACCCAGGGAAGGGCGATGCCGCTCTACCACGATGCGCCCAAGCTCATTCTGGAGCAGCTACACAGGATTGCAGAAGGCCAGCGGGTCTGCATCGTGGAAATTGGCGAGCTCACGGACCAGCAATTCGACGATCTCGTGCGGCAGAAGATGGCGCTGGGGCAGGAGTCGCCCGCCAGCAGGAAATTGGTGTTCCTCGGCAAGCATCACTACGACAGCCGTGTTCGCAAGGATGGTTACATGCCGTGCGATCTGGTGCGCCAGTTGGAAGCCGCCCTCGCCAGTACATCCATCATCGAGACCCACAGACATATGACCGCCGTGGTCAGCGCGATTGACCGGGATGATGGTTATGGCAACAAGGTCCGCGACAGGGCGATTCTTGAACTGCAGGCCCGCAAGCCGAGGGCGGAGGTGTACTCGGTTATCCCCAAGGGAGACTTGATCCGGCCCGAAAAGCAACAAAGCCCCTGATCGGGGCTTTGTTCACTGCGCATCTCCCCGGATAACAGGAGCGGCCGGCGGCAGATGCAGCGCAATCAATCCCCGGATAACACAAACGGCCGGCGGCATTGATTGCGTGGCCATGCTATCCCCTCGGTGGGCCTCCTGCAATATGTGGAATTGCAATGCCGGTCGCGGTTTGCGGTGCGACCTCGAGGCGGGTAGGTCGCTGTTCATTTGTGGGGCTGGGGTGGGTGGGGCAGCCACGCATGGCGTGGCTCTACCGAGGAGGTCGCCCTTTGGGCGGCGTTTTTTTTCCGGCGGGTTGGTCGAGCGTGGCGCCATGGTGGCCGATTCATTGCCGGGGATTGCGGGGCCCATACATGTGCACCCCCCCAAAGCGCGTTGCGCGGAGGGGCCA
>NZ_JBOHXV010000159.1:0-4983 GCF_050737075.1 Stenotrophomonas sp.
GCCCAAGGGCGCGCTTCTTCGTTGCAGGCATCAGCCACCCATGGGGTGGCTCTACAGCGTCGCGGTAACCGTAGAGCCACCCCATGGGTGGCTGCACGACCAACGATCCGACGATGGCGTCAGAACGCCACCGACCAGTCCAGCTGCGCCCCCACATCGCGCTGCCCATCGCCGTCACGCCCCTGCACCTGCAGCGACACGCGGCTGTTGGCGCTCGGGCTCACCGCCACCCCCAGCTGCGCCAGCACGCTGCTGCGTGCCAGCGGTGCACCGGCGATGGTGAAGTCCTGCGACCCATCGACGAAGCGGGCGGTGGTGGTCGGCAGCCGGTCACCGTCGGCGTACTGCCAACCCACGCGTGCGCTGAGCACCGCGCGGTCCTGCAGGCCACCGCTGATGTCCCAGTCCGCCTTCAATGCGGCCAGCCCGGTGCGGTAGGTGCTGTCGCCCGAGGCCAGGCGCAGCGCGCTGTCACCACCGCGTTCCTGGCTGCCGTCGCTTTCCAGGCGCACCTGGGCCAGCTCGATTTCCGGGGTCAGCTGCAGGCGCGGACCCCCGAAGCTCCAGCCGGCGCGCACGAACGCGGTGGTGCCGGTGGCATCTTCGCGGGCCAGCAACTGCTCGCTGAAGGCCGTGCCGACCTGCGCGGTGCGGGTGGTGTCGGTGCGGTAGTCGGCGCGGGTCACGCCGCCACGCAGGCTCAGGCCCTGCCAGCGGTAGTGGGCATACACGCCGTACTCGGTGGCGTCGGTCTCGGCCACGGCCGCACGCTCGCGCAGGCGGTTGTCCACCTGCTGCTGGCCGGCGGCCACACCCAGTTCCAGCGCTTCGCCCACCTGCCAGCCGGCACCGGCCATCATGCCGTTCTGCTGGACGCGCGATGCCGCGTTCTCGGCCGACGCGTCGGTGCGCAGCTGGCCACCACTGCCGGCCAGCCACACGCTGACGCCCGGGGCGATGTCGCCGCTCATCGCGCGGCCATCCAGGTGGCGGTCGATGCCATCGTGCAGGAAGCGGTTCTGCAGCAGCGCGCCACGGGTGGCCGCATGCACTTCACCGGACAGGCTGTCGAAGGCCGGCACCACCTGCGGCACTTCCAGGCGCACCACCGCGTCGTACACGGCATTGCCATCGCCCAGCGCTTCCACGGCGGTCGCCACTTCGCGCTGGTTGGTGTTGACCACCACCTCCGGGAACGCCAGTTCCACGTCCGGCATCGACACGTCGTTGCGCGCCATCGTCAGGTACACGTTGTTGGCGTCATAGCTCAGCGTCGGGTCCAGGAACGCCAGGGTGCTGGTCGCGCCGGCGAAGGTGCCGTTGACGCCGCCCGCAGCGGTCAGCAGGCGGTAGCGGGTGGACGTTGCCCAGTCGCCGTTGGTGGCCACGGCCACGGTGTTGGCCTGGCCCAGCAGGGCGCTGCCACCGACCGAGACGAAGTCACTGGCCCCGTTGGCCGCCACGTCCACCTGGAAGGTCGCGCTGCTGTCGAAGTTCAGCACGCCGCTGATATCCAGGCGGCTGATCGCCGCGCCGGTGGTGCCCGGCGACAGCGTGCTGCCGCCGCTCACGAACACGTTGCCGAGCGAACCGTTGCCGGTCAGCCAGGCCCCCCGGGTGACCTGCACATCGCCACCGAGCGCGCCGGTCACGTTGAGCTGGCCCGCATTGACGACGGTGGTACCGGTGAACGCACTGCTGTCGCCACTCAGGGTCAGCGCATGACGGCCCTGACGCAGGAAGCCGCTGCCGCTGATCTGACCCGCGTAGTTCAGCACGCGGGTGGTGTCGGTCTCGAAGGTGCCGGCGCTGCCGATCTCGATGTTGCCGCCATTGAGTGCGTTGCCGGTCACGCGCAGGGTGCCGCCTTCCACGCGGGTCTCACCCACGGTGCCGCCGCCCAGGGTCAACGTGCCCGCATCGCGCTTGACCAGCATGGTGCTGCTGCCCCCGCTTACGTTGCCCGCCAGGGTGGCGCTGGCACCGCTGGCGACGTTCACCGCCACCTCGCCCAGCATCTGCACCGAATTGTTGAATGCCACGCCATCGGCCAGACCCAGCGTGGTGCCATCGGCCAGGCTCAGCCAGCCACCGCCCAGCGCCGCGCTGTGCTGCAGGTTCAAGGTGCCCGCGTCCACCTGCAGCGCGCCCGTCCAGCCGGTGCTGTCGCCGCGCAGCGTCAGCTCACCGGTGCCGGTCTTGAGCAGCGCGCCCGTGCCCGAGAACGCGCGGCTGGCGGTGAGGCTGCCGTCCACGTCGAAGGTCGAGTCGGCGCTGAGCAGTACCCCGGTGTCCAGGAACAGCTCAGTCCCCGTGCGCAGGGTGCCCCCCGCCATGTCGAAGCGGGTGGTGCCTGCGCCATCGAAGAACACCGCATTGGTGGTCTGGGTGCCGACGATCATCAGCGCGTTCGGGCCCACCGTGATCGTGCCGCTGGCAGCGGCGTTGCGGGCCAGGATGATGCCACCGCCGATCTCGGCCGTGGCACCGTCGGTCACCGTGAAGCTGCCCTGGCCGGCTTCGCCCACGCTCAACGAGTTGCTGACCCAGTTCGAGCCGGCACCGGAGACGAGGATGTCGCCACGGCTGCCCATAGACTGCCCGATCAGTACGTTGCCGGCCGTCGCGCTGGCCCCGGCAAGCACCTCATAGGTGCCTCGGCCCATGTTGCCCACCGTCAGGGTGCCGGTGTGGTTCGCGGCGCTGCCGGTGCCGCTCACCGTGATCCGGCCCACGCTGCCGGCCAGGTTGCCGACCAGGGCATCGCGCCCGCTGAGCAGGCCACCCGCGGTGACTTCAATGGTGCCGGAGCCAGCCTGGCCGGCGAACAAGGTGTTGCCGGTGTTCCACGTGCTGCCAGCGCCCTGGATCCGCACGGTGCCGGTGCTGCCGCCCATCGAGGCGATGTAGCTTTCGCGGTCGATGGTCATGCTGCCGCCGCCGAGGATCGAGAGCTCGCCGGTGCCGAAGTGGCCCACGCCGATGCTGTAGCGGGCGTTCCACTGCGAACCCACGCCATTGATCGTCGTGACGCCCAGCGAACCCACGTTGGTGCCCATGTAAAGCGTGTTGGTGTCCAGGCGGCCGCCGGCGAAGATATCCAGCCGTCCGGCACCGGTGTTGCCGATGTGCACTTCGTCGGCATCAGGCACGAGGGTGCCGGTGATCCGCACGCCGCCACTGTTGACGTAGGCCGTGTCGTTGGGGGTGTCGATGCCGCGGTCGGTCGGCACGCCGGCGCTCCAGTTGCCCGCCACATTCCACTCGCTGCCCGGGACACCGATCCAGTTCGACTGCACCGCGAAGGCAGCCGGTGCCATGCAGGCCAGCGCGATACCGGTGAACAGCGGCGCCAGGCGCGGTGCGCGGCGGCGATCGGTGCCGGCGCGGCTGCGGCCGCCACGGGCGAATTCGGAAACAACCTGCACGCACTTCAGCGCGTGATTGAAGACCACGCGATAGACATGATTCACAGCCAACCCCTGATGTTATGAAAACGATTCCCTGAGTTGGCAATAACGGCCGCTGGCTGAACGTCTTTAGGGTTTTGATTCACAGAATCTGAACAATTCAAGGAACAAGGTCGCAATTCAGAAATTTGGCTAGAAGTGGACAGGTGTGCCGCTCCAACCTCCGGCACGGGCCAGCCCCCGGCCGGCGGCCTTACAATGGAAGGCTGTCGTTCCCCTCACCTTGCCTGGAGTAAGCGATGTTCCCGCGTGACGTCCGCATCGAAACCTACGATCCCGAACTGGCCAAGGCCATCGCCGCCGAAACCCAGCGTCAGGAAGACCATGTCGAGCTGATCGCCAGCGAGAACTACACCAGCCCGGCGGTGATGGAAGCCCAGGGCAGCCAGCTGACCAACAAGTACGCCGAAGGCTATCCGGGCAAGCGCTACTACGGTGGCTGCGAGTACGTGGATATCGCAGAGCAGCTGGCGATCGACCGCCTCAAGCAGCTGTTCGATGCCGATTACGCGAACGTGCAGCCGCACAGTGGCTCCCAGGCCAACCAGGCGGTGTATTTCGCGCTCCTGCAGCCGGGCGACACCATCCTGGGCATGTCGCTGGCCCACGGTGGCCACCTGACCCATGGCGCCAAGGTCAATGCCTCGGGCAAGCTGTTCAACGCGGTCCAGTACGGCGTGAACGAGCAGGGCCTGATCGACTATGACGAAGTCGAGCGCCTGGCCCTGGAGCACAAGCCGAAGATGGTCGTGGCCGGCTTCTCGGCGTATTCGCAGGTGGTGGACTGGGCGCGCTTCCGCGCCATCGCCGACAAGGTCGGTGCCTACCTGTTCGTGGACATGGCCCACGTGGCCGGCCTGGTCGCCGCCGGCGTCTACCCGAGCCCGCTGCCGCACGCCCACGTGGTCACCTCGACCACCCACAAGACCCTGCGCGGCCCGCGCGGCGGCATCATCATCGCCAAGGGCGCCGGCGAAGAGATCGAGAAGAAGCTGCAGTCGATCGTGTTCCCGGGCATCCAGGGCGGCCCGCTGATGCACGTCATCGCCGCCAAGGCCGTGGCCTTCAAGGAAGCGCTGGAGCCGGGCTTCAAGGCCTACCAGCAGCAGGTGGTGAAGAACGCCCAGGCAATGGCCACCACGCTGATCGCGCGCGGTTACAAGATCGTCTCCGGCGGTACCGAGAACCACCTGATGCTGGTGGACATGATCGGCAAGGACGTGTCCGGCAAGGACGCGGAAGCCGCGCTGGGCAAGGCCCACATCACCGTCAACAAGAATTCGGTGCCCAACGACCCGCGCTCGCCGTTCGTGACCTCGGGCCTGCGCCTGGGTACCCCGGCGGTGACCACCCGTGGCTACGTGGAACAGGACTGCGTGGACCTGGCCAGCTGGATTGCCGACGTGCTCGACGCCCCGGCCGACGAGGGCGTGATCGCCCGCGTCCGCGACGCGGTCAGCGCGCAGTGCCGCAAGTACCCGGTTTACGGGTAATGGATGAAGCCCGGCAGCGG
>NZ_JBOHXV010000160.1:0-4867 GCF_050737075.1 Stenotrophomonas sp.
GCCTTCACCCTTGGGGGCTTGTTGAAAACATCCATGTTTTCAACAGTCCCTACGGGGGCCACCCGCCGGCCGCCCCCGACAGTTGGTCGCGCTGGCGGTGGGAAAGGAAGCGACGCATGGCGTCGCTCTACCGCTTTTCGTGAGGCCACCTGTTCACTGTCTGAGGGCCGGGGGGTGTGGGGGTACGGGACCGTAGAGCGCCATGGATGGCGTGAACGAGCCCCCATGGATGGGTTTACGGCGTGTCCCGTACCCCCGCACCCCCCGGCCCTGTGCAGGGGGCCTGGCCGGCGAAGGCGTTTGCTTCTCCGCTTTGAACGCAACGCCCAAAAAAAGGGACGCCCTTGGCGTCCCTTCTTCAAATACATGCTGCTATCGGCTTCAGATCGCCTTGGCGAGATCCGCCGCCAGGCCTACGTAGCCGCCCGGGGTCAGGGTGCGCAGGCCCTGCTTGGCGTCTTCCGGCAGGTCCAGGGACTCGACGAATGCCTTCATCGACTCGGCCGTGATGCCCTGGCCGCGGGTCAGGGCCTTGAGCTGTTCGTACGGGTTGGGCAGGCCATAGCGGCGCATCACCGTCTGCACGGCTTCGGCCAGCACTTCCCACGACGCGTCCAGATCGCCATCCAGGCGCTCCGGATTGACCGTCAGCTTGCCCAGGCCCTTGGCCAGCGAGTCCAGCGCCACCTGGCCGTGGCCGAAGGCCGTGCCCAGCGCGCGCAGCACCGTCGAATCGGTCAGGTCGCGCTGCCAGCGGCTGATCGGCAGCTTCGCGCTGAAGTGCTCGAACAGCGCATTGGCGATGCCGAAGTTGCCCTCCGCATTCTCGAAATCGATCGGGTTGACCTTGTGCGGCATGGTCGACGAGCCGACTTCGCCTTCCTTCAGCTTCTGCTTGAAGTAGCCCAGCGAAATGTAGCCCCAGATATCGCGCGACAGATCGATCAGGATGATGTTCGCGCGGCGCGCCGCGTCGCCGATCTCGGCGATGTTGTCGTGCGGCTCGATCTGCGTCGTGTACGGATTGAACACCAGGCCCAGGCTTTCCACGAAGCGCTTGGCGAAGGCCGGCCAGTCCACGGCGGGGTAGGCGATCGCGTGCGCGTTGTAGTTGCCCACCGCGCCGTTGATCTTGCCGGTGAGCTCCACCGCCGCGATCTGGCGACGCTGGCGCTCCAGGCGGGCCACCACATTGGCCACTTCCTTGCCCAGCGTCGTGGGCGAGGCGGTCTGCCCGTGCGTGCGCGACAGCATCGGCTGTTCGGCCTGCGCGTGGGCGAGCGTGCGCAGGCTGGCGGCGATCCCGTCCAGCGAGGGCAGCAGCACCTCACGGCGGGCCTGCTCCAGCATCAGCCCGTAGCTGAGGTTGTTGATGTCTTCGCTGGTGCAGGCGAAATGCACGAACTCCAGCGCCGGCGCCAGCTCGGCATCGTCCTTCAGCTGTTCCTTGATGAAGTATTCCACCGCCTTCACGTCGTGATTGGTGGTGCGTTCGATCTCCTTCACCCGCGCCGCATGGGCCGGGGAGAAACCGTCGGCCAGCGCGCGCAGGCGGGCCACGGCGGACGGGGCGAACGGGGCCAGCTCGGCGATGCCCGGCTCGTCGGCCAGGGCCAGCAGCCACTCCACCTCGACCTTCACGCGGGCCTTGATCAGGCCGTACTCGGAGAAGATCGGGCGCAGGGCGTCGACCTTGCCGGCATAGCGGCCATCAAGCGGGGACAGGGCGAGCAGGGTGAATTCGGACATGGCGGGCGCAGGCAATGACGACGGGGGCCGTCATTCTACGCTGCCCCGGGGTCCTCGTCGGCCTCCTCGGGGGCCAGCCGCACCGTCACCGCCTGGATGCGGTGGCCGGCCATGCGTTTGACGGTGAAGAGATGGCCGTCGATGCGGACCTCCTCACCCTCCTCGGGCAGCCGCTGCAGCTGGTGCACGATCAGCCCGCCCACCGAGTTCAGGTGCTCCGGCGCGGCCAGATCGTGGCCGAGCAGGCGCTCCAGCCGGAAGATCGAGGTGGAGCCGGCCACCAGCAGGCTGCCGTCGGCGCCCCGGGTGGGGGCGTCCTTGACCACGTGCGGGTGTTCGTCCTCGATGTCGCCCACTACCACTTCCAGCAGGTCTTCCAGCGTGAAGTAGCCCAGGATGCGGCCATGTTCCTCCACGCACAGGGCCATGTGCGTGGTGCCCGTGCGGAAGCGTTCCAGCACGACGGTGACCGGGGTTTCCAGCGCGATCAGGTTGGCCGGGCGCAGCAGGGCGCGCAGGTCGTCGGTGGGATGGCCCCGGGCGATCTCCACCAGCAGGTCCTTCATGTGCAGGATGCCCAGCACTTCCTCGCCCTCGCGGTCGAACCACGGGTAGCGGCTGTAGCGGCTCTCGGCGAATTCGGCCATGACCTCGGCCAGGCCCATGCCCTGGCGGAACACGCGCATGTGCTCGCGCGGGCGCATCAGGTCGCCGGCCACCAGCTCGGGCAGCTCCAGCGCGTGGCTCATCAGGGTCAGGTTCTGGTCCGGGGCACCGGCGCCGGGCTGCTGGCGCGCGACGATGAGCTTGAGTTCCTCACGCGAGTAGCGGTGCGAGGTGTGCTCCACATCGCCCCAGCCGGCCAGCCGCAGCAGCGCGTTGGCGCTCTGGTTGAGCAGCCAGATGGCCGGGAACATGGCCCAGTAGAACAGGTAGAGCGGGGCGGCGGTCCACAGCGACATGGCCTCGGGGCGGCGGATCGCCATCGATTTCGGCGCCAGTTCGCCCAGCACGATGTGCAGGAACGAGATCAGGCTGAAGGCGATGATGAAGGCGGTGAGGCGGGCCGCTTCGGGGCCCATGCCGAGCGTGTCGAACAGCGGATGCAGCAGGTGGGCGAAGGCCGGCTCGCCCACCCAGCCCAGGCCCAGCGAGGACAATGTGATGCCGAGCTGGCAGGCCGAGAGGTAGGCGTCCAGGTGCGAATGCACGTTGAGCAGCAGGCGGCCGCGCCAGCCGTGATTCGCTGCCAGGCCGACGGCCTGGGTGTGGCGCAGTTTGACCAGGGCGAACTCGGCGGCCACGAAGAAGCCGTTGAGCAGCACCAGGAACAGGGCGAGCAGCAGGAGCAGCAGGTTGCCGACGATCACGGGTCGCCCATGGCGAGGGGGGATGCCTGAATGAAGACGAATTCCGAGTCTAGCCCAGGCAGGTTGCGGTTGGGATTCATTCCCGCTTGGGAGTATCGTGACCGGAGCCGCCAGCCAGGGAATGAAGGCCCGTTGCCAGCCGCCGTTCCCTTTCCCAATTGAAAGAATCGCGGAGTGATGCAATGAGCAAGGGTTTCAGAACCGAACACGACAGCATGGGCGAACTGCAGGTGCCGGCAGAGGCACTGTGGGGCGCACAGACGCAGCGTGCGGTGGACAATTTCCCGGTGTCGGGCCAGCGCATGCCGCGCGGCTTCATCCGCGCGCTGGGCCTGGTGAAGGGCGCGGCAGCGGCGGTGAACGCCGAGCTGGGCCACCTGCCGAAGAACGTGGCCAAGGCCATCGAATCCGCGGCGGACGAGGTGGCGGAAGGCCGCCACGACGCGCATTTCCCGATCGATGTGTACCAGACCGGTTCGGGCACGTCGTCGAACATGAATGCCAATGAGGTGATTGCCACGCTGGCCAACCGCGCGGGCAAGACCGGCAAGACGACGGTGCACCCGAACGATCACGTGAACCAGGGCCAGAGCTCCAATGACGTGATTCCCACGGCGTTGCGGGTCTCGGCGCTGCTGGGCGTGCAGGAGCAGCTGTTGCCGGCGCTGGTGCATCTGCGCAAGACGATCGACAAGCGCGGCCGTGCGTTGCGCAAGGTGGTCAAGACCGGCCGCACGCATCTGATGGATGCGATGCCGCTGACGTTCGAGCAGGAATTCGGTGCGTGGTCGGCGCAGTTGTCGTCGGCGCAGGAGCGGCTGGAAGACAGCCTGAAGCGGCTGCGTCGGCTGCCGCTGGGCGGCACGGCGATCGGCACGGGCATCAATGCGGACCCGCGCTTCGGCGAGCGGGTGGCCAAGCGCCTGAAGCAGCAGACCGGGGTACGTTTCGACAGTGCGGAGAACAAGTTCGAAGGACTGGCGGCGCAGGACGATGCGGTGGAGCTGTCCGGCCAGCTCAATGCGCTGGCGGTGGCGCTGATCAAGATCGCGAACGATCTGCGCTGGATGAATGCCGGACCGCTCGCAGGCTTGGGCGAGATCGAGCTGCCGGCATTGCAGCCGGGCAGTTCGATCATGCCGGGCAAGGTCAATCCGGTGATTCCGGAGGCGACGGTGATGGTGTGCGCGCAGGTGATCGGCCACCACACGGCGATCACGGTGGCGGGGCAGACGGGCAATTTCCAGTTGAATGTGACGCTGCCGCTGATCGCGGCGAACCTGCTGGACGGGATCGGTCTGTTGTCGAACATCTCCCGGCTGCTGGCCGACACGGCCATCGCCGGGCTGAAGGTGCGCGAAGACCGCGTACGCGAGGCGCTGGCGCGCAATCCGATCCTGGTGACGGCGTTGAACCCGATCATCGGGTACGAGAAAGCGGCGGCCATCGCCAAGCGCGCCTACAAGGAACAGCGCCCGGTGCTGGACGTGGCAAAGGAAGACAGCGGGCTGAGCGAAGCTGAGCTGCGTCGCCTGCTCGATCCAGCCGCGCTGACCGCAGGCGGCATCCACGCCGGCGGCGGGGGTGGTGGCTGAAGGCGCAAGCCAAAGCCAAAGCAGCGTTTCCGTTGTTACGGGCTGGGGCGGCCGGCGGGCAGCCCCGCTCCGGGACACGCCGCAAGTACGTCCTTGTAGGCTGCTCCAAAACATCCATGTTTTGGAGCGTCCCTCCGGGGGCTACCCGCCGGC
>NZ_JBOHXV010000161.1:0-4761 GCF_050737075.1 Stenotrophomonas sp.
GCGGCACAGTTCCAACGACGGGCTGTCCCCGGTAGAGTTCGAGAAGCAGTACGCACTAAACGGCTGACGACTGTCTACAAAACCCTGGGCGATTCACCCCCGCGATGCGGATTGAGCGTAACGATACCCATCGTCTTTCGCTATAGACGTCCGGCTCTCCAGAGTCCGGCCGATGAGAGCTCGGAATGGATTTCCATCCTTGACTATTTCTTCACGAAGCTCGAATTGGAGTCCAACCTAGCCAAGCGGCCCGGCAGCGAGCATCTAGACAGCCTCAGAAGAAAGTACTTGGAGCAGCTGCTGGCCAACTACTAGTCAATGGCGCAGAGGAGTTGGCACAATCCAGACACCGTCATCGAACAAGGATGTCCCATGCGCGTTGCCCTGCTGCTCCCGTTCCTGCTGCTCACCGCCGGTTGCACGCACCAGACCCCGATGACTGCACCGATGGCACCGGGCTGGATCACGCCCGCCGAAGCCGTCCATGCGGCCAATGATGATCCGCAGCGCGGCATCAGTGGCACCTTCGTGTTTACCGTCAAAAACGTCGACGTCACCGAGCATCGCCTTTACCTCAACAGTGAGCACGACTACCGCCACCAAGTTGCATTGAACGTGTCGTTGGATGCATCGCAACGCGAGGCGCTACAGGCGCAGCTGGGCATGCCACTGGAGCGGCTGGTCAACCGCCGGCTGCTGGTGCAGGGCACCGCCCGCCGGACGACCATCGACTTCACCACTGACGGAAAGCCAACGGGCAAGTACTACTTCCAGACTCAGATCAAGGTGAGCGATCCGCGCCAACTGCGGTTCGCACCCTGAGCTGGGTAGCAGCGTCTGAACCGAGCGCTGCTTACTACCGTTCTCATCTTCAAGAAAGAGTACTTGACGAAATTGTGGGCCAACTACTGAACATGCGGGCAAGCGACGTTGATGCACCGGCTTGTCAGATACCGCTCCGATCCATAACCCTCGAGTAGACGCCTCATGCATTCTTTACGCCGCCGATGGAGCGCACTGGCATTTGCGCTCCTACTCACCGCAACTGCCGAGTGTTCAGCCAATGCAGTTGAGAAGAAGAGCTTGGAAGCGAAGGTCGCCGATTCGGACCTGGTGATAACGGGCGTCGTTAGCCAGACATTGGCCTGCGGAGCTGTGGAAGTGGGCGAATGTTCGGTCACGTCGGTAACCGCCAAGATCGTGGTACATGACGTACTTAAAGGCGTTGCTCCCAAAGAAATACTCTTCCGCTGCAGAGAGTCCATTGCGGAGTTCAGCCCGCGCGCGTGCGAGATAGGCAAGAAGTACCTTCTATTTCTCCAAAAGGATGGCAACGGCATATTTCATTCCGCCAACGGCCCGTACGGCGCCTATGACCTATCCCAGCGCGATGGGGAATGAAGCGCGGAGATCAACCTGCCAACTACAGTCGATGGCTTCAGCAAAGAGGGCGCCGTCCAGCTATCGATATCCGAAGAGCGGATCTACCACCGATCTCGCTCCAGCAGCACTCAGGCCCCCCCATGCCTTGCTCGCGCCCTTGGGCCGCGCGTGAGCTGACAAAACCTTTACACCCGCGTGCGCCCTGCCCCCTAAGCTCTGGCCTCCTGCCGGGAGACCTCCATGCGCCTTCGCCCTGCCCTGCTTGCCGCTGGCCTGCTGCTGACGACACTCACCGCCCATGCGGCCGAGCCCGTGCAATCGGTGCCGGCGCTGGACATGGGCCGCTACGCTGGCCAGTGGCATGAAATCGCGCACCTGCCGGTGTCGTTCCAGAAGAAGTGCGTGGGCGACATCACGGCGACCTATGCGCTGCGCGCCGACGGCAGAATCAGCGTGCACAACGCCTGCCGCACCGGCGATGGCGAACGCATCGCCGCCGATGGCGTGGCCCGGCCGGTGCAAGGCGAGCCCGGCCAGTTGCAGGTGCGCTTCGTGCCGGACTGGCTGGCCTGGCTGCCGCTGGTGTGGGCCGATTACTGGGTGATCGCGCTGGACCCGGACTATCAATGGGCGGTGGTGGGCGACCCTGGCCACAAGTACCTGTGGATCCTGTCGCGCTCGCCGAGCATGGACAAGGCGCTGTTCGCCAGCCTGAAGGCCAAGGCCGAGGCGATGGGGTATGACCTGGGCCCGTTGAGGGTGATGGCGCCGCTGGATTGAGCCGGCGCGGGGTAGAGCTACGCCATGCGTGGCTGGCGGCCGATTGTTGCGCCTGGACACGGAGCAGCCACGCATGGCGTGGCTCTACCGCCCTGCAACCTGAATGGGCTTCGCATTGTCTTACGATGCGTACCGGTCTCGACGCACCCGCACAACCACCATACGCCGTAGTATGCTTCCACTCACGCAGCACCTGCACGAGGATTTGCGCCCATGTTCCACCGCCTTCGTACCGTCCTTACCGTGGCCCTGCTGGCCGGCACCGCCGTTGCGCTGACCGCCTGCAACACCAACGTCAAGCGCGTCTCCCCGCCGGCCGCCAGCGTGCAGCAGCTGACCGTGGGCGCCAACGGCAACTGGACCCTGGCCCTGCGCCTGCAGAACTTCAGCTCCATGCCCATGACCTTCGACAACGTGGACCTGCAGATGCAGGTCGGCGACCAGGACGCGGGCAAGGTGAGCGCACGCCCGGCGATCTCCATCGGCGGCGTCTCGGCCGATGTCATCACCGTTGAGCTGCAGCCCTCCTCGGCCGCGCGCATCGTCGTGGCCGACGCCTTGGCCGGCAACCGCACCCTGGCCTATTCGCTCAAGGGCACGGTGAGCGCCACCCCGAACGAAAAGAAGCAGCGCAGCTTCGACATCGACAACCGCAGCACCCTCAACCAGGCCCCCGGCCTGCCCGGCGTGCTGCGCTGATACACGTACACCGCGTTCCCCTTGCCTGATTCCCTGCATCTGATCGAGACCTGACGATGAGCAGCTACACCGCCCCGCTTTCCGATATCCGTTTCGCCCTGCACGACGTGCTGAAGGTGGAGCCCCTGTTCGCCCGCCTCGGCTTTGCCGACGCGACCACCGACGTGGTCGATGCCGTGCTGGAAGAAGCCGGCCGCTTCAGCACCAGCGTGCTGGCGCCGCTCAACAGCGTGGGCGACGAGATCGGTTGCGTGCTCGACCAGGCCAGCGGCGAAGTCACCACCCCGCCCGGCTTCAAGCAGGCGTACGCGCAGTTCGTCGACGGTGGCTGGACCGGCCTCACCGCCGCGCCGGAGCTGGGCGGCCAGGGCCTGCCGCATACGCTGGGCGTGCCGCTCAATGAAATGATCAACGCCGCCAACCTGGCGTGGGGCAACTTCCCGCTGCTCTCGCACGGTGCGATCGAAGCGCTCAAGCAGCACGGCGAAGCCTGGCAGCAGGACGCCTTCCTCAAGCCACTGATTGAAGGCCGCTGGACCGGCACCATGTGCCTGACCGAACCGCATTGCGGCACCGACCTGGGCCTGCTCAAGACCAAGGCCGAGCCGAATGCCGACGGCAGCTATTCCATCACCGGCACCAAGATTTTCATCACCGCCGGCGAGCACGACCTCACCGACAACATCGTGCACCTGGTGCTGGCCAAGCTGCCCGACGCCCCGGCCGGTGCCAAGGGCATCTCGCTGTTCGTCACCCCGAAGTTCAAGGTGGACCGCGAGGGCAAGGTGGGCGAGCGCAACGCGCTGCGCTGCGGTTCCATCGAACACAAGATGGGCATCAAGGGCTCGGTCACCTGCGTGATGAACTTCGACGGCGCCGAAGGCTATCTGGTCGGCCAGCCGCACAAGGGCCTGCAGGCCATGTTTACCATGATGAACACCGCGCGCCTGGGTGTGGGCCTGCAGGGCATCGGCCTGTCCGAGCGCGCCTACCAGAACGCCCTGAAGTACGCGCGCGAGCGCCTGCAGTCGCGTTCGTTGAGCGGCCCGAAGAACCCGGAAAAGCCGGCCGACCCGATCCTGGTGCACCCGGACGTGCGCCGCATGCTGCTGTCCATCAAGTCGCTGGTCGAAGGCAGCCGCCTGCTCGCGTTGCACGCGGCCACGCTAATCGACGTGGCCCACCACGCCGAGGACGCCGCCGAGCGCGAGCGCGCCGAGACGCTGGTGAGCTTCCTCACCCCGATCTCCAAGGCCTGCCAGACCGAATGGGGTATCGAGAACACCTACAACGCCCTGCAGTGCTTCGGTGGCCACGGCTACATCCATGAGCACGGCATGGAGCAGCTGGCCCGCGATGCGCGCATTACCACGCTGTATGAAGGCACCACCGGCATCCAGGCGCTGGACCTGATCGGCCGCAAGACCGCCGCCAGCCAGGGCGCCGGGCTGAAACTGATGCTCGCCGAGATCGAGGCCTTCGCCAAGGCCAATGAAGGCAACGAAGCGCTGGCCGAGTTCATCGCTCCGCTGCGCGCCAAGGCCGACGAATGGGGCAAGCTGACGATGGCCACCCTGCAGCGCGCGGCCACCAACCCCGACGAACTGGGTGCGGCCAGCTTCGACTACCTGTTCTATTCGGGCTACGTGGTGCTGGCGTACTGGTGGGCCCGCAGCGTCGCCGCTGCCGACGCATCGGCGCAGAGCGAGGCCTTCAAGCAGGCCAAGCGCGAGACCGCGCGCTTCTACTTCGCGCGCATGCTGCCGCGCACCCTCAGCCACGCCGCCGCCATCCAGGCCGGCGCCGATTCGCTGATGGCCATGGAAGACGCCCGCTTCGGCGAGTAACGGTGTGGGGGTGCCATCGGCACCCCTCTCTACCCGGTGCGGACGGATTGGC
>NZ_JBOHXV010000162.1:0-4677 GCF_050737075.1 Stenotrophomonas sp.
GCAAGGACGAGCGATCTGGGGTGCGCCGCCCTACCAGCCCGGCCGCGTGGGCCGCCGGGATCGAGCAGATGCTTGCCCAGCGCTATTCCCTTACCCTGCCGCTGGAGTCGCACGGTTACTTGCGAGCTGTCGTCTACGGGCTTGCCGACAAGGCCGATGCTGCCGCTGAGCGCCAACGTGAAGCCGACGCCCGCGCCGGTCGCCACCTGGCAGCATCGCCCTCCAACAGTGCCTCTGAGCAGGAACGAAAGCTGGAAGACTCGCTTTACTACATCCAGCAGCAGCTGGGCTATGGCGCCATCACGGCTGACGAGGCCGAACATCAGCGTGAGGCGGCGTACCTGAAGTATGGAGGTGGCCCATGAGCGACATGTTTGACGAGGATCGCGAGGTTGATCCAGACAAGGCACTTGCGGCGGTGGGCATTCCGCGCACCTACCGCTGGCAGGGCACGCTTCAGGACATGTTGAGCGCTGTGCGTCTTGGGATGCAGCAGCAGCGGTTGGACGATACGATAGTTGACCGCGCCGCCGAGGCGATTGTGATGCAGCTGTGCGATACCTTGGGTGGGCAGATCATCTACCTTCCGCGAGGGGTCTCAATCCAGCGCGCATTGCGCAACGCCCGCATATACGCGGATTCACAACGCGGCTCGATGCCCCATGAGCTGGCGACACGCTATCGCATGTCCATCCAGAACATCTATGACATCATCGCCCGTCAGCGGGCGCTGGCCCGGCGAGCGGAACCCGACCTTTTCGGGTTCGATGATCCGTAACGTAGTGCAGTTGTCCGCACCCAATGAACCCCACTTCGGTGGGGTTTTTTCTTACGTATAGCTGAAACTCACATCGGCTCCCGCACGCGCAAGCTGTGCAGGCAGGGCAACGGTGTTGAAACGTTGAAGCGCGCCGCGCACCCCTGCCCACTGCCGGCGGCGGTCTGTCGCCGCCGGCTCCTTTGCAGGAGCTGCGCATGTCATCGTTGAAATCTGCCGTATCCCGCACCCTGGACCGAATCGGTTACGTGTGGTTGTGGGTTGCCATCAGCCTGGTGCTGCTGGCCTTTGTAGTACCGCTGAATCCGGCCAAGGCCGGGGCCTACCTGTGGGCGGTCAGCAAAATCGCCGCTGGCGGCGCCCTGGGCTACGGGTTTGACTGGGCCTTCTTCCGTGGCGGTGATCCGGCCAGACTGGAAGGCATCGAACGCTCGATGGCGCAGGCTCGCAGAGCCACCATCGTAGCGGCTGCCATCATCGGCGTGGGGCTGATCGGATGAGCTGGCGGCTCTACGGCTCCCTGCTCATCATCAGCCTGTTCCTGGTGGTTGCTCCGGCGCTGGCGTCCAGCCCTGTGGCAATCCCTGAAGCCTCCGCGCTGCATCGTCATCGCGTTGAGCAGGTAGTCGCTGATGTGTGGGGGGTCAACGGCTCTCCGGCGCGCCTGGCCGCACAGTTGCACCAGGAGAGCGGCTGGCGGATCAAGGCACGCTCCCCGGTCGGTGCGCAGGGTATCGCCCAGTTCATGCCGGACACCGCCCGCTGGATGGCACAGCAGTTTTCCCCCCAACTCGGCCAGTTCGATCCGTGGGACCCCGTCCAGGCGATCCACGCTGCTGCGCTCTATGACCGGTGGCTGCTGGATCGCGTCCAGCCTATTGGCTGGACGCCCTTGAGCGACTGCAGTAGATGGGCATTCGCCATGCGTGGTTACAACGGTGGCGAGGGATGGCTGCTGCGCGAACGAGGCCTGACCATTGCCGGGCGCGCAGATGCCAATGATTGGCAGCAGGTCGAGCGCTTCCGCGCCCGTGGTCCTGGTCCTCATGCAGAGAACATTGCCTACCCACGCCGCATCCTGTTAACCCTGGAGCCTGCCTATATCGCGGCCGGCTGGCCGGGCACAGCGGTGTGCCGATGAAGATCTCCGCGCACCTGCTCTTGTGGTTGGGCATTGCTGTGGTGGCCTTCGCGGGCGGCTGTTACTGGCGGGACGGGCAGACCGCTCGCAGCGACAACCGTCAGCTGCGCGACAACCTGAAACAGCTGACTGAAACAGCCGATGCCCTGCGCCAAAGCGCCGTTCAAAGCGCCCTGAACAACGACGCTGCCATCCGCCGCCTTGATGAGGTGGCTCGCGCCCGAGAGGAAGACCGTGAAGAAATTCAAAAGTGGGCAGCCGGACAGCAAGATGCACTTCAGGCGCTGGCCCGCGCTCAGCCTGAGCTGGGCAATCATGCTGGTGCTGGCGTCTTGCAGCACTGGAACCGCAGTAATGCCGGGGCAGACGCTGCCGGTCCCGCCCCCGCCGACGCTGCCGGCCAACCTGGTGCAGCCGTGCCCATCCCTTCCGGGGGCGCCCAGCGACGAATGGATCGTCCTGATTGCCAATCACGATCAGGCGACCGCGCAGTATCACGACTGTCGCAGTCGAATGGCGCGGTTGCTCGATGCGGCACAGCAGTGGGAGGTAATCGCCTGGGAATGGTACTGCGCATCCGTACGCGAGACCGGCCTGACGGTGGAGCGCTGCCCGCATGAGCGCCCAGCGAGACACGATCCCAGTTCGCGATCTGCTCAAGCTGCGCGATGAGTACCGAGCGATTGCGGCACGGATGGTGGTTGCCGAGCGCAGCAGCCGTGATCCCAATGCGGTGGATCGGCTGCGTGCGCGGGCCAGCACCTTCAACGGCTGTATTGCCGACCTCACTGATCTGATTGAAGGGAGGAAACACCCCAGTGATCGACGCTGCTGACCGCGCTGCTGCCGACGAAGCCCGTGCCTGGGAGCTGTTCGAGCAGAGCCGGCCCCAACTGGATGCCCTCGCGCCCGCGCAGTTGGACTGTATGGATTGCAGTGAGCCGATCCCGTCTGAAAGGCTGCAGGCCGTGCCGCGCACACGTCGCTGCCAGCCCTGTGCTGGCGAGGTCGAACGCCGATGAATGGACCCACGACCAACGACCTGCTCATCGGCGGACTGATTCTGCTGCTTGCCGTTGGGCTGGCCAATCTGCTGATCGGCGTACTGCTGTGGTGGCGCCACGTCAGCCTGGTTGCGCGTGTGACCCGGCTGGAGGTGTACCGCGAGCAAGCCCTGACCCATACCGATGTTCGACTGGTCTATGAACGCCTGTCGTCCATGGAAGGCCAGGTACAAACCACCAACCGGCTGCTGCAGACCGTCCAGCAGCACCTTCTGGAGAATGAATGATGAACACGTCCTTTGCCGTACGCCTGCGCGAGGACCGTCGCTTGGTGTTGCTGCGCTTGCTGCAGGAGCAGCGTGGCTATATGGCCAACTCGTCCGTCCTGCACGCAGGCCTCCAGTTTATGGGCGTGGCCAGCACCCGTGACGATGTGCGCACCGACCTGGCGTGGCTGCAGGAACAGGATCTGGCGGCGCTGTCCGAGGTGGTACCCGGCGTGCTGGTGGCCACTCTGACCGCTCGAGGCGGCGATGTGGCGACCGGACAGGCCGTTATCCCCGGCGTCAGCCGCCCCAGCCCGAAGTGAAGACATGAGCAAGCGCCGCGCCAAATCCAGTATCAGCCGATTGCCGGCGGAACAGCGCGCCAGCGTCGAGCGCATGTTGCGTGAGGATCGGCTGACGCTGGACGAGATGATTGCTGAGCTGCAACGGCAGTTCCCTGGGGAGCCGGCAGCCGAAGTCTCGCGCTCAGCCTTACACCGATACGAGCGCGGCTTTACTGAACTGACCGCACGGATGCGCGAAATCGAAGCTGTCTCCGATGCCGTCGTCGGCGAGCTTGGCGAGGGCGTGGGTGAGAAGGCCGGCGCGTTGCTTGCGCAGGCCGTCACCACATTGGCCACCAATGCCGCCCTGCAGGCGCACGGCAATGACAAGATCACCATAGACGAGATCCGCAAACTGGCTCGCGCGGCCAAGGATGCAATGGACACTCAGCGGGTGGGCGTCAACCTGCGCAAGGCCATCGCAGAAGAGGCCAGACAGGCATTGCTGCGCGAGCAGTCTGCGCGGTTGGACAAGGTGGTCAAGAGTGAAGGCCTGTCTGAGCAGACGGCAGCGGACATGCGCAAGAAGATCCTGGGGATCGGCTGATGGTCATCGCCAAAGCCAAGCGCGCCCGCACAGATCCCACCAAGACTGCCTTGGCCCAGGCAGTTTCAGGCGCTGAAACAAGCAGGGGCGACCTGCTGGAGCAGGAACTTCCGGCCAGCCTTGCCCTCGAAGTCAACAGCGCCACCGATGCGGTGCTGCTGAAGTACCAGCAAGACTGGGTGGCCGATGCCAGCGAGCTGAAGATTGCTGAGAAGAGCCGTCGTATTGGCCTTACCTGGGCGGAGGCGTCGGATAACGCCCTGACCGCCGCCAAGTCCCGCCAGGCCGGCGGGATGAACGTCTATTACATCGGCTACAACATGGACATGGCCATCGAGTACATCGAGGCCTGTGCCATGTGGGCGCGCGTGTTCAACGAGGTAGCCAGCGAGATTGAGGAAGGCGAGGAAGTCTTCAAGGAAGGAAACGACGAAAAGGCAATCAAGACCTACACGATCCGCTTTGCTTCCGGCTTCCGCATCGTCGCGCTCAGCTCGCGCCCGGCCAACCTGCGCGGCAAACAGGGCGTGGTGGTGATCGATGAAGGCGCCTTCCACGGCCAGCTCGATGAACTGCTCAAGGCAGCACTGGCGCTGC
>NZ_JBOHXV010000163.1:0-4348 GCF_050737075.1 Stenotrophomonas sp.
GCCTCGGCGCGCGCAGCCGCGGCGCGCAGGTTCGCCAAAAGGGATTCGAGTGCCTTGGCATCCTGGCCGAGCGCCTTCTCGCGCTCGCTGCGGTCCTTGTAACGCTCGTCGAGGCTGGCCACGGTGGCGGCCCGGGTCCGACGATCATTGGCCAGCGTTGCGGCCTGCTGCTTCTGCTGCTGTCGGGTCCCTTCCAGGGCCTGGCGGCGTTCGACGATCTGGGCCTCCACCGACTCCAGTTCGGTGAGGTCTGCGGTGAGCGCACCGATCCGTCGTGCGCGCTCGCGCTGCATGTAACGGTGATAGGCCAGCGTGCGGTTGGCATCGGCCACCCGGTCCTGCGACAGCAGCAGTTTCAGCGGCGCGTTGTTGCCGACCCGGTAGGCGGCACGCAGCAGCGACGCCAGTTCCTGCCGCTGCTGCTGAAGCCCGGCCTGCAACGCGCTGCGGCGCTGCTGCAGTTCCTGCAGGGCGCGGGTTTCGCGCTGCAAGGCCGTTTCGGTCTGGGCCAGCACGCGGCCGGTGGTTGCGACCTTCTCGTCGGCCTCGCGCAACTGGCGCGACGCCTGGCCGCGCTGACCTTCCAGGGTGCGCCGTTCCTGCGCCACGCCCTTGAGTTCGGTGCGCAGCTTCTGCAGCTTGCGCTCGGCCTCTTTCGGGTTCTGCGCGGCCAGCGGCCCCGACCCGAGCAGTGCGGCCACCAGCACCCACATCGACAGTGCCACCTGCCAGCGCGACCCAAGGCCGCGCCCAGCGTTCGGATTGTTATTCCGGCGTGAGGAAGAGACGTTGGGGCGCAAGGGCTTTCCAGTGACTTCAGGCAGATGCGGATCGCAGCGCTGCATGGTGACATTCCTGCAGGCGGCCTGCCAGCCGCATACCGGACGAACCCACATGAAACGTTTCCCGCTCCCGCTGCTGTTGGCCCTGGTGCTGCCTTGCGCGCCTGCCTTTGCCAACGAGAGCATCAGCAAGGTCAATGGCAGCATCCATGCGACCTCGGGCCAGGCCTATGGCGATCTCGAAACCGTCAATGGCGGCATTACGGTGGACGAAGACACCGAGACCGCTGACATCCAGACCGTCAATGGCGGCATCAAGATCGGCGACCGCGCCCGCACCCGTGGCATTTCCACGGTGAACGGCAGCATCCGGGTCGGCCAGAAGGTGGAGATCGATGGCGATCTTGAAACCGTCAACGGCAGCATCTTCACCGACCGCGGCACCCGCATCGACGGCAGCATGGAGACGGTCAATGGCGGCATCGGGTTGGTCGAAACCCGCCTGTCCAAGGGCATCGAGACGGTCAACGGCGACATCACCGTCGGCATTGGTTCGGTGGTCGAGGGCGGCATCCACGTCAACAAGCCCAACTTCAGCCTGTCGCTGGGGCCGGGCCGCAAGCCGCGCGTGATCGTCGGCCCCAATGCAGCGGTGAACGGTCCGCTGCAGTTCGACCGTGAGGTCACGCTGTACGTGCATCGCAGCGCGCACATCGGTCCGGTGACCGGTGCCACGCCCGTGCCGTTCGATACCGACGCCGCGCCGAACGATTGATACTCTGTCACCCGGTGCCCGCGCACCGGCCCTTTGTCTCCAGGAATCGATGATGTCCCGCAAACTTCTGTTGTGCCTGGCCGCCACTGCCGCGCTGACCGCGTGCAAGGGCGAGACCGCCGCACCGGCGCCCGCGCCGGTCGCTGATACCACCCCGGCCGCCGCCGGCCACGCCTTCTCGCCGGAGATCAACGTTGGCGACTTCGGCGAGCTGGTCAAGACGCTGGCCTCGGACGAGTTCGAAGGCCGCGCCCCGGGCAGCACCGGCGAAGACCGCACGGTGGAGTACATCCGCGACCAGATGCAACGCATCGGGCTGCAGCCGGGCAATGGCGACAGCTGGTTCCAGGAGGTGGCGATGACCGAGACCACCGCCGATGAGAGCACCGTGCTGAAGCTGGACCAAGCGGGCAAGACCCGCGAACTGAAGTTCGGCACCGACATGGTGATCGGCACGCGCAGCGGCCAGAAGGAAGTGAAGATCGACGGCAGCGACCTGGTCTTCGTCGGCTACGGCGTGGACGCGCCGGAGCAGAAGTGGAACGACTACGCCGGGCAGGACTGGAAGGGCAAGACGGTGGTGATGTTCGTCAACGATCCGGGCTTCCATGTCAACGACGACAAGTTGTTCGACGGCAAGCGCATGACCTACTACGGGCGCTGGACCTACAAGTTCGAGGAAGCCGCGCGCAAGGGCGCTGCTGCCGCGCTGATCGTGCACGACACCGCCGGCGCCTCCTATGGCTGGGACGTGGTCAAGAATTCGTGGGCGGGCCCGCAGTACGACCTGACCGCCAAGGATGATCCGGAACCGCGCCTGCCGGCACAGGGTTGGCTGAGCGCCGACGCCGCGCGCCAGCTGTTCGCCGACGCCGGGCTCGACCTGGACCAGGCGTACAAGGATGCCAACAAGCGTGGCTTCAAGCCGGTTCCGCTGAAGGCCAAGCTGTCGCTGGACCTGAAGAGCACCATCGCCGAGAAGAAGTCGCGCAACGTGGTCGGCGTGCTGCCGGGTGCGAAGCAGGCCGACGAGGCGGTGCTGTACATGGCGCACTGGGACCACCTGGGCAAGCACGAGGGTGAGCAGGGCGACAACGTCTACAACGGTGCGGTCGACAATGCCACCGGTGTGGCCGGCATCCTGGAGGTCGCCGATGCCATGGCGCACCAGCAGCCGGCGCCGGAGCGTTCGGTGGTGTTCCTGGCCGTCACGCTGGAAGAGTCGGGCCTGCTGGGCTCGAAGTACTACGTGAACCACCCGACCTTCCCGCTCGACAAGATCGCCGGTGTGATCAATATCGACGCGATGTCGGTGGCCGGCCGCGCGAAAGACATGACCGTGACCGGGTTCGGCAGCTCGGAGCTGGAGGACATCCTCAAGCCGCTGGCCGCCGCGCAGAAGCGCACGCTGCATGGCGAGAGCTCGGTGCAGAGCGGCTTCTACTTCCGTTCGGACCACTTCAACTTCGCGAAGGCAGGCGTGCCTGCGTTGTATGCCGACGGTGGCGAAGACCTGGTCGACGGTGGCGTGGACGCCGGGCGCAAGGCGGCCGAGGCCTATGGCCGCGACCGCTACCACGGCCCGAAGGACGAGTACGACGCCAGCACCTGGAAGCTGGACGGCACGGTGGAAGATCTGCAGCTGCTGTACGGCGTCGGCAAGGAGCTGGCGACCGGCGGCCGTTGGCCGAACTGGTACGAAGGCAACCCGTTCAAGGCGGCGCGCGACGAGATGATGAAGGGCAAGACCGACGCGGCTGCGCCTGCGGCGAAGTAAGCCTGGTTCACATCGCTGGTTGAAGCGAAGCGGCGCCTTTGGGCGCCGCTTTTTTGTGGGTCATTCAGTAGCGGAGGGCCACCGGCTCCAGCAGTACGGGTATTCGCCGACCTTTGTCGCGAGTCCTGCTCGCACCGGATTCTCCATCAGGTAGGTGGCTTGGGTGAGCAGGGACTCGTCCGAGCGGAGGCAGTGGTCGTAGAAGCCGCGCTGCCACAAGGAGCCCTCGCTGCCGCGGTGCAGGTTCACGGCACGGGAGGAGCGGGATTTGAAGGCCTGCATGCAGCGGCTGATATTGCCGTTGCCCAGTTGCATGAGCCAATGAATGTGATCGGGCATGACCACCCAGGCCAGGGTCTTCGAACGTTTTTCGCGGTCGGAGCAGCGTAGGGCTTCGACGACGCATTCGACGGTGGTGTCGTCGATGAAGAGGGATTCGCGGCCGGCCACGACCGTAGTGAGCATGTAGTACGCGCCTTGAAGGGAGCGGCGGCCGATGAGGAGACGTGGACTGGACATGACCACAGAGTGGCGTTTGCCGGAGGTCGGTTGTATCCGGGAAGTCTCAATCAAGATGTCAGATGACGCCGGTAGGGTTGCATCCCGATCAACCGCCGGGGTGGTGATTACCGCATTGGGGCATGACCACGAACGCAGCCAACGCATTTCGATTGGGGGTCCATGCGTCACCGTGCCGATCACCGTGATCGGCAGTTGTTTGGGAACCAACCCTACCGTCGAGCGGAACGACCTGGCGAATGGGTGTCGCGACCGTTGGTCGGCACCCATTCGCGCAAAAAAACCCTGCTGCGGGTAGGTGTCGACCGTTGGTCGGCACGCGTTCGCGCGCACAAAAAAAACCCCGCTGCGTGAGCAGCGGGGTTTTTGGGTATAAACCCTGGCGATGACCTACTCTCGCATGGCTTGAGCCACACTACCATCGGCGCAGCTGCGTTTCACTTCCGAGTTCGGGATGGGATCGGGTGGTTCCACAGCGCTAATTTCACCAGGGAG
>NZ_JBOHXV010000164.1:0-4324 GCF_050737075.1 Stenotrophomonas sp.
CCACAGGCCGGTGCGGACGATCACGTGGATACCGTCGTCGGCGTCGCCGGGGCGGTCGTGGTAGCCGGGCGGGAACGGCTCTGGCGTGGCGGTCGTGAGCAGGAACAGCAGCAGGATAGGCATGGGATGCACGCGGCGCGTCGGGATTCATTCCAGTCTGTTCGAGGCCAAAGGTGCAGCGCCGTGCGGTGTGTCCCACCTGTGGGACAAAGGCCGATTGAAAGATGCAGAACTGGGCCGTGCGTCGCGCGCCGGCAGGTCTAGAATGCGGGATGCCTACCTTCTTACATACCGCGTTGCGCTATCTGGGCTGCGTGCCTGCCGTGCTGCTGGTCGCGTGCAGCGGGCCCGCAGGTGCACCGGCCGCGGTGACGATACACAACGTGCGCTCGGTCGAGATCCAGTACCAGCACAGCGGCTGGGAGCGCGCCGATGAGGTGCACCGGCTGCAGCGCGGCGCGGGCCAGCGCGCGTTCACCCGCACTTCGATGGTGGAGGCTGCCGACGGCATCACGACCACGCGCGCCAACGTCCCTGCGCAGCGGGTGGGCGAACTGCTGTGGGCGTTGTCGGCACCGCCGTGGCCGCGCGAGCGCGCCGTGCAGGTGGTGGCACGGCACGTTTCGCCAGTGTGGATGATGGAAAACGCCCTGGTGACCGCGCGCGCCGATGTGCCCGGCTGCACCGCCAAGGAGATCCGCGACCGCATGTATGCCCATCTGAAGGGCGCGGAGCTGCGCTCACAGGTGGACGCGTACTACCAGGGGATGCCCTGGACTGACGACGAACCGGCAATGCGTGTCGTGATCACCTTCAGCAATGGGCCTGACCGGGTGATTTCCTCGCGCGAGCAGACGCTGCACATGTTGCCGTGGACGCTGGGCGAGCAATCGTCGACAGACAGTGCGGCCGCGCCGCAGAGCTGGTCGGTGCCGGTCAGCGATGCGCTGCGCCGGCCGCTGCCATCCGACTCGCAGGCGGCCCAGCGGCTTGCCAACAACGGCGACGTGCACCTGGCCGCGCATATTGGACGCGTGGCCGAGCAGGAATGTGTGGCCGCACTTGGCGCGCCTCGCGCCGCGCGCTGAAGGCAGTCGCCGTCATGCGTTTCCGCGTGTCTGACCTTGGCACGTGTCTGACCCTGCACAGGGCAGCACGCTGACGCGGGCGCAGGTACTGGACTGATCGTTTGCGCCTGCGCAGATTTGCACACTGCGGCCATGGGCACTCACAACACCCCTTGGCAACCCGGCAGCGCGTACTTCTTCAGTGCGCACCTGCGTGACCGTTACAGCCACCTGCTGGTGGAGCATGCACAGGTGCTGCGCCTCGCGTTTCGGGTAGCGCAGCAGACCCGGCCGTTCCGGGTCAACGCCATTGTGATACTGCCCAATCACCTGCACGGCGTGTGGACGCTGCCGGCGGGTGACGAAGAAGGCCATCGGCGCTGGCTGCAGATCCAGGCGGTGTTCGACCGGCAGCTGCCCGGCCACCCGCCGCGTGCGATGGTGCGCCGCGATCGCTGCGCGCGCCCGCTGTGGCACACCGACTTCCGCGAGCACCGGCTGGTGGATGCCGAGGATGTGCAACGCCACATTGCCTACGTGCACGACAACCCGGTCAAGCACGGGCTGGTGCGCGAGGCCTGCGAGTGGCCTTACAGCTCCATCCACCGCCAGTGCGCACAGGGGGAGACGCCATGCTGACGGTCGGGTGGCGTACGGCGCGCGCTGCAGAAAGGATGGCCAGCATGCGCGCGGATGCCTGCGCGCGCGGAAGAGTCAGGGGAGAGGGAGCACGGCTGTTGCTGCGCCGTTGCATCCCGTGGGGGCGCCAGGGTTCGGTGCGAGGGGAATACGCACCGACGAGGAAACCCTGGCGGCAGCTGCACATCCGCGGCTCGCCGCGCGGCTGCGCCGGGGGTGCGGCGCTCAGGGGCAGGCCACCTGGAACACCGGCCCTGCACCGATCAGCACCAACGCCATGTAGTCGCTGTCCTTGTCCTTGCCCTTGAGGGTGGCGCCGGGATTGAAGTGGAAGATGCCGAAGCCCCCCGTGGGGCGTACCAGCGCCTTGTCGATCTGGCCGGCGTCGTCCTTGAAGAAGCGGGCGATGTCGGCGCGCGAAGACAGCTGCAACGGCGTGCTGTCACGCTGCCACTGCTCGTCGCGGTTGAAGGAAACGAAGTACGCGCCCTGTTCCTGTTCGATGCGGAACTCCGCGGGTTTGCGCGGATGGGTGGCGAAGCAGCCGAGCAAGGGGTCTGACGAGAACGTGCTGGGTCCGGCGCCGTTATCGCGGCACGAAGAGAGCAACAGCAGGCTGGGCAACACAAGCAGCAACGGAACGGTACGCATCGGTGGATCCCCCCCAGGGACAGGTCGTAGAGGCATGGTGCACGTACGGGTGCCGAGGGCGTGTGCAGGTGTGGCGTTGGGTGTACGGTTGGACAGACCCACGGAGCAGCCACATGTCCCACACCACGTCCGCACCCCTATCGAACCCGAACCCCGCCTCCCCGCCCGCCGGCCAACGTTTGCCGCTGTTGGGGGCAGCCAGCTGGCTGGTGGCGCCGGTGCTGCTGGCGTTGGCGGTTGCCGCAGCGCAGGCTTCCCCTTCGGTGGGCCGGATGCTGGTAGGCAACGCCGGCATATCGGTCGGTGTGCTGGCGTGTGCGGTGCTCGGGCTGTTGTTGAGCATGGGCGCTAGGGTGCGACGCGAACGCTGGCCGTGGGTGGGCGTCGTCGGCGCAATCATCAGCGCGGCGCCCCTGTTGCTGTTCCTGGCGGGCATGCTGCTCCGCCTCTAAAGCCAGAGCCCGCGCGCGCGCGCGTAGAGCCAGGCCATGCCTGGCTGCGTTTCGCTTGTTGGATATGTGTCTGCGATGTCAGCGACCAAACCATTGCCACGCTTCGCGTGGCAAGCCGGGCAAAGCCCGGCGCTACTGGTTTGCCAACGCTACGCGATGAACTTCCACGGTCACGTGTACCAACTCTTCGTGCACGCTGAGTGCCTCGCGGAAGACATCTGCGGTTACATCCGCCGTGGTCACCACGCTGGCGACCACGGCGTACTTGCCGCGGCCTACCTGCCAGACGTGCAGATCGGCGAGGCTGGCCTGCCAGGGGCCCTGCTCGATCACTTCACGCACTTCGGCCACGACGGGGGCGTCCATCTGCGCGTCGAGCAGGATGCGGCCGGTGTCGCGCAGCAGCCCGATGGCCCAGACCGTGACCAGAACGGCGCCCACCAGACCCATCAGCGGGTCCAGCCATGCGGCGCCCCATACCTTGCCGCCGATCAACGCCACGATGGCGAGCACGGAGGTGGCCGCATCGGCGATGACATGGAGGTACGCCGAACGCAGGTTGAGGTCGTCACCGTGGCCGTGGTGGTGGCCGCGCCCGTGTTCATGATGGCCGTGGTCATGGTTCGCGTGGCCGTGTGCATGCCCATGGTCGTGCCCATGGCTGTGACCGCCCTTGCTGTCGTGCAGCCACCACGCGCAGACAAGGTTGACCACCAGGCCCACCACGGCTATGCCGATGGCCTGGTTGTAGTGGATGTTGCTGGGTGAGAAGAGGCGTTCAGTGGATTGCACGGCCATCAACAGGGCCACACCCAGCAACGCAATGGCGCTGGTGTAGCCACCCAGTATTTCGATCTTCCAGGTGCCGAACGCGAAGCGACCGTCGTGCGCATATCGGCGCGCACAGGCGTAGGCAAAGGCGGCCATGCCCAGTGCAAGGGCGTGCGAACTCATGTGCCAGCCGTCAGCGAGCACGGCCATGGAGTTGAACCACCAGCCGCCGAAGATCTCGACGACCATCATCGCGGCGGTGAGGTACAGGGCCTGGCGGGTGCGGCGCTCGGCCAGCGGGTTGCCATCGTCGAAACGGTGGTTGTGGCGACGGGCGTCTGCGGTGGCGGCAAGGTTCATGGGGGTGATGAGGCCATTGGAATATACCCCCATAGGGTATACGCTTGGCATCTATGGCGCACGTACAACAACAACGCAAGGCTCTTCTGGCCCGGGTTCGGCGTATGGCCGGGCAGGTGTCCGCTCTCGAAACGTCTCTTCAATCGGAGGACGCAGACTGCACGGATGTGCTGATGCAGGCGTCGGCGGTGCGCGGTGCAGCGCACGCGTTGCTGATGGCACTGCTGGATGACCATTTGCAGGCGCACGTGGTGTCGCCGGAAGACCCGGCCGAGCGGGCTGCCGAAGCGCAGGTGCTGGTGAAGCTGCTGCGCGCGTACGGCCGGTAGAGCCACGCCCTGCGTGGCTGGTTTTCGGGGTTTCGGCCACGCGTTGCGTGGCCGG
>NZ_JBOHXV010000165.1:0-4143 GCF_050737075.1 Stenotrophomonas sp.
ACGCCGCCCCACAGGACCACGGTGGTCAGCCACGGCAGGGCCTGGGTCAGGGTGCGCAGGCCGGCAACGCTGGCGAAGATGAACACCGCATCGATGGCCGCACAGGTCGCCACGACGGGCACGATGTGCTTGCGCAGGATGCCCTGGCGCAGGATGAAGGCGCTCTGGGCGCCGACCACGGCGAACAGGCCGATGCCGGCGGCGGCGCCACTGAACCACGCGGCCAGACCGGGGCCGCCGGAAATGAAGGAGAACATGGGGTACCACCTGTCTTGCTGGGGGGCGGTGCCTCGCCAAGGCGTACAGCACCGGATGGCGCGTATTGTCGCGCCGCAACATGAAAAAGTAGAGCTAAACTTACTTAACCATCTTTAGCGGAACTTAAGACGATGCGTATCGACCATGCCCAGTTGCGGGCGCTGGCAGCGGTGATCCGGGAGGGCAGTTTCGAGCGGGCCGCGCAGTCGCTCAATGTCACGGCGTCGGCGGTGTCGCAGCGGGTGAAGGCGCTGGAGGACCGGATCGGCCGCCTGCTGGTCAAGCGCTCGTCGCCGGCGGTGGCCACGCCGGAGGGCCAGGTGCTGGTGCAGTTGGCGGAGCAGACGGCATTGCTGGAGCACGACGCGCTGCACCGGATGGGCATTGCGGACGAAGACCTGCCGCACGCCAGCATTCCGGTGGCGGTGAACCATGACAGCCTGGAAACGTGGTTTCCGGAAGCGGCGCTGAGTTTCGCGCGGCAGACCGGCACGACGCTTGACCTGCGCTCGGAGGACCAGGACCACACGGGGGCGCTGCTGCGCCAGGGCGCGGTGCTGGGCGCGGTGACGACGCTGGACGAGCCGGTGCAGGGCTGCCAGATCCACGCGCTGGGCAGCATCCGCTACGCGGCGACGTGCACGCAGGAATTCCACGACCGGCATTTCGCGAAGGGGGTGAACGCGCAGTCGCTGGCGCAGGCACCGGTGCTGGTGTTCAACCGCAAGGACGACATGCAGGCACGCTTCGCGCGCCGGCTGGCCGGCGATGACCTGCCAATGACGGCGCCGACGTGGTGGATCCCCTCGACGCGGGCATTCGTGCAGGCCAATGTGGGCGGGCTGGGCTGGACGATGAATCCCCTGCCCCTGGTGAAGCGCCACCTGGACGCCGGGCGGCTGGTGCTGATGAAGCCGCGCGCGTGGGAAGACGTGCCGCTGTACTGGCAGCACTGGAAGGGCGATGTGCAGACGATGGCGCTGCTGACCAAGGCGGTGCTGGCGGCGTCGGGGACATTGGTGCGCAAACGGCGGTGATCAACTGCGAACGGCCAGAGCGGTCGCGGACGGTTCCCTGCGTGTTGGCCCGGCGGGGGTGGGGTAGCGGGACACGCTGCAAGTACATCCATGTAAGCTCGTTCACGCCATCCATGGCGCTCTACGGTCCCGCTACCCCACCCCCACCGGGCCACTGACAGAAGGTCGGCTGCCAACGGAGAGCAAGTGAAGCCGAGCTCCACACCGTGATTACGGTTGTGGCTGCACGATCACGACGTTCACAGGGGCGAACGGCGATGGAATCGGATCCGGTCTATCTGCATATCCGGGTGGTGCTGAGCATCATCCTGGGGTTGAGCATCACCACGCTGGTGAAGGGCTTGGCGTCGATCATCGAGCATCCGGCCCGGCGCGGCGGGTGGTCGGGGATCCACCTGTGCTGGGTGCTGTGGACGCTGGTGTCGGTGGTGACCTTCTGGTGGTGGGAGTTCCGGCTGGCCGGGGTGCGGGAGTGGACGTTCGGGCTGTATCTGTTCGTGATCGGGTATTGCGCCAGCTGGTACATGCTGTGCGTGCTGCTGTTTCCCGATGACCTGCGCGACTACGGCAGTTATGAGGACTACCTGCTGCAGCGGCGCGGCGGCTTCTTCGGCATGCTGGCGCTGGTGACGCTGCTGGATCTGGGCGATACGGCGATCAAGGGTCACAGCCGCTGGCAGGTGCTGGGAGAGGCGTATCCGGTGCACACCGGGATCATGCTGGTGATTGCGGGGCTGGGGTTCGCCAGCCGATCGCGACGGGTGCACCTGGCGCTGGCGATCGGGGCGCTGGTCTATCAGTGCGGGTATTTCATCGCGGAATATTTCACGTTGGGGTCGGATTGACGGCCAACGTGATGCTGCGTTGCACCAAATCCGTACCAATTCGGGATAAAATCAAGCCCTGGATGCGCCAAGAGCTTGTTTCTTCACGCTTCTTCCCCAAAGCGTCGTCATCCTGCCCTCATCTCCCCACATGAGATCTCCATGAAAAGACTAGCGAAGGTCGTCCTCGGCCTGCTCGTGCTGTTGCTCATCGCAGCGGCCGTGTTCCTGTACTGGCCCCTCCACCAGCGTTCGGTTCCGGCCGCGGGCAACGACAAGCCCGTCGACGTCGTGCTCGTTGGCGGCGGCATCATGAGCATCACCCTCGCCACGTTCCTGCAGGAGCTGCAGCCGGACTGGAACATCCAGGTCTATGAGCGCCTCAACGGCGTCGCGCTGGAAAGCTCCGATGGCTGGAACAACGCCGGCACCGGGCATTCGGCGTTCGCCGAACTGAACTACACGCCCGAGCTTCCGGACGGCAGCATCGAAACCAAGCGTGCCGTGGGCATTGCCGAGCAGTTCGAGATCTCGCGCCAGTTCTGGTCGCACCAGGTGAAGGAAGGCCGCCTCAGCCAGCCGTCGGACTTCATCAACCCCACCCCGCACATGAGCTTCGTGTGGGGCGATGACAACATCGCCTACCTGCACAAGCGCCAGCAGGCGCTGGTCAAGAACCCCCTGTTCTACGGCATGCAGTATTCCGAAGACCCCGCGCAGATCAAGGCGTGGGCACCGCTGCTGATGGAGGGTCGTGACCCCAACCAGAAGGTCGCCGCCACCTGGATGCCGCTGGGCACCGACGTCAACTTCGGCGTCATCACCCGCCAGCTCACCGCCGGCCTGCAGCGCAACCCCAACTTCGGCCTGCACCTGGAGCACGAAGTCGGCGCGCTGCGCCAGAACGACGACAAGACCTGGAACGTGACCGTCAAGGACCTGAAGTCCGGCACCGAATCCACCCTCAAATCGCGCTTCGTCTTCATCGGTGCCGGCGGCGCCGCGCTCAAGCTGCTGCAGCTGTCGGGCATTCCCGAAGCCAAGAACTACGCCGGCTTCCCGGTGGGCGGCCAGTTCCTGGCCTTCAAGTCCCCGGCCATCGCCGGCCGCCACAGCGTCAAGGCCTACGGCATGGCCGAAACCGGCTCGCCGCCGATGTCCGTGCCGCACCTCGATGCGCGCAAGCTGGACGGCAAGCCCGTGGTCCTGTTCGGCCCGTTCGCCCTCTACAGCACCAAGTTCCTCAAGCACGGCTCGTGGTTCGACCTGTACTCCTCGGTCAACCACAACAACGTCGCCGGCATGGTCGACGTGGGCCTGGAGAACCTGGACCTGGTGAAGTACCTCATGGGCCAGGCGCGCCTCAACGACGACGACCGCCAGGCCGAACTGGTCAAGTACTTCCCCAACGCCAAGCGCGAAGACTGGGAACTGGTCACCGCCGGCCAGCGCGTGCAGATCATCAAGCGCGACCCGGAGAAGGGCCCGGTGCTGCAGTTCGGCACCGAGATCGTCACCGACAAGGACCACACCCTGGCCGCCCTGCTCGGTGCCTCCCCGGGTGCCTCCACCTCGCCGCCGATCATGCTGGACCTGCTCAAGAAGGCCTTCCCCGAGCAGATGGCCGCCGGCTGGGAAGCGCGCCTGAAGCAGATCGTGCCGTCGTACGGCCGCAAGCTCAACGACAGCCCGGCCCTGACCAACGAAGTCCGCCGCCAGACCAGCGACACCCTGCGCCTGCCCTACCTGGAGGTTCCGGGGGAGACCAGCCCGGCCGTCATGATGACCGCGCCGGCGGCGGCACCGTTGGCGCCGGCCGCCCCGGTGAAGGAAAAGCGCAACGCCAATGAGGAATTGCAGGCGTTGTAGATGTTTTGGCGTTACGGCAGCGGGGCAGAGCCCCGCTCTACGAAAAACCGGCCTTCGGCCGGTTTTTTTTTGCCTTTGCCTCGACCGGCCGTCCCCGGAATCTTCGGGGGTCGCGGGGCGGTGGCGGGTAGCGGGGCCTTGAGCAGCAGGAGCTG
>NZ_JBOHXV010000166.1:0-3940 GCF_050737075.1 Stenotrophomonas sp.
CTGCCCGGCTGCCACACCGTTCGACCCACCCGCGCCCCGCGCGGTAGAGCGCGGCCATGCCGCGCTGGCCTCACCGTTCCACCCACAAGGTTGCCTCCAACCCCGCTTCAGAGTGCAATAACGCCCCGGTTCCATACTTCCTCCCCGAGTCGCCCCCCGTGAGCCAGCTTTTCTCCCCCGTTTCCTTCGGACCGCTGACGCTGTCCAACCGCATCGTCATCGCCCCGATGTGCCAGTACTCCTCCACCGACGGCCTGGCCAACGACTGGCACCGCCAGCACCTGGGCCAGCTGTCGCAGTCCGGCGCGGGCCTGCTCATCCTGGAAGCCACCGCCGTGCTGCCCGAAGGCCGCATCAGCTGGGCCGACCTGGGCCTGTGGGACGACGCCACCGAAACGGCGCTCACCGAGGTGATTGCGTCAATCAAGAAGTGGTCGCCAATGCCGGTAGGCGTGCAGCTGGCCCACGCCGGTCGCAAGGCCTCCTCCGCGCGCCCGTGGGAAGGCGGTGGCCCGTTGCCCCCGACCGACCCCAACGGCTGGACCGCCGTCGCCCCATCCCCGCTGCCCTTCGCGCCCAACGGCCCCGCGCCCGAGGCCCTGGATGAAGCCGGCATCGACGCCGTAGTCGAAGCCTTCGCCACCGCCGCACGCCGCGCCGAACGCGCCGGCTTGGACCTCATCGAACTGCACGCCGCGCACGGTTACCTGCTGCACCAGTTCCTCTCGCCGCTGAGCAACAAGCGCCAGGACCAGTACGGTGGTTCGCTGGAAAACCGCATGCGCCTGCTCGTGCGCGTCTTCGACGCCGTGCGCGAAGCCGTCTCCGACCGCATCAGCGTGGGCGTGCGCATCTCCGCCAGCGACTGGGTGGACGGCGGCTGGGACATCGAACAGACCAGCACCCTGGCGCAGATCCTGGACATGCGTGGCTGCCAGTTCCTGCACGTCTCCAGCGGCGGCCTCGACGCGCGCCAGAAGATCACCCTGGAGCCGGGCTACCAGGTACCGTTCGCGGCCGCCATCAAGGCCAAAGTAAAGATGCCGGTCATCGCCGTGGGCCTCATCACCGACCCCTCGCAGGCCGAATCCATCCTGCGCCATGGCCATGCCGACGCAGTGGCACTGGCACGCGGCATCCTCTACGACCCGCGCTGGCCGTGGCACGCCGCCGCCGCACTGGGCGACTCACTCGCCCCGGCGCCGCAGTACCTGCGCTGCGAACCGCGTGAAGCGCGCGGCGTGTTCATCGCACCCACGGCATGAGAGGAAATCGGTAGCGCCCGACCGTTGGTCGGGCGTTGCCTGAAATCAACCAACATCCACCCGCCAAGCGGCAGGCAACCCATCCACCACGTGCTGCATCAACGCCCGCACCTTCGGCGTAAGATCCCGCCGGTCGCTAACGCACAGAAACAACCGCATCGGCTCCGGCGACGTACGCGCGCCATCGCCCGATGCAAACAGCACCTGCAACTGCCCCCGCGCCAGCCAAGGCGCCGCCACAAACGCGGCCAACCGCGCAATGCCGCCACCTGCCGCCGCCATCGCGGCCAGCGCATCAATGTCATCCGACACCAGCGCCGGGCGCATCTCCGCATCGAAGCGGATCCCATCGCGCACGAACCCCCACGGCAACAACCGCCCCTCCACCGGATAGCGGAACACCAGGCAGCGATGCTCGCGCAGCTCTTCAGGCGTGGCCGGCACCCCCGCCTGCGCCAGATACGAAGGCGCGGCGCACACCTGGAACGGCACCTGCGCAATCGCACGCGCCACCAGCCCCTCCACCAACTGCGGTTCGATCCGGAAGCTCACATCCACGTCTTCGTGCGCGTGGTCCACGCTGCGGTCTGCCAGCAGCAGCTCGATCGCCAAGCGCGGGTAACGCGCCTGCAGCGCCGGCAGCATCGGCGCCAGCACATGCCGCCCAAATGCCGAGGTGCTGGCAATCCGCAGCCGGCCCTGCGGCATCGCCTCCGGGTCGGTCACCGCCGCCTGCGCACGCTGCAGGTCGCGCTCGATATGCCGCACCTCGGCCAGGTAGCGCGCGCCGTGCTCGGTCAGCGCCAGCGTGCGCGTGGTGCGGTTGAACAAGCGCACGCCCAGGTGGGTCTCCAGCCGCGCAATGTTCTGCCCCACCGCCGCCGGGCTGATCCCCAGCGTGCGCGCCGCCGCGGCCAGGCTGCCGGCGTCGGCGGTGCGGATGAAACTACGGATTGACTGCAGAATGTTCATGATGGCGCCAATCATGGCGGGTCATTGCAAAGATTTACTTTATAAAGAGCCAATCCGGCCCGGTCTACCGCCGCGAAGGTGCGCCACCTATCGTGCCGGTCCCGCAACCGCCGGTTGCCGCCGAACTGGACCCCCGCATGTCGCAACAACCGCAGACCCTGGCCGCCGCCCGCTGGAAGCTCGGCGCCCGCACCACCCCGTACGTGTTCGCGTTCTTCATGGCCTCCATCATGGCCATGCTCATGTGCCTGGTGATCACCGCCGCCAATGCCGGCATCCACGCCGACTTCCCGGCCCGCGTGCTCAGCGCCTACCAGCTGGCCATGCCCACCGCCTTCTGCTGCGTGCTGGCCGTGCGCCCGCTGGTGATGCGGCTGGTGGCGCTCACCGTGCATCCGGCGCGGTGAAGTGACGCGTTGACGTGCTGCAGTTGGTTGCAGCTGACAGCATCCCTGCAGGGCGCGGCACCTGTCCTCTACACTCGACGTATGCGCCCTGATTCCATCCTCACCCTGTCATGCCCCGACCGTATCGGGATCGTCTACCGCGTCTCCGGCCTGCTGTTCGAGCAGGGCTGCAACATCCTGGATGCGCAGCAGTTCGGCGATGACGAAAGCGGTCGGTTCTTCCTGCGCGTGCACTTCAACCGCGACCCGGGCCAGCCCATCGAGACCATCCAGCACCGCATGGCCGGGCTGGCGGCCGACTTCCAGATGGACTGGCAGCTGCACGACGCGCGCCGCCGCGCCCGCCTGCTGGTGCTGGTGAGCAAGCAGGGCCACTGCCTGAACGACCTGCTGTTCCGCGCCCACAGCCGCCAGCTGCAGGTGGATATCGCGGCCGTCGCCTCCAACCATGAGGACTTCGCTGCGCTGGCCGGTTCCTATGGCATCCCGTTCCACCACCTGCCGGTGAACGCCGACAACCGTGCCGCGCAGGAACAGCAGATCATCGACCTGGTCGAGCGCGAGCAGATCGACCTGGTGGTGCTGGCGCGCTACATGCAGATCCTCTCGCCGCGCCTGTGCGATGCGCTGGCCGGCCGCGCTATCAACATCCACCACAGCTTCCTGCCCAGCTTCAAGGGCGCGCAGCCGTACCACCAGGCGCACGCGCGCGGGGTAAAGATCATCGGTGCCACCGCGCATTACGTCACCTCAGACCTGGACGAAGGCCCGATCATCGAACAGGACGTAGCGCGCGTGGATCACGCGATGACGCCGCGTGATCTGGTGCGGCTGGGCAGCGACACCGAATCGCAGGTGCTCGCCCGCGCGGTGCGCCGGCATGTGGAGCACCGCATCATCCTCAACGGGCACCGGACTGTGGTGTTCCGGTAGCTGATTCCGTTAGCGAAACGGCAACGGCAACCCACGGTAGCGCCGGCCGTTGGCCGGCTGTTGCCATCCCTTCACACTTTCGGTCCAGCGCGGAGTAAATTGGCCCCATCTGGATGTATACGGAGCTTTGGGCGAAGGCCTAAGGTGTTCAGATGCCGCCACCGGTTACAGGCATTGGCCGTTTTATGGGAGTGATCCCTAAGGGCATCCGCGAAACCCCCGCAAGGGGGTTTGCTTTTTCCGGGGTGCGCCGGCATGTGGAGCACACCGCATCATCCTCAACGGGCACGCTCGGTGGTGGTCCTGTAACGGATTGCTTGTGGAAGCCGGTCACGACCAACGGTCGTGACCTACCCGGTAGGT
>NZ_JBOHXV010000167.1:0-3724 GCF_050737075.1 Stenotrophomonas sp.
GCGCGATTGCGCGGGGCGGTTTAGAACTCCTGCCAGTTGCCGTCGGCAAGCTCGGCGGCGACCGCACGGCTGGCCGGCTTGCGCGCCGGTGCCGGTGCAGCAGCCGGGCGGGTCACGGCACGCGGTGCCGGCGCGAACACCGGGGCGGCCGGCGCTGCGTCCACTTCGTCCACGCGGAAGATCGAGACGGCATCGCTGAGGTGGCCGGCCTGTTCTTCCATCGAGCGGGCGGCGGCGGTGGCTTCCTCCACCAGTGCGGCGTTCTGCTGGGTGGTTTCGTCCATCTGCACGACGGTCTGGTTGACCTGTTCGATGCCGGCCGACTGTTCCTGCGAGGCCGCAGAGATCTCGGCCATGATGTCGGTCACGCGCTGCACCGAGGCGACGATCTCGCCCATGGTGGCGCCGGCCTTGTGCACCAGTGCCGAGCCATCATTGACCTTGCCGACGGAGTCGTCGATGAGGCCCTTGATCTCCTTCGCGGCACCGGCCGAACGCTGGGCCAGGGTGCGCACTTCGGAGGCGACGACAGCGAAGCCGCGGCCCTGTTCACCCGCACGGGCCGCTTCGACTGCGGCGTTCAGCGCCAGGATGTTGGTCTGGAAGGCGATGCCGTCGATGACCGAGATGATCTCGGCGATCTTCTTGGACGAGGTCTGGATCGCGCTCATGGTGGTCACCACCTGGCCGACCACGTCGCCGCCCTGCGAGGCCACCGTATGCGCACCGATGGCGAGCTGGTTGGCCTGGCGGGCGTGTTCGGCGTTCTGGCGCACGGTGGAGGTCAGTTCCTCCATCGAGGCGGCGGTCTCTTCCAGGTTGGCCGCCTGCTGTTCGGTACGGCGCGACAGGTCGCTGTTGCCGGTGGCGATTTCGCTGGCGGCCGAGCTGATGGCCTGGCTGGACTGCTTGATGCGGGTGACGATGCCACTGAGCTGTTCGGCGGTGGCGTTGGCGTCGTCGCGCATGGTGGCGAACACGCCGTCGAAGTCGCCGTGCATGCGCACGGTCAGGTCACCCTGCGACAGTGCGGTGAGCAGGCCGGAGATCTGTTCGATGCTGGAGGCGTTGGCGTCGAGCAGGCCGTTGATCTGCTGGGCCAGCTGCAGGAAGAAGCCGTCCTTGCCTTCGGCGCTGATGCGGCCGGACAGGTCGCCGGCGGCGGCCTGGGCAATCACGCGCGCCACTTCGGCTTCGACCAGTGCTTCGGGGGTGCGGTCACGCCATTCGACCACGTGGCCGACGCTCTCGCCTTCTTCGTTGCGGATGGTGGACACGACCTGGGCAAACTGGGCGTCGCCGAACTGCATGGCGCGGCGGGCCACGCCGTGCTGCTTCAGGTTGGCCAGCAGGCTGGCGTCCATTTCGCCGCGGTGTTCGAGCACGGTCAGCGGGCGGCCGACCAGCGTGGCGGCGGCGTCGAAGTCCGGCAGGTTCTTTCGCAGTTCGTCCTGGTAGTGGGACAGGGTCTGTTCCAGGGCGCGGTTGGCGTAGACGATGTTGAGGTGGTTGTCGGTCAGGTACACGCCGGTGGAGCTGTAATCCAGCGCGGTGCGGATACGCAGGTTCTCGCGGGCCACGGCCTGTTCGGTTTCGGTGCGGTCGCGCAGGTCGCGCTGCATGCGCTGCATGGCCTGCATGAGGTCGCCGACTTCATCCTTGCGGGTAACGTCGATATGGCCGTCCAGCTTGCCGCTGGCCACTTCGTTGGCCACCGAGACGGCGCCACGGACGCTGCCGACCAGGGAGCGGGCGAACAGGTAGACCAGCACCAGGCCCAGGGCGGCGCCGCCGAGCAGGGCGATGATGGTCAGGGTGGCGGAGGTGGCGTAGGTGCTTTCGGCCTCTTCGCGCGAGGCGCGGGCGAGGCGGTTGTCTTCGGCGATCAGCGTTTCAAGCGCGCTGGAAGCCTTGAGATGCTTGGTGCGGGTCTCGCCGACGAAGGTATCGATGGCATCGTCCGGCAGGTCCAGCTCGAGCATTTCGGTGACCGAATCGTAGGAGGCCAGCGATTCGTTCCAGTCCTTGGCGAAGGCGTCGAACAGCTTCTTCTGCTGCGGGCTGTCGATGAGGGCCGGATACTTCTTGATGGAGGCGTCGATCTTGCCGCGCAGGTCGGCGGCGCGGGTCTTGGCTTCAGCCTTCACGTCGTCGCTGGCGCGGATCAGCCCCTGGTAAGCGGAGTTGCGATACTCACCGAGCATGCCACGCATTTCGCCGGCCATGCGGATGCTTTCCATCCGGTTGCCGGCCAGTTCGGTGGTCACGTTGTTGAGGGAGTGCAGGCCACGATAGGCGACGATGCCCTGCAGCAGCATCACCAGCAGGATTACACCGAAAGTCAGCATCAACTTCGGCATCAGTTTGAGGTTGTTGATCCATTGCATGGTGGTGCACTCTCCGGTGGCAGACGCGTCCGGGCGTGGCGCCCGGTTGCAGCGACCACGCCGGCCTGTGCCGGCGTGGCGGGGCGTGGGGCGATTACTTGATGTTGGCGAGCTTCAGGCCGGCCGGCGAGCTGACTTCGATTTCAGCGCGCGAGGCGTCGCGGGCGATCTTGCCGATCACACACACGGTCTTGCCTTCGAGGGTTTCCAGCGGGAAGCTGAACTTGCCACGATTCTCGCCGGCGATGCGGGCCGAGAAGGTGTGACGCGGGAAGGCGCCGCCCATGTACAGGAAGGTCGGCTGGCCCTCGGAACCTTCGGCGTAGCGGGCCTTTTCGACCTTGCCGCAGACCATGCCATCCTTGCCGACGGAGCGCGCGGCCATCTCCGGCGGAATCATGTCGGCCGACTGGGCGAAGGCGGACGAGGCGGACGAGGCAAGGACGGCGACCGAAAACAGCGCAAGCAGGGACTTCATCGGGAGATTCTCCGGGGGATATGGATAGTTGGCCCGGGCGTGGGGGATGCCACGCCGCCGGGTCCTGAATCCAGCTATCGGCCGTTTGCGACAGAACTGAAGGATTAAGTTGAACGAAAATCGATCCGGGCTGTCGCGCACGTCCGATCAGGCGGCAGCGTCTTCGACGGCGGCGGTCTGGCCCATGTCGGCGCTGTCGAGCAGGGTTTCGATGTCGAGCAGGATGAGCATGCGATCGTCCTGGGTGCCGATGCCCGAGATGAAGCGGGTATCGACGGCGGCGCCAAACTCGGGGGTGGGGCGGATCTGCTCGGCACTCAGCGGGATGACGTCGGAGACGCTGTCGACGACGATGCCGACGACGCGGTCTTCGACGTTGAGGACGATCATGACGGTGAAGGCGTCGTAGCGGGCCTCGTCCAGGCGCAGCTTGAGGCGCAGGTCGATGACGGGAACGATGGTGCCGCGCAGGTTGATGACGCCCTTGATGTAATCGGGGGCGTCGGGCACGCGGGTGACGGAGTCATAGCCGCGGATTTCCTGCACCTTGAGGATGTCCACGCCGTAGTGCTCGGCGCCGAGGGTGAAGCTGAGGAACTCGCCACCGCTGCTGGCGGCGTTGGGGTTGCTGTGGTTCATGGAAGGAATCCTGGGTCAGGCGTGGCGGTCGGAAAACCGGGGCGTCACGCTCAATATCGGCCTGGGATGTCGCGACTTTAGAGGCGCAAGCAGGAGCGCTCGGTCTGTAAGTGTTCCTGGCTTGGGCTGGCGGGTGCGGGTTGGCGGGACACGCCGTGAATCCATCCTTGGAGGCTTGTAGAAAACATCCATGTTTTCTACAGTCCCGCAAACCCACCCC
>NZ_JBOHXV010000168.1:0-3532 GCF_050737075.1 Stenotrophomonas sp.
GGGTCACCAGTTGCTCGTCCGGGGTTGCCGCCTTCCAGCGTCGCTGCGCCTTGAGCGTCTTCTCATGCTCCTTGTTGAGATCGTCACTCAACTTGTTGATGCGCTGATCTTTGGCATCTGCATTGGCGCGGGCGTCACGGATGGCGGAGCGGAGCTCGTGGCGCGACATGTGCTCCACGTCATCGAGCGTCAGGCCCTTGGTTTCGCCCTCGGTGGCCAGTTTGGTGAACTGCTCGTCAGGCAGTGACAGAAGCTCGATCAGGCGGCTTTGGCTCTTGGTGGCCGCCATCAAATCCCTCGCATGCGAGGGATTTGGCAGGCAGGCTACCCTGCGGGCTGCCTCAATCATTCGGCGGGCCTGCTCTTGGCCAAGGCCAAGTCGATCCAGTAGCCCATACCATTCGCCATGTACCGCGCATTCGCGAGCCACCACCAGGTAGCGCCCTGCGCGCAGGAAGGCTTCGCAGCCACGACGTAGTTCACCGCGAATGGCGGCCTCGTAATGGTCCGGGTGCCACGGCAGGCCGTCGCCGAACTGGTCCACAACCTCGTTCTGGTGCTCACCGAGCGTTACCAGTTCCTGCGTGCGTTCGGCAAGCTTGTCGGCGTCGAGCTGGGGGCCGACCACTTCGGCCTGAGCAACGGGCTTGGCGCCGCGCTTGCTGGGTTGCTTCTCTGTCATGTCGATCCTCGTCATCAGTTGGGGCTACGGCTGTAGCGATTGCGGAAGTCGTCCAGCGCCCGCTCTTCGCGAGCCACCTCGGTCTGGTGCGCCAGGGCGATCTGGACAATTCGGGGGGAAAGGCGCCAGTTGTCCTGGTCTTGGGGCGTGCGCTCGGCCAGGCCGTCTTCACCCAGACGCTGTAGGTTGCGCAGCGTGGTGCTGGGCGATTCACCGATCCCGTCGGCGATCTGTTTCAAGCGAAGGCCATTGCGGCTATGGCCGGACAGGGCGAACAACAGGCGGGCGAAGATGCTCTGCTCGCTCACGGGAGCACCTCCGTGCGGGAGGAATCGCCGTTGGTAGGATGCGAGGTGCCAACCAACACACCCAAACCAACGGAGATTCCAAATGCAATCGGAACGAATTTTTGAACAAGCCGTGCAACTTGCCGCAGCGTTTGTTTCAAACGGCGACATACGCCTGAGCGGGAACACCCGCGAGGATTCCGATGCGCAGGCGATGCTTGCCGATCTGATCCCGTCGCTGTATCAGACCCTGCTGCGGGCGCGCGAGCAGGCTGTGCGGCGTACTGAGAAGTAAGCGGGGTGTAGACGATCCGGCCACCTTGCCCGGTGGCCGGATCGAGCCGCCGATAGGTGGTGGTGCCGGGGGTGCTCATGCGGCCGCTCCCTGCTGGCGACGGGCCAACTCCTTCCTGACGCGCTCAAAGCGACGCTCGGCGGCATTGACGGCGCCCGCCCACGGCAGGGTGTCGGACAGGGGGGCATCGGAGCTTGCGACCTTCCGCCAGTTGGCCGTCGCGGTGTTGTACTGGTCGCGCGCCGAGGCGAGCAGCAGCTCCAGTTCGCGGATGGACAGTTCGTCCAGGGGCTGGCCGGGGGTGTTCATGCCGCCTCCTTCAGGCCAGCAGCCTTCAGGATGCTGGCGCGCATGGCGCGACCCTTGGGGCCGGCCCAAGTGCCGTAGATCGCCTGGCGCGCTGCGCTGGGGTGGATGCTGCGCTGGCGGCACCAGGCGGCCAGCGTGGTGTTCTGGAGCAGGAGGGCGGCACGTACCTTGATCATCAAGTCGTGCCCGGGGGGCAAAGGCTGAACCATGTCGTATCCTTGCGGTGACGTTTAAACCGGACGGGATAAGTCTTGTGCATTCAAATGCACAAGTCAAGGGATTTGTGTGCATCTAGATACTCACGCAGGAACGCGCATGAAAGAGCTCCGCGAGGCTTTGGGCTGGTCGCAGGCTCAGGCGGCGGCGCTAGTTGGCGTCCGCCGCGAGATGTGGGCTAAGTACGAAGCGGGCTCGGAGCCAGGGGCGAAGGTGCTAGGGGCCCTGACAGCCGCCGGATGGGATGTTCTCTACATCCTGTCAGGTCACCGTAGCGGGATCTCGGTTGATGACTCATCAACGGGATTGCTCAGCCCTCGAGAGGCCGCTCTTGTTGACAACTACAGAAACAGTCCGGAGGACGCGAAGGCGGCCCTAGACAAGACGAGCGCTGCGTTCGCGCAACCGAGGTCGCTGATCAAGCAAGCAAGGCTTCAATCGAATAAGTAGACCGGCCAGCACATGTCGAAATGGACAACACAGCCAAGGAGGAAGTTCATGAGTAGTCGAGCCAAGTTGACGATCATCCGTACCCAGAGTTGCTATCCGGTTTTTCGGGGATTCATAGGCTTTGCAGCTTTTGTTGGTTACATCGCTGCTGCATTGATATTGCTAGCTGCGCTCCTGGCGGGCAACAGTGTTGACAGGGGTAGCGGGATAGGCGCATTGGCAGTTGGAGTCATTGCGTCCTTTGTCATGGTGCTTCTAACAATCGCATTGAAAGAGGCCAGCTTGATGCTTGCTGATATCGCTGATTGCGCCATATGGGAAGCATCACCCATGACCAACTCTGATTCACCGATCGAAACAGAGAGTCCTGATAGCCATTCGGAAGATTCGCGATGGGAGGAGACGCTCGGGGGCCTTATGAGAAAGGACTCTCGGGGCGACACCAACCGTCCGTGAACAGCACTTTCCTCACCGCCCTGATCGCAGCCGGTGCCGCACTGCTCGGGTCAGCTGTCGCGCAGTTCGGGCCGCTGCTCCAGCAATGGCTTTCCAGGCGTCATGAACGTCGCGCCTTGCTGCGGCAGCGGTACGAGCAAATGGCCACGCTGGCTTCGGATCTTTCCATCCACATGGCGCGAGTAGTAGAGACCTCAGTTCAAGCAGGGCCTCGATCGGAAGGGTCGGAGCTGGCACAAGCTGCCACTCAAATGCAGACACTGGCGTTGCTGTACTTTCCGGAATTGAAGGCGTCGGTTGACGAACTGCAGAGGGCGTCCATTGCGCTGGAATCTGCATTCTTCCGATCCAGTGTCGAAGATGCCAAGGCTGCGCTGGAACCTTTCCTTCAAGCCAAACGTGCGGCTTTCCAGGCGATCGAGCAGCACGCCGAGCGCTACGCTCGGCGCTAGTCGGATCGCCCTTCCTGGGCACTAGAACGATTCCGGCTGGGCGATGGCCCGCGTCGCCCACATGAGCCCGGTCTGCAGCTCCGTCCTGGCGATAGCCAGGGCGCGCTTGTCGATGCCCGGGATATCGCCCAGGGCTTCGAGCAGGCGGCCGATCTCGGTCCCTTTGTCCTTGATCGCGTTGATACCGTCGATCTCCGCTTGGGCGAGTTCCCGATAGCCTTTGATCTTGCGGTGCTGGTTGTCCATGACGCCTCCTGGTTGAAGGCCCACTCTCCCGCGCGCGCGGGGAGAATTCCTCGAAACCAGTTTCAAAGACGCTGCCCTAACGGATAGGGAGACTGGCGCCATCGATTTGTTGCGCCCGGTGGTGCAACGGGCCGGCGGC
>NZ_JBOHXV010000169.1:0-3320 GCF_050737075.1 Stenotrophomonas sp.
GTGGCGCGGCGCAGGAGCCGGGTGGAAACGCTGCGCTTCCGCGCGTTCTACGTGGTGTACAAATTCATCTTCCAGCTGCTCACCGGGCGCACCATCAGCTTCGGCAACTTCATGGCGATCAAGGTCGGTGCGCTGCACCGGCTCAACGCGATGCACGAGGTCTGGACCCATGTGGCCGCCGGCCTTATCGCCAGCAAACTGCGCCTGGCGGTGTGCCCGATCGATCGTGGGCCGCGCTATGCCGGGCAGAGCAAGATGAACTTCGTGGGGCTTACCCTCCATGGGTTCCGCGCGCTGATGGTGTTCGCCGAGGATGTGCTGGTGCGGGTGGGCCTGATGTGCGTGCTGGTGTCCTCGGCCTCGATCGTGCTGGCCGTGGTGGCCACCCTGCTCAAGTTGGCGGGCTATGCCACGCCGGGCTGGTTCTCGATGGCGCTCGGGGTGCTGTTCCTGGTGTTCCTGCAGACCGGCACGCTCACCCTGATGACACTGATGCTCAGTGGCATCGTCCGCGGCACCATCCAGAAGCCTGGTGCCTACCGTGAATACCTTGCCGGTGTGATCGAGGTTCCCGCCGATGTCGCGCAGCGCTGATATCCGCCAGCTGCTGCGTTACGTCATCAATGGACTGGTGGCGACGGGCGTGCACTTCGCGGTGCTGACCCTGCTGGTGGAGGTGGTACATGTGCCCTCCAAGGGCGTGGCCAATCTGCTGGCGGCAGCAGTGGCCATCGTGGCGTCCTTCCTGGGCAACCGGTTCTTCGTGTTCGCCGCGACCCAGGCGCGTGCCACGGGGCAGCTGTGGCGGTTCGTGCTGCTGTATGCCGCCATCGCGCTGGTGAACGGCGGGTTGATGGCGCTATGGTCGGACCTGCTGAAGTTCGATTACCGCGTGGGCTTCGTGCTGATCAGCATCATCCAGTTCATCCTTTCGTTCCTGGGCAACCGCCTGTTGGTATTCAAGTCATGAAAACCCTGCGCAACGCACTGCTGCTGACCGCCATCTACGTGGTGCTGCTGCTGGGCATCCATTTCCTGCACGTGCGTTTCTTCAGCGTGGACGTGGTGTTCTACGCGGCAATCGGCGATGCGCTGCTGGCCGCCGTGCTGACCGGGCTGTTGCTGCTGGTGCCGGCGCTGCGCCGGTTCACGCTGACAGAGAAAGTGCTGCTGGTGATGGTGTGGCTGCTGGGCGGCTACGGGTTCGCCATCTCGGTACCGACCGTGATCGACCGTTCGCTCTCCTTCTACATCCTGGAAAAGCTGGACCAGCGCGGTGGCGGCATCCGCCAGGACGCCTTCCAGGACGTGTTCACGAAGGAATACATGGTGGAACACCGGCTGGTGGACGTACGGCTGACCGAACAGGAAAGCTCGGGCACCGTGCGCATCGAGCACGGCTGCGTGCTGCTCACCGACAAGGGCCGCCGCGTGGCGGCCATGAGCCGCTTCTACCGGCAGCATTTCCTGCCCAAGCAGCGCCTGCTGCTCGGCAAATATTCCGACGACCTGACCGACCCGTTCCGCCACAGCCGCCAGGACGTCACCTACCAGTGCGGCCAATAGAGCGGACCGTGTAAACCCGACGGGGTAGAGCGGACTGTTAGTCCGCTGCCGTCCCCGCCCGAATCGGCAGGCACGGTAGGGTCGGTTCCCAAACGACTGCACGCGCCGGCCCAACGCCCGGGAACGCATGACCCCAAACGGAGCGCCTGCCTCAGTCGCTCAACAACCCATCAAAATACGCAATCGTCCGCCGCAATCCATCCTCCAGCTTCACCTGCGGCTCCCAGCCATCCAACCGGCTTTTGGCCAGCGTGATATCCGGCTGGCGCTGCATCGGGTCGTCCTGCGGCAGCGGCTTGAACACCAGCTTCGAACCGGAATTGGTCAACGCAATCACCGTTTCGGCCAGCTCGCGGATGGTCATCTCGGCCGGGTTGCCCAGGTTGCACGGCCCGGTGAAATCGGTGTCGGTGGCCATCAGGCGGATGAAGCCTTCAATCAGATCGTCCACGTAGCAGAACGACCGCGTCTGCTGGCCTTCGCCGTAAATGGTGATGTTCTCGCCGCGCAGCGCCTGCACGATGAAGTTGGACACCACGCGCCCGTCATTGGGGTGCATGCGCGGGCCATACGTGTTGAAGATGCGCGCCACCTTGATGTCCAGCCCATGCTGGCGGTGGTAGTCGAAGAACAAGGTCTCCGCGCAGCGCTTGCCTTCGTCGTAGCACGAGCGCGGCCCGATCGGGTTCACGTTGCCCCAGTACTCCTCGCGCTGCGGGTGCACGCTTGGGTCACCGTAGACCTCACTGGTGGAGGCCTGGAAGATCCGGCAGTTCAGCCGCTTGGCCAGCCCAAGCAGATTGATCGCGCCATGCACCGAGGTCTTGGTGGTCTGCACCGGGTCATGGCTGTAGTGGATCGGCGAGGCCGGGCAGGCCAGGTTCCAGATCTGGTCGACCTCGATGTACAGCGGGAAGGTCACGTCATGGCGCAGGAACTCGAAGTTCGGGTTGCCCAGCAGGTGCGCGATGTTGCGCTTGCTGCCGGTGAACAGGTTGTCCGCGCAGACCACTTCGTGGCCCTGCTCAAGCAGGCGCTCGATCAGGTGCGAGCCGAGGAACCCGGCACCACCGGTGACCAGGATGCGCTTGCTGCTGTCATGACTTCTCATTGCGGGTTCTCTGCCTGTAGGCGGCGTGGTCCAGGCGGCGGGCGCAGGAACCGTGCATGCCGCTGATCATGCTGGGGGAGGGAGGATTGTAGGCCAATGGCGCCCCGTCGTAGAGCGACGCCATGCGTCGCTGCTTTCCAGGCCCGAACCGGCAGGCGTTCACCGCAGGGACTGCAGCCGATAGCGCCGGCGCTTGAGCGGCCGCAGCGCGATGGACACCGCCGGATCGGGAACGCGCAGCAGAATGGCGCCGTCATAGACCTCCACCTTCAGGCGGGTTCCCGCCGCGATGCCGGCATCGCAGAGCCACATGCCGCGCAGTTTCAGGCAGGGGATGAGCAGTTCGCCGGGTTGGGGCTGATCCCGGCCCAGCCGGCCGACCAGCACGCTCTTCGGCGTGTGCCAGTGGAGGGTGATGCGTGGGGCGGTGGCGGGGGAGACTTCTTCGTCATGGGAATGCATGGTGGCGCTCTCCAGAGAATCTCCCTCGCCGGGATGGCGAGGGAGTCGGGAGGCTGAAAACCGTGCAACGAACGGTGCGACGTATTCCCCGCGAGGGTGTTGTATTCCGCCACCCTCCCGACGCAAGAGGTCCAACTGTTCGTTGCGGAGTTTTCAGACTCCGTGGCATCACCATGTGGAC
>NZ_JBOHXV010000170.1:0-3195 GCF_050737075.1 Stenotrophomonas sp.
CACGTCGCCCTGTTCTGTCATGCTGATTGGGCTGCGGACAAGAGACGACGAGTTGCAGCCTTGCTGGTGTTTAGAAGTGGCTTTTCTATCCAGCGATGGCAAATAAGCCCTCCAACTACACATGCAATCATCATCCCTAGAATGAACGCGCAGTGCTGCCATACGGATTCATTCCAACCCGAGGCGCTCCACAGTCTTGCCCCGATGCTCAGTACGAATAGATGGCTCAGATAGATCGAGTAGGAAGCGTCGCCAACAAGGAGAAAGACTGAGCGGCTGAAGCTTCTGTCCGCACGTTCCCAGCGGACCAGCCCCGTAAGAAGAAGGGCGCTGGGAAGTCCAAACGCAATGGTTCGGGTCAATGCTGCGTCACCACCTTGGACATACTGCATCTGCAGCAGCACGGCACCCGCTGCAAAGCCGATGCCTCCAGTGATTGCGAAGCCTGCAGCCAAGCGCGCCGGGAGGCGACGCCAGTACATGCCAATAAGGGCTCCGAAAATGAACTCCCATCCCATTGGGCTGCTGACGATCAGCCAGACTGGAGAATCTCCCGGGATGAGCTGCATTGCCAGCAAGGCGACAGTCCACGCCGCGAAAAATGCGAGAACCCGACGCTCGGAAACTAAAGCAATCGCGAGTGCCATCATCAGGTAGAAGAAGGCTTCGTAGATCAATGTCCAACCGACCTGAAGCAGCGGAAGTGTAGGTTGCGGCAAAAGCAAGTACGAAGCCAGGATGCTCTTGTCGTGGTAGGTGCCATCTACAGCCCCTGGTCTGACCAGTAGCAATAGAACGATCGCTGTCGTAAACAACCAATAGAGCGGCAATATCCGCAGTCCGCGCTTCGCCAGAAACCGTACTGCGCCTGTGGTGCTCCCGAACCTGCCCGCCATCACGGTAGTCATCACAAATCCGGAGATGACGAAGAACAGATCAACCCCACCATAGCCGTACTCTGCGAGGCTTCCGCCGAGCAGCGATGCTCCACGCCCGTGCACAACCTCGGCATTCACTAGGTGAAACAGAACCACCATCAGCGCTGCGATTCCGCGAAGCATTTGGATCGAGGTAAAGTGCGTATTGCGTGACGCAGTACGCCCCCGTGTAACATTTTGCAGCATGATGACCCCAAGGCTACCGGTCAGATAGGTGACCGGGAATTTTACTTCAGCTTCTTGACCCACCCGCCGATTAACTCGTCCCATCTAGCGACATCCGCGTTTCCGCGCGGCGGCGCTATCGTGGTGAGCTCAAACGGCAGAGGCTGTCCCACTGGCAGCGAGTCAACCAGCACGGCGGTGGATTTGTCCCAGAGCGGGATCAAGCTGAAGTCGGGAATGGCACGCCACGCTTTCGCTGCATCGTCCCACTGATTTCGACAGTGATCGTCAGGGCCAAACACAATTGGCTGAGTAGTGGTCAGGTCATCGGAGAGCGCTTCTCCCAGCGAGAGCGTGTTGGCCACCGGCTCCGCAGTGGCCTTGGCGTAGAGCATGACATGACGAAAGTCGGCAACGGTCTCCCACGCATCCAAAGCTATGGTCAAGCGATGCCGTCGAAACAGGCCAGCCGAATCGCCTGGTGAGAACTCCACCGCAGACGGCGGCAGAGGATAGGTGCCATCGGCAGGCGACAGAAATACGGTGATGTTGCCCAGCAGCTCCCGGGTGACTGGGTCGTAGGAAAAGGCGGGGCGCGAATCTGGAAGCGACGTGAAACTCATGCGGGCAACCTCAATTAGTAGGCAATGCAATAAATCATGCGCAGACCCGCAGGCAAATTGTCATTCCCGCCGGCGCTGTTCACGGTGATGATGTGGCCATGTGCCCCTGCACCTCGGTTATCCAAGGAATGCGAGTGGTCACTTGCTGCGGCGACTCCGATTGTATGAGTGTGGTTTCCAGGGCCGTTCATGCCGATGTTATGGGAATGATTCCCCGCGCCATCCGTTGAGAAAGTGTGGTTGTGGCCCCCGGCTACGTTCGTACCCACTGCGCCACTATTCATTTCGTGGAAGCCGGCGTCACCGCCAGTTTGATAGCGAGCGCGGAAGCTACCCATGCTATGGGTGTGATCACCGCCCCAAGACGTTCCGCCGGTATGCGCATGACTTCCCTGCGCGTCTGTCCATGCACCATGCGTATGGTCGCCAGCCGCTCCGGAACTGGCAGCATGCGTGTGGCTTCCTGCGTTGAAGACGCCGATGTAATGCGTGTGATCCCCAACGTCCGAAGCGCTGGCCGTATGCGCATGGGAAATGACAACACCAGGCGCATGGATGCCTACATTGGCAGGGTCGTTGGTATGGGTGATCGTGGTGCCTTCCTTGCACAACGGAAGGTTGAAGGTGGTCTTGCCATCCCCCGCACCGTACGTTGTGCCCACAGCGGCGAACAGATCGGCGTAGGTGGTGCGTGAAACGGTTGCGCCGTTACAGTGCAACATTCCCTCGGGCACGATTTTTCCAGCGAACGCGATTACCTGCCCGGGAACATACCGAGTCTTACGAATCAGCGCCTGAATGGCCCGCAGCAACTGGGAATCGTCATCGCGGTCCAGCGCTTGACCGGCCCCTTCCACGGCATTGCTCAATTCGGCCTGGACGGTATTGAACCAATCGGCACCTGGGACGGTAGCTTTGACGCCACCGACGAAGTCGCCGCTGGTGAAGTAGCCCGGTTGGCCAGGCTCTTGCCTCGGTGGGGGTGCGGATGCGGCGGTTGGAACATCGATACGATGCACGTCAGGACTCCAGGAACTGGCAGAAGGTATGCGCCGGCTTGAGGTTGTTAAAGGTGGCCTCCAGCGCGGCATCAGTGGCCGGTGTGGCATCGGGCGGGCGGCGGTCGATGCGCACCTGCCAGACGAACAGCACGTCTTCTAGGTACAGCGGTTCATCCACGTTGCTGTGGCCCACTCGCCAAGGCTTGGGCTCGGTGATCGTGATCACGTAGCCAGTGGCAGCCGCCAAACGCACAAAGTACGGAATGGAGAGCCCTCCAAGCTCGCCAAGTTTGGCCAACACCGCCTGCACGCGATCGGTGGGGCCTGCACTGGGCAATGGACGCAGGCCGAGCACGCGCTCCCAGTCGGCGATTCCATCACCGGCAGTGGCCGGGTGCATCGCATTCTCGATGGTCTTGGCGCGATCTACGGCCATCTGCAGCGCATCGGCCTCTGCGTCGATGACCG
>NZ_JBOHXV010000171.1:0-3054 GCF_050737075.1 Stenotrophomonas sp.
GGCGCAGGCGGTGGTCGCCTTGCAGCAGCAGGGCCAGCTGGAAACTACGGGCACAGGAGCGGCTGCGATTCACGCCCTGATCCGCCTGAACACCAGCTCGCCCGTAGCCCTGCTGGAGCCGGCGAACAGCGCAGTAGGACGCCCTCGCCAGGATGACCCTCTGGCACTGCGCAATCGCCTCAAAGCGATCAGCCAGGACCTCGATGAAGCACTGGTGGACGCCTGTTGCATCGAGCTGCCCCACGCGGCAATTCAGAACCTGCTCACAGCCTACCGGGCCACCCGCGCAGCAGCCAGCAGCCTCAGCGACTGATCACGAAATGGAGAGCAACACCATGCAATGCACCACCGAAATTCCTGCCGGATACCGGCAGGACGCCAAGGGGAATCTGATCCCCGAGAGGAACATCCGCCCCATTGATCAGGCTCGCGATGAGCTGGTCGCTGAGCTGGCCAGCGAGGCAAAGCGCCTCCACGCGCAGCTCGCGGCGTTCAAGATCCGGGCGCACGCCGACATCGCCGCCTTCATCCAGCTCAGTGCGGAGGAATATCGGGTGTTTATCGGGGGTACAAAGGGGAACGTCACCCTCCTGGCCTTCAACGGTAGTTACAAGATCATCCGCCAGATTCAGGAGAGCATCCGCTTCGATGAGCGCCTCCAGGCGGCCAAGGCACTGATCGATGCCTGCCTGGTCGAATGGACGGAAGACGCGTCACCGGAAATTCGCGCCATCATCAACGATGCTTTCCGGATGGATCAGCAGGGCAATATCCGTACTGGCCAGGTGCTGTCGCTGCGCAGGCTTCAGATTGCGGATGACCGCTGGCAGCGCGCCATGGCAGCAATCGGCGAGGCCGTCCAGGTCGTGGGCAGTAAATCCTACGTCCGCGTCTACGAACGCGACGACAAGGGCAAGTATCAGCCAATCACGCTTGATATGGCGGGGGTATGACATGGATCACTCGGAACCCGCCGCCGGCACGATCGCGCTCGCCGTCCAGATCGCAGACAAGACCGTCCGCTGCGACATCGAACTGTTCTGCCGGGACACATGGATTGACGGCGTTCGGCACTTCGATGCCAACGCTCCCCGTCTCTTCGGCGAAGACCTTGGGACAGTGCGGGATGCGCTGGAGTACATCCGGCTGCGCGGCGACGTATTCCCTTGGGCATTGAAACGGCACCACATCCACACTCAATTGATCTGCTTCGAGGAAACGACCTGATGTTCTTCAAGAACCTGACATTCTTCGCATTCCCAATCAGCACAGATTTCTCCGAGGCCGACACCCTGCTGCCGCAGGCGCTGCTCAAGCCGGTGGGTCCGCTCGAAATGAGCTCGCGCGGCTTTATCTCCCCGTTCGGCCGTGAGGAAAAGGCCGTGTTCTCGCACCGCGTCGGCGACGCGCTCTGGCTGACCGTGGGCGGTGAGGACAAGATCCTGCCGGGCGCAGCCGTCAACGACCTGCTGGCCCGCAAGATGGAGGAGATCGAGGCGAAGGAAGGTCGCAAGCCGGGCGGCCGCGAACGCAAGCGCATAAAGGACGACCTGCTACACGAGTTGATGCCCAAGGCGCTGGTAGCCAGCTGGCGCACTGATGCGCTGATCGACCTCGCGCATGGCTATGTGGCCGTGGACGGTTCCAGTCGCAATGCCGGCGAGAGCGTGATGTCCGATATCCGTGGCCTGCTCGGCAGCTTCCCGGCCATGCCGCTGAACGCCGAAGTGGCGCCGCGTTCGATCCTGACCGGATGGATCGCCGGTGAGCCGCTTCCGACCGGGCTGAGCCTGGGCGAAGAGTGCGAGATGAAAGACCCGGCCGAAGGCGGCGCGGTGGTCAAATGCCAGCACCAGGAGCTGCGCTGCGACGAGATCGACAAGCACCTGGACGCCGGCAAGCAGGTGACCAAGCTGGCCCTGGTGTTCGAGGACAACCTGTCGTTCGTGCTGGGCGATGACCTGATCGTGCGCAAGCTGAAGTTCCTGGACGGCGCCCTGGACCAGCTTGAGCACGCCGACGAGGACGGTCGCCGCGCCGAGCTGGACGCCCGCTTTGCCCTGCAGAGCGGCGAAGTGCGCCGCCTGTTCCTGCTGCTGGAAGACGTCTTCGAGCTCAGCAGGGTCTATGGCTGATCATGAGAGATCCCCGACGAGCACAGATCGCCAAGATCCACGTCGCCGTATCCCAGCTGGGCATGGCCGACGACACCTACAGGGAGCTGTTGCTTCGGGTCACCGGCAAGAGCTCGAGCGCTGCGATGTCGTCCCAGGAACGCGACAAGGTCATTCAGGAGATGAAGCGCCTCGGCTTTAGCGATGCCCGTAAGCAGGATGGCGGCGCAGTCTTCCCGGGTAGACCGGATGCGGTAGACGGCATCCCGATGCTGAAGAAGGTCGAGGCGCTGCTTGCTGCTGCTGGCAGGCCATGGAGTTACGCCACTTCGATGGCCAAGCGCATGTTCAAGGTTGAGCGGCTGGAGTGGTTGAAGGCCGACCAGCTCCATCGGTTAATCGCTGCGCTCCAGATCCACGCAAACAGGAAAAGTAAGAAGTGACGGCACAGAAAGAAGCTCGCGTATTGGAGTCGGCAGTAGATGCCGCGCTCAGGATCACCTTTCAGCACGTAATGCAGCTGCATCCGCCGCAGGTGGTGCCGTATCTCACGAATGTGGTGGCTCTAGGCGTCGAGCTGCTCAGGGCTGGTGGATCGGAGGATGAGTTCGTGCGTGCATTCCTCAGCAATGCCCTGGACGGCTTGGATGCGCCGCCCGCGCCCTCGATGAAGGACTTTCGGAGAAACTGATGAAAGCGACATGTCCCGAATGCGGCGCACAGGGCCACGTGAATGCGTTCTTTGTCGAGGAAGACGGCAAGCGGCTGGCCGTAACCTTGGCCGGGATGCAGCCGGAGTTGGGAAAGGCCGTACTGGGCTACCTCGGCTTGTTCAAGCCTGCCAAAACATCGCTGCGACTGTCTCGCGCCGCCAAGATCGCCCAGGAAGTTGCTGGCCTGGTCGAAGCTGGCCATGTCTGCAAGGACGAGCGATCTGGGG
>NZ_JBOHXV010000172.1:0-2964 GCF_050737075.1 Stenotrophomonas sp.
GGGGCGCCCAATGGGCGCCCCTTCTTTTTGTCTGATCGTAGAGCCACCCCATGGGTGGCTGCGTCTTAGTGCGGCGCCGCGAAGCCACCCATGGGGTGGCTCTACCCCACCGGCAGCAACGAGCCCCGATACGCCACGATCAAGCCCACCACCGGCGCGGCGATCTCCACATCGAACACGAACCGGCCGTCCACCTCGGTCTCGAACGTGGTCCCCTTCGGCAGCAGCGCCTTCGGCATCGGCAGGCCCAGGCAGAACCAGCGGCGCGGCACCAGGGTCAGGCGATCGCCTTCAACCACCAGCGCCAGGGCAACGTCGATCAGGCCAAAACGCTCCACCAGCAGCGCGTCGTTGCGCCCTGCCCCGCGCCGTTGCCACGAGTGGAAACGCCGGCCAGCGAAGTCGCGCGTCCAACGCTCGCCGCCCTTCTCCGAATGGAATGCCACGGTCACCGGTACGTTCGCACCGGCGGCGGGGAAACCGATCGCGGCCGCGATGGCCCGCGCCAGCATCCCGCTGCCACGACGCACCTGCGACACACCGCTCCAACGGCGCGCGTGCGTTCCCAGGTGCAGCGCCTGCACCTGCTTGGGGAGCGTCACGTACGCACTGCCCAGCACCTGCTGATACAGGCTTTGGCCGACGTCTTCGCGGTGGGAACCGGGCGGGATGATGCAGCGGCCTACTTGACCCGGCGCAGGTGGTTGGGACGTCGTGGCCCACCCGGCGGGCGCGGCTTGAACGGGGGTTGCCCACGCCAGTAGCGGATCAGCAGCCAGCCGAAGATCATGCCGCCCAGATGGGCGAAGTGGGCGATGCCCGGCTGCCAGGACGTGGCGCCCATCACCAGCTCGGTGATGCCGATCACGATCACGAAGGTGCGCGCCTTCATCGGAATCGGCGGGAACAGCAGCATGATCCGCTGGTTCGGGAACAGCATGGCGTAGGCCAGCAACAGGCCGAAAATGCCACCGGAGGCGCCCAGCACCGGCGCCGGGTCGGCGATCAGCGCGCCCACCAGCAACTGGCACAAGCCCGCACCGGCCACGCACACCAGGTAAAAGGTCAGGAAGCGCTTTTCGCCCCACGTCTGTTCCAGCGGCGAACCGAACATGAAGAGCGCCAGCATGTTGAAGAACAGGTGGCCGAAGCCGCCATGCAGGAAGCCATACGTCAGCAACTGCCACGGCTGGAAATTGCCGCCCGGCGAGAACGGGTCGAAGCCGCCGCGCAGGGGCTGCAGCATGAACGGCTCGAACGTGCCGTAGCCGAGCAGGAAGGGCTGCTGCAGCAGGAACAGCACGATGTTGGCGATCAACAGTGCCTTGGTAACGGTGGGCAGGCGCGGAAACATGGGGTCATCCTTTGGAACCGCGCCCATCATAACGGGCTAGCCCGGTCCCCACAGGGCCGCATCCAGTTCGTCGCCGGGCGTGCGCGGCATGTGCTTCACCCTGCCCCGCTCCATCACCACCCCTTCGGCACGCAGCCGCTGGCTCTGCTCGCGCCAGCCGCGGGAGCCTTCCGGCATCGCAATGCGCCCGTCCGAGCGCAGCACGCGGTGCCAGGGCAGGTCCGGGTCGTCGTTCATGCCCAGCACGCGCGCCGTCAGCCGCGCGCGGCCAGGCAGCCCGGCCTTGGCCGCCACCTGCCCGTAACCCATCACCTGCCCGCGCGGAATGGCGCGGATCACCGCCAGGATGCGCGCCCGCGCCTGGGCGGCCGGATCGTCGGCCGGTTCCCCCGGCTCGGCCGCCGCCCGCACTTTCACGCGCGGACGCGGCTGACCAGCAGCACCCCGACCAGCACCAGCGCCGTCCCCAGGATCTGCCCGGGGCCCATGGGTTCGTCGAGCAGCCATAGACTCATCACGATGGTGGATACAGGGCCGAGCATACCCACCTGGGCGGCCAGCGACGAGCCGATCCGTTTCACCGCCAGCATGATCGCCAGCACCGGCAGGACCGTGCAGACCGTGGCGTTGACCAGCGACAGCCAGTACACCGGCTCGGGCTGCTGGAACAACACCGGCAGCGGGTGCAGCACCGCGAAGTGCAGCACGCACAGCACGCAGGCCACGCAGCTGGCATAGGCCGTGAGGCGGATCGCGCCGATCCTGGCCACCACCTGCCCGCTGCCGAACAGATACAGCGCGTAGCTCAGCGCGCTGGCGAACACCAGCGCACTGCCCAGCACGATGCGCCCGCCTTCCAACTGCAGGTCATGCCCGAACGCCAGCAGCACGCCCAGATAACTCAGGGCCAGCGCGACCAGCTGCCAGCGGCCGGGACGCTTCTTGAGCAGCACCAGGCTGATGAGCAGCACCAGGGTCGGGTTGAGATACAGAATCAACCGCTCCAGGGTGACGCTGATGTACTGCAGCCCCTGGAAGTCGAGCAGGCTGGACAGGTAGTAACCGGTGAAACCCAGCCACAGCACCCGCCCGCGATCGCCCCAGGACAGCGCCGTGGCGCGGCGGGCCGACCACACGGCCAGCATCGCGAAGAATGGGAACGCCATCAGCATGCGCAGCGCCAGCAGCGTGGTGGCATCCACGCCGTGGCGGTAGGCCAGTTTCACGATCACCGCCTTGCCGGAAGCGGCAATGGCACCGATCGCGGCGAGCAGCACGCCGGAGGCGGCGAGGCGTGGGGAGGAGGTAGGGAGCGCGTGCGACATCGGGGGTATTGTCGCACCTGCACCGGCGCGTATCGCCACCGCTTGGGTGGCTTCATCGCGTAGAGCCACCCCATGGGTGGCTTCGTATCCGTCGGGGGTCATGAACCCCGGACGCGCGGCTTCGGATGGATGTCAGCCGCGGTAAGCGATGAGGACGCGTCGTTGCTGCGGTTGCTGGGTTTGTGCCGCGCTTCGCGCGGTCGCCAGGCATGGCCAGGCGCTACGAATTGTTACGGGCGCCGGGTAGCGCGCGGTTGTGTTGATGCGCGTTCAGCGCAACAACAC
>NZ_JBOHXV010000173.1:0-2873 GCF_050737075.1 Stenotrophomonas sp.
GGGGATCTCCAGTGTTCACTCGATCAGTGTGGGAGCGAGCTTGCTCGCGATGAGGCCCGCATAGACACCTAAATTATTGGATCAGCCATACGTTCCCCCCAGATAGCAAAGGCCCCTGCGCCTGATCCCCGACGGCGAACCTGACTGAGACGGCAATGACAAAACCACGTTCGAAAAAGGCTCTTTTCATCGGCCTGCCGCTGGCCCTGGCGATCAGCGCGGGTGCAGGCCTTGCAGCCTGGGATTACTGGTTCAAGGACAATCCCGGCTACCCGGTCAAGGTGATGAAACAGGCCGATCAATTACAGGAGCGCATCCTCTCGTTCGACAGCCACATCACCGTGCCCATGGACTTCGGCACCGCCGGCAACGAAGTCGACAAGGACGGCGAAGGCCAGTTCGACCTGGTCAAGACCGGCCGCGGGCGCCTGTCCGGTGCGGCGCTGACGATCTTCGGCTGGCCGGAAATATGGAACGGCGCCAACGCCCCTCATCGGCCTACTGCCGGCTTCGTCGACGAGGCCCGACACGAGCAGGAAACCCGCTACAGGATCATCAGCGCGATGGTGCGTGACTTCCCCAATCAGGTGGCAATCGCCTACTCCCCCGACGATTTCCGGCGCCTGCATGGCGAAGGCAAGTTCGCGATCTTCATCAGCATGCTCAACGCCTACCCGCTGGGCAATGACCTCAACGCCCTGGACCAGTGGGCCGCGCGAGGCATGCGCATGTTCGGCTTCAGCTACGTGGGCAACAACGCCTGGGCCGATTCGTCGCGGCCGTTGCCGTTCTTCAATGACTCGCGCGATGCCCTTGGCGGGCTGTCGGACATTGGCAAACAGGCGGTCCATCGCCTGAATGACCTGGGCGTGATCATCGATGTGTCGCAGATGTCGACCAAGGCCCTGGAGCAAGTCGCGCAACTGAGCCGCACGCCGATGGTCGCCTCCCACTCGGCACCCCGAGCGCTGGTGGACATCCCGCGCAACCTCAGCGACCCGGAAATGCAGTTGATCAAGAACAGCGGCGGCGTGGTGCAGATTGTCGGCTTCCCGACCTACATCCGCCCGCTGAGCCAGGCCACCCTGGACAAGCTCAATGCCCTGCGCGCGCGCTTCGACCTGCAACCGCTGCAAGGCCTGGAGATGGCCCTGATGCCCGGCGATCCGGTGATCACCGTCTGGCCCGAGCAGCGTTTCGGCGAATACGCCAGCCAGCTCTACTCGATCCTAGACAAAGAACCCAAGGCCTCCCTCAAGGACTACGGCGATGCGATCGATTACGCCGTGAAGAAAATCGGCATCGACCACGTCGGCATCAGTTCCGACTTCAACGACGGCGGCGGCCTCGACGGCTGGAAAGACGTCAGCGAGGCCCGCAACGTGACCGCAGAACTGATCAGCCGCGGCTACAGTGAAGCCGACATCGCCAAACTCTGGGGCGGCAACTTCCTGCGGGTCTGGGACCAGGTGCAGAAATCTTCCCGGCCTGTGGTGCAGAACTGATTTTTCCTTTTGCCAAAGCGAACCGAATCCATGACCAACCGTCGTTCATTCCTCAAGCAGGCCGGCATTCTGGCGGCCGGCATTCCCCTGGCCTCGGCCATCAATCTGCCCGCACAGGCTGCAAGCCCCGCGCCGTTGCCCAAGGACAAATGGGACCAGTTGCGCCAACTGTTCACGCAGGACCCGAACTACCTGCACTTCGCCAACTTCCTGGTGACCTCGCACCCGCGCCCGGTGCGTGAAGCCATCGAGATGCACCGCGCCAACCTCGATCGCAACCCCGGCCTGGCCATGGACTGGCATCGCGGCGAAACCGAACGCCGCGAAGAGGACGTGCGCGTGTGGGCCGGACGCTACCTGAAAGCCAAGCCGTCGCAGATCGCCCTGACCGGCAGCACCACCGAAGGCCTGGCGATGATCTACGCCGGCATCCACGTGCGCCCGGACCAGGAAATCCTCACCAGCGAACACGAGCACTACGCCGCCAACAGCGTGTTCGAATACCGCACCCAGAAGGACGGCACCAGGGTTCGCAAGATCAGATTGTTCGAAGACCCGTACAAGGTCTCGACCGCCGAAGTGCTGGCCGCGATTGAACGCAACATCCGCCCCGAGACCCGCGTACTGGGCATGACCTGGGTGCATTCCGGCAGCGGCGTGAAGCTGCCCATCGGCGAGATCGGCAAACTGGTGGCCGAGAAAAACCGTGGCCGCGCAGACAAGGACCGCATCCTCTACGTGATCGATGGCGTACACGGCTTCGGCGTGGAGAACGTCGATTTTCCGGACATGCATTGCGACTTTTTCATCGCCGGCACCCACAAATGGATGTTCGGCCCACGGGGCACCGGGATCATCTGCGCCCGCTCCGACGAGCTCAAGGACGTGACCCCGACCATCCCGACCTTCTCTGAAGCCACCCAGTTTTCCACCGTGATGACCTACGGCGGCTACCACTCGTTCGAACACCGCTGGGCACTGACCGAAGCTTTCAAATTGCACCTGGAGCTGGGCAAGGCCGAGGTCGCGACGCGCATCCACGCCATCAACAGCTACCTGAAGAAGCGTTTGCAGGAGCATCCGTCGGTGGAGCTGGTCACACCGCTGTCGCCGGAGTATTCCGCCGGTTTCACCTTCTTCCGCATCAAGCACCAGGACTGCGAAGAGGTCGCCAATTACCTGATGGACCGCCGCGTGGTGTGCGATGCCGTGGACCGTGATGTCGGGCCGATCATTCGTGTTTCGCCGGGGCTGCTCAATACCGAAGCGCACATCGACCAGTTGATGGAGCTGATGGCCAGCAAGCTCTGAACCGCCGATTCCCTTTAGCGAGAACCCTTATGAAAAACATCCTGAACAGGCAGCACC
>NZ_JBOHXV010000174.1:0-2869 GCF_050737075.1 Stenotrophomonas sp.
GTGCTTGGGTCGAACGGTGTGGCAGCCGGGCAGAGCCCGGCGCTACGGGGGTGTGCTTGGGTCGAACGGTGAGGCTGCCGGGCAGAGCCCGGCGCTACGGGGGTGTGCTTGGGTCGAACGGTGAGGCAGCCGGGCAGAGCCCGGCGCTACGGGGGTGTGCTTGGGTCGAACGGTGTGGCAGCCGGGCAGAGCCCGGCGCTACGGGGGCTGTGCGTTGGTCGAACGAGGCGGATAGCGGGGTGTGCGTTGGTCGAATGGTGAGGCAGCCGGGCAGAGCCCGGCGTTAGGCGTTGGCTGGCAATAGGAACGACAGCCCATCTGCGCAGGGCTGCTCTACCTTTAGCGTCAGCAGGTCGTCTGCTCGGGTGCGGCCCAGGTTCAGGGCCGCTACCGGTAGGCCTGCCTTGGCTGCGGCCTGGACGAAGCGGAAGCCGGAATAGACCATCAGGGAGGAGCCGACTACCAGCACGGCGTCGGCGTTGGCCAAGTGGTCGTGTACGGCCGCGACGCGGTCGCGGGGGACGTTTTCGCCGAAGAAGACGACGTCTGGCTTGAGGATGCCGCCGCAGGTGGGGCATGCCGGCACGTTGAAACCGCTGAAATCCACGCCCTCCAGGTCGGCGTCGCCATCGGGCGCCTGCGCGGCCTCGAGCGTGTCCCAGCCGGGGTTGGCGGCCAGCAAGGCGTGCTGGAAGTCTTCGCGCCCGCTGCGGGCCTCGCAGCCCATGCAGCGCACCTGGTCGAGGCGGCCGTGCAGGTCGATGACGCCGACGCTGCCGGCACGCTGGTGCAGGCAGTCCACGTTCTGGGTGAGCAGCACTTCCACATTGCCGCGCGCTTCCAGGGCGGCCAGGGCGGCGTGGGTGGCGTTGGGCGTGGCCTGCCCGAAGCGCGGCCAGCCGATCAGGCTGCGTGCCCAGTAGCGCTGGCGGGTGGCCACCTCGCCCATGAAATCCTGGTAGTTCACCGGTGGGGTGCGCTTCCACTGGCCGTCGGCGTCGCGGTAGTCGGGAATGCCGGAGTCGGTGCTGCAGCCGGCGCCGGTCAGGACGAACAGGCGGCGGGCGCGGTGAATGAAGTCAGCCAGTGGAGTGGACATGCCAGCAAGATGGGGGCGATTGCAGGCTTCGCAATCGCCCTGCCCGTTCAGGGGCCGGCGATGTCGTCGGGCAGCGCCGGCACGGCGGTGGGCTTGTGGTTCTCGTCCAGGGCGATCATGACGAAGTGGCCCCGGGTGCACAGCTTCCGCTCGCCGGTGTGCAGGTCTTCGGCGATGAGCTCCACTTCCACCTTCATGGAGCTGCGGCCTACTTCAACGATGCGGCCCACGGTTTCCACCATCTGGCCGATGCTGATGGGCAGCTTGAAGTCCACTTGGTCGGAGCGCGCGGTGACGACGGTGCGGCGCGAGTAGCGCGCGGCGGCCAGGAAGGCGGCCTTGTCCATCCACGCCAGCGCCTGGCCACCGAACAGGGTGCCCATGTGGTTGGTGTGGTTGGGGAAGACGATTTCGGCCATGCGCACTTCGGTGGGCGGGACGACGTCGGGGGTGGCGGTCATGGCGGTGGGCCGAGGGGTGGAGTCGACGCCGATGATACGGCAGCGATGTAAACGGAAACAAAAAGCCCCGGCAGTGCCGGGGCTTTTCATTACGCATGGAGCCGTTGGATCAGAACGACATGTCGAACGACACTTCGCCCTTCACGCCCACCTGGTAGGCCGAGGAGCGGCGTTCGAAGAAGTTGGTCAGCTCCTGCACGTCCTGCAGTTCCATGAAGCTCAGCGGGTTGCGCACGTTGTACTTCTTTTCCATGCCGAGGCGATGGAAATGGTTGTCGGCGCAATGCTGCAGGTAGTGGCGCATGTCGCGGGTGGAAATGCCCGCCACGCCGCCGGACAGCACGTCTTCGGCGAACTTCACTTCGCATTCGATGGCTTCGGCGAGCATGTCATAGACCTGCTGCTTCATTTCGTCGTCGAACAGGTCCGGCTCTTCTTCGCGGATGACGTCCACGCATTCGAAGGCGAACTCCATGTGCGCGCTCTCGTCGCGGAACACCCAGTTGGTGCCCGAGGCCAGGCCGTTGAGCAGGCCGCGCGAACGGAAGTAGTACACGTAGGCGAAGGCGGCGAAGAAGAACAGGCCTTCGATGCACGCGGCGAAGCAGATCTGGTTGAGCAGGAACTGGCGGCGCTCGTCACGGGTTTCGATGCGCTTGAGGTTCTGGATGGAGTCGATCCACTTGAAGCAGAAGTCGGCCTTCTGCTTGATGGAGTCGATGTTCTCCACGGCGTCGAACGCCTTGGCGCGCTCGTCCGGATCGGGCAGGTAGTTGTCGAGCAGGGTCAGGTAGAACTGCACGTGCAGCGCTTCTTCGTACAGCTGGCGCGAGAGGTACATGCGCGCTTCGGGCGCGTTCAAGTGCTGGTACAGGTTCAGCACCAGGTTGTTGGACACGATCGAGTCGCCGGTGGCGAAGAACGCAACCAGGCGGTGAATGAGGTGGCGCTCGCCCGGCGACATCTTGCCATGCAGGTCGCTGATGTCGATCTGGAAGTTGATCTCTTCCACGGTCCAGGTGTTCTTGATCGCGTTGCGATACATGTCATAGAACTGCGGGTAGCGCATGGGGCGCAGGGTCAGTTCGAAACCGGGATCGAGCAGCATTTGGGCGGGCTTGTCGGCCATGGTGTTTCCTTGCGAAGAGCGGCCGGGCAGAGCCCGGCGCTACGATTACAGCGGCCGTGCAGAGCCCGGCGCTACGATTACTGCAGCCGGGCATGGCCCGGCGCTACGATTACTGCAGCCGGGCATGGCCCGGCGCTACGATTACTGCAGCCGGGCATGGCCCGGCTCTACGGCGGGGTG
>NZ_JBOHXV010000175.1:0-2753 GCF_050737075.1 Stenotrophomonas sp.
CTGTGCAGGCAGGGCAACGGTGTTGAAACGTTGAAGCGCGCCGCGCACCCCTGCCCACTGCCGGCGGCGGTCTGTCGCCGCCGGCTCCTTTGCAGGAGCTGCGCATGTCATCGTTGAAATCTGCTGTATCCCGCACCCTGGACCGAATCGGTTACGTGTGGTTGTGGGTTGCCATCAGCCTGGTGCTGCTGGCGTTTGTTGTTCCGCTGAATCCGGCCAAGGCTGGCGCCTACTTGTGGGCGGTCAGCAAGATCGCCGCCGGTGGCGCGCTGGGCTATGGGTTTGACTGGGCGTACTTCCGCGGCGGTGATCCAGCCGGGCTAGAAGGCATTGAGCGCTCGATGGCTCAGGCTCGCAGGGCCACCATCGTTGCAGCCGCCATCATCGGCGTGGGGCTGATCGGGTGAGCCTGCGTCTACGCTGTTGGTCCGCATCAGTCGCAATGGTTCTTGCACTCACTGGCCCTTCGGCATGGGCCAGTAGCAGCATTGTGATTCCCGAAGCATCGGCACTGCATCGGCACCGCGTCGAACGGGTAGTCGCCGATGTGTGGGGCGTCAATGCGTCCCCTGCGCGGCTAGCTGCGCAACTGCACCAGGAAAGCGGCTGGCGACTGAAGGCACGCTCACCGGTTGGCGCGCAGGGTATTGCCCAGTTCATGCCAGAAACTGCCCGCTGGATGGCGGAGAGGTTCCCCGCCGAGCTTGGGGAGTTCGATCCATGGGACCCGGTCCAGGCGATTCACGCCGCAGCACTCTATGACAAATGGTTATTGGAGCGCGTGCAGCCCATCGGCTGGACGCCCTTGAGTGAGTGTAGTCGCTGGTCCTTCGCCCTCCGTGGCTACAACGGCGGTGAGGCATGGCTTCTACGCGAGCGTGGCCTGACCATTGCGGGGCGAGCCGATGCCAATGACTGGAGACAGGTCGAGCGGTTCCGCGCTCGTGGCACTGGTCCACATGCAGAGAACATCGCCTACTCGCGCCGCATCCTGATGACCTTGGAGCCAGCCTACATTGCAGCTGGCTGGCCAGGCGCGGCGGTGTGCCAATGAAGGTCGCCATTCAATTGGTGCTTTGGTTGGGGGTCGCTGTGGCGGCATTCGTGGGCGGCTGCGACTGGCAAGACGGAAGGGCCGCGAGGGACGACAACCGTCAGCTGCGCGACAACCTGCAACAGCTGTCTCAAACCGCCGATGCGCTTCGCCAAAGCGCTGTTCAAAACACCCTGAACTATGACGCTGCCATCCGTCGCCTGGATGAAGTGGCTCGGGGACGAGAGGAAGACCGTGAAGACATTCAACAATGGGCAAGCGAACAGCGGCAATCGCTGCAGGAGCTGGCCCGCGCTCATCCTGAGCTGGGCAAGCATGCTGGTGCTGGCGTCCTGCAGCACTGGAACCGCAGTAATGCCGGTCCAGACCCATCCGGCACCGGTGCCGCCCCCACCGACGCTTCCCGCCAGCCTGGTGCAGCCGTGCCCGGCACTACCAGCGGCACCGAGCGACGAGTGGATCGTGCTGATCGGCAATCACGATCAGGTGGCCGAGCAGTATCACGACTGCCGCAGTCGCATGGCACGGCTCCTCGAAGCGGCTCAGCAGTGGGAAGTGACCGCATGGCAATGGTACTGCGCAGCCGCGCGCGAGGCCGGCTTGACGGTAGAGCGTTGCCCGCATGAGCCCTCAGCGGGCCTCGCCCCCAACAATTCCAATGCGCGATCTGATCAAGCTGCGCGATGAGTACCGTGCGACAGCGGCTCAGATGTCACTTACCGAGCGCAGCAGCCGCGACCCCAATGCGGTAGATCGGCTGCGTGCCAGGGCAAGCGCGTTCCATGGCTGTATCGCCGACCTCAGTGATCTTATCGACGGGAGGAAGCACCCCAGTGATCGACGCCGCTGACCGCGCTAACTCTGACGAAGCACGCGCGTGGGAGCTGTTCGAGGCCAGCCGACCCCGACTGGATGGCGCCGCGCCTGCCGAGAGGGACTGTCTGGACTGCGGCGAGCCGATCCCGTCTGAACGCCTGCAGGCCGTACCGCTCACGCGCCGCTGCCAGCCCTGTGCTGGCGAGGTCGAACGCCGATGAATGGACCTTCGACCAACGATCTGCTCGTCGGCGGGTTGATTCTGCTGCTCGCCGTTGGGCTGGCCAATCTGCTGATCGGCGTACTGCTGTGGTGGCGCCACGTCAGCTTGGTTGCGCGTGTGACCCGGCTGGAAGTCTATCGCGAGCAAGCCCTGACCCATACCGATGTTCGACTGGTCTATGAACGCCTGTCGTCCATGGAAGGCCAGGTACAGACCACCAACCGGCTGCTGCAGACCGTCCAGCAGCACCTTCTGGAGAATGAATGATGAACATGCCTTTTGCTCAGCGCCTGCGCGAGGACCGTCGCCTGGTGTTGCTGCGCTTGCTGCAGGAGCAGCGTGGCTACATGGCCAACTCGTCCGTCCTGCACGCAGGCCTCCAGTTTATGGGCGTGGCCAGCACCCGTGACGATGTGCGCACCGACCTGGCGTGGCTGCAGGAACAGGATCTGGCGGCGCTGTCCGAGGTGGTTCCCGGCGTGCTGGTGGCCACTCTGACCGCTCGAGGCGGCGATGTGGCGACCGGACAGGCCGTTGTCCCCGGCGTCAGCCGCCCCAGCCCGAAGTGAAGACATGAGCAAGCGCCGCGCCAAATCCAGTATCAGCCGATTGCCGGCGGAACAGCGCGCCAGCGTCGAGCGCATGTTGCGTGAGGATCGG